>JBKHXR010000082.1:0-40505 GCA_046565905.1 Thermoleophilia bacterium | reverse complement strand
GAGGGGCTCCCCGCCGAGGGTGCGGGGCAGGAGCGGCGCACCGTCGGCTTCCTCGGCTGCGAGCAGCAGGCGCAGCAGCACGGGGCCGTGCATGCGATGCCACGCGAGCGCGACCCGGCGGTTGGACTCGATCAGCCGCAGCACCTCGTCGACGTGCGTGCTCACGAGCGCCGCCGCGAGCTGACCGGTCGCGCCGGCGCCGACGCGGCGCTGAAGCTCGCGCACGCGCAGCTCGGCCGGTAGGTGGGCGGACATGTACGCGCCGGCGGGCAGGACGATCGGCTCGTCCCCGGGCACGACGCGCAGCCCGCCCCGGCGCAGCGCGACGCTGCGTGCGGCGTCCTCGCCGCTGGCCGACGGCGGCACGCCCGCGGCGCTCACCAGCGCGTCGACCTTGCCGGTCCCCCAGTCGCTGTTGGGCAGCGTCGGGCCGGTGATCGGGTCCGGCGAGCGCCCGCTGGCCATCAGGTGCGCGCGCACCTGCTCGAAGGTGAGGTTGCGGTTGCGCTGGAAGAGCAGCGCGACGATGCCCGTGACGTGCGGCGCGGCCATGCTCGTGCCGTCCAGCGGCTTGTAGAAGTCCACGCAGCACTCGCAGCAGGCGTCGCTCGGCCGCGCGCCCGTCTTCGGGGCGATGATCCCGACCCCGGGCGCGCAGAGGTCGGGCTTGATGCGCTGCGGCGTCGGGTCGACCGGCAGCTCGGTCGTCGGGCCGCGACTGGAGAACTCCGCCAGCGTGCTGTCGGCGGCGTTGTAGGCGCCCACGCAGATGACGCTCTGGGCGGTGGCGGGGATCGTCAGCGTCCGCGTGCGCGACTGCTGCGTGCGATGGAAGCGCGGGAAGACGCCGTCGCCGGCCGCGATCCAGAGGTCGACGTCGGTCGCCGCGCCGGCCGTCTCGCTGAGCTGGATGAGCCAGGTGCCGGGGGTGATCGAAACCGCCGGCGCGGGGTCGATCTGGATGACGATCTCATGGCGGTTGGGGACGGCGTCGTTGAGCGTCGAGAAGACGCGGACGGTGTTGCCGGCGACGGGGAACGGTCCCGACGCGCCGTTCGGATTGACCGGGGCCGGCAGGGTCGCCGAGCCCGGCGCGGGCGAGGTGACGTTGACCTGCACGCGGGCGCCGCCGGCGTACCAGATGTCGACCTCGTCGCGCGTGCGGTCGCGGGGCTCGACGATGAGCTGCAGCGGCGGGAGGTTCGCCTGGTTGGCGGCGAGCTGCACGTGGGCGTGGCGGCCGCCGCTGTAGGTCGAGGTCGCCAGCTCGGGGTGGTCGTGGTCGTAGAGGCCGCCGTCGTTGCCGGCGGACTTGACGATCGCGCGTCCCGGGATCGGGTCGCCGGCGGCGTCGTGGAGCTGCTGGTCGAGCCAGCGCTCGGAGTCGGCGCTGCCGTTGCGCGCGCCGCGGCCCCCGCCGAGGCTGAGGTTGACGACGGCCGGCTTGGGCTGGGGCAACTGCGCGGCGGCCCGCTCGAAGATGTACGCGATGCCGCGCGCGGTGTCGGCGGATCGGAAGGTCGTCTTGACGGCGATGATGTCGGCGCCGGGCGCGACGCCGACGTAGTAGCCGGCGCCGTTGCAGCCGTCCGCCTGCGAGCCGTCGCCGGCGGCCGTGCCGGCGACGTGGGTGCCGTGCCCGTCGGTGTCGGTCGTGAACGGCGCGCCCGGCGCGGTCAGGTTCTGGTTGATCTGCTCCTGCGTGAACTCGCGGCCGCGGATGATGCTGACGCCCGGTGAGGTGCCGCCGGTCAGAGCGGGAACGGCCACCATCAGATCGACGAGCTTGGTCAGGTGAGGGCCGACGAACTCCACCAGCACGCGGTTGTCCGGTGCGAGGTTGCCGGTGACCTGGACGTGCCCGGGCTCGATGTTGCCGAGCGCCTCGAGCGCGTTGAGGATCGCCGGCGCCGCGGCGTCGAACGCGATCGGCGCAGTCGTCTGCGGCGTCGGCGCGGGCGTCCCGGACGCGGGGGCGGGCGCCGTCCAGCGCAGCTGGAACGTCCCGCCCGTCGGTGCGCCGGTGAGCGAGATCGTCTGACCCATCGTCAGGTCGAGGACCGACAGGATTCGCGTCGTCCCGTCGGCCTTGCGAAAAGAGTGGTGGAAGACGTCGATGCCCGAGTCGACGACGCCGACGATCACGCCGCTGCCGTCGAGCCCGAGCGCCCCCGTGCGGACGTCGTCGGCGTTGATCTCGGGGACGCTCGTGTGCAGGTCGATCTCCTGTGGGGCGGATCCGCCGATCGAGATGACTCCGTCGACCGCGGCCACGCGCTCGAGGTCGCCGGCCGCGATCGTCCCCAGTGCCATCGTCCCCGCGACCGACTCGGTGTGAAGCCCCGCGCGCTCGATCGCCGCCAGGTCCCCCGTGAACGTGACGAAGACGCCGACGCGGGCGCCCGCTGCGGCGGGGGCAGTGTCCGGCGGCGCCGCAGCCAGCTCGTCCAGGCGCTGGCGCAGGCGGACGTCGAGCTTCGCCGCCGCTGCGCCGCCGGCGCCTGCGCTGTTCGCATCCGGGGTCATCCCGTACCGATGCCTTCCTCTCGGCATGCAGCGCGGCATCGCCGCCGGGCTGCTTGGAGCTGGTTAGCTGCGGCCGGTTCCTGCACCCCTACCGGGACCTGCGCCGCACCGACGCCTGCCACGTGTCGCGCCCGCCCCGAGCGTGCGGCGGACTTGGCGCGTCGGCAGTCGTGGCGACACTACAGCGGGCCCCGACGGCAATGCAAGATGGGTGACCGGTGTCACGTTCAACTCAAGGAGGCTCCGATGCTCACGCGACGGCACAGCTCCTCGGCGACCAGGGCACCGTTCGGCCGAGCAGGACGAGCTCGGCATCACCGTTACGTCGCGGGGCCGCAGCACGGCGCACACCTCAACGACGCGCTCCGCCTTGTCGATGATGACCTCCGGGTTCCTGCGACGTGGCGAGCGTTTCGACGTGCCGTGGGAGGTCTCGGCGTGAGAGCATCGCGGCCAAATGCCGGTAAACGGTGCCCGTCTGCGCTGTCCGCGATGGAGGACGGTCGCTCTGCAGGCAGGAGATCACCGGTTCGATCCCGGCTGGCACCATGCGAGCACAGCGCAGGATGCCCTGTTCCTGCGGTCCCGAGAAGCAGATGCGCTGACGGGCCGTCCGCGAGAGAACGGCCCGTGACAGCACCCTGCTCGTCGGCTCAGCTGCTGGGGAGCACCTGGAACGAGCGCATCTCTCCGCGCATGCGTGCCGGCAGATAGCCGGTGAACAGCGTGTAGGAGTGCACGCTGCCCTGGCGCTGGGCGATGCCGGCGAGCTCGGTCGAGGACAGCCGCTCGTTCAGCGACCACCGCCCGTCGCTGATCTGCGCCCGGAACCGGACGACGCGCGTCTCACCGCCGCGGTCGTACTCCAGCTGCAGACGCACCACGCCGCGGGCGAGATCGCTGACCGTGCCCGAGGCCCGTACCCGTCCGTCGACGATGCGCGGACGCTCGAGCCTCAGCACCGCAGGCCGGAACGCGGCCCGCAGCCGCACGCTCTGCGGCCGCGTGTCGGCGTCGCCGGCGTACGTGATCGTGATGATCCCCGTGCCCATCTGCGCCTGCGCGGCCGGGATCCGCTGACGGAAGCGGATCCTGCCGTTGACCGGGTCGATCGGCGCGGTGAAGCGGAACCGCCGGCCGGCCGCGTGCAGCTCCACACGTACGCGTCCCGACGCCCGTGACGTGATCGGCGCCAGCACGTCGAGCACGCGGTTGCCGCGCTCGATCCTCGCTCGGGCAAGCGACAGCTTGGCCGTGAACTTGCCGGCGGGAGCCGCGGGCGGCGGCGGCGGCGCGGGCGGCGCGGGCGGCGGCGGCGGCGCGGGGAGCGGATACTCGATCAGCGTGAACGTCGCCGTCACCGCCTTCGCCTGATCCACCGCCACGGTGCATGTGTTGTCGGTCGGCGTCGTGGTACAGCCGCTGAAGCCGCCGAACACCGAGCCGGCGGCCGGTGTCGCCGTCAGCGTCACCGTCGATCCGATCGCGAAGTCGCGCACGCAGGTCGTGCCGCAGTTGAGTCCCGCCGGACTGCTGGTGACCGTGCCGGTCCCCGTGCCCGCCTTGGTCAGCGTGAGCGTCGGGTTGTCGACGAAGGTCGCCGTCACCGTCCTGGCCTGATCCATCGTCACCATGCAGATCCTGGCGGTCGGCGTGGTGGCGCAGCCCGTGAAGCCCGCAAACGTGGAGCCCGTGCCACCCGCGACCGTGCTGGTGCCGAAGCTCGCCGTCAGCGTTACGACCGTGTCCGCCTCGTAGTCCTCCGAGCAGTCGACGCCACAGCTCACGCCGAGCGGGTCGCTGACGACCGTGCCGGTGCCGTCACCGGCCTTCGTCACCGTCAGCAGCGGGCCGCTGAAGATCGCCGTCACGGTCGTCGCCGCATCGACGCTCACGGTGCACGTGGTAACCGTGCCGCTGCATCCGCCACCGCGGAACCCGTCGAACGTGGATCCCGCGGCGGCGTCGCGGTCAGCGTTACGTCGGTGCCGGCGGCGTACTCCTCCGTGCAGTCGACGCCGCAGTCGATCCCCGGGGGGGCGCTCGTGACCGTCCCCTCGCCGGTGCCCGCCTTGCCTGCGCCCGAGCCCTCCTTGGTGACGGTGAGAGCGGGATTGGGATCGGTGAAGGTGGCTGTCACCGTCTTCAGCGCGTCGACGGTCACCTCACATGTCGTGGCGGTCGGGGAGCTGTCGCAGCCCGCGAATCCGGCGAACGACGATCCGTCGGCGGCCGGAGCCGCCGTCAGCGTGACGACCGCTCCGGGAGCGTAGCCCTGGGCGCAGTCCTCACCGCAATCGATTCCCGCCGGCGCGCTCGTCATCGTGCCCTCGCCCGCGCTGCGGCCGCTGCGGTGAACCTCGGAGCCGGCCGCACCGCCACTGCGATCAGCGCCGGCGAGTTCCATACCTGCGCCGTGCTCGACGACGCCAGCGTCCGCTGCTGGGGCTTCGCCGGCGACGGACGCCTGGGCTATGGCAACGAGAACGACATCGGCGACGACGAGAGCCCTGCCGCGGCTGGTGCGGTGAACCTCGGCGCCGGTCGCACCGCGAGGGCGATCAGCGCCGGTGGCGCCCACACCTGTGCGGTACTCGACACCGGCAGGGTCCTCTGCTGGGGCTTCGGCGAAGACGGTCGGCTCGGCTACGGTGACGGCGCCACGATCGGCGACGACGAGGTCCCGGGCTCGCTTGCGTCGGTCGACCTCGGCCCCGGCCGCACCGCCACCGCGATCAGCGCAGGCGCCGCGCACACCTGCGCGCTGCTCGACGACGCAAGCGTGCGCTGCTGGGGCACCAACGGGACGCTCTTCGGCGGCGACGGCCGGCTCGGCTACGGCAACGCCGACACGATCGGCGACGACGAGACTCCCGGGTCGCTTCCCGGGCCGGTCGACCTGGGGGCCGACGCGACCGCGATCAGCGCAGGCGATTTCCACACCTGCGCCGTGCTCGACGGCGGGGCGGTGCGCTGCTGGGGCAACGGCGCCGACGGACGCCTCGGTTACGCAGACGAGATGAGGATCGGCGACAACGAGACGCCCGCCACCGTCGATCCGGTCGCCCTCGGCGGCCCGGCCACGGCGATCAGCGCTGGCAACCACACCTGCGCGCGGCTTGCCGGCGGGGCCGTGCGCTGCTGGGGCCCGGGCGCCCTCGGGCGGCTCGGCTACGCGAACACCGACGACGTCGGAGACGACGAGACGCCCGCCACGGTGCAGGCGGTCGCCGTCGGCGGGCCCGCCGCCGCGGTCAGCGCCGGCGCCACGCACACGTGCGCGCGGCTCGCCGACGCGAGCCTGCGCTGCTGGGGAGAAGGTCGCTACGGCCGGCTTGGCTACGCCAACGAGAGCAACGTCGGAGACGACGAGGCACCGGCCGCCGTCGGCCCCGTCAACCTCGATCCACCGCCTCCGGTCCCGCCCCCCGCCATCCCCGGTCTCGCGCCGTTGGCAGCGGCGCCGGTCGTCCCGCCGCCCGCTCCCGCTCCTGTCGTCGACCCGCTCGAGGAGGCTCTGCGCGTGCAGCAGCGGCGTGCTGCCGACCTGCGCGCCTGCCGCGCGTCCGCGACGCGCAGGATGCGCAGCGCGCGCCGCAGCGCCCGGCGGCGCCACCGCAACCCACGGGTACGTTCACGCGTCCTGCGCGCAGTCGCCAGGACCGCCGCCGTCCGGCGCAGGCTGTGCGTGAAGCGCTACGGGCGCATGCCCGGGCGCGTGCGATCCGTCGTGGCGTCCCGCTCCTCGGCGCGGACCGTTCTGCTGCGGTTCGACGCGACGGGCACCGACGGATCCAAGCCACCGGCCGCGCGACGCTACCTGGTCAAGCAGTCGCGGCGCCCGATTCGCACGACACGTCAGTTCGACCGCGCGACATCGCTCTGCGGAGGGAGCTGCAGCTTCGCGGTGACCGAGGTCGGCGTCACGATCAGGCTGACGGTCAACGAGCTGCGGCGGCGCACGACCTACCACTACTCGATCGCAGCCCGCGACAACGTCTCCGGCCGACGTGGGCCGCGATCTCGGACGGTCTCGGCCAAGACCGGGTAGGCGGATGCGTCTACCGGCTGTTTGCGCGTCTACCGGCTATTGCGCGTTGCGCGGCCCGGTGAGCCCGCGTTCGATGTAGACGAGGTCCCGGTTGTCGGCCAGCGCGGCCGTTCCCACGACCGCCGTGACGGCGATCATCACGACGGCGATGGTCGTCGCGCTGACCGCGCGCAGGCCTGCAGGGCGCAACCGTCGTGCGGCTGGCGGCGCATGTGCGAGGGCGTCGCGTCGCGCGCTGACCCGCCTGGCGGCGGCGTCGATCATGGGGACGAACGCGCAGACGAGCGTGAGGCTCGCCAGGATCGCGACCTTGATGCCGTACTCGGTCGGCTGAGCGGACACCAGCCCGGCGGCGACGAGCGCCGTCGCGGCGCCGTAGATGATCCGCCCGCGTGGTGTCTTCGCGGCGGTCGCCGGGTCGGACATCATGAAGAAGACGAAGACGAGCAGCTCCGGCGAGGTGCAGATCTTCAGCCAGTAGTCGAAGCCGCTGATCGGCGTCTGGCTCCAGATCGCCACGAAGCTGTTGCCGGCGGCAGCGAAGATCGCGATCAGCGCGCCGAAGGGGACGAGGAAGGAGAGCGCCATCGCGAGCATCCTCACCGCCCGCAGGATCCACAGCGCGCCGAGCACGATCACCACGAGCGCGGCGAGCACGGGCGCGTCGAGCGGTCCCCACCACAGATACTGGGGGAAGACGTGGACGGGGCCGATGACGAGCAGCGCCGCGACGATCCCGACGTTGGAGGGGTTGAAGCGGTGGCGTCCGCCGGGCCGCACGAGGTACTTCACGAGCAGCGAGACGAGTGCGGCGACGATGAACCACTCGATGCCGTTGAGGCTCCACCAGTCGCCGTGCTGGGTGCCGTTGGTGCGCAGGATGAACGCGATGCTGTTGCCGGTCAGAAGCGCGCTGGCGGGCCACGCGAGGATGCCCTGGCGCTTGAGCGTGACCGCCATGTCGACGAGGGCGCAGGTGGCGATCGTGATCAGGATCTGCGCGATCGAGACCTTGAAGTCGAGGACGGTCTGCCCGAGCACCTGCAGCGTGACGATGATCGCCGACAGCTTGAGTCGCGGATCGCGGCGGTTGGGCAGCACGACCGGGATCGTGCGGCGGCCGAGCACGAGTCGCGGACCCGTCGGCACGGGCGGCGCGGCAGGAGGCGGCGGCATCGGTGGCGCCGCCGTCCCCGCCGACGTCGTCGCCGCGACGACGCTCGAACCGCGGTTCCGGCGCGGCCTTGCCATCAGGACGCGCGTCCGCCGGCCGGCCGGCGAGGCTCGAGCGTTGCGGCCGCGTACGCGCTGGCGATTATCGGACACCAGATCACGAGCGAGCCGTAGCGCCGCGGATCGACGCCGGCCGGGACGAGGAAGTTCATCGATCCGGTGGTGACGTCCAGCGGCGCCAGCAGACGAGCCGGCGCGCTCTGGTACTGACGCGTCGTCCGCGGCTTGCGAAGCGGGCTCAAGCGGATCTCGAGGTCGATGTTCGCCGACACGTAGAAGTCGTCCAGTCGCAGCGCGTAGCGCCCGCTGGCAAGGCGGTGGATCGTCGCACGGCCACGGCCGACCTGGTCGATGCGGTAGAAGTCGCCGGTCGCGACCGTGCTCGCGCCCGGTGCGCGCATCGCCGGGAGCGGCGGCTCGACGAGCGGAACGTCGACCTGCTGCTCGACGTGAGCCGCCCAACGCCCATCGGCGTGCACCTGCAACCCGCCCGACGGGATCCTCGTCACCTCCAGCCTCCGTCGTCCACCAGAACAGGGCTCGTCGATCAACGCCTCCGCATCGCCCGGCGTCCGCACGACGAACCGGCCCCTCTCACAGCGCCACGTCACGCGCCACTGGATCGCGCCCTCGGCGATGCGAAACAGGCCGGGCACGCTGCTGCCGGTGCCGCGATGGCGCCCCACCTGCTGCCACCAGGGCTGCGAGCGCAACACCGAGCGCGGTGCGGCGGCAGAGCTGTCGACACGGCTGAAGGCCGACGCTCGCGGCGGCGGCGTCGCCGACCCGAACAGCGCCGCGCGCGCGCCGAACAGGTCGGCCGCGACGACGAGGCACGCCGCGAGCACGGCCAAGCCCACGCCAGACGCGACACGCCTGATGATCGACCCGCTGCCATCCGTCATCGCGCGTCGAAGCTAGCAGCGCGCGCGACGATGTCGCGCGGTCGCGATGGACGCACCGAGATCCGCGGCGTGCGCGGAGCAGGAGCGCCGGGGACGGACGCGCGCCGCTTGCGGCGCAGGCGCTCCCCCATGCGTCGACCTGCGGGAGGAATCCGGCGTACGCTGCCCGCGACCGCGACCGCGACCGCGACCGCGTGACCACCGGACCGTGAGGAGCGTGATGTCCACCGTCCCAGGGCTCGTGCCGCGCGCGCTCATGCTGCTCGTGCTGGGCGCCGTCGCCGTGGCCGCAGCGCTGCCCGCCGTGACCGCAGCGCTGCCCGCCGTGGCGCAGGCCGGTGCGAGCGGCGCTTCGGCGGCGATGCCGGCGGGCGTGGTTGCGGCGATTGCCGCGACCTCGGCGGCGATGCGGCGGCCCCGATGATCTCCGTCGTCGTGCCGACGCGCGACCGGCCCGAGGCGCTGACGCGCTGCGTCTCCGCGTTGGCGCGCGGGCAGGGCGGCGACGAGCTCGAGATCGTCGTCGTCAACGACGGTCGCGGCGAGGTCCAGGTGCCGGCCGCACGGGTGATCCTGGCCGGCGTCGCCGGTCCCGCCGCCGCCCGCAACCTCGGCGCCGGCGCCGCGCGCGGCGACGTGATCTGCTTCACCGACGACGACTGCGAGCCGGGCCCGGGGTGGGCGCAACGCATGGCCGCGGCGTGCTCGACGGGTGGGGCGGCGGCCGGCACGACGATCGCCGATCCGCGCGGCGGCGGCGCCGCCGAGGCGGCACAGCTGCTGACCAACACGTTGATGACGACGTCGCGCGACGGCGCCACCGGCGGCCTGCGCTTCGCGCCGACCTGCAACCTGGCCTGCCACGCCGACACGTTCGCCGGCCTGCCGTTCGACGAGTCGTTCGCGCTCGCCGCTGGCGAGGATCGCGACTGGTGCGCCCGGCTCGTGGCGTCGGGCGCCGTGCTGCGCCACGTGCCCGGGGCGGTCGTCGTGCACCGACCGCAGCTCGGCGTGGGCGGGCTGCTGCGCCAGCAGCTGCGCTACGGCCGCGGCGCGGTCGGCTTCCGCGACGCCGGGGGCGCGCCGGCGGGCGCGGACTTCTACCGCGAGCTCGCGCGCAGGTCGGCACGGGCGGGCGCCGGGACGGCGGCGCTCGTCGCGCTTGCGCAGGCAGCGGTCGCCGCCGGAGTCGCCGGCGAGCTGGTGCGACAGCGGCTCGGTCGCTAGCCACTCGCGGCCGACGGACCCGAGCTACCGCAGCAGTGGCTCGCCGGCCAGGCCGTCGCGCTCGACGCCGCAGACCGCGGCGACGGTGGCGGCGACGTCGGCCAGCCGCGGCGACCTCCCGTTGGCCGGCGCGCAAGCGTGGGTGCCCGGAACGACGACGGCCCAGGCGTCGCCGGGGGTGTGGTTGCCCGAGCGACCGCTGCCGCTGCCGCGCCGCAGCACGTCGCCGAACCGCGCGGAGTGGACGCCGGCGAGCGTCGTCGCCGGGCGCTCGCTCCAGCCGACGACGAGGTCCGGCAGCTGGTCGGCGCGCGCCCCGGCATGGTGATCGCGGACGCGGTCGGCGCGCGCGACCGCGGGCTCTCCGTCCGGATCGTGGAAGGTCTCCAGCCCCTGCGCGATCGTGTCCAGCAGCGCGTCGGCCTCGCCCGGCTCGACGATCCCGTCGCGCTCGCGGCCGCGCAGGTTCAGCCGGATGTAGCCCTGGTTGTCGGCGGGATGGCAGAACGCGGGCGTCTCTGCCCAGTCGATGCCGCGCAGCTCCAGGCGCGCCGTCAGCCCGAGCGCGACGCGGTCGGGCAGGGCGCGCGCGATCGCGCCGCGCGCGCCGGCCGGGATCGCTGCGCGCAGGCGCCAGATCGCGCCCGCGCCGTCGCCGTCGCTCGCCAGCGGCCCGCCGTTCAGCACGGCCGCGAGCATCTGCGGCAGGAGGTCGGCGCGCGAGCTGTTGACGTCCATCCCGACGGCGGAGGCGACGATGACGTCGGTGTCCTGCGGCAGCGCCGCGAGCACCCGCCCGAACGCGGCGTCGACGGCCGCGTAGACGTCCTGCAGCGCGGTCTGCAGCAGCTCGCGCTCGCGCTCGCCCGGCTCCTCGGCGAGCTGCGACAGATCCCAGAACTGATGGCCGGCGAGGTGCGCGGCGCTGAACGTCAGCCAGCTGAGGTCGTAGCGATCGCCGCGGGCGAGCAGCTCGATCGCCGCGGTTGCGACGCGCGCGGGCGCGGCGACGAGCTTCTCGCGCAGCGCCAGCAGCTCGCGGACGGTCGGCCGGCCGAAGATCTCCGTCGCGTGCGGGCCGCTGCCATGGCGCTTGGCCAGCTCCGCCCCCGCGCGCGCCGGCAGCGACCAGCGCGGCAGCACGACGCGGTCGCGAAAGCCCCAGCCGCAGACGTAGGTGCCCTTCCAGTCGCGCGGCGGGCGGCTCTCGTAGGGATCGATCGCGAGCGTCCGCAGCCCTGCGCGCGCGAGCCGCTCCCAGATCGCCGGCGGCGCGGGGAAGGCGGTCATGTAGCGCGCGCGCTGCGAGGCGGCGTCCCACTGGAAGGGATAGAAGAGGCCGTGATCGGCGAGCTCGACGCCGCTGTAGAGGGTGTGGAAGGCGCCGGCGGCGAAGTGGTCGGCCGGTGTCTCGAGCGCGACGCGCCCGCCGCGCTCGATCAGGCCCGCGAGCACGGGCAGGCGCCCGGCGGCGAGCATCCGGTCGACGACCGCGACGCTGGCGGCGTCGAACTGCAGGACGCAGATCACGGCTGCACCCGGGCGCCGAACCGCAGCGCGCAGATCACGGCTGCACCTCGACGCCCTCGACCGTGACGGTGTCGCCGCCGACGGCGTCCGAGCGGCGCGCGGCGTCGAGCACGCGCATGACCGCCGCGCCCTCGCCCGCGGTCGCCAGCGGGCCCGGATCGCCGCCGCGCAGGGCGCGCGCGTAGGCCTCGAGCTGCAGCGTCAGCGAGCGCACGAGCGGGTGCGCGCCCGGCCTCAGCCGGCCCACCACGGCGCTGACGCGCCCGCCGTGCTCGGTGGCGGCGAGGCGGCGGCCGCCGGGGCGCCTGATCTCGACCAGCTCGTGGTGGGGCCGGCTCGTCGAGCACTCGATCTTCGCCTCGGCGCGCGTCATGCCGAGGACGAGACCGGCGTGCTCGCGCGTGCTGTGGGCGCGAACCGCGAGCGGCAGCGACGCCGTCAGGAACAGGGCGAGGTCGATGAGATGCGGCGCCAGGTCGAGCATCGCGTCGTCGCCGCGGGCGACCGGGCGCCACGACCTGCGGCGGTAGTGCAGGACCATGTTCAGCTCGAGGTCGCCCTCCGCCGGCACCTTCCCGGCCAGCGAGACGCCCTGATCGAAGCGCCGGTTGAAGCCCAGCCAGGGCGCGGGCCGCAGCGCTGCGAGCCGCAGCGCGCCGGCGGCGTCGGCCGCCGGCGGCTTCTCGACGAGCGCCGTGAGCCCGGCCTGCGCGGCGGCGACCGCGGCCTGCTCGTGGTCCTCGGGCGGCGTGCAGACGACGATCCCGTCGAGCGGGCCCGCGGCCAGCAGCTGGTCAAGGCGCGCGTGCCCGGACGCGCCGAGCTTGCCCGCCAGCAGCCCGCGCCGCGCACGGTCGGGATCGCTCACGGCGACGATCTCGACGCCCTCGGCGGCCTGCGCGGCGGGCGCGTACCCGAGCTCGGCGACGCGGCCGCAGCCGACGAGCCCCAGCCGCAGCGGCGGATCGCTCATCGGGTGCGCACCCACAGCAGCAGGCCGGCGGGCAGCGATGCCGCGGCCGTCAGGTGGTGGAGGAGGTGCAGCGGCACGCCGGCGAGCGCCAGGCGCGGGCCGCCGCGCCGCGCCAGCAGCGCGTAGAAGCGCGCGTTCGGAGCGACCGTCGCCGCGAGCGCGACGGCCGCCCAGCGGCCGCGGCCGGTGACGGCGGCGGCGGCGGTCAGCAGCGCGGCGCCCGCCGCCAGGCGGTGGCGCCAGGAGAGGTTGAGCGCGGCGCCGCCGTCGCCGCCGCGCTCGAGTCGCAGCGCCACCCAGGGCGCCCCGCGGGCGGCCAGATCCGTGCGCAGCATCGAGCTCAGGGTCCAGCGCTTGAGGTGCGTGCCGCGCACGCGCGGGTCCAGCGCGATCCGGTGGCCGGCGGCGTGCAGGCGCATCCCGAGCTCGATGTCCTCGATCGACGGACGCGGGTAGCGCACGGCGTCGAAGCCCCCGACGGCGTCGAACGCCGTGCGGCGCACCGCGCCCAGCCCGGCCCAGAACGTCGTCGCCGGTCCGGCGGCGGTGGCGTGCACGTGGTGGTGCAGGAGGTTGCGAAAGCGCGACACGGTCGCCGCGGCGGCGGGGTGCTCGTCGTAGGCGCCGAAGACGGCGTCCAGCGCGCCGTCGTGCTCGAGCGCCTCGCGCAGGCGACGCAGCGCCTCGCGATCGACCTCGACGTCGGCGTCGACGAAGACGACGATGTCGCCGTCCGTCCGCGCGACGCCCGCGTTGCGCGCCGCGGCCGGCCCGCCGCCGCGCGGAAGGTCGACCACCTCGACCGTGTGCGGCTCGCTGGAGCGCGCGAGCGCAGCGAGGCAGCGCCCGAGGGTTGCTGGCGCATCGGTGGCTGGGATGACGACGGAGAGCACGTTAGGAGAGCCTAAGTTAGAGTGCCCTAACAATGGGAAGCACGCGGGAAGAGCGATGCGCCGTGCTGGGCGGCGGACCGGCTGGACTGACGGCAGGCTACGTGCTCGCACGGAGCGCACGACCCGTCGTCGTCCTCGAGGCGGGCGATCAGGTCGGTGGCCTCGCGCGCACCGTCGTGCGCGACGGCTACCGCTTCGATCTCGGCGGGCATCGCTTCTTCACGAAGTCCGACGAGGTGCAGGCGCTGTGGCACGAGGTGCTCGGCGACGAGCTGCTCGTCCGCGAGCGCCTGTCGCGGATCTACTGGCGCGGGCGCTTCATCGACTACCCGCTGCGCCTGGCCGACGTCCTGCGCAAGGTCGGTGCCGCCGAGCTCGTCCGCTGCGGCGGCTCCTACGCGCTCGCCGTTGCGCGCCGCGGGCTGCGCAGCCGCACGCCGCAGTCGTTCGAGGACTGGGTCTGCGACCGCTTCGGGCGGCGCCTGTTCGAGCTGTTCTTCAAGAGCTACACCGAGAAGGTGTGGGGTGTCTGCACGTCGCAGATCAGCGCCGACTGGGCAGCCCAGCGCATCCGCACGCTGTCGTTCTCGCGGCTCGTCCGCGCCGCGCTGCTCAACGACGGCGGCGACGTACGCAGCCTGATCGAGCATTTTCACTATCCGCGCCACGGGCCCGGTCAGATGTGGGAGGCGATGGCAACCGCGACGGTTGCGGCGGGCGGGCAGGTCCGGCTCGGCGCCCGCGTCGAGCGCATCGAGCTGCACGACGGCCACGTCGCGGCGGTCCACGCGGCGGGCGAGCGCGTCGGCGTCGACAGCGTCATCTCCACGCTGCCGCTGCGCGACGTCGTCGCGCTCGCCGACCCGCCGCCGCCCGGCGACGTGCGCGAAGCCGCCGCCGGGCTGCGCTACCGCGACTTCCTGACCGTCGCGCTCGTCGTGCGCGGCGAGGACCTGTTTCCCGACAACTGGATCTACGTGCACGATCCGGGCGTGCACGTCGGCCGGATCCAGAACTTCCGCGCCTGGAGCCCGGCGATGGTTCCCGATCCTCAGCGCACGTGCGTCGGCATGGAGTACTTCTGCTTCGAGGGCGACGACCTCTGGAACGCCACCGACGCGCAGCTCGTCGCCCGCGCGACCGGGGAGCTCGACGCGATCGGCCTCGCCCCTGCCGACCGCGTCGAGGCCGGGCACGTCGTCCGCGTGCCGAAGGCCTATCCGATCTACGACGCCGACTACGAGGCGCGCGTCGCGACGATCCGCCGCTGGCTGGAGGCAATCGAGAACCTCCAGCAGATCGGCCGCAACGGGCTGCACCGCTACAACAACTCCGACCACTCGATGCTGACGGCGCTGCGCGCGGTCGAGAACGTCCGGACGAAGGCCGGCCACGACCTGTGGGCGGTCAACGCCGACGACGAGTACCACGAGGAGGCACGGCCGCAGGCGCAGCCCTACCGCGTCGCGCCCGTGACCCCTGCGCTGCGCGCCGGCCGCGACGAGCTCGCCGTCGCGGGGCAGTCGATCGAGTAGACCCTCCACTCGCCGTTGCGCGCGACCTGCGTGGCGACGCCGCCCATGACCTCGCGCAGCTGCGGACGCGCCTCGAGGTCGACGACGAAGGCGCCCGACAGGCGCGGCGGGTCAGCGAAGCTCACGACGGCCGACAGCGGCACGCCCAGCCTCCACGCCAGCGCCGTGCGGACGAGCGTCTCGCTCGTGGCGAGCCGCCCGCAGGCCAGCAGACGGTCGCGGCCGACGGCGCCCGCCACGGCGCGCAGGCGATCGTGCGACACGCCGTCGCGCGCGGCGGTGCGCCAGCCGTCCGCCAGCTCCGCGACGCGCCCGGGCAGCGCGAGCACGGTCAGCGCCAGGGCCGCGGCGCCGAGCGCGACGATCGATCCGCGCGGACGGACGCATCGGGCGAGCAGCGCCGCCAGCCCGGCGCCGCCGAGGACGCCGACGAGCGCCGCCGCGGGCGCCGTGAAGCGCGGCAGGCCGGCGAAGCCGGCGAGCGTCATCGCGGCGACGATCGCGACGAGGCCGGCGGCGCCGGCGGCGAGCACCCGGGCGCGGCGGTCGTGCAGCGCCGCGAGCGTCAGCGGCCAGGCGATCGCCAGCGGCGCCGCCAGCGCCCACCCGAGCGCCTCCAGCGGCTCGCTCGTCGCGGTCTGCGCGCGCGTGGCGCCCGCGCGCCCGCCGGCGAGCAGCTCGGGAAGCAGCCACAGAGCCGGCACCGCGAGCGCCACGCCGAGCGCCAGCCGCCGCGTGCGCGGCTGCGAGCGCCGGCACCACAGCGCGTAGACGGCCAGCAGCGCGAATGCCTCGGGCCGTGTCAGCGCCGCGAGGGCGCCGAGCGCGAGCGCCGTGCGCGGGCGCCCCGCGAGCCCGGCGCCGACGGCGCCCAGCACGAGCGCGACGAGCAGCGGCTCCGCCATCCCGCCCGCGACCTGGCGCGACCACGGCGTCACCTCGTCGGCCAGCAGCACGACGCCCAGCGCGGCGAACGCGGCACCGGCGAGCCGCGCCGCCGGCGGCCGCCCGGCGGTCAGCATGAGGCTGACCTGCGCGGCGAGGACGACCGCCGTCAACCACGCCGCGCGGACGACGACGAGCCACAGCTGCGGCGCCGCGTCACCGGCGAGCGAGAGCGCTGCCGCCAGCACGACCGGCAGCGGCTTCCACGCGGGGCCGCTCGTCATGTCGAGCTCGAGCCGCGCGAGCTCCCGGCCCCAGACGAGCCACGCCCAGGCGTCGTAGACCGGCTCGTCGGCGACGAGCAGCGAGAGCGCCGCGAGCACGAGGCAGGCGAGCACGGCGCTGAGGAGTAGGCGGGTCGTCATGCGCAACGCGTTAGGCTGCCCTAAGATGCGCCGCTACGCCAGGCCGCACCCACCGAGGAGGAAAGCGCAGAGGATGCCAATCCGTCGCCTTGCACCGCTTGCAGCGCTTGTGCTGCTGCTCGGCGGGCTGACCGCTTGCGGTTCGTCGGAGGACGAGAGGACGCTGACGATGTACTCCGGACGCATCCAGCCGATCCTCAGCCCGGCGGTCAAGCTGTACGAGGACGCCTCGGGCTTCGACGTGCAGACGCGCTACGGCGACAGCCCGTCGCTGGCGGCGACGATCCTCGAGGAGGGCAGGAACTCGCCCGCCGACCTCTTCTTCGCCCAGGACGCGGGCTCGCTGGACGCCGTCGAGCAGAAGGGCCTGCTGCTCGAGCTTCCGGCCGACATCCTCGCGAAGGTGCCGCAGGCCTTCCGGTCGCAGTCCGGCGCCTGGGTCGGCGTGACCGGCCGCGCACGGGTGATCGCCTACGGGGAGGACGTCGAGCAGTCCGAGCTGCCGGCGTCGCCGCTCGAGCTGACCGAGGAGAAGTGGAAGGGCCGCGTCGGCTGGGCGCCGCGCAATGCCTCGATGCAGGGCTACGTCACGGCGCTGCGGCTCGTCGAGGGCGAGGACGTCGCCAGGAAGTGGCTCGAGGGCATGGTCGCCAACGACGTGCAGACCTACGACTCGAACATCCCGATCCGCGACGCGATCGCGAAGGGCGAGATCGACCTCGGGCTGATCAACCACTACTACGTCGCCGAGGCCCAGGCCGAGGATCCGGACTATCCGGTCAAGGTGCACTTCCCGCCCGATGGCCTCGGCTCGCTGGTCAACACCGCCGGCGTCGCCGTGCTCGCGTCGTCCGACGACAGGGAGCAGGCGCTGCGGTTCGTGCGCCAGATGCTCTCCGACGAGGCGCAGACGTACTTCGCCACGAGCTCCAAGGAGTACCCGCTCGTCGCCGGCGTCCAGGCGCCGAAGGAGCTCAAGCCGCTGGCGGACATCCCGGCGCCCGACGTCGACGTCGCGAAGCTCGGCGACCTGCAGGGGACGCAGAGGCTGATGCGAGAGACGGGGGCTCTGTAGGGGCCGTGGACGCGGCGGCCGCGGGACGCACGCTCGGGCGCCGCCTTGCGCCGGCCGCGCGGGCGCTCGGCGCGCGGCGCCCGCCGCTGCCGCTGCTCGGCCTCGGACTCGTCGTCGGGCTGGCCGCGGCGCTGCCGGCCCTGTACCTGGTGTTCGCCGTGCTCGACGACGCGCGCGGGGCGCTCGACGCGGTGTTCGCCGACCGCACGGCCGGGCTGATCACGCGCAGCCTCGGGCTCGCCGTGGCGGTCACGGGCACGGCGATCGCGATCGCCGTGCCGCTGGCCTGGCTGACGGTGCGCTCGGACCTGCCGGGGCGGCGGATCTGGGCGACGCTGCTGACGCTGCCGCTCGTGATCCCGAGCTACATCGGCGCGTACCTCTTCGTATCGGCGCTCGGCCCGCGCGGCGCGCTGGCGGACCTGCTCGGCGTCGAGCGGCTGCCGTCGATCTACGGCTTCACGGGCGCGTTCCTCGTGCTCACGCTGTTCACGTATCCGCTCGTGCTGATCCCGCTGCGCGGCGCGCTGCAGCGGATCGATCCGTCGCTCGAGGAGGCCGCGCGCGTCATGGGGCGCAGCCCGCGCGACGTCTTTCGCAGCGTCGTGCTGCCACAGCTGGCGCCGGCGATCGGCGCCGGCGGGGTGCTCGTGGCCCTGTACGTGCTCAGCGACTTCGGCGCGGTCTCGATCATGCGCTTCGACTCCTTCACGCGCGACATCTACATCGCCTACGAGTCGGGCTTCGGGCGCACCGAGGCGGCGGCGCTCGGGATGGTGCTCGTGATCGTGATGCTCGTGCTCTTCGCGCTCTACGCGCGCGTGCGCGCGGCGCGCGCGCTTCACCGCGCCACCCCGGGAACGCAGCGCCCGGCGCAGCCGGTGCGGCTCGGCGGCTGGCGCTGGCCGGCGCTCGCGTTCTGCGGCTCGGTCGTCGCGATCGCGCTCGTCCTGCCGGTGGGCGTGCTGCTCTACTGGGCGACGAAGCAGATCTCCGGCGGCGTCGAGCTCGGCACGCTCGCGTCCAACGGCTGGCACTCGCTGCTCGCCGCCGCCGCGGCTGCCGTGGCGGCGAGCCTTGCGGCGATCGTCGTCGCGCTGCTGTCGGTGCGCTATCCGAGCATCGTGACGCGGGTCGTCGAGCGCGCCGGCTACGCGGGCTACGCGCTGCCGGGGATCGTCGTCGCGCTCGCGCTGGTGTTCTTCACGACGCGCGTGGCGCTGCCGCTGTACCAGACGCTCGCGGTGCTCGTCTTCGCGCTGGCGATCCACTACCTGCCGCTTGCGGTCAGCCCGATCGGCGCCTCGTTGCTGCAGGTTCCGCCGCGCTTGGAGGAGGCCGCGCGCGGCCTCGGCCGCAGCCCGCTGGCGGTGCTGCGGACGATCACGACGCCGCTCGTCGCAAGCGGCGTGCTCGGCGGCGCGGCGCTCGTCTTCCTGCACGCGCTCAAGGAGCTGCCCGCGACGCTGCTGCTGGCGCCGATCGGCTTCGAGACGCTGGCGACCGACGTCTGGCACCAGACGTCGTTCGGCTTCTACGAGGCCAGCGCGATCCCGGCCCTGCTGCTGCTGCTGATCGCGGCGCCGCCGCTATACCTTCTGAGCGCGAAGGGAAGCGTGGGCTCATAGCGATCCAGGGGACAACCGGCAGCTTCAACGCCAACGGCGCGCAGGTCCCGCCCTGCGTCGGCCTGCGCCTGCGCGGGCTGCGCAAGTCCTTCGGCGCGGTGCACGCGGTCGACGGCGCCGACCTCGAGCTGCACGCCGGCGGCACGTGCGCGCTGCTCGGCCCCAGCGGCTGCGGCAAGACGACGACCCTGCGCCTGATCGCGGGGCTCGAGCGGCCGGACTCCGGCGAGATCGTCGTCGGCGGGAAGGTGGTGTCGAGCGCCGATCGCTTCGTGCCCGCCGAGCAGCGGCGAATCGGCATGGTGTTCCAGGACTACGCGCTCTTTCCGCACATGGACGTCGCCGGCAACGTCGGCTACGGCCTGGGGCGCAAGCCCGATGCCGGACGGATCGGCGAGGCGCTGGAGCTCGTCGGCCTGGCGGGCTGCGAGAAGCGCCCGGTGCACGAGCTCTCCGGCGGCCAGCAGCAGCGCGTCGCGCTGGCGCGGGCGCTGGCGCCGACGCCCGACCTCGTCCTGCTCGACGAGCCGTTCTCCAACCTCGACGCCTCGCTGCGCGACCGCCTGCGCCAGGAGGTTTCGCAGATCCTGCGCACGGCGGGCGTCACGGCGCTGTTCGTCACGCACGACCAGGAGGAGGCGATGAGCATCGCCGAGACGGTCGCCGTCATGCGCGACGGGCGCGTCGAGCAGGCCGGGACCCCGGAGGAGGTCTACCTGCGGCCGGCCTCGCGCTGGATGGCGGCGTTCCTCGGTGACATCGAGGTGCTGCCCGGCGACGCGCACGGGGGCCGCGCGAGCTGCGAGCTCGGCAGCCTGCCCGCGGGCGACGTCGAAGGTGCCTGCGACGTCCTCGTGCGGCCGGAGTCGGTGGCGATCGGGATGAGCGGACCGGCGACCGCGGCGCACGCCGAGGTCGTGACACGGCGCTTCTTCGGCCACGACCAGCTCGTCGGGCTGCGCCTGGAGTCCGGCCAGGTCATCAGCTCGCGGCGGCTCGGCTTCCCTGCGTGGCACCCCGGCGACCGCGTGCAGGCGTGGATCGAGGGGCCGGCCGAGGTGCTGCCGCGGCCGAACGGGACGCACTCAGGCAAGCAGCACGTGGCCGTCGGCCACGACGACGACGTCCCCTGAGACGCGCGGACGGTCGTCCGCCCAGGTGCAGTCGATCCGGCTCGGGCGCCCCATCTCGATGCCCTGGAGCACCGTGAGGTCGTCGCCGCCGTCGCGCTCGCGGACGTAGGCGAGCAACGGGCCGGCGGCCGAGCCGGTCGCGGGATCCTCCATGATCGCGCCGCGATCGAGGAAGAAGCCGCGGGCGTGTGCCAGGCGTGCGTCGGCGTCGATCGCGACGAGGAACATCACGATCGCGCCGATCGGCTCGAGCAGCGCCTCCATCGGCTGCCGGCGAGGTGCGGCGGCGGCCAGCGCGCCGCGGTCCTTCAGCGGGACGATGAGATGCGCGAGCCCCGTCGAGACGACATGGGGCTCGAGCCGGGGGTCGGCCGCGGAGATCGTCAGCCCCGCGGCGGCCATCACGTCGGGCGGGTCGGGGCGCGGGCCGAACTCGGCCGGCTCCTGGAGCATCGATGCCCGCGCGCGGTCTCCGTCCAGCTGCACCTCGACCGGCTGCAGGCCGGCCCGCGTCTGCTGCACGTAGCGCGCGCCTGCCTCGCCGCGCGCCCGGGCGACGGCGACGGCGGTCCCGAGCGATGGATGCCCCGCGAACGGCATCTCGCTCGGCATCGCCCAGATGCGGTTGCGGTAGTCGGCGCCCGCGACCGTCGGCGACTGCACGAACGTCGTCTCCGACAGCCGCGTCTCGCGGGCGAACGCGAGCATCGTGGCGTCGTCGAGGCCGTCCGCGTCGTGGACGACGGCGAGCTGGTTTCCGGCCAGCGGGGTCGACGTGAAGACGTCGAGCCAGGTCAGCCGGCGGCGCAACGCGCGGCGCCCGGTGTCAGTCGTCGAAGTTGAAGTCGCGCGGGGGGCGCTGCTCGAACCAGAGCCGATCGTGCTCCGGCGTCTCCTCGAGGAACTCGGGCGTCTCCTCGAGCAGGTCCTCGACGTCGGGCTCCTCGTCGGCGGCAACGATGTCGGGCTCGTGCTCGACTCCGGGCTGCTCGAGGTCCTTGCGGCCGCTCGGCGGGCGCGTCGCCGGCTCGAAGAGGTCCGCGTCGTGCGCCGGCGGCGGCGGCTGCTGGTGGCGGTCGTGCTTTGCCCTGCGGCCGCCGCGCAGGCGGGAGAACAGGCCGCCGGATTCGGGCTCGGGCTCGGGCTCGGGCCTCGGCGCCGGCCGTTCGCGCGGGCGGTCGTCGGCCATCCAGGCCTCGCGCGTGGGCGGCGGCGTGACCGGCGGCGAGTCGTAGCCGGGGGCGGAGGACGCCCGCGGCGGCGTGCGCGGCGGCGGGTCGTAGGCCGCGTCGCGATCTGACGAGGCGGGCGGCGGCTCGTACGAGCGCGACGACGTCGACGGCGGCGGCGGCACCGGCGGCGGCTCGTACGAGCGCGACGAGGTCGACGGCGGCGGCGGCACCGGCGGCGGCTCGTAGCCGGCGGCGGGCGGAGGCGGCGGCTCGTAGCGAGCGGCGGGCGGAGGCGGCGGCGCCTCGTAGTTCGACGGGGCCGGCGGCACAGGCGGCTCGTCGGCCGGCAGCGGCCGCGGCGCGGACGGCGGCTCGTCCGCGGACAGCGGCGGCGGCTCAGGCTCACGGTCGTCCACCGGCAGCGGTGGCGACGGCGGAGGCGGCTCGCGGACGGGAGGGGGCGCGGGCGCGGGCGCGTCGTGCGCGCGAACCTCGCCCTCGTCCCACGCGCGCGACGAAGGTGCGGCCGGCGGCGGCGACCCGCCCTCGACCTCCTCGTGGGGCAGCTCGAAGTCGTCAGACAGCTCGGGCACGCCCTCGCTCGACCGCGGAACCGGCCCCAGCGCCTCCGACTCCAGCCGGGTGATCTCGCCGGCGTCGGCCCCTCGCCGGCGCTTGAGCTCGAGATGCTCCTTGATGGCGTCGTCCAGCAGTCCCATCCCGACGAAGCCTACCTCGCGCGCCGGGTGGTGTTCTTTCCGCTGCGCTTGGCCTCGTTGAGGGCGGCGCTGGCGGCCGCCACCAGCCCGCTGCCGTCTGCTGCCTCGCCGCGCGCCGCAGCGACTCCGCAGCTTGCCGTCACAGACAGCGTGCCGCGACCGTCGACGCGCGGAATCCGCAGCTGCTCGATCTGCTCGCGGATGCGCTCGGCGCGGTTGTAGGCGCCGTCCAGGTCGGTGCCGGGAAGGATCACGGCAAGCTCCTCGCCCCCGTAGCGCGCGGCGACGTCGATCTCCCGCGAGCCTTCGCGCAGCACGCGCCCGACCTCGCGCAGGACCGCATCGCCGTCCAGCACCCCGTATTGCTTGTTGAACTGCCCGAAGTCGTCGAGGTCGATCAGCAGCAGCCCGACATCGTCGCCGAAGCGGTTGGCGCGCCCCACCTCGCTGGACAGCTCGGCGTCGAACGCGTCCTTGTTGGCGAGCCCGGTGAGATAGTCGGTCACCGACTTGAGCGTGACCGTCTCGTGCAGCTCGACGTTCTCCATCGAGCGCGCGGCCTGCCCGGCAAGGTAGGTGAACAGCTCGCGATCGCTGGGCGTGAACGGCCGCCCCGTGCGGCCGACGGAGACGACGCCCACGACATCGTCGCGACCCTCGCCGCCGCGCAGGGGATGCGCGATCGCGTTCGCCGCGCCGACGCTCGTCTCCTGCACGCCGCCGCTCTCGAGCGCACCGGCCTCGACCGTCGCGACAGCGCTCTCGAGGCCGTTCATCGTTCCGATGCTCGAGCGCTCCTCGAGCGTCGTGCCGCCGTTGAGTCGCACGCATGCCCGCCCGGCGTCGGCGCCCACCCCGTCGACCGCAGTCCGCAGCACGAGCGCGAGCAGCGCGTCGCGGTCGAGGTTCGCGCCGACGGCCTCGCCGAGCCGGCGCATCGAGTCCTGCACGCGACCGCGCTCCTGCGTGAGCTCCGCCAGCCGCCGCTCGAGCTCGTGCGACATCTTGTTGAACTCCTCGCCCAGCTCGGCGAACTCGTCGTGGCCGACGGTCGGCACCTGCGCCGAGAAGTCGCCGCTGGCGAGACGACGTGCCGCGGTGAGAAAGGCCGCGATCTGCTGCTGGAGGGTGCGCGAGACGAGCACGGCGCAGGCGATCGCGATGAGGAAGAAGCCCAGCAGGATCGCGCCCGCCGTCCATCGCTCGCCGGCGACCGAGTCTCGGTGCGTGCTCGGTGCGACGAGCGTGAAGACGCGGATCTGCTGACCGGCGAGCGCCCCCGGATCGGCGAAGCTCTGCACGAGGTAGTCGATGTCGCCGAGGTTCAGCTCGGCGCCCTGCCCGGCGGGCAGCCGCGCCGGATCGACGCCGGGCAGCGAGCTGGCGAGCACCCTGCCCCCGTTGAGCACGACCGCGCGCGCCTGCGTGAAGGACTTGACGCGCTCGACGTACGTCTGCGCGTCCATCACCGACACGCCGAGCGTCCCGAGCTCGCGGCCGCCGGCTGTGACGATCGGCCGGACGGCGGGCGCGATCGCCCGCTTGTCGCCGGCGCGGACGATCGCCTCGCCGTCCTTGACGAGGACGATGCGCTCGATCGCTCGGCTGTCGAGCAGCTGTGCCGCCCGGCGCCGGGCGCGATCGATGTCGCCCTCCTGCAGCGCCGTCGTGAAGACGCGGTCCCTGCCGACGTCGCCGGCGGCGACCTTCGCGAGGTCGCGCTGCTCGCTGAACAGCGCCGTGGCGAACCGGTGCTGCTGGGCGATCGCGGCCTGCGCCTGGCCGGTCTCGCTGTCCTCGATCAGCCGGAACAGCAGGAACGCGACGGCGAACATCGGAACGATCACGATGAGCACGAAGAAGAGCGCCAAACGATTGCGAAAGCTCACTGTTCTGAGCGTATCGGCGGATTCGGGGCATTCCCGCAGCCCGGGCGCAAGATATTCCCGCCGGTACACTGTCCGTTGCTCGGGGCTATAGCTCAGTTGGGAGAGCGCCTGGATCGCACCCAGGAGGTCGGGGGTTCGAGTCCCCCTAGCTCCATCGCCCCTGCTTGCCCACCGGCCGTTCGCGGAATCCCGAGGTCAGGGCGGCCTCCGCGTCTGAGCGGACGCCGTCGCGCGGCGGCCGTCGACGTGGTCGCGAGAGCTCCGCTGGCGGACCGGGTTGGTCGTGCTGTGGCGAACTCACCGCGGATATCGAGGTCAAGTCGCCATAGAGTCCGAACCGGTGCTGGCGGGACGCCCGCCTGGCGATGGAGCGCATGGTGCAGGAGAGCCAGCCGCGGATTGCGCCTGCGGGCAGCGCCCGGAGCATTCACGCCCACGGCCAGGCTGGACACGCGCGACGATCGGCGCGCAGGTGCAGCAGCGCAACCTCCGGTGGAGCGCGGAAGCGCACAGGCAGCCGGCTGGTCCCGATCCCACGGCTGACGAACAGCTGGCGCCCGCGCTCGCAGACGTGCCCGGCGCGGTAGCGGTCGGGGTGGCGCGATGGGGTCACGCGGGTGCGCAGCAGCGGCAGGTTGACCTGGGCGCCGTGCACGTGTCCGGCTAGCGTCAGCGCGACGCGCGACGGCACGGAGGGGAAGACGTCGGGGTGATGGGTGAGGACGAGCACCGGTTCGCTCGCGGGCACCGTTTCGACCGCCTGCAGCGACGGTGTGCGAGTGGCCAGGTCCGCCACCCCGACGACCCAGAGCCGCGTGCCGCGGATGAGCAACGGCAGCGCCTCGTTCTCGAGCACCGTCAGTCCCGCGCCGCGTAGGGAGTCGCGCATGCGCGAGCCCCACTGGTCCCAGTCGTGGTTTCCGAGCACGGCGACCACCGGTGCGCGCAGCTGCGCCAGCCGTTGTCCGACGGCTTCGGGGCTGACGGGCGTTGCCAGCGCCACCTCGCGGTCGGCGTAGTCGCCCAGCAGCACCACGAGCTCGGGCCGAGCGCGATTGACGCTCGCCACCACGCGCTCCAGCTTGCGCAGGCCGATGTGCGGCGCGCCGGTGTGAAGGTCCGCGATCACGGCGACGCGCGCGCCGTCGAGCGTTGCCGGCCAGCGCTGCAGGGCAAGCTCGCGGCGCAGCAGACGGACGTGTCGCGGCTCCCACCACAGCGCGCGTGCCGCAAGGACAGCGGCCGCGGTGGCGGTGGCGGCCGCGGTGACGGTGGCGGCGAGCATCGGCGGCCGGCCGCCGGCCGCAACCGCTCGAGGAGGGCGCCGGCGCGAGCCGGCCCGTCGTCTGATCATGCGGTCACACGTCGTCGGCGCGGTCGATGTCGTGACCTCTACCCACCGCGGGAACGTCCGAGTTCTCCGATCACGGCAGTGCGTTCACCTGGCTCGGTCGGCCGAGGGCTGCTCCGCGCCCGCCTGCTCGGCCTCCTCGTCGAGCTCGCAGTCGTCGAACCCTCCGTCGCCGGGCTCGTCGGGTTCGGGCCCGAGCAGACCGCGCCGGCGGGCGATCTCCGCGGCGGCCGACAGGACGCCGGCGACGGCCAGGGAAACGAGCAGCGGCAGCCAGAAGCTGTCCTGGAACGTCGCGCCGCCGGCGTAGCCCAGCAGGACGTTGAACGCCGCCCACAGCAGCCCGCCAACGGCGACATACGCCGCGAACCGGCGGCGGGGCATGTCGAGCGCCCCGGCGCCGAGCGCGGCGGCCGTCCGGCCGGCCGGTATGAAGCGGGCCACCGCGACGATCCAGGGGCGCGCTCGCATCTGGTCGCGCATCCAGCTGATCTGCTCGGGCGCGCGGCGCAGGAGCCGGCGGCGCAGCCGCCGGCCCGGCCGATCGCCGATCGTGTAGGCGACGTTGTCGCCGGTGACCGCGCCCGCCCAGGCCACGGCGACCAGGCCGGCGACGGAGAGCCCGCCGTGCGCGGCGATGATCCCCGTGGCGATGAGCGCCGTCTCGCTCGGCAGGACGGGGAAGACGCAGTCGAAGACGATCAGCGCCAGGACGAGCGCATACGTCCACCAGTTGTCGCTCAGCAGATCGACGGCGAAGTCGAGCACACCCGGGCGGTACCCGACTGCGCCCGGCGATCTGCGCGCAACCGCGCTCGGAGGTCACGGTGGCGGATCCGCCGCAACGCTCGCGACGATCCCGTCGGCGAGCAGCTCGGCGCCGACGAGCGATGACGAAGCTCGCCGCGGCGGGGTGCGGGACGGGGCGCGCGGCGCCTGACCGGACGGCACGTACCGTGGCCGTCGCGCCGCCCGCGACGGACACCGGCCGGAGGTCTACGATCGGACTCCATGGTGCCCGCGATCATGCCGCTCGACGCTATCTCGGAGGACGCGCGGACTGCGGTCCAGGCGATCTACGAGGACGGCTTCCCGGCGCGTCAGCGGGTGCCGTTCGCCGAGCTCGTGGAGGGCTCGCGCAGCGGCGCCGAGCTCGCGCTCGTCGGCCTCGAGGACCGGCGTCCGATGGGCCTTGCGTTTCTCACCCGGCTGGACTGCGCCGGGCACCTCTTCCTCGAGTACTTCGCCGTGGCGCGCGAGCTGCGCGGCGCCGGACGGGGGGGCTCGCTCTGGAAGGCGGTTCGCGACGAGCTCGCCGCAAGCGAGCCGGGGCGTCCGATCGTGCTCGAGGTCGAGGATCCGGCGGAGCCGGGGATCGATGCCGCGGAGGCCGAGCACCGCGCGCGCCGCGTGCGCTTCTGGGAGAAGGCCGGCGCGATCGCGCTGCCGGTGGACGGCTACGTGATCCCGGACGTCGGCGGCGACGGGACCGAGCCGATGCGCCTGCTGTGGGTGCCCGGACGGCCGGCTGACGAGGCGCCGCGCGACGAGCGGCTGCTCGAGTTGATCCTCGCGCTCTACGAAGCGGGGTACGGGCTGGACCGCGACGACGCGCTCGTCCGGCGGGCGCTGCGCATCTGGGGTTGAGCGTGGACGCCTCGCAGATCATCTCGATCGTCGCACTGGTCGTCTCGCTCACCGCGGCGGTCTTCTCCTACCGCCTGAGCCGGCGGTCGTTCAAGGTGAGCGCCTACCACGGGGCGAGCGACAGGACGCTGCAGATGGATCAGGTGTTCATCGCGCACCCGCTGCTGCGGCCCTACTTCTACGATCGCGAGCCGGTCCCCGCGCCCGACTGCCCCGACCGCGAGCTGCGCCAGCGCGTGCTCGCGGTCGCGGAGTTCGTCACCGACATCCTCGAGGACTGCTGGGACAACGAGGACTGCTACGCGGGCCCGGATCGCGATGCCTGGCGTGACTGGATCTACGATGTCTTCGAAGGGTCGCCGGCATGTTGCGAGCATTACGCGTGCAACATGTCGTGGTATCCGACGCTGTCGCGGCTCTTCGCCGCCGAGGGCGCGCCGCCCGAGGGCGTGCGCCGCGCGGCCGCTCAAGAGCCGCGATCGAACGCGTACGAGCGGACCTCGTCGCAGACCTCGATCGAGTAGTGCGCGAAGAACCGCTCGCGGCCGGCCTTCTGAGCCTCCAGATGCTCGGGATGGGTCCGCCAGGCCTCGAGCGCCTCGTGCGACTCGAAGCGCGCCACGAGCAGCTCGCCGTCCTCGACCTCGGCGTAGTCCATCCCGAGGAAGCCGGGCATCGAGCTGACGAGCTCGAGCATGCGCTCGCCGGTGGCGGCGTAGTCCGCCTCGTCGAGGTCGCGGCGCAAGGTGATCCGGAACACGACGACGACCATGCGCGGACCCTACATCCGCGCGCCGCGCGCCGCGCGCCGCGTGCCGAGCGCCGCGCGCCGCGCGCCGCGTGCCGAGCGCCCGGTGGGAAGCGCGCGGCGGCGCGCCGCCGGCACCGTTAGCGCGAGATCGCAACCGGGTAAGTGCTCGGCCTCGGCGCCGCCACCGGTCCGGGGCGTGGCGCCGCGGCCGCTGCGAGGACGCCACGGCGGCTGTCAATCCCAGATCGGAGGTAGGGATGTGCATCTCCTCTCGCACGGCACGAGCGGCGATCGCCGCTGTCGCGATCGCCGCCGTCGCAGCACCGGCCGCGACCGCGGCACCGACCTCGGCGCCGCCCGGCCAGGCAGCGAAGCTCACGCGGGGCGTCACCGTCGGCGGCATCATGGAGCACCTGGAGGCCTTCCAGGCGATCGCGGACGCCAACGACGGCACGCGCGCCGCCGGGACGCCGGGCTACGACGCGTCCGTCGACTACGTCGTCCAGCGGCTCGAGGCCGCCGGCTATGACCCGGTCATCCAGAACTTCGACTTCCCGTACTACGAGAAGGTCGGCCCGTCGAGCTTCTCGCGCACCGCGCCCACGCCGGCGACGTTCGTCGAGGGCGTCGACTTCGACACGATCAGCTACTCCGGCAGCGGCACCGTGGCCGGCACGGTGCAGGCGGTCGACCTGAAGCTCGCCGACCCCGGCGCCAGCACGAGCGGCTGCGAGGCCGCCGACTTCGCGGGCTTCACGGCGGGCAACATCGCGCTGTTGCAGCGCGGCACCTGCACGTTCGAGCAGAAGATCGAGAACGCGACGGCGGCCGGTGCGATCGGCGCGATCATCTTCAACCAGGGCACGCCCGACCGCCTCGGGCTGCTGACGAACGTCACGGCGAGCACGCCGCGCGCGATTCCGGTGGTGACGACGAGCTTCACGCTGGGCCAGCAGCTCGCAGCGCCCGGCACCGCGGTTGCGATCACGACGAACACGATCTCGGAGATCCGCCAGGTCGCAAACGTGATCGCCGACACGCCGCGGGGCGATGACAGCAAGGTGGTCGTCGTCGGTGCGCACCTCGACTCGGTCGTCGACGGCCCGGGCATCAACGACAACGCCAGCGGCTCCGGCACGATCCTCGAGGTCGCCGAGGCGATGGCGGCCGGCAACGTCAGGCCGCGCAACACGATCCGCTTCGCCTGGTGGGGCGCCGAGGAGGCCGGGCTCGTCGGCTCGGAGTTCTACGTCGCCGGCCTCAGCGAGGAAGAGCTCGACGACATCGCGCTCAACCTCAACTTCGACATGCTCGCGTCGCCCAACCACGCGCGGATGGTGTACGACGGCGACGGCTCGGACACGGCCATCGTCGGTCCTCCCGGCTCGGCGCAGATCGAGCAGGTGTTCCTCGACTACTTCGAGCGGCGCGGCCTGGCGACGTGGCCGACGGAGTTCAGCGGCCGCTCGGACTACGGGCCGTTCATCGCCGAGGGCGTCGACATCCCGGCCGGCGGGCTGTTCTCGGGCGCGGAGCAGCTCAAGACGCCCGAGCAGTTCGCGCTGTTCGGCGGCGTCGTCGGCGAGCAGCTCGACCCCTGCTACCACGAGCCGTGCGACACGATCGCCAACATCGACCAGACGATCCTCGACCAGATGGCCGACGCGGTTGCCTTCGCGACCGCGACGTTCGGCTTCGCCAAGGTCCCGGTGACGCAGGTCAGCTCGAGGCCCGGCAAGGGCAAGGCCCGCGCCGGCGACTTCGATCGCAACGGGCCGCACTTCACCAGGTAGAACCAGATGACGGTTGGCGGGCGGCGCTTCGACGGCGCCGCCCGCGGCCGCGGTATCGCGGCGACGGATACGGGCGCAGGCGGGCCGCGGCGTCAGAGGTCGGTCTGCTCCACCGTGGCGCTCGGGTGCACGCTGACGACGCGCAGCGTGTCGTCGCCCGCCCCCTTGAAGCCGTGCGGCGTGCGCGCCGGCACGACGACGATGTGACCGGCCTCGACGACGAGCTCCTCGTCGCCTGCCGTGAACGTCGCGCTGCCGGTCTGCACGACGAACACCTCCGGATAGGGATGCAGATGCGGCGACGGGCCCTGGCCGCGCTCGTACTCCGTCACGAAGATCGAGGCGGCGACCTCGTCGCCCCCCTCGAAGAGCGCCGCCGTGGCGCTGCGCCGCAGATCCTCGATCGGGATGACGCGTGCCATCCGCGGAGCCTAACGTCGCGGGCGGGCGCGCCACGGCTGCCCGCCCTGCGGGCGGCCGCTAGCCGTCCGACCCGCCGCGCGGCGCGTAGCGGTGATGCAGCGCGAGCGCGTTGCCATCGGGGTCCTCGAAGAACGCCTGCTGGCAGACGCCCGAGTCGAGCGTGTCGGCCTTGAAGATCACGCCGCGCGACTCGAGCCTCGCGCGCGCGGCCTCGACGTCGTCGACGCGCAGCGCGATCGGATGGTTGTTGGGGCGAACGTCGAGGCCGAGCTCTGCCGAGGCCAGCAGGGCGAGCGTCAGCGTGCCGGTCTCGTACTCGGCGCCGACGGGCTCCTCGCCCGGGCGCTGCCACACGCTCGAGCGCGGCAGCTCGAGGACGTCGCCGTAGAAGTCCATCGCAACCGCCAGGTCGCTGGTGCAGACGGAGACGAAATCGACGCCGTTGACGATCGGGGTCTGTGAGGTCATCGGAGGGCTCCTCGGTCGGTGACGCTGATCGAGCTCGTACGCTCGTCGATCCGTTCGACCGCTCTCCGTCGCAGGACTCATCGGTGGCGCGCCCGGCCGGCGCCAGCGGCGTCCGCCACGGACCGACCGCCGATCAGGGCACCGGCGTGTAGTCGAGGCACAGGACGCAGACGTCATCGTCACGCGCGGCGACCGCCACGAGCTCGTCCAGCAGCGTGTCGATCGCGGCGCCGCGGCGCGCCTGGACCTGCGCGGCGACACCGCCGAGCCCGTCGTCGATCGAGTCGCCGCGATGCTCGAACAGCCCGTCGGTGAAGAGCAGCAGCCGCGCGCCGGCGCGCATGTCGACGACGCCGGCGGCGTCCGGACGCGGGGCGAGCCGCGCCCCCAGCGGCATCGACCGCCCATCCCAGAGCAGCTGCGCCGGCTCGCCGGGCTGCATGAGCAGCATCGGCGGATGCCCCGCCGAGGCGTAGCGCAACCGCCCGGTCCGCAGGTCGAGCTCCGCGTAGGCGACCGTCGCCAGCCGAGCGCGCGGAAGCTGGCCGACGAACTCGTCGAGGTGCACGAGCACCTCCGGCGGCGAGAAGCGCGCGCCGGCCAGCGCGCGCGCGGCGCTGCGCAGCTGGCCCATCGCGGTCGCCGCCTCGATGCCGCGACCGACGACATCTCCGACCATGAAGCCGATCGTGCCGTCGCCGATGCAGAACGTGTCGTGCCAGTCGCCGCCGACGTCGAGTGACTCCCCGGCAGGCAGGTAGCGCGCGGCGGCGGCGAAGCGGGCGTCCTGCGGTGGCTCGTCGGCGAGCAGGCTCTGCTGGAGCGCGTGCGCGATCGTGCGCTGACTGTCGTACAGCCGGGCGCGCTCGAGCGCCTGGCTGCACTGACCCGCGCAGGCGTCCATGAACGAGATCGCCTCCTCGTCGAAGTCGCGCGGCGCCGGGAAGGACAGCAGCACGACGCCGACCGGCTCGCCGCGGGCCGCCAGCGGCAGCACGGCGAGCGCCTCGGCGCGGCCTTCGGCGAGCCGCGCGGGCGCGGGCGGCGCATCGTCCGACGCAGCCGCCGACCACAGCAGCATCCGCCCCGTTCGCATGATCTCGCCGAGCGACGCGCGCGCCGCGTCGGTCAGCTCGCCGGCCGGCGTCGCCCGGTCCCCGTCCGCCGCCGACCGGCGGGCGACGACCTGCAGCCGCCCGTCGAGCGCGTCGACCATCGCCAGCATGACCTCGCCTGCCTCGAAGGCCGCTGTGAGCTCGTTCACCGCCCCCCGCGCCATCTCGCGCAGGTCGACCGCACTCGCCAGGACCGCGCTGAGCCGCTGCAGGCGCTCGGTCTGCATGCGCGCCGCGCGCTCGCGCTCGCGCGCGAGCAGCAGCTCGCGCTCGTACTTGCGGCGATGGGTCGCGTCGAAGACCGTCGTGCGGACGAGCTGCGGCCGGCCGTCGTCATCGGTACGCAGCACCGAGTTGACGAGCACGGGCAGCTGCCGTCCGTCGGCGCAGACGAGCTCGAGCGCGATCTCGCGCACCGCTCCCTGCATCCGCAGCAGCGGCGCGTAGTGGGTCTCGTGGTAGATCCTGCCGCCGGGCGTGAGCAGCTCCTGGAAGCGGCGGCCGAGCAGCTCCTCGCGCGAGTAGCCCGTCCAGGCCAGCAGCGTGCGGTTGACCTTGACCATCTCGCCGCCGGGCGCCGCCGAGATGTAGCCGCAGGGCGCTTCCTCGTAGAGCTCGTCGGTCTGCTCACCGGGCAGAGGGGCGGGCTGCTCCTGGCGAGGCGGCGGCTGCACGGCTACAGAAAGGCCCGGATCTCGGCGATCAGCTCGTCCGGCGCGCTGAGGTTCGGGCAGTGCCCGCTCGCGCGCATGAAGACGAGCTCGCTGTCCGCAAGCCGGGCGTGGACGTACTCGCCGACGGCATCCGGCGCGATCGGGTCGTCGGAGCACTGCAGGACGAGGCTCGGGACGCGGACCGCCGCGAGGTCGTCGCGGTTGTCGGACAGGAACGTCACGCGCGCGAAGTGCGCCGCGATCGCCGGATCGGTCGCGCAGAAGCTGTTGGTCAGCTCCTCGCCGAGCTCGGGGCGGTCGGGGTTGCCGACGATCACCGGCGCCATCGTGCTCGACCAGCCGAGGTAGTTGCTCTCGAGCGACTCGAGCAGGCCGTCGATGTCCTCTCGCGTGAAGCCGCCGACGTAGCCGTCGTCGTCGATGTAGCGCGGCGAGGGCCCGACGAGCACGAGGCGGGCGAAGCGCTCGGGCTCGGCGTTGGCGGCCAGGACGCCGATCATCGAGCTGACGGAGTGGCCGACGAAGACGGTGTCGGCAAGATCGAGCTCGCGGCAGATCTCAAGCACGTCGCGGGTATACCCGTCCAGCGTCGCGTAATGCTCCGCGTCCCACGCCGCGTGGTCGGAGGCGCCGAAGCCGACGTGGTCGAAGACGACGACGCGATGCGTGTCCTCGAACGCCGGCGCGACGAAGCGCCACATGTTCTGGTCGCAACCGAACCCGTGGGCGAAGAGCATCGCCGGCGCCGCGGGGTCGCCCGAGACCTTGACGTTGTTTCTCGCCAGCACGCCCACAGCGCCAGCGTAGAGCAGCGCGCGCCCGGCCCTGCGGCGCCGTCGGACGCTGCGCTCAGCCGCAGAGCGCGCTGACCTTCATCCACCCCATGTTGCGCGTGTCGCTGACGACGCGCGCCCACTGACCGGAGTCGTCGCGACGCAGGATTGAGACGGGCTGCCCCTTGAAGACCGTGCCGACGAACGTCTTGCCGGGCTCGCGGTACAGGTAGGCCGACGCGTCGCAGACGCGGCCCGCCTGCTCGCCGGGCCGCGTCGTACGCGGGTTGTCGGCGATCGAGCCGTTGGCGTCCGGCCGGCGGCACAGCACGCCGACCGTCACGTCGTGGTCGCGCGGCAGGTCCGCGCGCCCGAAGTCGACCCGCGCTCGCCTCGAGTAGCCGATCACCGTCCCCTTCGACAGCCCGTAGCCGAGCGGAAGGCGCTGCTCGGGGGCCTGCAGGCCGGCGACCTTCATCCCGGCCGGGCAGCTCATCGTCACGCTGCGCCTGTCGCCCGCCGGCGGCGCACCCGCCGGGACGCGCACGCGCGCCGTCACCACGGCCGTCCCCGGGGGAACCGGCTGTCCCGTCGAGACCGAGCGCCCGGTCAGCGGCTTGACGCCCTTGAGCACGAAGGGCGCCGGCTCGCCGCTGTCGCTGACGTCCGTCGACAGCACGAGCACGCCGCCGGTCGCGGCGATCGCGAGCGCCGCCGCCCCGGCCGCCGCCGTCTTGCCGCCGCCACCGGCGACGAGCTTCGCGACGCCCGCGAGCAGCGGCAGGCCGACGACCGGGTTGAGCGCCTGCAGGCGAGCGCTCAGTCCGCGCAGATCGTCGCGGTAGGCGCGGCACGCGTCGCAGCCGGCGACATGACGCAGGGCGTGCTCGCTGGGCCGGACGCCGCGTTCGTGCGCGTCGAGCAGCTCGGCACGGACGTCGGCGCAGTCGGCGTCGCGCGCCGCTCGCGTCTTGAGCAGGTTCTCGCGCGCTCGCGTGGCGAGCATCTGCGCGGCCGGCACGCTGATCGCGAGCTGCTCGGCGACCTGCGCCGCGCTGTGGCCGTCGAGCTCGCGCGCGAGCAGCGCGGTGCGCTGGCGCACCGGTAGGTCGGCCAGGTCGTCGACCAGCCGGCGGATGCTCTCGCGGCGCCTCAGCACGGCCTCGGGGTCCTCGCGCTCGTCGCGCAGCGAGGCCGCCTCCTCGCCCAGCGACTCCTCGCCCCAGCGCGCGCGGCGGACCTCGTCGATCGCCCGGTTGCGGGTGACGCGGTACAGCCACGGCGCAAGCTCGTCGGGCGCCTTTCCCTCGCGGATCGCGGCGTGTGCGCGGATGAGGACGTCCTGGACGACATCCTCGGCGTCGTGCTCGGATCGGCGCAGCAGCGTGCGGGCATAGCGGATCAGCGGCTTTCGGTGGCGGTCGTCGAGTGCGGCGAACGCGGCGCCGTCGCCGGCCGCGACGCGGCGGGCGAGCTCGGCGTCGTCGGGACGCGAGCGCTGGAGGAGCGAAGGCATGCGGAGATCGACGCTAGCGCCGCGCCGGAGGCTGTCCGGCGCGGCGCATGCGAGCGTCGGTCAGCGCGCGAGGCCGTAGATGCGGCCCGCGACGCGTCCGTCGGACCTCGGGTTGGCGAAGGCGCGGACCCGCACCTTCGTGCGGCCCGCGTAGTCGTGGCGGTCGACGACGGCGAAGCCGACGTCGACGCCCTCCTTGACGGCGAGCCCGCGCAGGCGCTTGCCCGCCGGGGCCTTGATCGTGAACCTCACGGTCTGCCTGCCCTCGAGCGTGACGTCGCGGTAGACGAGGCGCGCGCCGTCCGTCAGCCGGTCGCCCTTGTGAACGCCGGTGCCGGGGATCGTCAGCGGCGCGCTCTTCGCGGTCGACGTCTTCTGCGCGGACACGACGGGGGCCTCGGCGGCCGCGGCGATGCCGGTCGCCGCGAGCAGCGCTGCTGTTGTGGTGGCGGTGAGCCTGCGGGTGATGTTCATCTCAACTGCTCCTGGGATCGCGGTCGGTCTCTGTAGCGATCACGGACAGGCCGCCCGGATCCAACGGACGTTCTCCAGCAGCGACGCGGCGGCGGTCAGGCGGAGCGCCGCAGCGGCTCGGCGAGCCGTGCCTGCGTCACGGCGACCGCCTCGGGATTGCAGTCGACGAGCACGTAGCGCCGGCCGAGCTCGGCGCATGCGGCGCCGAGCGTTCCCGACCCCGCGAACGGGTCCAGGCACCAGCCCCCCGGCCGCGACGACGCGGCGACCATCCGGCGGACGATTCCCAGCGGCTTCTGCGTCGGGTAGCCGGTCTTCTCGCGCGAGTTCGTCGGCACGATCGTGTGCCACCAGCAGTCGCTCGGGCGCTTGCCGCGTGCGGCCTTCTCGGGTCCGACGAGGCCGGGCGCCATGTAGGGCTCGCGATCGACCTCGTCGTCGTCGAAGTGGTAGCGGTCGCGGTCGCGCACGTAGACGAGGATCGTGTCGTGCTTGGCCGGCCAGCGGCGCCTGGGCCGGCCGCCGTAGTCGTAGATCCAGATCAGCTCGTTGAGGAAGCACTCGGGGCCGAAGAGCTCGTCGAGCAGGATCTTGCAGCGGTGCGCCTCGCGGTAGTCGAGATGCAGGTACAGCGTCCCGTGCGGCGCCAGCAGGTCGCGGACGCGCTCCAGGCGCGGCGCGAGGAAGCCGGCGTAATCGGCGAAGGCGTCCGCGTAGCCGAGCGCGCCGCGGCGCCGCTGCACGCCGGTGTTGAACGGCGGGTCGAGGTAGGCCATGTCGAAGCTCGCGGCCGGCAGGGTCGCCATCGCCGCCAGGTTGTCACCGGCGATCAGCAGGTCGTCCTCTCCGAGCCGAGCCGGGTCTCCGGCAGCGAGCGTGCGCATCCGCCGCAGGCTACGCGCGGCGACGGTCGGCGGGCGTTCCCTTGAAGATGACTCGGACCGATCCTCGCGGATCCAGGTTGAACTCTTGCGCCGCGGCGATCAGGATCGCCGGACGCATCCCGACCGAAGGAGAGTCATGGAGCACGTCCACTCAGAGCACGTCGCCGCCGCGCCCGACAGCGTCTACGCCGCGCTCGCGGACCCCGACACCCTCGTGCAGTTCGTGCCGCAGCTGACGAAGATCAGCCCGCAGGACGGCGATCGCGTCGAGGTCGAGGCGCGCTACGAGGGACGCACGCAGCGTGGCGAGGCGTTCATGCGCAACGACGACGGGGCGCGGCGGCTCGAATGGGGCACCGACCGCGGCTACGGCGGCTGGATGAGCGTCGAGCCCGACGGCGACGGCTCGATGCTGACGCTCGGTCTGCACACGACGCACGTCGACCACGCCGACCACGACGTCGGTGCGACGCTCGACGCGATCCGGCGGCTCGTCGAGGCTCAGGTCTGACGCGCCGCCCGGAGCTCCTCCGCCGCGAGGGCGAGCCCCTGCTCGGCCATCCACGGCGAGATGTGGCGGCCGAACAGCGTGGCCCCGGGCCACCAGGGGGCCTGCTCGTGCACGCCTCCCTGGATCGCCCGGCCGGAGTCGTCGAGCCTGGCCTCGAGGAACAGCGGGGTGGGCGCGCCGAACAGCTGGGCGCGCAGCACGAGATCGGCCCGCCGCCGCAGCGGCGCGCCGCCCGCGCGGGCGGCGATGCGGGCGGCGATCGCGTCGGCCTGCTGCGCGGCCAGGCCGCCCTGCTTGACGGGAAACGCCGTCATGTCGCCGGCGGCATAGACGTCGGGCATCCCGGTGACGGCGCCGCGCGGCGTCGTGCGGACGAAGCCGCCGGCGTCCTGCGGAAGGCCGCTGATCCGCTGCCCGGCGAGCACGGGCAGCGCGATGACGCGATCGGCCGCGAGCAGCGTGTCGTCGACGAGGCGCAGCCCGTCGCGCTCGACGGCAGCGGGAGGTGCAAAGCAGACGAGGCGCACGCCGCGATCGACCAGCAGTGCCGCGACCGCGCCGCTGACGGCGCTGCCGAACGCGGCCAGCGCGTCCTGCTCGGGCGTCACGAGCACGATCTCGCTGCGCAGGGCGAGGCGCTCGACCTCCGCCGCCGCCAGCAGCGCCAGCTCGTAGGCCGGCAGCGTCCAGGTCGCGCCGAACGGCACCGCCACGACCAGGTCGCCCAGCTCACCGCGGCGCAGGTCGTCGACGACGTTGGCCACCTGCGCCGCGTCGCGCTGGTCGCGGAACGTCACCGCGCCGGGGATCGCGGCGCGCGCGCGGGCCCCGAGCGCCAGCACGAGCACGTCGTACGGGCGCCGCGCGCCTGACGCGAGGCGCACGCGCCGGGCCGCGCCGGCGACGGCCTCGACGCGATCCTGCACGAACGTCGCACCGACGTCCTCGGCCAGGGCGACGAGGTCGAAGTGCTGCGCGGACACGTCCGCGAAGCTCGCGATCGCGCTCGCCGGCCGAAACGGCATCTTCCGCTCGGGCGCGACGAGCTCGATGTCGACGCGGTCGGCGGCGTATGCGCGCAGCGCGAGCGCGGCCTCCGCCGCGGCGATGCCGCCACCGGCGATGACGACGCGCAGGCGATCGGAGCGGTGTGCCATCGGCTCAGGATCACCGTAGCGGGCCGGCCGCACATCCGCGCGGCGCACGCCGTCACGTGCGGAGAACTACGGACGGAGCCGGGGTCGGCGCGCCGGCGCGGCCGACTTTGCGAGCCTACGCGTCGATGTCCCCCCTGCTTCGTCGCGCGCTCGCGCTGCTCGCGGTCGCCGTGCTCGCGATCGTCGCGGTGATCGTCCTCTTTGCCGGCGACACGACGCTGCCCAGGCTCGTGCCCGGGACGGGCGTCGACAACGACCCGCTCGCGTACACGCCCGAGCGCGAGCGCGGGTTCGCGGAGGCGGCCGCGGCCGGGCACGCCCACGTCCTCTACGCCAAGTCGCCGGGCGGCGCGCGAGCGAGCGCGGCGCGAACGGCGCGCTACCGCTCGCTCGTCGAGGCGGCGGCGACGGCGGCGGAGGTCGAGCCCGACACGCTCGAGGCGATCGTCCTGCTGGAGAGCGCGGGACGGCCCGACGCGGTCGCCGACCCGCGGCTGGAGGGCGCCGTCGGGCTGACGCAGATCCTTGCCGAGACCGGCCGCAACCTGCTGGACATGAAGGTCGACCCGGCGGCCGCGCGGGCCATCGGCCGGTCGCTGCAGCGCGCCAGGCGCAGGGGCGACAGCGAGCTGATCGCGCGCCTGCGCGCGCGCCGGCGCGCCGTCGACGAGCGCTTCGACCCGCCGAAGGCGCTGGCCGCCGCGGCGCGCTACCTGAAGTTCGCGCGCGGTGAGCTCGGCCGCGACGACCTCGCGGTCGTCAGCTACCACATGGGCGTCGGCAACCTGCAGGACGCGCTCAGCGCCTATGGCGAGGACGACATCTCCTACACGCGGCTGTACTTCGACTCGACGCCGCTGGAGAACGAGGCGGCCTACCGCAAGCTTGCGGCGCTCGGCGACGACTCCGCGACCTACCTGTGGCGCGTCGAGGCGGCGCGCGAGATCATGCGGCTGTACCGGACGGACCCGGCCCGGCTGGACCGGATCGCGGCGCTGCAGACCGCGAAGAACTCCGCCGAGGAGCTCCTGCATCCGGAGGACGAGACGGATGTCTTCGCGTCGCCCGCCGAGCTGCGCGAGGCATACGACGACGGCCGCCTCGTGCCGCTGGAGCCCGCGACGCTGGCGAGGTACGGGCTGCGCATCCACCCGGGCATGGGCGAGCTCGCGCCACGGCTGAACCGCAGCCCGACGACGTACCGCGGATTGCGCCCGACGGCGCTCGCGCTGCTGGCGTACATCGGGGCGGGCGTGCAGTCGATCGCCGACAGCGAGGCCTCGCTCGCCGTGACGAGCAGCGTCCGCGACGAGCGCTACCAGCGGCTGCTGCGCTCCGGCAACCGCGAGGCGACGCCCAACTACTCGCTGCACACGACCGGCTGGGCGTTCGACATCCTGCGCGCCTACGCCTCTCGCGCGCAGGCGCGCGGGCTGCAGTTCATGCTCGACCGACTGCAGTCGCACAACCTGATCGCATGGGTGCGCGAGCCCGCCGCGATCCACGTCACCGTGTCCGAGGACGCGGGCCGGCTCGCGGCGGTTCTGCAGCCGTAGTCCCGGTGCGGCCGCGCCGGCGGCCTAGACCTTCGTGCCCAGCAGCTCGTGCACCTGCGAGATGACGTTCTCGGGCGTGATGCCGAGCTTCTCGAGCACCATCGTCCCGGGCGCCGAGGCGCCGAACCGATCGATCGAGACGATCGCATCGGCATAGCGCTCCCAGCCCATGCGCACGCCGGCCTCGACGGAGACCGCCGGCAGGTCGACGGGCAGGACGGACTCCTTGTAGTCGTCGTCCTGCTGCTCGAAGAGCTCCCACGACGGCATCGACACGACGCGTACGGGGACGTCGATCTGCTCGCGCGCGGCAAGCGCCGTGGCGACCTCGCTGCCCGTCGCGATGATCGTCGCCTGCGCGTCGTCGGCGTCGGCGAGCACGTACGCGCCCTTGCCGACGCCCGACGCGGCGGCGAAGACGGAGCGGTCGAGCACGGGGAGGTCCTGGCGCGAGAGGATCAGGGCGGCGGGGCCCTCGAGGTCCTCGACGATCACGCGCCAGCTCTCGGCGGTCTCGGTCGCGTCGGCGGGCCGCAGCACGACGAGCCCGGGGATCGCCCGCAGCGCCGCGAGGTGCTCGACGGGCTGATGCGTCGGGCCGTCCTCGCCGAGCCCGACGGAGTCGTGCGTGAAGACCCAGGCCGTCGTCAGACCGGTCAGCGCCGACAGCCTGATCGCGCCGCGCATGTAGTCGGCGAACTGCAGGAACGTCGAGCCGTAGGGCCGGACGATGCCGCCGTGCGCGGCCATGCCGTTGACGGCCGCGCCCATGCCGTGCTCGCGTACGCCGAAGAAGATGTTGCGCCCGGACCTCGCCGCGGTGTAGCGCTCGGATTGCGGGAACTCGGTCTTCGTCGACTCCGACAGGTCGGCGGCCCCGCCGACCATCGTCGGCACGGACGCCTCGAAGGCCGCCATCGCCTTCTGGCCGGCGACGCGGGTCGCCAGCTTGTCCTTCTCCCACTCGGTCGGCAGCGAGGCGGCGAAGCCGGGCAGCGGCCTGCCCTGCCAGGCCAGGTCCCACTCCTCGGCGAGCTCGCCGTTGGCGTCCCTCCAGGAGGCGAAGCGCTCATTCCACTCGGCATGCGCCCTGCCGCCCTCGTCCTTCATCGAGCAGGCGGCGTAGACCTCGTCCGGGACGTGGAAGTGCTTGTCCGGGTCCCAGCCCATGACCTCCTTCGTCGCGCGCACCTCGTCCTCGCCGAGCGCGGCGCCGTGCACCTTGCTCGTGCCCTGCTTGTTGGGCGACGGGTAGCCGATGATCGACTTCACGCGGATCAGCGAGGGCTTGTCCTCGAGCTTCTGCGCGGCGCGGATCGCGCCTTCGATCGCGACGATGTCGTTGGCGTCGTGGACCGCCGAGACGTCCCACCCGTAGGCCTCGAAGCGCTTGTCGACGTCCTCCTTGTCGAAGCTCAGCGAGGTCGGGCCGTCGAGCGAGATGTCGTTGTCGTCGTAGAGGTAGACGAGCTTGCCGAGCCCGAGCTGGCCGGCGAGCGACGCGGCCTCGGAGGCGATGCCCTCCATGAGGTCGCCGTCGGACACGATCGCGTAGACGAAGTGGTCCATGACGTCGGCGCCGTAGCGCTCGCGCAGGTACTTCTCGGCGAGCG
>JBKHXR010000081.1:0-22646 GCA_046565905.1 Thermoleophilia bacterium | reverse complement strand
CGCGCCCGAGAGGATTCGAACCTCTGACCTTCGGTTCCGTAGACCGACGCTCTATCCAGCTGAGCTACGGGCGCAGTGGGTCGTGCAGGGTAGCGGAGAGGGCGGGATTCGAACCCGCGATGGAGTTTAAACCCCATACTCGCTTAGCAGGCGAGTGCCTTCAGCCACTCGGCCACCTCTCCGGGGTCGCGGCTGCAACCTAGTCTAAAGGCGAGTCCGGCCTTGCGGGGCGCGATCGAGACTTGCCTTTCCGGAGCGGCCGTGACTAGGCTCGCCGCGGCAGGCTGGGCGGGCGCGACGGGCGCGCGCACGCTGCCACACCAGTCCCTTTCGGCCGGCGAAGGAGCACGACGATGAAGGCACGCAGGATCTCCTTCACGGGCTGCGCGGCCGTGGTCGCCCTGGCGCTGGCGCTCGCCGCGCCGGTCTTTGCGGTCAAGCCCGACAGAGGCACGGACGCGCACAAGCCGTACTCGATCGCGCTGTCCCCCGCGACCGTGCCGAGCGGCTCCCAGGCGACGATCAGCGCGACGTACACGAACCTCACCGGCCAGCAGCAGCTCGGCTCGTCGAACCTCTCGCCGCCCGCGGGCTTCACCGCCACCGGCGCGCAGATCAGCGGCTTCTCCCTCTCGCCCGCGCCGCCCGCCGCGAGCGCGACCGTCGACGGCGGCGTCGTGCAGCTGCGCGACCTCTCGCTGCCGCCCGGCGAGTCCGTGACGGTCGAGCTGCAGGTCACGACGCCCTGCGGCGGCGCCGCGGGATCGTGGACCGGCATCACCAAGCAGGCCAACGACTTCAACGGACCGCCCGGCAACGACCTGACGCTCGACCTCGAACGCAGCAGCACCACGACCGCGACGACCGGCGGCTGCAGGCTGAGCTTCACGACGCAGCCCGCGGACGTGCAGGTCGGCAGCACGATCACGGGCACCGCGGGCGATCCGGCCGGCCCACCCGTCGCGGTGAGCGTGCTCGACGCGGCCGGCAACCCGGCGGCCGCCGCGATCAGCGTGACCGTCGGCCTCGGCACGGCGCCGGTGGGCGCCGTGCTGAACGGCACGAAGACCGTCACCAGCGCGAACGGCGTGGCCTCCTTCGGCAGCCTCTCGGTGACCGAGGCCGGCACGTACACGCTGCTCGCCACCAGCCCGGACGCGACGTCGGCGACGTCGGACGCGTTCAAGGCCCACCAGATCCTCGTGTCATGCCTCAACAACGTGTTCTGCACGGCGACGGCGGCGACCGACGGCACCGTCCCCGGCACCAACCGCTCGTACACCAACCGCGTCAGGGTGGATGCGGAGCCCAACCCGGACGGCGACGTCGCCGACGACGGCGGCCCGCTGTCGCTCTCCTACAACACCGGGCCGAGCCCGCACTGCGAGACGTACGAGCCCGTCTCGCCCGATCATGAGGTCGTCCTCGGCCCGAACCGCGAGAAGACGGTGACGTCGACGATCGCCAAGGCCGTCGTGGACGCCCGGCGCCGGTCGGCGGCGTCGCTGCGCACCTGCCTCGTGGCGCCGTACCAGTTCGATCTGGGGACGGCGTCGGCCAACGGCGGCAGGGCGCTGCCGATCGGCGACGTCGACGGCGACGGCAACGAGGACTACTCCGGGCTGCTGCCGCGCTGCAGCAACCTCACGCACGACCCGCCGTGCCAGGTCTCGGCCGGCACCGACGCGCGCGGCAACGGCGTCGTCGTCTACCGGCTGCCGGCCGACCCGCGCGACCCGCTCGGCCGCCACTGAGCGTCGGTCAGGCTCGCGCTGCCGCGGCGGGCGTACGCGCGCCGACCGCCGCAGCCGGCAGCCGCACGATGTCAAGCCGCTCGACGAGCGCGGCGCGCTCGCGGCCGCACGCCGGGTCCGCGCCGCCGAAGGCAAGCAGCGAATCGAGCGCGAGCACGACCTCGAGGTGGTCGCCGCACTCGCGCGCCTGCGTCAGCGCGGTCTCCAGCGTGCCGTGCGCCTCGCCGTCGCGGCCGGCCTGCGCCAGCGCGACGCCGCGCACACGTTGCAGCAGGGGCGCGAGCCGCCCCGCGCCCGCCACTTCGAGCAGCCGCTGCGCCTCGGCGAGCGCCGCCTGCGACCGCCCCGCGTAGGCGTGCGCCTCGGCGACGAGCGCCTCGACCCAGAGTGCGTCTGCGCTCAGCCGCAGCTCGCGGTAGCGCGCGAGCGCGTCGGCGAGCAGGTCGAGCGCGGCGTCGTCGGACGCCGCGCGCGCCTCGATGCGCCCGAGCAGCGTGATCGCGTACGCCACGCCGAGCTGGTGGCCCGTCCCGCGCCAGATCTCGAGCGCTCGCCCGAGCAGCGCCCGCGCCTCCTCGACGCGGCCCTGGTCGGAGCGCACCTCGCCCATGTTCACGTCGCCGAACGCCGCGCTGTTGATGTTGCCCGCGCGCGTGCTGGCCTCGGCGCCCTCGCGGTACAGCGTGACGGCGTCGTCCCAGCGGCCCTCGTAGTAGGCGAACATGCCGAGGTTGTTGAGCACCGCCGCCTCGCGGTCGGGATCGCCGTGGCGGCGGTAGATCTCCAGCGCGCGCTGCGAGTGGACCGCCTCGCCGGCGCGCCCGTCCTCGACGAGCGCCCAGTCCAGCAGGTAGCACGCGTGCGCGAGCGCCTTCTCCTCGGCTGACCGCTCGGCGTCGGCGATCGCCGACCGGCAGAGGGCGATCGTCTCGCGGTAGCGGCCCTGGCGCAGCCGTACCCCGGCCAGCTCGGACAGCAGCGTCGCGCGGCAGCCCGCGCACGCACCGGCGTCCATGCCGTCGAGCATCCGCAGGGCGCGCAGCAGCCAGCGCGCCGCGCGGACGACCTCGCCGCCGTCCATCGCCGTGCGCGCATGACGGTGCAGAAGCTGCGCCTCACGCAGCCGGTCGCCGGCGGCGAACCGGCGCGCGCGCGTCAGCGCCTCGTGCGCGCGCACGAGCTCGCCCGAGTAGGCGTGGGCGTCGCCGAGCGCCTCGTAGGCGGCGCTCATCTCCTGCGGCGCCAGCTCGAGAGCGTGCGCGGCCTCCAGCGCGCGGCGGTACAGCTGCGCCGCGTCGGCGTGCGCGTAGCGGTCGCGCGCCTGCTCGGCGGCGGCGAGGCCGTAGCGCCACGCGCGCACGTGCTCCTGCGCGCGCAGGAAGTGCAGCGCGAGGATGTCGGCCGCCTCCTCGGCGCCGGCGCCCAGCTCGCGCTCGATCAGCTCGCCCGCACGGGCGTGCAGCGCGCGGCGGCGCTCGAACGGCAGCGCCTCGTAGGCGGCCTCGCGCTGCAGCGCGTGCTGGAAGCGCACCCGCCCCGACCGCACGTCGACGAACTCGCCGAGCCGGCTGAGCGCGTCGTCGAGCTCGCTCTCGGACGCGTCGAGCATTCCGCGCAGCCAGGCGATCGGAAAGCGCTGCCCGAGGACCGCGGCGCGGCGCAGCAGGCGGCGGTCGGCCGGCATCAGCGTGTCGATCCGCGCGGTCAGCAGCGCCTCGACGGTCGCCGGCAGCTCGTCGAGCTCGGCGCCGTCGCGCGCCGCCGCGATCAGCTCGCGCAGGAAGAGCGGGTTTCCCTGCGCGCGCTCGACGAGCGCCGCCGTCACATGCGGCGCCAGCGCGCCCTCTGCGTCGGCGACGACGAGCGACCGTGCCGCATCGGCGGCGAGCGGCTCGAGCTGGATTCGCGCGTGCGGCTGCGGCAGGCCCTCCAGTCCCCCGGGTCCGCCGCGGCGGGTGACGAAGACCGCCCAGCCGCGCTCGCCGGCGCGGCGCAGGACCGTGCGCAGCAGGTCGCTCGACGCCTCGTCGAGCCAGTGTGCGTCCTCGATCAGCAGCAGCGTCCTGCCGCGCGGCAGCAGCGCCGCCAGCAGCTGCTCGACGAGGAAGTGCAGCTGCGCGCGGCCGGCGTCGCTGGAGAGCCGTGCCGACTCGGCGGTCGCCGGGAGCTCCAACCCGAACGGGATCGCGACGAGCGCAAGCAGCGGCTCGCTGCCGGGCAGGTGCTCGCGGACGTGGCGCGCGAGCGCCGCGGCGACCTCGCCCTCGCGAGCGCCATCGCCGGCGAGCAGGCGGCGCAGCGGTGCGCGCAGCGCGAAGTACGGGGTCGACGTGCCGTACGCGCCGGCCTCGACGACGACCTGGCGCAGGTCGCCGCCCTCGACCTCGGCGATCACCTCGGCCACCAGCCGCGACTTGCCCATGCCCGGCTCGGCCACGAGCTCGACGATCTGCCCGTCGCCGGCGCGCGCCGCCTCGAGTGCCCCGCGCAGGACGCGCAGCTCGGCCGCGCGACCGGCGAGCGGGCTGTCGACGGCGGCGCGGCGCACGACGGCCCGCGGCTCGCCGACGAGCTGCGCCTCGACGAGCGCGCGCCTTCCCTTGACCGCGAACGGCGCGACCGGCGCGAGCGCGAACGGCGCCCGCGCGTGCTCGAGCACGGCGCGCGTCGCGAGGACGCGCCCGTCCGGCGCCTCGCCGATCACGCGCGCGGCGAGGTTCGTCGTGTCTCCCATCGTGGTGTACGTGCGCCTCTGCGGAGCGCCGAGGTGGACGGCGAACGCGCGGCCGCGGTTGGCCCCCGCGCGGACCCGCAGCGCGCCGTCGTGGGCGACGATGTCGCGCAGCGCCAGCAGCATGCGGTCCTCGTCGTCGGTCGACGCGGTCGGTGCGCCGGCGACGGCGAAGACCTTGCCCGCGGCGCGGTCGGCGTCGGTGGCGAGAAACGTCACGCCGTGCTCGTGGCACGCGTCCTGCGCGCGGGCGACGAGCGCGTCGAGCTCGTCGGCGGCGGCCGCCGGCCCGTCGCGAGCCAGCAGCTCGTCGAGGCCGCGGAACTGGGCGAAGCCGACGGTCACCTGGCGGTGCTCGCTCTCGGCCGCCGGCCCGAGGTGGTCGTGCAGCGCTGCGGGCAGCCCCTGGGCGGGGTCGCCGAGCGCGGGGCGCGGCGGTCCCGCGTACTCGACGTCGGGGCGGGTCGCGAGCAGCGTCGCACCGTCGCTGCGGCCGGCGACCGCCGCGCGGCAGGCGGGCTCCAGGCGCGCGCAGGTCGACGCGGCGAGCAGCACCTCGCCCGCGCCGGCGTCGCGCTCGAGCCCCATGACGTCGCTCGTCGTCGGGCCGGCGACGATCAGCTCGCGAAAGCGGTCGCCGGCGAGAAACAGGTGCACCGGACCGGAGGCGACGGCGGCAGACGCCCGCAGGGAGACGATGCCGGCGTGCGTCCGCATCCGCCGGAAGGGCTGCATGGCACGCTGCATGTCGTGCGCGGCGGCGCACGCACGGCGCTCGTGGTCGTCGCCCGCGAACAGCAGCAGCAGCGCGTCGCCGCCGAACTTCAACGTGTCGCCGCCGAGCGCGCCCGCGGTGGCGACGAGCGGCGCGACGACGCCGTTGAGCGTCGTGATGAGCTGCTCGACGCCGGCCTTGCCGCGCTTCGCGAGACGCTCGGTGAGCGGCGTGAATCCGGAGATGTCGAAGAAGAGCAGGCTCGCGTCCGGCTCGCGGAAGCGGACCTGCGGCTCGCGCGCGAGCCAGTCGCGATGCAGATCGCAGAGATACGGTCCCAGCCGGTCGCCTGCCACGCGCCAATCATCCATCAACGGGCCCGCGCGAGGCGGATATCCGGCGACCGATCTGGCGCTACCGTGGTCCTCCCGGAGGGGTGGCAGAGCGGTTGAATGCGCTGGTCTTGAAAACCAGAGTCCGTGAAAGCGGACCGCGGGTTCGAATCCCGCCCCCTCCGCTGCCGCCGGCGTGGCCGGCGTGGCCGGCGTGGCCGGTGTGTCCGGGGTCACGCTGCCTGACGCCCGATCCTGGGTAAGCGGGTTGTCCGGGCCGCGCCCCCCGACGGTCCGTGGCATACGAACAGGAGCTGTGACGTGACCAACCCCGATATCCCAGAGCGCACCGGCGGCGGCCTTGGCGGCAGGCTCGCAGGTCGCATGAAGCAGGCTGCGGGGTCGCTGCTCGGCAACGAGGACCTCGCCCGCGAGGGCCGCCTCCAGCAGGCGCAGGTCGAGGCCGAGGACGACGCGGCGGCCGCAGCCCGGCGCGCCGCCCAGGCGGAGGCCGAGGCCGAGCTCGAGGCAAGGCGCACCGAGAACGAAGTCGAGCGAGAGCGGCTGGAGAACGAGATCGCCGCGCGCGGGCGCGAGCAGCAGATCGAGCGCGACAGGCGTCAGGCCGAGCTCGAGGCCGAGGCCGAGGCGCGCCGCGAGAAGCAGCAGGCCGGGCGCCAGCAGGAGCTGCACGAGCGCGGCGCGCAGATCGCCGAGCGCGCCGCCGAGGCCGAACGCGTCGCCGCTGCCAAGCAGGCCGCCCGGCTCGAGCAGGAGGCGCGAGCCGCAGAGGCGACCGCCGCCGCCATCGACCCCGAGCAGCGATAGATGTCGATCCGAGACATACCGCGCGGCGCCGTCGACGGCGCCGTCAGGCTCGCCCGCCTACCGCTCGACGTCGCCGTCTCGCTGCTGCCGGGCAACGGCGACGGCGCCCGTCCGGCGGCGAGCATCGCCGTCGATCGCTGGGAGGCCACCCTGCGCCGGCTCGCCGGCTACGCGCTGCTCGACGACGAGCTGCGCGAGGACGCCGTGCGGCGGCGCGCCGCCGCCGACGAGCGCGCTCGCGCGCTGCGGCTGCGCGAGGCCGCCGAGCGGCGCAGCGCCCAGGCCGACGACCGCCTCGCCGACCGCGTCGAGCAGGCCGACGAGCATCGCTCCGTCGCCGAGCAGCGCGCCGAGCGCCGGCGCGACGAGGCCGACGAGCGCAGGGCCGCGAAGGCGAGCGCGGCGGCACAGGCGCAGTCGCGGCGCAGGGCGGCCACGCGGCGCGCGCGGGCGAAGGCCGAGGAGGCCGTCGAGCGGCAGGCCGACGAGGCGCGCCTCGAGCAGCTGCGCGCCGAGGCGCAGGCGCTCGACGAGCGCGAGGCCGCGCTGACCGCCGCCGACGAGGCGCAGCGCCTGCAGGACGCGGCGACCGCGAAGAAGGCGGCGCGCAGGAAGCGGTAGGCGCGCGCGCCGGGCCGGTTCGTGGTGTGCTGTCGCCATGACCGACCCGCTCGCCGCGAGGATGCGCTGGTGGGGCTGGGGCGTCGACGGCCACGACGCCCCGCTCCCGAAGGCTGCCGCGGCGCTGCTGCGCAGCGAGCTCGGGGCGACCGGCGAGCGCCTCGCCGCGCCGGCACTGGAGCGGGTCGACCTGGCCGAGCCGGCGCTGGCGGCCCGCGCGCGGGAGCGCCTCGTCGACGCGCTCGGCGGCGAGTACGTGCGCGACGACCGGCTCGCGCGCGTCGCCCACGCGGCCGGCCGCTCCTACCCCGACGTCGTGCGACTGCGCAGCGGCCGCGGCCTGACCGCGCCGGACGCGATCGTCTTCCCGGCCGGCCACGACGAGGTCGCCGCCGTGCTCGCGGTCTGCGCGCAGGAGGGGGTCGCCGTGATCCCGTTCGGCGGCGGCACGAGCGTCGTCGGCGGCGTCGAGCCGCTGCGCGGACGCTTCGACGCGGCGATCGCGCTCGATCTCGCGCGCATGACCGGCCTGCACGCGCTCGACGCGCGCGCACAGCTCGCGACGTTCGCCGCCGGCACGCTGGGACCGCAGCTCGAGCGCCTGCTCGCGGCCCGCGGGCTCACGCTCGGGCACTTCCCGCAGAGCTTCGAGTTCTCGACCGTCGGCGGCTGGCGGCGACGCGCTCGGCGGGTCAGGCGTCGACCGGCTACGGGCGCATCGACGAGCTCGTGGTCGGCCTGCGCGCTGCGACCCCCGGCGGCGAGCTCGCGACGCTGCCCGTGCCCGCGAGCGCGGCCGGCCCCGACCTGCGCGAGCTGCTGCTCGGCAGCGAGGGCGTGCTCGGCGTCATCACGGAGGTCACGCTGCGCGTGCGCCCGCGCCCGGCCGAGCAGCGCTACGACGCCTACTCGCTGCCCGGCTTCGCCGCGGGGATCGAGGCGCTGCGAGAGCTCGAGCAGGCCGGCGCCGCAGCGGACGTCGCGCGGCTCTCCGACGAGGAGGAGACGCGGCTCTCGCTGGCGCTCGCATCGCGCCCCGCCGCCACGCGCGTCCTGCGCGCCTACGTGCGCGCGCGCGGCCACGGCGCCGGCTGCCTGGCGATCCTCGGCTTCGACGGCGACCGCGCGCAGGTGGCGGCGCGCCGCGCTCGCGCGCGCTCGATCATGCGCCGGCACGATGCGGTCGCGCTCGGGCCGGCCCCCGGCGCGGCCTGGGCCAAGGGCCGCTTCCACGGCGCGTACCTGCGCGACGAGCTGATCAGCCGCGGCGTGCTGGTCGACACGCTCGAGACCGCCACGACGTGGAGCGCGCTGGGCGACGTGCACCGCGACGTCGCCGCGGCGCTGCGCGGAGCGCTCGGGCGGCGCGGCACCCCGGCCGTCGTCATGTGCCACGTCTCGCACCTGTATCCGACCGGCGCCTCGCTGTACTTCACGTACCTCGCCCGCCAGCAGGCGGGCGGCGAGCACGCGCAGTGGGTCGCGGCGAAGAGCGCGGCGAGCGACGCGATCTCGCGCGCCGGCGCGACGATCAGCCACCACCACGCCGTCGGGACGGATCATGCGCCATGGCTGGCGGCGGAGGTCGGCGAGCTCGGCGTCGCCGTCCTGCGGGCCGTCAAGGCGCAGGTCGATCCAGCCGGGATCATGAACCCCGGCAAGCTGCTGCCGTGACCCGCCCGCGCCCGCCCGCGGGCGCCGCGCGTCAAGATGTGGGCGTGTCGTCCAGACCCAGCACCTGCCCGCGCTGCAGCAGCACGTTCGTGTGCGGGATCGACACCGGCGCATGCTGGTGCGCCGAGGTCGACGTCAACGAGATCACGCGCGCCTCGCTGGCGGAGTTCTACGACGGCTGCCTGTGCCGCGAGTGCCTGCGATCGCTGGAGGACGAGCGCCCGCAGGTGCCGACGGTGCGTGCGTTTCTCACCAGCCAGCTCAAGCGCAAGAGCCGCCGCCGAGCCTGACCGCGCTCACGGCGCAGAGCACGCCGCCCGTGCGCCCACTGTAGCCTGACACCATGTCAACCACCGCCGACGCCGAGGCTCCCGACGCCGCGCAGAGCCCCGCCTTCTCACTCGCGCTGTCCGACGATCAGCGCGACATCCGCGACTGGGTCCACGGCTTTGCCGAGAACGTCGTCCGCCCGGCGGCATCGGAGTGGGACGAGCGCGAGGAGACCCCGTGGCCGATCATCCAGGAGGCCGCGAAGATCGGCCTCTACGGCTTCGAGGGGATCGCCCAGCTGCACGCCGATCCGACCGGCCTGACGATGGCGATCGCCAACGAGGAGCTCTTCTGGGGGGACGCCGGCATCGGCATGGCGATCATGGGCACGAACCTGGCGGTCGCCTCGATCTTCGGCTCCGGGACGCCGGAGCAGATGGGCGAGTTCATCCCGCAGTGCTACGGAACCGCCGACGAGCCGCACGTCGCCTCGTTCTGCGTGTCCGAGCCCGACGCCGGCTCCGACGTCTCGGCGCTGCGCACGACCGCCAGGTACGACGAGGCCGCCGACGAGTGGGTCCTCAACGGCCAGAAGGCGTGGGCGACGAACGGCGGCATCGCGAAGATCCACGTCGTCGTCGCCACCGTCGACCGCGCGCTCGGCTCGCGCGGGCAGGCCGCGTTCGTGATCCCGCCCGACACGCCGGGGCTGACGCAGGGCACGAAGGTCCGCAAGCACGGCCTGCGCGCCTCGCACACCGCCGACGTCTACCTCGACGACTGCCGCGTCCCGGGCCGCTGCCTGCTGGGCGGCAAGGAGAAGCTCGACGCCAGGCTGGCACGCGCCCGCGAGGGCGGGCGCTCCAAGTCGCAGGCGGCGATGCAGACATTCGAGGTCACGCGCCCGACCGTCGGCGCGCAGGCGATCGGCATCGCCCGCGCGGCCTACGAGTACGCGCTGGACTACGCCAAGGAGCGCAGGCAGTTCGGCCGCGCGATCATCGACAACCAGGCGATCGCATTCGCGCTCGCCGACATGAAGATGGAGATCGACGCCGCGCGGCTGCTCGTCTGGCGCGCGTCGTGGATGGGCCGCACCGGCCAGCGCTTCACCGCTGCCGAAGGCTCCATGAGCAAGCTCAAGGCCGGCGAGGTCGCCGTCTGGGCGACCGAGCGCGCGATCCAGATCCTCGGCGGCAACGGCTACACGCGCGAGTTCCCCGTCGAGCGCTGGCACCGCGACGCGAAGATCTACACGATCTTCGAGGGCACCTCCGAGATCCAGCGGCTCGTCATCGCGCGGGCGATCTCGGGGCTGCAGATTCCCTAGATGGCTCGACGAAGCGATCGTCCGACACCCGCCGGTGCGCTGCGGCAGACCGCGATCCGCCTGCACGGACACCGCCTGAGCTACCGGACCGGCGGCCGCGGCCCGGTGCTGCTGCTCGTGCACGGCATCACGAGCTCCTCGGCGAACTGGGAGCCGGTCCTCGCGCAGCTGGCGACGCGCTTCACCGTCGTCGCGCCCGACCTGCTCGGTCACGGCGAGTCCGCCAAGCCGCGCGGCGACTACTCGCTCGGGGCCAGCGCGTCGCTCATGCGCGACCTGCTGGTCGCCCTCGGCCACGAGCGGGCGACGATCGTCGGCCACTCGCTCGGCGGCGGCATCGCGATGCAGATGGCCTACCAGTTCCCCGAGCGCGTCGAGCGGCTCGTGCTGGTCTCCAGCGGCGGGCTGGGCCGCGGCGTGACGCCGATGCTGCGCGCCGTCGCGCTGCCGGCGGCGGAGTTCGTCCTGCCGCTGCTGGCCTCCCGGCCGCTCGTCGGCGCCGGGGCCAGGATCGGTGGCTGGATCGAGCACGTCGGCCTGCGCGTCGGCGCCGACATCGCCGCGATGGCCGCCGGCTTCGCGTCGCTGCAGGACATCGAGGCGCGCCGCGCGTTCGTGCACACGGCACGCTCGGTGATCGACATCGCCGGCCAGCGCGTCAGCGCGACCGACAAGCTCTATCTCGCCGAGGCCGTGCCGACGCTGATCCTCTGGGGCGACCGCGACTCGATCATCCCCGCCCGCCACGGCATCCGCGCGCACGAGCTGATGCCCGGCAGCAGGCTGAAGGTCTTCGCCGGCGCCGGCCACTTCCCCCACCACGACGAGCCCGCCGGCTTCGCCGCCGCGCTGACGGACTTCGTCGACACGAGCGAGGCGTCCGAGCCCGACGAGGACCGGCTGCGCCGGCTCGTCGTCGAGCACGGTCAGCGCGCCGAGCGCGCCGCCTGAGGCGCCGGGCTCGCGGGCTACGGCGTCGACTGCGCCGCCCGGGCGGTCGAGCGTGCGGCGTGCGCGGTCGAGCGTGCGGCTTCCCCAAGCCGCGGCCGCAGGTCAGCGACCGTCGCGTCGCCGCGTTCGAACACGTCGCCCCACGTGTAAGCGAGGTGGTTGGAGCGTCGCCGCCGGGCGACGTCACGCTCGAACGCCTGACGGCTCGCATGGAAGCGGTAGCTCAGCAGCTCGACGGTGAGGCCGAACTGCGGCCAGTGGCAGTCGACCTTGTCGCCGTGGTGGTCGATGTTCGTGCGGGGCAGCGGGAGGCGGTGGCGGCGCAGGAGCTTCAGGAACCCGGATTCGAGCTCGCTGAGCAGGACGTCGGCTCCGAGCGCGAGCCGCAGCTTGCGGATGCCCGGCTTGCGCGGATTGCGGGCGATGCAGCGCTCGACGTGGCCGGGCTTCGTTCGGTGGTTGACCCAGCCCTCGTGACACAGGCGAGCGAGGTCGTCCGGCGCGGTGCGGGCCGCGAGATCGACGAGCACGCGGGGAACCGTCGTGATGGGAATGCCATCCAGGTCCGAGACATCGAGCGGGTGCGGCCGGTCGCCGCGGTGGATCGTGATCCCCGGACGGTGCAATCCGGCCCTCGTCGGGACGGTGATCTCGGGCGACGGCGGCGGACCCGGGCTGAGTCCCAGCTTGAACGCGGCGGCGCGGTGGCTCAGGACCGCCCCTTCGCCCCCGGCAAGCACGGCGGCCATGTAGTCGGCATCGACAGATGGTGCCGTGTGCCCGACCGCGAGCACCCCGTAATGGACCCGGTGCAGCCGCCCGTCCGCGATCCAGCCGTCGATCCGACCGTCGTCCAGGCCCTCGGCGAGCAGCTGCCTGCGGGTCAGCCGACCATGCTGCCCGCGCGCGATCCGCGCGGCGATGTCGAATAATCCGGTCACACAGCGGATTAGTCGACACGACGGCGAGATTCGCCCCCGCCTACGGCGCTCCGACGACCACCGCGTGCTCCCTTACGTCGGGTTCGACCAGGCGCACGAGGCGCTCGGCCTCCGACTGCAGGTCCTTCAGCGCGCGCTTGGCCGTGCGCGTTCCGGCGAAGGGCTCCAGCGTCAGCATCGCGACACGGCGCTTCACCGTGATCGTCCAGGTGCCGCCGATGACGCCGTCGACGAGGAACGTCGCGCGCACGCGCAGGTTCTTCGTGGTGACGAGCGGGCGGTGCTCGTCGGCGATCACGCGCGAGCGGTCCTCCCAGGCGAGCATGACGTTGTCGAACTCCGGCAGCAGGCGCGGCGGTGCGAGGGTGCCGGCGTCCGGCCGCGGTGCGTCCGGCAGGTCGAACAGCTCGCGGCGCCCGCCCTCGTCGGTGAACGCGACGAGCTCGTCGCGCATGGCGTCGAGCACCGCGCGCATGCCGCCGACGCCCGACCACGCCTGCAGATCCTGAGCGCTCGCCGGTCCGAAGGCGCCGAGGTAGCGCCGTGCGAGCGCGCGCGTGGCGACGTCGCGCTCGGCCAGCGGCTCGCTCAGCCATTCGTCGGCGAGGGCGAAGCGGACCGTCCGCTCGAAGGCCCAGCGCGTGCCGCTCGCGGCGGGCACCATGACGAGCGGCAGCAGCGTGCGCACGGCGTAGCCGAGGGCGCGGTCGTCGACCGCGGGGAACTGCTCGTGCAGCCGCGCGCGGATCTCGTCAAACGCCAGCGGCGAGCCGGCGAGCAGCGCCCGCGCCGCCGGCACGACCTCGTCAGGCTCAAGGCCCTGCGCCCGCGCGCCGAGCACGCGCAGCGCGACCGACATCGGCGGCTGGAGCGCCATCCGCAGTGCCGCGTAGTCGGCGGCGCTGAGCAGGTGCAGCGTCGACCGCATGAGCGTCGCGCGCACCACTTCGCGCTCGCGCAGCGCAGAACGCAACGCGGACTCGTCGAAGTCGGCCAGGCGCGTCCACAACCCGGCGAAGGGATGCCTGGGCTCCTGTGCCTGCATCCCCGCGAGCCGCTCGACCGCCTCGACGACACCGACGCCCGAAGCCCGCTCGAGGAGCATCTGCCGCGCGAGCGTCGCACGGTTGAGCTCGCGCCTGGTCAGGACCGCTGCGCGCACCCCAACTCCGCCCCGGGCGTGACCGCCGCGTTCACGAGAGCTCCTGCGGCAGGAGGTCCATGAGCAGCCCGTCGCGCCACTCGCCGTCGGGGCCGCGCTCGTAGCGGCGCATGATCCCGACCGGCCTGAACCCGAGTGAGGCGTAGACGCCGATCGCGCGCTCGTTCGCGGCGGCGGGGTCGATCGTCAGCCGGTGGTGGCCGCGCTCGTCGATGAGCCAGCGCGCCGCGAGGCGCAGCGCCTCGGGGCCGAGCCCTGCGCCCTGAAAGCGCGGCGCGAGCATGATGTCCATCCCCGCCGAGCGGTAGTTGGGCGTCAGCTCCTCGGAGACGCCGAGCCACCCCGCGAGCTCGCCGCCGACCTCGATCGCAAACGCGGTGCCGTCGTTGCGCAGGTCCTCGCGCGTCTCCTCGGGCGACGACGCTGCGCCCCACCACTCGCGCACGCCCTCCGACGTCACGAGCTCGACAAGCTCGTCGAGATCCCGCTCCTCCAGCGGCCGCAGCACGACGCGCGCGCCGCGCAGCCGTGGCAGCGCCGGCGCCTGCGTCACCTGCGCGCGACCGCGGGGTCGTGGGCCGGTTCCTCGTCGGCCTCCTTCGCGCCCGCCGGGTCCCGGTCGGCGCGCTCGGCGTCGCCGGACTCCCCGGCCATCCGCTTGAGCGCCTCGGCGCTCGCGCGGTCGGTCGCGGCGCGCATCGCCATCCCGAATATCGCCAGCAGCGACTCGGAGGCAAGCGGCTGCAGCCGGTCCAGCGCGTCCTGCACGGCCGGCCAGCCCTCGTCGGGCCGCCCCGCCTGCTCGAACGGCGTCCACACCGTCTCGAGGAAGAGGTCGACGTAGATCTGCGCGAGGCGGTCGGCGTGCTCGCGGACCGTGGCGGTGAACTCGAGCGAGCGGTCGAGCGGCACGCCCAGCTTCTGCAGCTCGCGTCCGGCCTTCGCCAGCCGCGGGCTCGGCACCTCGAAGCGGCCGTCGGGCAGCTGGCGCAGCAAACCGAGCGAGAGCGACTTCATCAGCACCTTCGGGTCGGCAGTGCCCCACTCGGCGATCAGCTCTGCGATGCCGACCGTCTGCGGCTCCTCGCCGCCGATCGGCCGCGCCAGCGCCTGCTTGAAGCGCAGCACCTCGCTGCTCGAGCCGCCCGCGTCCTCGAGCAGGCGCTTGATCAGGTCGAGGTTGAAGCCCTCGGTCTGCAGCTCCTGGATGAGCTCCAGGCGGGCGACGTGCTCGGGCCCGTAGTAGCCGGTGCGCCCGCGCAGCTGCGGAGGCGGCAGCAGCCCGCGCGACTGGTGCGCGCGGATGTTGCGCACGGTCATGCCGATCTTGCGCGCGAGCTCGTCGATCGTCAGGACGATGTCATCACTCGATGTCACATACCGAACGATACCCCGTTGACAGGTCGCAGCGAAACCCGTGACACTGGCGGCGGTGTCTCCGGTCGTCCCGCACTTCGAGCTTGCCGAGGAGAGCTCCAGCGAAGGCGCGCACGTGATCCGCGTGCGCGGCGAGATCCACGTCTCCACGGCGCCGGAGTTCGCGCAGCGCCTGTCGACCGCGATCGACGGCGGCAAGACGGCGATCGTGCTCGACATGTCCGGCGTCGAGTTCATCGACTCGACCGGGCTCAGCGTGCTGCTCAACGGGCTGCGGCTGGTGACCCAGACGCAGGGACGCATGGCGATCGTGTGCGCCAACCCGACGGTCCTGCGGCTCTTTCAGATCACGAGGCTCGACGACACGTTCGACATCTTCGACGACCGCCGCCAGGCGATCGCGCACGTGCTTCAGGAGGGCGGGAGCAGCACGGAAGGCAGCTCGGCCGGCGCCCCGTAGGGGGCGAGCACCGCGGGCAGCGCGACCGAGCCGTCGTCGCGCTGGCCGTTCTCCAGCAGCGCGATCAGCGTGCGGCTGACGGCGACCGCGGTGCCGTTGAGCGTGTGCAGCGTCTCCGGCCTGGCGCCCTCGCGACGCATCCGGATCTCCAGCCGGCGAGCCTGGAAGTCCGTCGTGTTGGAGGTCGACGTCACCTCGCGGAAGCGGCCCTGGCCGGGCAGCCACGCCTCGATGTCGTACTTCTTGGCGGCGCTCGCGCCGAGGTCGTTGACGGCGATGTTCACGACGCGGTAGGGCACCTCGAGCTCGGCGAAGATCTCCTCCTCGATCGCCAGCAGGCGCTCGTGCTCGTCGGCGCTGGCGCCCGGCTGCACGAACGAGAACATCTCGACCTTGTCGAACTGGTGCACGCGGAAGATGCCGCGCGTGTCCTTGCCGCCGGCGCCCGCCTCGCGGCGAAAGCAGGGCGAGAAGCCGGCGTAGCGCAGCGGCAGGTCGGCGGCGTCGATGATCTCGCCCATGTGCAGCGACGCCAGCGCGACCTCGCTCGTGCCCACGAGGTACAGCTCGTCGGCGGGCAGGTGGTAGATCTGCTGCTCGGTGTCGGGCAGGAAGCCGGTTCCGTAGAGCGCCTGCTCGCGCACGAGCACCGGCGGGATCACGGGTTCGAAGCCCTTGCCGCGCAGCTTGGCGAGAACCCATTGCACGAGCGCCAGCTCGAGCATCACCAGGTCGCCGCGCAGGTAGGAGAAGCGCGCGCCCGACAGGCGCGCTCCGCGCTCCATGTCGATCCGCTCGCCGGCGAGCTCGAGGTGATCGCGGCCCGTCCGCGATGCGTCGCCGACGACGCGCAGGACCTCGTCGGACGGCTCCGCGGCCGTCGGGTCGGGCGGGTTGGGCAGCAACGCCAGCAGCGCCTGGAGCTCGGCCTCGGCCGCGCGCGCCTGCTCGCCGAGCGCCTTTACCTCGGCCGACAGCGACTTCAGCCGCTCGAGCGTTGCCGACACGTCGCGGCCCTCGCGCTTGCCGGCGGCGACCTGCTCGGACGCCGACTTCTGCTCGGCGCGCAGTCGCTCGGCCGCCTGCTGCGCCTCGCGCCAGCGCGCGTCGAGCCCGACGACCTCGTCCAACCGCTCGGCGGAGCCGTCGCCGCGCCGCCCGAGCGCTGCGCGCACCGCGTCCGGGTCGCGGCGGATCAGCCGCAGGTCGAGCACGCTAGATGGTCGATCCCGCGGCCGGTGCCGTCAGATCTGCGTGGATCGCCGATCCGCGGGCGCTGGCGGTCGCGCGATCAGCGATCTGGATGGCCGCGGTCGGGCGATCGACCATCGGCCGGGCTATCCGCCTTCGAGGGTCTCGGGGCCGGGCGCCCCGAGCTTCTCCTCGGCGTCGCCCGCGCCCTTCCCGGCGTACTTGGCGACGAACTCGGCGACCTGGCGCATCTCGTCTCCGGTGACGAGGTTCTCGGGCATGATCGCGCCCGAGAAGCCGCCGTTCTGGATCGCGTAGATGACGTCCTCGACGTTCTCCTGGCGATCGTCGAAGTTCGGGCCGTCCTCGCGCTCGCGGTCGTTGATGTCGAACGTCGAGCCCTGCGTGCCGGCCGCCTCGAGCGTGTGGCAGGAGCCGCAGCGCTCGGCGAAGATCACGGCGCCGCGGTGGTTCGGATCGTCCTCGGCGAGCTTGATCGCGGACGAGCCGCAGCCGGCGACGAGGGACGCCGCGGCGGCGATGCATGCGGCGATCAGAACGCGTCGGGCCATGGGCGGCGCAGATCATACGGAACAATGCCGCAGGCGATGTCACGCTCGACCCTCATGGCCGCGACCCTCGCCGCGCTCGCGCTCGGCCTCGGCGCCTGCGGCGACGACGACGTCCTGCGCACCGATCGACCGATCCTGCGGCTCACCGTCGACGAGTACCGGATCGTCCCGCAGAACATCGTCGTGAAGCCGGGCCGCATGAAGATCACCGTCCGCAACACGGGCCGGCTGACGCACAACCTCGCCGTGCAGATCCCCGAGGGACCCGACGGCAGGCCCGTCGACCTGCCGGGCGGCCGCGTCGACACGATGCAGCCCGGCGAGGCCGGCGCGCCGATCAAGGTCACGCTCGAGCCCGGCGAGTACCGCCTCGTCTGCACGATCGCCAACCACGACGACCTCGGGCAGTACGGCGTGCTCAAGGTGCAGAGGTGAGCGCCGACCCCGCGCGCGCCTTCCGCGACACGATCGGGCGCTTCCCGACCGGCGTCGCCATCGTCACCGCGAGCGGCCCCGACGGACCGGCGGGGATGACGACGAACGCGGTCACGTCGCTGTCGCTCGACCCGCTGCTGCTGATCGTCTGCTTCGAGCTGCGCTCGCGGACGCTCGAGGTCGTGCGCGCGTCGCGGCGCTTCGGCGTCAACGTGCTGCGCGCCGGCGACGAGGAGCTCGCCGCCGTGTTCGCCTCCAAGCGCGTCGGCCCGCAGAAGTTCGAGGCGCTGACCGCTCACAACTGGAGCGAGGTGCACGGCGTGCCGGTCCTCGACCGCGCGCTGGCCTGGGTCGCCTGCGAGGTGCGCGAGCTGCTGCCCGGCGGCGACCACGAGATCGGCGTGGGCGCGGTCGTCGGGACCGGCGCCGAGCAGGAGGGCGATCCGCTCGTCTTCCACCGCGGTGCCTACACGACGGTCCGCTGACGCGGGAGGGCACGGGCGTCACGGCGAACACGCGCCGGCATCGTGCGATCGGTCCTCGGCGACGACGACGGGCTCGCGATGCGGGCGTTGATGACGGTCACGCTGCCGCCGCCATGGGACGGACGGCAACCGGGCGACCGGGCCGAGGCCTGAGCGTTGCGGCGATCGCCGCGCAGGAGCTCTGTGAGAGAACGGTGAGCGTCGCCCGGGCCCGCGCACCGCCACCGGCGCGACGACTAGCATCGGCCGCCAGACGGGGAACTCTGCGCCACGTATCCACCCGGAGGTCACATGTCCACAGCACGCCGAGCCCTCGCGGTGCTGCCCCTGGCGGCCGTCGCCGCGGCGGCCCCGTCTGCGCAGGCCGCCCCGACGATCGCGACGCTGCCGTGCGTGCCGTACATCGCCGGCCAGCAGACGATGCCGATCCTGGCCGCCGGCTTCGCGCCCGGCAACTTCGTCACCGTCTACACGAACTCGACGAGGAGCCCGACGCCGCGGATCCTCACGGCCGCTCGCCTCGACGGCCTGGGCATCTTCCGCATGACGACGCAGCCGCCGTCGTTCTCCAGGCGCAACGGCAACGTCGAGGCCTTCAACCTGATCGCCGAGGACAAGACCGATCCCGCCGCACCGGTGATCGCGACCATGCCCTTCCAGCTCGTGCGCTTCGGCATGACGCGCAGCCCGAGCCCGAAGCGGCCTCACCAGACCGTCCGCTACACCGCACGCGGCTATGAGCCGGGTAAGCGCGTGTACGCGCACTTCCGCTACAGGGGCGCCACGCGGCGCACCGTGAGCCTCGGCATCGCGAAGGGGCCGTGCGGGATCACGTCGAGGAGGATGCGCGCGCTGCCGACGAAGGTGCGCTACGGCTCGTGGCGGGCGTACATCGACCAGCGCAGGAGGTTCTCGCAGAGGACCCGCCCGCAGTGGATCGACCCGTTCACGATCACGCGCGCGTCCCGCTGAGCCGATCGGTCCACGATCACGCGCGTGTCCCGCCGGGCCGGGCGTCGATCGATCCGTCCACGATCACGCGCGCGTCCCGCCGGCGCCGCCCCCCGGGCCGAGCGCGCCCGCTACGCGATCAGCGCGGCGCGCAGCGCGAGAAAGGCGACGACGCCCGCCGCGAGGGCGACGACGCCGACCTCACGACGGACGATCGACAGCACGACGGAGCGCTGCTCGGCCTCGTCGAGGTCGCCGACGGCCTGCGCGCTCGCCAGGCCGCGGTTCTCCAGGATCTGCTCGGCCGACGTGATCCGCAGCTGCTCGGCGATCAGGCCGATCGCGACCGGCAGCAGCGCGTAGAGCCAGTAGAGGCCGTCGGCGGGCTCGTAGCCGGCGAAGAACAGCGTCCCCGCCACGGCCGCCTGCGCGACCGCGACGGCCTGCCCGGCGCGCAGGAGCGGCCAGACGCCGTCGCTGGGGCGCACCTGCCACCAGCGCCAGCCGGCGTACGCGGCCGGGATCGCGTTGGCCGCAAGCGTGGCCCACGCCGCGATCTCCGCTATCGATCTCTCATCCATGGGGTATCGCGATCAGTTGAGACATAGCTGATAGAAAGGATGTCGTGCTTGGCAGCTATCTCCCGGCAGTCGTGTTCGTCGGCCTCGGCACGGCCATCGGCGTCACGTTTGCCTTGCTCAACCGCATGTTCGGGCCGCGGCGTACGGTGCCGCACAAGACCGACCCGTACGAGTGCGGCCTGCCGTCGGAGGTCCAGCAGGGATTCCGCTTCGGGATCAGCTTCTACCTGATCGCGATGCTGTTCATCCTCTTCGACATCGAGGTCATCTTCCTCTATCCGGTCGCCATCCAGCTCAAGGCCTTCGGAACCTTCGCGCTGATCGAGATCACCGTCTTCATCACGCTGCTGATGGCGGCGTTCGTCTACGTCTGGAGGAGGGGGGCGCTCGAATGGCGCTAGAACGCCAGAAGCTCGCGGTGGCGCCTGCCGGGTCGGACCTCTCCAAGGAGGACTTCCGCATCCGCCAGCTGCGCGCCCGCGACATGCTGCGCGGCGACCTGGAGGGCGAGGACCTCGAGAAGTACGTCGAGGAGCGCGTGCTGACGACGACGCTCGACAAGGCGGTCGCCTGGGCACGCTCCAACGCGCTGTTCCCCGCGACCTTCGGCCTCGCCTGCTGCGCGATCGAGATGATGTCGATCGTCGCCGCCCGCGTCGATGTCGCGCGCTTCGGCTTCGAGGCCTTCCGCGCCTCGCCGCGGCAGGCCGACCTGCTGATCCTGTCCGGCCGCGTGTCGATCAAGATGGCGCCCGTCGTGCGCCGCATCTACGACCAGATGCTCGAGCCCAAGTGGGCGATCGCGATGGGCGCCTGCTCGAGCTCGCAGGGCGTCTTCAACAACTACGCGATCGTGCCGGCGGACAAGTTCATGCCGGTCGACGTCCACGTGCCCGACTGCCCGCCGCGCCCGGAGGCGCTCATGCACGGGATCCTCAAGCTGCGCAAGCTGATCCAGGAGGACCCCGACATGGGCTGGCGCGCGGGGCACCACGCCTACGGCACCGAGGAGGTCGTCGGCGCCGCGGAGGGCGGCGGGACGGCCGTCAACGTCTACAGGCAGACGCCCGGGACGGGCCACGGTGCCTGACTCCGTCGGCCTGGAGCTGCTCGCCCAGGAGCTGCGCGAGGCCGACGCCGACTCCGTCCTGGCGACCGTCTACTTCCGCGACAGGGCGACGATCGCGGTCGCCCCGGCGGCGATCGTGGAGACGCTCGAGCGCCTGCGCGCGAAGGGCTACCGCGCGCTGATGTCCGTCCACGGGGTCGACTACTACCCCGAGGAGCCGCGCCTGGGCGTGCACTACGAGCTGCTCGACATGAGCGCCGTCGACCGCGTGACCGTCAAGCTGCGCGTGCCGACCGACAACCCGCACGTCCCCTCGGTGACGCAGCACTGGCCGACGGCCAACTTCCAGGAGCGCGAGGTCTACGACATGTTCGGGGTCGTATTCGACGGCCATCCCGACCTGCGGCGGATCCTCATGCCCGAGGACTACGAGGGCCACCCGCAGCGGCGCGACTTCCCGCTCGGCGGCGAGCCGGTGCTGTTCACGATCGACGAGGCAGAGGGGACGGCGTACACGCAATGACGGCGCGCGACTGGTCTGACGTCGCCGGCGGGCCGCCGCTTGCGGCGATCGTACGGCGAGACCTACTCCTCGAGCCGGAAAGGAGGCTCGCGCGATGAGCACCGACGTCACGCGCGGTGCGTCGGAGTACCGCCAGATGGAGGAGTCGATCACGATGGCGCCGCTCGAGCGCGTCGGATCGGCCGACCTCGACCATGAGCTGCTGACGCTCAACATCGGCCCGCACCATCCCGCGACGCACGGCGTCCTGCGCCTGCTGGTCACGCTGGACGGCGAGGTCGTGCGCGACCTGCAGCCGATCATCGGCTACGTCCACACCGGCATCGAGAAGACGATGGAGGACAAGAGCTACTGGAAGGCGATCCCGGTCGTCGAGCGGATGGACTACCTCGCCTACTACTTCAACGCGTACGCGTTCTGCGGGGCGACGGAGACCCTGCTGGAGGTCGAGGCGCCGCCGCGCGCGCAGTACCTGCGCGTCATCCACCTCGAGCTCAACCGGATCATGAGCCACCTCGTCTGGCTCGGGACGAGCGCGCTGGACATCGGCGCGATGTCGATGTTCTGGTACTGCTTCCGCGACCGCGAGCTGATCCTCGACCTCTTCGAGCAGTCCAGCGGCCAGCGCATGCACACGCGCTACATCCAGGTCGGCGGCGTCGCGGAGGACATCCCGCGCGGCTTCGCGGGCAAGCTGCGCGAGTTCACGGCGCAGATGCCCGGGCGAGTGGACCAGTACAAGGACCTGCTGTTCAACAACGAGATCGCCCTGCAGCGCCTGCGCGGCGTCTGCCCGCTCGCCGAGGAGGAGCTGCTCAAGCTCGGCGTCACGGGCCCTCTGCTGCGCGCCGCCGGCAACCCCTGGGACCTGCGCAAGGCGACTCCGTACTGCTCGTACGACCACTTCGACTTCAACATCCCGGTCGGCGCCGAGGGCGACAACTGGGATCGCTTCGCGGTCCGCGTCCAGGAGATCTACGAGTCGGTGAAGATCATCGAGCAGGCGATGGACGGGCTGCCCGAGGGCCCCTGGATCACCGACGACCGCAAGGTCGCGCTGCCGCCGCGCCACGAGCTCGCGACCTCGATGGAGGCGCTGATCCACCATTTCAAGCTCGTGACGGAGGGCTTCCGCGTGCCGCCCGGCGAGGTCTACTTCCCGATCGAGGGCCCACGCGGCGAGCTCGCCTGCTTCGTGCGCTCCGACGGCTCGTCGAAGCCCGCGCGCGTGCACATGCGCGACCCCTCGTTCGTCAACCTCCAGGCGACCGCCCCGATGACCGAGGGCTCCTACATCGCCGATCTCATCGCGACGCTCGCGATGCTCGACCCGGTGCTCGGCGGGATCGACCGATGACATCGGGGCATCGCTCGTCGGCCGCTCGCGAAACCGAGGATCGGAGCTGCTCGCGATGATCGGGCGCCGCAAGAAGGGCCGGGACGTCCTGACGCCGGCCGTCGAGCGTCCCGGCGCCGCGCCGCTGTCGGCCGCCGACCCGGCCGAGGGCGGGTCGATCGCGCACCGCCGCCCGGTGCCGCGCTTCGGTCACGGCTCGCGCGTCCCCGGCTGGGACGACGCCGCGGACCTCTCGAAGGACCCGGCGCCGATCCCCGACGCGGCGACGACGGCGGTCCCCGACGAGCTGCGCGCCGAGATCGAGGAGATCATGGGCCGCTACCCGGACGTCCGCAG
>JBKHXR010000080.1:0-9966 GCA_046565905.1 Thermoleophilia bacterium | reverse complement strand
GCGATCCGGGTGGAAGCGCTCGAAGTCGCCGAGCTTCTCGCCGGTGGAGGCGAAGAGGATCGGCTTGCCGGTGACCGCCTTCACCGAGAGCGCGGCGCCGCCGCGGGCGTCGCCATCGAGCTTGGAGAGGATCACGCCGTCGAAGTCGGCCACCTGGGCGAACTGCTCGGCCACGTTGACCGCGTCCTGGCCGGTCATCGCATCGACGACGAGCAGCACGACGTGCGGCTTGATCGCCTTCTTGATGTCGGCGAGCTCTTGCATGAGCGCCTCGTCGACGTGCAGGCGGCCGCTGGTGTCGACGATCAGTACGTCCTTGCCGTCCCGCGCCGCCTGCTCGCGCGCGTCGCGCGCGATGTCCACCGGGTTCGCGTCGGTGCCCTTCTCGTAGACCGTCGCGCCGGCCTGGGCGCCGACCTTGATGAGCTGCTCGACGGCGGCCGGACGGTAGACGTCGCACGCGGCGACGGCGACCGACGATCCGTTCTGCTCCTTCAGGAGCTTGGCGAGCTTGGCGGTGGCCGTCGTCTTGCCCGAGCCCTGCAGGCCGGCCATGAGGATGACCGTCGGCGGCCGCGGGGAGAACGTGATCCCGGCCGAGGCGCCGCCCATCAGCGCGGTGAGCTCCTCGTTGACGATCTTGACGACCTGCTGGCCCGGGTTGAGCTGCTTGTGCACCTCGACGCCCAGGCAGCGTTCCTTGACCGTCGCGGTGAACTGCTTGACGACCTTGAAGTTGACGTCGGCCTCGAGCAGGGCCAGGCGGATCTCGCGCATCGCCTTGGCGATGTCCTCCTCGGTCAGCGCCCCGCGCTGCCGCACCCCGGACAGCGCGCCCTGAAGCTTCTCGGAGAGAGAGTCGAACACCGAGGCTGGATCCTAGGGCGCGAGGGCGCCGCGGACGGCCCTTGAGGTCCTCGCCGCGCGCCGATGACGACGCACGAGTCGGATCGGGTCTCGTGAAGAGGCCGGTTCCCTACACCCCGGGAGGCTGCGGCGCCGGGGGCGGCGGGTTGCGGGGCACGGGCGGCGACGGCGCTCCGTCGCCGGACCCGCTACCCAGGACGTTGCCGACCTTCCCCAGCGCGCTGGTGAACTCGCTCGGAATCACGAAGATCTTGTTGGCCTCCCCGCGCGCGAGCTGCGGAAGCATCTGCAGGTACTAGTAGCTCAGGAGCTTCTCGTCGGGCCGGCCGTCGTGGATGGCGCGGAAGACCGTCTCGATCGCCTGCGCCTCGCCCTCGGATCGCAGGATGGCGGCCGTCCGCGCGCCCTCGGCCTTCAACACGGCCGCCTGCTTCTCGCCCTCGGCGGTGAGGATCTGGGACTGCTTGACGCCCTCGGCGGTGAGGATCGCGGCGCGCTTGTCGCGCTCGGCGCGCATCTGCTTCTCCATCGCCTCCTGGACCGTCCGGGGCGGCTCGACGGACTTGAGCTCGACGCGATTGACGCGGATGCCCCACCGGCCGGTGGCCTCGTCGAGCACGGCCCGCAGCTGCGTGTTGATCTGGTCGCGCGAGGTGAGCGTCTCCTCCAGCGTCAGGCCGCCGATCACGTTGCGCAGGGTGGTGACGGTGAGCTGCTCGATCGCCTGCAACGGGCTGGCCACCTCGTAGGTCACCGCCTTGGCGTCGGTGATCGTGAAGTACAGGACGCTGTCGATCTGGATGCCGACGTTGTCGCCGGTGATCACGCCCGCGGGCTTGAACGTCACGACCTGCTCGCGCAGGTCGATCAGCGGGCGCACCCGATCGACGAACGGGATCACGATCCCCAGCCCCGGGGTCATCGTCCGCTGGTAGCGGCCGAGCCGCTCGACGACGCCGGCGCGCGCCTGGGGAATGATGCGCACGGTCCGCGCGGCGAGCAACAGCGCGAACACGGCGATGATGACGAGCAGGATCAGACCGGCTTCCATGGGTGTCTCCTAGACGTCGCTGACGAGCGCCGTGGCGCCCTGGATCTCGATGACGTGCACGCGCCGGCCGGGCTCGTAGACCTCGTCGCCGTCGTAGGCGCGTGCCGTCCAGATCTCACCCTCGAGCTTGACGGCGCCGCCGCCGGCATCGATCCGCGTGGTCACCGTCGCGGTCTTGCCGACGAGCGCCGCCGTGCCCGTGCGCAGCTGCGACGGCGTGCGCAGGTGCCGGCGCGCGACGGGTCGCAGCAGGCCGAAGAACAGGCCCGAGCTGGCGAGGAACACGAGGATCGAGACGGCGGCGCCCGCACCGGCCAGATCCGCCGCCGCGCCGAACAGCGCGCCCGCCGCGAACGGGGCGAGGAACAGGCCCAGCGTCATGACCTCGCCGGCGGCGAAGATCACGGCCAGCAGGACCCAGAACATCCACGCATCCATCGCGTCTGACTATAAGCCCAACGCTGGGCGGCGATGGAGGGTTCCGGCGCTGCCCGCCCGTCAGCGCCGGGCGTGCGGCGCCGCGCTCAGGATGGCGGCGCGCAGCCCGCGCGATAGTCGTCGCGCTGCTGTGCCGGCGAGCGCCGATCGGGCTCCCTGAGCGCGTCGACGCGGCGATCGGCACGGCGCGCGAGCGCAGCGGAGCGGATCCGCAGCGCGCGCTCGAGCAGCGCGAAGCCACCACGCAGCCGGGTGAAGTAGCGCAGCGTCGCCAGGTTCACCCGCAGCTCGCGCCGGCATGCCGGCGCCAGACCGGCCGCCGTGACGGTCCTGTTGGAGGCGCGTGCGAGCACGATCAGCCTGCTCAGCGCACGCCGTACGCGCCGTACGCCCACGAGGCAGGACGCGCGCCCCGCGCAGCGTGCCGTCTGGCCGAGCGCCTGTCCGACGCCGAGCTGGGCACTGCACAGCCGGCGCAGCCCCGACATCATCCGATCGGCGCTGCCCAGCGCCCTGCAGGCGGCGCGCGCGGCGACCCGGTCGGCAGCGGTCGCCCCGTCGTCGTCGTCGAAGGCGCCGAAGGTCGTGTAGACGTCGTCGATCGCCGCGAACTGCGCGGGCGTGAGCGCCGCCTGCGCCGGCGCCGCGCCGGGCAGGACCAGCCACGCGAGCGCAGCGAGGAGCGCGATGTTCAGGCGGCGCATCGCCGCAGTATCGCTCAAGTGAGCAGCGCTCGGGCGTAGTCGTCGGCGTCGAACGGGCGCAGGTCCTCGAGCGCCTCGCCGATTCCGATCAGCTTCACCGGTATCCCCAGCTCGCCGGCGATGGCAAGCGCGATGCCGCCCTTCGCCGTGCCGTCGAGCTTGGTCAGGACGATGCCGTCCACCGGCACGGCCTCGGAGAACAGCTTGGCCTGGCGCAACCCGTTCTGGCCCGTGGTCGCGTCGACGGTGAGCAGCGTCTCGTGCGGCGCGTCCTCGATCTGCTTTGCGATGACCCGGCGCACCTTGGCGAGCTCGGCCATCAGGTTGTCCTGCGTGTGCAGTCGCCCGGCCGTGTCGATGATCACGACGTCGGCGCCGCTCGCGCGCGCCTGCTTGACCGCCTCGAAGGCCACCGAGCCGGGATCGGATCCCGCGCGGCCGGTGACGATCTCACAGCCCGCCCGCTCGGCCCAGCCCGCGAGCTGCTCGACGGCCGCCGCGCGGAACGTGTCGGCGGCGCCGAGCACGACCTTCAGGCCGAGCTCGCGCTGCAGGTGCCAGGCGAGCTTGCCGATCGTCGTCGTCTTGCCGGTGCCGTTGACGCCGACGGCCATGATCACCGTCGGCGAGCGGCGCAGGTCGATGCGGTCCTCGCCGGTGCGCGCGATGTCGGCGAGCATCTCCGCCAGGCGATTGCCGAGCGCCTCACCGCCGGTGATCGAGCCTCCCCCGGCCTCCTCCTCCAGATCGCCGACGACGCGGGCGGTCGTCGTCGCGCCGACATCGGCCATGATCAGCGCCTCCTCGAGGCGCTCCCACGTGTCCTCGTCGACGTCCCCCTCCAGCAGCGTCGCCTGGATCTCGGCGCCGAGCGCCTCGCGCGTCTTGGACAGGTTCGTGCGCAGCCGCTTGAAGAAGCCGCGCTTGCGCTCGGGCTCGTCGTCGCCGGCAGCAGCCGCCGCGGCGGGGGCGACGCCGTCGGTGATGAAGAGGTCCGTCCAGTCACGCGCCATGGCGATGCGCGACGATAGCGACCACCGATGGCGTTCGAGTTCCGTCATGGCCGATCTGACCAGTCACCGGGGCGTGAGCTGCTCGGCGAGCTGATCGAGCTGCTCAACGCCCAGTACCCGGGACGGGTGGCGCGCCCCGGCTCGGTCACGACGCCCGAGGAGATGGCGCCGCCGGCGGGCGCGTTTCTCGTCGGCTACGAGGACGGTCGACCGATCGCGATCGGCGGGCTGCGCCGGCTGGAGGACGGCGTCTGCGAGATCAAGCGCATCTACGTCGTGCCCGACGCGCGCTCGCGCGGCGCGGGCCGGTCGCTGCTCGCGGCGCTGGAGGACACGGCGCGCGAGCTCGGCTACGAGCGCGTGCGCCTGGACGCCGGCCCCGCGCAGCAGCACAGCCGCATGCTGTTCGCCGACACGGGCTACGTCGAGATCGCGCGCTACAACGCCAACCACGTCGCCGACTACTTCGCGGAGAAGTCGCTCTGAGGCCGGCCGCGGCCGGGAGCGATGCCGTTACGCAGCGCCGACGGCGGGTGAGGCGCTCTGCGCCGGCTCGTCGCGCGGCAGCCGGCGAGAGATGACCTTCGAGACGCCGTCGTCGCCCATCGAAACGCCATACAGCGTGTCGGCGGCCTCCATCGTGCGCTTCTGGTGGGTGACGACGATGAACTGGGCGCGGTCGGCGTACGTGCGCAGCAGCTCGAGGAAGCGCGTGATGTTCGGGTCGTCGAGCGCCGCCTCGACCTCGTCGAGGATGTAGAACGGGCACGGCTTGGCGAGGAAGACGGCGAACAGGAACGCGATCGCCGTCATCGACTTCTCGCCCCCGGAGAGCAGCGTCAGGCGCTTCATCGACTTGCCGGCGGGCGTTATCTCGATCTCGACGCCGAGCGCCTCCTCGTCCTGCTTGGTGGCGAGCTCGGCCTCGGCCGCGGCGTCGGCGTCGGGCTCGGCGGCATCCTCGCCGGCGGCCGGCTGGCCGGCGAAGCCGGTGATGTGCTGCTCCTCCTTGACGAGCCGCAGCCGACCGCGGCCGCCGGGAAACAGCTGTGCGGCAAGCTGCTCGAAGTTGCGGGCCGCCGCCTGGAAGGTCTCGTCGAACGTCTCGTGGATCTGACGGTCGGTGTCGCGGATCAGCGTGCGCAGCTCGCGCAGCGCGGTCTCGAGATCCGCGCGCTGGCGCTCGAGCTCGGTGACGTGGGCAAGCGCCTCCTCGTACTCGTCCTTGGCGAGCGGGTTGACCGGGCCGAGCTGCTCGCGACGGCGGCGCAGGCGCTCGATGCGCTCGCGCAGCGCCTGCGCCTGCTCGGCGGCCAGCGCCTCGTCTGCCGGCTCGGCCGGCAGGCCGAGCCGCTCGGCGAGCTCAGCCAGCTCGCGCTCGGCGTCGGCGTTGAGGTCGCGCGCCTGCTGCGCGCGCACCTCGGCGCTCGTCACCGTGTCGCCGCGCTCGCGCAGCTGAGCCTGGATCTGCGCCTCCTCGGAGGCGCAGGCGCGCAGCGCAGCCGCCAGCCCCTCGCCCTCGGCGCGGCCGTCCGCCAGTTGACCCTCGAGCTCGGCGACGCGCGCGCCGATCGCGCCGGCGACCTCCTCGAGGGCGGCGGAGAGGCGGTCGGCCTGCGGCGCCAGCGCGCGATCGGCGGCGACGCGGGCGCGCAGGCGCTCGATCCGGCGCTCGCGCTCGGCGCGCTCGCGCTCGGCACGCTCGGTCGCGCGCCGCTCGGCGGCGAGCTCGCCCTCGATCTGGGCGCGCCGCACCGCCGACGCACCCTCCTGCGGCGCGGCGCGGCGCTGCTCGATCAGCCAGCCGGCGCGGCGTGCCTCCTCGGCCGCCGCGCTCAGGGCCTGCGACGCCTCGCGCAGCGCACGGTCGGCCTGCTCGCGCGAAGCGTCGGCGGCGGCCACCTCGCCGTCGGCCGCCTCGCACGCGCCGCGCGCGGCCTGCTCGGCGCGCACCGCCTGCTGGCTGGCTGCGATCAGCTCGTCGCGGCGGTTTCGCTCCGCCAGCACGCGTTCCTCGCCCCCTTCGGGCGCCTGGCTGACCTCACGGTGACGCCCGTGCCAGAGGCGCCCGGAGCGGGTCACGGCAACGCCGGCGAAGTCGGGCGACAGCTGCTCGATCGCCTCGACCAGCCAGGCGTCGGCCAGCAGCCGCTGCGCCGTCGCGAGCACACGATCGTCGCCGCCGAGGAACTCGCGGAGGTGGCGCGCGCCGGGCGCCGGCGGCGTCTCCGCGGGCGCGGGCGCGGCGGCGGCGGCGTCGACGATCAGGACGCGACCACCGTCGCTGCCGGCGGCATCGAGCAGCGCGGCGGCGTCGCTCAGGCGCTCGGCGAGCGACGCGCGCAGCATGCCGCCGAGCGCCGCCGCGACGGCGCGCTCGTAGCCGGGCGCGACCTCGAGCGCGTCGGCGAGCGACTGCGATCCGGCACCGCCCCGCGCGCCGTCGGCGGCAGAGCGGGTGCGCAGGAACTGGTTGCAGGCGGCGAGCTCTGCGCCGACGCGCGCAGCCTCCCGGCGGGCGGCCTCCAGCCCGCGGTCGGCCTCGCGGCGCGAGCCGCGCACAGCCTCCGCGGCGGCGGTCGCCGAGGCCAGCAGCGCGCGCGCCGCGTCGACGGACCGCTGCCCGTCCTCGCTTGCGGCGACGGCGGCCGCGCGCGCCTGCTCGAGACCCGCGAGCTCCCGCTCGAGCTGCGCCGCATGGTCTGCGGCGAGCTCCTCGAGCTCGGCCTCCAGCGCGGCGATCCGCTCCTGACCCGCGCCCGCTGCCGCCTCGCCCTCGGCTGCCGCGAGCGCCTGCAGCGCGCGCATCTCGTGCGTGCGGCGCTCGGCGCGCTCCTTCAGGTCCTCCGCCGTGGAGCGCGTGCGCTCCAGGCGCAGCTCGACGCGCTCGCCGGCCGAGCGCGCCCGGTAGACGCGCTGCGCCAGCGCCTCTCGCTGCTCGCTGCGGCGGGCCATCGCCTGCTCGGCGTCGGCGCGACGGGCGGCGACGGCGTCCAGCGCGACCTGCGCCTCCTCGCGCGCGGCGCGGGCGGCGATCGCGACGTCCTGCGCCGCGCAGAGCTCGGCGCGGCGGGAGCGGGCGAGGTCGCGCACGAGCTCCCAGCGCGCCTCGACGGACTGGCGCTCCAGGCGCTCGTGCAGCTCCGCAGCCTCGGCCTGGCGCTTGAGCGGCCGCAGCCGCGAGCGCGCCTCGCGCTCGACGTCGAGCGCCCGATCGAGGTTGTCCTGCGTGCGCTCGAGCTTCAGCTGCGCGCGGCGGCGGCGCTTGCGGTGCTTGCCCAGGCCCGCGGCCTCCTCGATCAGCAGCCGCCGGTCCTTCGGCTTGGACGTGACGATCGACTCGACGCGGCCCTGCGAGACGACCGAGTGCATCTCCTTGCCGAGGCCCGTGTCGGACAGGATCTCGAGCACGTCGACGAGCCGGCACTTCGCGCCGTTGAGGCGGTACTCGCCCTCGCCGGAGCGGTCCAGCCGCCGCACGATCGAGATCTCGCCCATCGGCATGTCGACCGCGCCGTCGGCGTTGTCGATGACGATCTCGACCTCGGCCGCCGTGCGCGCCTGCACGCCGCGGCCGCCGCCGAAGATGACGTCGCGCATCGACTGCCCGCGGACCGCGAGCGGCGACTGCTCGCCCATCGCCCACAGCACCGCGTCGGTGATGTTCGACTTGCCCGACCCGTTCGGGCCGACGACGACCGACACGCCGGGACCGAAGTCCAGCCTCGTGCGATCGGGGAAGGACTTGAAGCCCTTGAGGGTGACCGATCTCAGGTGCACGCGGCCACCATCGTCACGCCTCGCCGGCGGGCTGGGGGGTCTGCATCGGCTCGAGCGGGTGCAGCGTCTCCAGCGCGATCCTGGCGGCCTCCTGCTCGGCGTGCTTCTTGGAGCGGCCTGCCCCACGGCCGACGGGCGCGCCGCCGACGCTCGCGATCACCTGGAAGGTGCGGTCGTGCGGAGGGCCGTCCTCCGAGGCGATCGTGTACTCGACGGTCTCCGCCCGGCGGGCGAGGCGCTCCTGGAGCGTCGACTTGAAGTCGACGGGGTTGTCGAGCGCGTTGTTGATCTCCGGCTCGAAGGCATCGACCACCGCCGCCGCCGTGCGCTCGTAGCCCGCGTGCAGATAGCAGGCGCCGATCACCGCCTCGATCACCGAGGCCAGCACGCGCTCGGTCTCCACGAGCGAGTCCGCGCTCTGGCCGATCCCGGCGGGCGCGGTCGCGCGCAGCTTGTCGGGCACGCCGAGGCGCTCTGCTACGGCGCGGCAGGAGACGCCCGAGACGCTCTGGGCGCGGATCTTCGTCAGCCGGCCCGCTCCGAAGCGCTCGGCCTCCAGGCGCGGGTACAGGTGCGAGGTCACCGCGAGACCGAGCACCGAGTCGCCGAGGAATGCCAGCCGCGAGTAGGAGTCGCTGCGCCGCTCGGTCCAGGAGGCATGCGTGAAGACCTGCCGGTAGAGGTGCTCCGGCAGCTCCTGGAGGAGTTCGTCGAGCAGCTTCAGGATTCGGTGGGCTCGTGGATGGCGGCGTGCGCCAGGACGAAGTCGACGGCCTGGCCGACCGTGACGATCTTCGCCGCCTGCTCGTCGGTCATCTTGACGTCGTAGGAATCCTCGAGCTCCTGGACGAGGGTGTAGAGGTCCAGCGAGTCGGCTTCGAGATCGACGCGGAAGTTCGTGCTGTCGTCGATCCGCGCCGGATCGACCTCCAGCTCGTCGACGAGGTGCGCCTGGATCAGCGCGAAGACTTCTTCCCGGGTCATTGCGCGGAAACCGTATTCGTGGCGCCGGACAGCGCGTCGCTGCGCTTGCGCAGCGCACCGGCTTGCTCGAGCGCCTCATGCGTCCGGCCGGTGACGTCGCCGTTGACACCGCGCGCCGCGAGCAGGATCGCCTGCGCGAAACCGCGGCTCGTGAAGCGCCCGTGGCCGACGACGCCGAGCTTGCGCAGCCCGAGCAGGTAGGCCCCGCCGGCGAGCTCGGGGTGGATCTCGTCGCGAAACGCGCGCAGCGCCGGAGCCATCAGGACGCCGCCCGCCTTCGCGCGCGTCGAAGAGGTCGCGGTCTGCCTGAGCAGCGCGATCATCTTGTCCGAGACCCCCTCCATGACCTTCAGCGCGACGTTGCCGGTGAAGCCGTCGGTCACGACGATGTCGGCCTTGCCCTCGACGAGCGCATGGCCCTCGATGTTGCCGACGAAGTTCAGCCCGCCGATCGCCGCCAGCCGCGCGTGGACGTCGATCGTCAGCGGCGAGCCGCGCGTCTCCTCCTCGCCGACCGACAGCAGCGCGATCCGCGGCTTGTCGATGCCGTGCACGACCTGCGCGAGCGCGGCGCCCATGAACGCGAACTGGACGAGGTGCTCGGCGCGCACCTCGGTGTTCGCGCCGACGTCGACGAGCGTCACGGGCATGCCAGGGACGGGGATCGTCGCCGCCAGCGCGGGACGCAGGATCCCGCGGTCGCGCTTGATGTTGAACAGCGCCGCGGCGAGCGCGGCGCCGGTCGCGCCCGCCGAGACGAGCGCGTCGGCATCGCCGGCGGCGACGGCCTGGGCGGCGCGGACGATCGAGGACTCGGGGTTGGCGCGGGCGGCGGCCGCGGGGTTGCCCTCCTTGGCGATCGACTGCGGCGCGTCGATGACCTCGATCCCGGGGCCGGCGGCGCCCAGCTCGGCGGCCGGCCCGAACAGCAGGACGCGGACGCCATCGGCGGCGGCGATGTTCGCACCGGCGGCGACCTCGGCAGGACCGAGGTCGGCGCCGTTGGCGTCGACTGCGATGACGGGGAGGTGTATGGGCTCGACCCGGGGAGTGTGCCCTGTCGGGCGGTCCCTCAGGCTCAGCGCTCGGATGCGTGCAGCCGGCATACGCCGGCGGGTCTAGTGGTCGT
>JBKHXR010000079.1:0-16011 GCA_046565905.1 Thermoleophilia bacterium | reverse complement strand
CGATTGCCTCGTAGGCCTTCACGCGGCCGACCGTGTCGTCGGACTTGATCGTCAGCATCTCCTGCAGCGTGTAGGCAGCGCCGTAGGCCTCCAGCGCCCAGACCTCCATCTCGCCGAAGCGCTGGCCGCCGAACTGCGCCTTGCCGCCCAGCGGCTGCTGCGTGACCAGCGAGTACGGGCCCGTCGAGCGGGCGTGGATCTTGTCGTCGACGAGGTGCAGCAGCTTGAGGATGTACATGTAGCCGACCGTCACCTGCTGCTCGAACGGCTCGCCCGTCCGGCCGTTGTAGAGCGTGAACTTGCCCGATGCGCGGGTGCCCGGACGGCGCGACTTGTCGATGTCCATCCGGATGCGCCCGGTGTGCTCGTCCTGCCACCTGACCAGCGCGTTGTCGACGTCCTCGACGGACGCGCCGTCGAAGACGGGCGTGGCCGTGTAGACCTTGCCCGGTCGGCCGTCGACCGCCTGCGCCTGCGCATCCTTGTAGGCCTGCGTGCCGTCGTCGTACCAGCCCTCGGCCGCGGCCCACCCGAGGTGGGTCTCCAGCAGCTGACCGACGTTCATCCGGCTCGGGACGCCGAGCGGGTTGAGGATCACGTCCACCGGCGTGCCGTCCTCCATGAACGGCATGTCGGCCTCGTCGACGATCTTCGAGATGACGCCCTTGTTGCCGTGGCGGCCGGCGAGCTTGTCGCCCTCGGAGATCTTGCGCTTCTTGGCGACGAACACGCGCACGAGGTGGTTGACGCCCGGCGGCAGGTCGTCGCCGGCGTCGCGGCTGAAGGTCATGACGTCGATCACGACGCCGCCCTCGCCGTGCGGCACCTTCAGCGACGTGTCGCGGACCTCGCGTGCCTTCTCCTTGAAGATCGCGCGGATCAGCTTCTCCTCGGCCGTCAGCTCGGTCTCGCCCTTCGGCGTGACCTTGCCGACGAGCAGGTCGCCCGAGCCGACCTCGGCGCCGACGCGGACGATGCCGCGGTCGTCGAGGTTGCGCAGCGACTCCTCGGAGCGGTTGGGGATGTCGCGGGTGATCTCCTCGTCGCCGAGCTTGGTCGTGCGGGCGTCGATCTCGTACTCCTCGATGTGGATCGAGGTGAGCTCGTCGTCCTTGACCAGGCGCTTGGAGAGGATGATCGCGTCCTCGAAGTTGTAGCCCTCCCAGGACATGAAGGCGACCTTCAGGTTCTTGCCCAGCGCCATCTCGCCGTGGTCGGTGGCCGAGCCGTCGGCGAGCACGTCGCCGGCTGCGACCGTCGCGCCGGCGGATACCGACGGCTTCTGGTGGATCAGCGTGCCCTGGTTGGAGCGGCGGTACTTGTCGAGGATGTACTCGTCCTTGCCGCCGCCGTCGGTCTCCACCTCGATGCGCTCGGCGTCGACGTAGCTGACCGTCCCGCCGTTGCCGGCCAGCAGCACGTCGCCGCTGTCCAGCGCGGCGCGCCGCTCCATGCCGGTGCCGACGATCGGGGCATCGGTCTTCAGCAGCGGCACCGCCTGGGCCTGCATGTTGGAGCCCATCAGCGCGCGGTTGGCGTCGTCGTGCTCGAGGAACGGGACCATCGCCGTCGTGACCGACCAGATCTGCTCGGGCGAGACGTCCATCAGGTCGACCTCGCTGGGATCGACCGTCACGTACTGCCCCGCGAGCGTCCGGCAGACGGCCTCGTCGCCGAGCAGCCTGCCGTTGTCGTCGATCGGGTGGTTGGCCTGCGCGATCTTGAGCTCTTCCTCCTGCGTGGCGTCGTAGCGCACGACCTCGCCGGTGACCTTGCCGTCCTTGACGACGCGGTAGGGCGTCGTCACGAAGCCGTGCTCGGACACCTCGGCGTAGCTCGACAGCGAGCCGATCAGGCCGATGTTCGGTCCCTCCGGCGTCTCGATCGGGCACATGCGGCCGTAGTGGGTCGGGTGCACGTCGCGCACCTCGATCGGCGCGCGCTCGCGCGTCAGGCCGCCGGCGCCGAGGGCGCTCAGGCGGCGCCGGTGGCGCAGGCCGGCCAGCGAGTTCGTCTGGTCCATGAACTGGCTGAGCTGCGAGGAGCCGAAGAACTCCTTCTGGGCGGCGACGACCGGGCGGATGTTGATGATCGTCTGCGGCGTGATCGTGTCGGCGTCCTCGGTCGTCAGGCGCTCGCGCACGACGCGCTCCATCCGGTACAGGCCGATCCGGAAGGCCTCCTGGATGAGCTCGCCGACGGTCCGCAGGCGGCGGTTGCCGAAGTGCTCGTACTCGTCGAGATGCTCGCCGACGGCCTCGCGCGGGTAGGTCTGCGCCTCGGCGGCGTAGTCCTTGATCTCGACCTCGGGCTCCTCGGGCATGCCGAGGATCCGCGGCAGGGAGACGAGCTCCTTGACGAGGGCGAGGATGTCGTCGTGCGTCAGCGTGCGGGTCTCGAGGTCGATGTCGAGGCCCAGGCGCGCGTTGAGCTTGTAGCGGCCGACGCGCGTGAGGTCGTAGCGCTTGGGATCGAAGAACAGCTGGTGCAGCAGCGCGCGGGCGTTGTCGACGCTCGGCGGCTCGCCGGGGCGCTGCTTCTTGAACAGCTCGACGAGCGCGCCCTCCTCGTTCTTGGTCGGCTCTGTGTCGGCGTCGATCGTGTTGCGGATGTAGAGGCTGTTGTCGAAGAGGCCGAGGATCTCCTCGTCGGTCGCGTAGCCCATCGCGCGCAGCAGCACGGTGACCGGCAGCTTGCGCTTGCGGTCGATCCGGACGAAGACCTTGCCCTTCTTGTCGATCTCGAGCTCCAGCCACGAGCCGCGGGCCGGCATCAGGTTCGCGATGAAGACCTGCTTCTCGCGGTCCTTGGCCTCCATCAGGTAGGCGCCGGGGGAGCGGACGAGCTGCGTGACGACGACCCGCTCGGTGCCGTTGATGATGAACGTGCCCCGCTCGGTCATCCACGGGAAGTCGCCCATGAACACCGACTGCTCGCGGATCTCGCCGGTCTCGCGGTTGACGAACGCGACGGTGACGGTCAGCGGGCGGGCGTACGTCAGATCCTTCTCGCGGCACTCCTCGATCGAGGCGACGGGGTCGTCGAAGTGAAACTCGCCGAAGTCGACGGCCAGGTTTCCGGTGTAGTCCTCGATCGGCGAGATGTCCGAGATCGTCTCCCGGAGACCGCCCTTCTCAGGATCCGTCAGCCACGCGAACGAGCGGCGCTGGATGTCGATGAGGTTGGGGACGTCGTGAACACGGTTCAGGCGCGCAAAGCTACGGCGCGTCCGGGGGGCGTCAACAGGGGGCAAGGCGGCGACTCCTCAAGGGGTCGGAGAGGACAGCATCGGGGGGCGTGGCGCCGCGGCCATCGGCCTTCAGGCGCGGACTCGCCAGGATAGCACAGCAAGAAGCGGCCCCCGCAGGGGGCTGTCAGCTCTCACGGACCCCGCCTCGAAGTTCGCGCTATGTGGGCGCGAAACCCATTCGGGAGGCGGCTACGACTATCGGCTGACCCCGGCAGCGTAGCGCGATCTGTCGCATGGGGCCAGCTTCGCGCGCGCGTCGTCGCGGAGCGGTCGGCGGCACGGCGGGAGCGCGATGCTCGGGTGCGGCAGCGATTAGCCTCGTGACATGCGGTTTGACCATGTGGCTCAGCAGGTTCCGGATATCGCGACGGCGATCGAGTGGTGGCTGCGGACCGTCCCCGGCGCGCGCGTGCTCTACGCCGATCCGACGTGGGGCCTGATCGAGGCCGGCGGCGCGAAGCTCGCGTTCGTGACGGCCGAGCAGCATCCCGACCACCTGGCCTTCAAGGTGTCCGGCGAGGAACTCGAGCGACGGGCGGCCTCGCACGGCGCGGAGATCAGCGAGCACCGCGACGGCAGCCGCTCGTTCTACCTGGACGCGCCTGGCGGCCAGCGCCTCGAGGTCATCGCGTACCCCGACGCGGTGGACGAGGCGGTCGAGTAGCTCGCATCCGGCCGCCGCGGGGAGCTGCGTGCGGTCGTGGGTGTGGTGTCGCGCCGGCGAGCGGGAGGCTGGGCGATGACGATGTTCGAGGCGTACCGCCACACCCCACGACGCCAGCGGTCCCGCCCGAGCATCACGGGCATCGGGCGAAGCTGGCGGCCGGCCCACAGCCGGCCGTCGGCGCACCGGCCCTGCGGTTCGGCCACCGACATCACAACCGAGGAGGGGCGCCCGCTGGGCGCCCCTCCTAGACCAACAGCTCGGTCGAACGACGTCTCGCTACTTGATCTCCACCGTCGCGCCGGCCTCCTCGAGCTCCTGCTTGAGCTTCTCGGCCTCGTCCTTGTCGACGCCCTCGCGGATCGGCTTGGGGGCCTCGTCGACGAGCGCCTTGGCCTCCTTGAGGCCGAGGCTGGTGGCCGCGCGGACGACCTTGATGACCTGGATCTTCTTGTCGCCGGCAGCCGTCAGGACGACGTCGAACGCGGTCTGCTCCTCCTCGGCGGCGGCGCCGCCGCCGTCGCCGCCGCCGCCGCCCGCCGGGGCTGCCACGGCCGCCGCCTGCGCCGAGACGCCGAACTCCTCCTCGAGGGCCTTGATGCGCTCGCTCAGCTCGAGGACCGAGATGCTCTTGAGCTCGTCGATCCACTCCGATGTGGACTGGGCCATGGGTTACTCCTTCTCTTCGTCAGTGTCAGATGAGGTGTCGTCCGCCGGCGCCGCCTCTGCTTCGGCGGCGGCTTCGGGCTCGACAGGCGCCTCGGCCTCAGCGGCCTGGGGCTCAGGTGGGGAATCCGCAGCGGGCTCCGCGGCAGCGGCCTCGGGCTCCGCAGCAGCGGCCTCGGGCTCCGCAGCAGCGGCCTCCGGCTCCGCAGCAGCAGCCTCGGGCTCGGCGGCCGCAGCGTCAGGCTCCGCAGCCGCAGCCTCCGGCTCGGCGGCGGCGCCCGCAGGTGCCTCGCCGGCGGGGATCTCGCCGGCCTCCTTCTTCTCGGCGACCTGGCTGAGCTGGCGCGCCAGCCCGCTGATCAGATTCGAGAGGCTCGTCACGAGGCCGGTCAGCGGCGAGGCGACGATGTTCACGAACTGCGCGTTGAGCACGTCGCGCGAGGGAAGCCGCGCGATCGCGGTCATCTGGTCGGGCGCGAGCGCCTCGCCGTTCATCAGCCCGCCCTTGAACGGCAGCAGCCCCGTCGCGCGGGCGTAGTCGGCGACCGCCTTGGCCGCCGTGGCCGCATCCCCGCGAGCGAAGGTCAGCGCCGTCGGCCCCTCGAGCACGGGCTTGAGGACCTCCGCTCCGGCCTGGTCGGCGGCGCGGATCGTGAGCGTGTTCTTGACGATGCGAAGCGACGCGTCGGCGTCGCGCAGCTTCGTGCGCAGCTCGGCGGCCTGCGCGACCGTGATCCCGCGATAGTCGACCGCGAAGACTGCTTCGGACTCTTGGATCTGTGCGCTGATCTCCTCGATCACCGCGGCTTTCTGCTCTCGGTTCATCTGCCTCCTCGCCGGGACTTCTGCCAGACGCTGTGCGTCAGCGGCAGCCCGGGGTCTGCGGTGGCCTCAGAGATGGACGCTCACGCGGCTGTCGCCGGAGCGGCCTCCTCGAGGATGTCGCGGGTGCGGGACGGGTCGACCTTGACGCCGGGCCCCATCGTCGAGGCCATGGTGATCGTGCGCAGGTAGCGCCCCTTGGCGGCGGACGGCTTCGCCCGGATCAGCTCATCGATGACGGCGGCGTAGTTCTCGAGCAGCTGGCGCTCGGAGAAGTCCTTCTTGCCGATCGGCAGGTGCACGATCGCGGTGCGGTCGGTGCGGTACTCGATCTTGCCGGCCTTGGCCTCGGAGACGGCGCGGCCGACGTCCATCGTGACGGTGCCGACCTTGGGATTGGGCATCTTGCCCTGGGGACCGAGCACGCGGCCCAGACGGCCGACGACCGGCATCAGGTCAGGCGTCGCGATCGCGACGTCGAAGTCGGTGAAGCCCTCCTCCACGCGCTTGGCGAGATCCTCGGCGCCGACGACGTCGGCGCCCGCCTCCTCGGCCTCGCGCGCCTTGTCGCCCTGGGCGAAGACGGCGATCTTGACCTCCTTGCCGAGGCCGTTGGGCAGCGCGATCGTGCCGCGCAGCTGCTCGTCGGCGTGGCGCACGTTCAGCCCGGTGCGGACGTGGATCTCGACGGTCTCGTTGAACTTCGGTCCGGGCAGCGACTTGACCAGCTGCACGGCCTGCGCCGGCGTGAACTCGCGCTCGCGATCGACCTGCGAGCGCGCCTCCAGAAAGGTCCTTCCGTGCTTAGACAACGTCGACTCCCATGCTCCGCGCCGTGCCGGCGATGATCTTCGACGCCTGGTCGAGGTCGTGCGCGTTGAGATCCTCGAGCTTGCGCTGCGCGATGTCGCGCAGCTGCGCCTCGGTGATCGTGCCGACCTTGACCCGGTGCGGCTCGCCGGAGCCCTTGTCGAGGTTGATCGCCTGCTTGATGAGCACGGCGGCCGGCGGCGTCTTCGTCACGAACGTGAACGAGCGGTCCTCGTAGACGGTGATGACGACGGGGATCGTGGTCCCGGCGTCGCCCTGGGTCTGCGCGTTGAACGCCTTGCAGAACTCCATGATGTTGATGCCGTGCTGGCCCAGGGCGGGACCGACCGGCGGAGCCGGGCTGGCCTGGCCGCCGACGGCCTGCAGCTTGATCTGGGTGAGAACCTTTTTTGCCATTAGCCGTGTACGCGCCTCTAGATCTTCTTGACCTGGTCGAATCCGACTTCGACCGGCGTCTCGCGACCGAAGATTGACACAAGCACCTTCAGACGCGATGCGTCCTCGTTCATCTCGGAGATCTCGCCGGAGAAGTCCGACAGCGGTCCGGAGATGACCTTGACGCTCTCGCCGATCGAGAACGTCGCCTTCTTGCGCTCGCGCACCGCGACCTCGCGATGCAGGAGACGGTCGACCTCCGCCTGCGTCAGCGGGACCGGCTCGTTGGATGCTCCGACGAAGCCCGTGACGCCCGGGGTGCCCTTGACCAGGCCCCAAGAGTCCTCGTTGAGCTCCATGTTCACGAGCACGTAGCCGGGCATCGTGCGCTTCTCGACCGTGACCTTCTGGTTGTCCTTCATCTCGGACACGGACTCGGTCGGCACGACGACCTGGCGGACGTTGCGCTTCTGGTTCAGGGAGACGACACGGTGCTCGAGGTTCTGCTTGACCTTGTTCTCGTGCCCTGAATAGGTGTTTACGACGTACCAGCGAAACATTGGTTCTCTCGGAGTTCGGAGTTAGAGGATGAAGTCGACGATCTTCTGCGCGACGACGTCGGCGAGGCCGAGAAAGGCCCCCGCGACGACGACGAAGCCCAGGACGACGGCCGTGGCCTGACCGACCTGACGACGGTTCGGCCAGTCGACGCGCTTGAGCTCGGCGGCGCAGGCGCGAAAGAAGTTGAGCAGCCGCGGGCCGCCCTTGCGCGGCGGCGCGGCGGCCGACGGCGACAGATCGCCCGCTCCCCTGCCGAGGCGCCCGTCCTCGACCGTACCGGCGTCGTGGTCCTCCTCGAGCTCGACCTCGGCGGACGATTCGTCGTCGACGTCGACCCTGTCGTCGGGAATGCCGGCTGCTCCGGCGACGATCGAAGCCTCGACCTTGTCGACCTCGCCGGAGGCGTGGTCGAGCGACCCCGGGACGTTCTCCCGGTGGAGCTTCTGCTGCTTGCGATCTTTCGCGCGCTGGCGGTTTCGGGCCATGAAATGCGGTGGGTCGTGAGTGCTACCGGGTCTCCCGGTGGCTCGTGTGCTCCTTGCACCACTTGCAGTACTTGCGCAGGGAGATGCGGTCGGGGTTGTTGCGCTTGGACTTGTTCGTCTGGTAGTTGCGCCGCTTGCAAGCCTCGCAGGCGAGGGTCACAGCGATGCGCACGTCTCCGCGGGCCATGCGGTAGCTCCGTGACGGCGAGAGGACAGAAAAACGACCTGCGGGGCGCAGGTCTTGCGCAGCAGGATAGCGCGGCGTCGAATCGCGGGGGTGATTGCCGTGCTGTGGCGCCGGTCGCGCCTGCAACGGGTCGTCGGCGGTGCGCTCTCGCGTGCGCGCGCGAGATGGTTGCTGGCCGACTGCCCCGCTGACTGCCCCGCCGAGTGATCGGCTGACGCGGCCGCGCGGTGCGCGCCCCGAGGACTCTTGCGACAGGCTCCTAGCGCGCGCGGACTACGCGGAAGCTGCGGGCGGCGGAGACCACGGAGTTGCCCCTGGCGTCGACGCCGACGACCTTCCAGCGGTGGCGGCCGGCGCGGCTGATCCGCTTGCGCACCATCGAGCGCTTGCCCTTGGCGACGGTCGCGACGCGGCGGCCGTCGAGCAGCACGCGCCACTTCGCGACCCGCGTCTCACCGCTTGTGCGCCAGCGCACGGTTGCGGCGCGACCGGCCCGCACGCGCTTTCTGGCGAGCAGCTTCACGCGTGCCTTCGCAGCGGCCGGCGCGCCGCCGTTCCACATCGAGCCGGGCAGCATGCGGTGCATGGCGGCGCCGACGTCGAGCCTGCCGGAGCCGAGCATGCCGGCGAGCGACCCCGACCGCGGAGCGCTCTGCAGCAGCGCGGCGCGCAGCATGGACTGGGGAAGATCGGGCCGCGCGGCGGCGAGCAGCGCGAGCGAGCCGGCGACGAAGGGAGCGGCCATCGAGGTGCCGGCGCGGTGCTCGTAGCGCGAGCCGCGGGCGGTCGACAGGATCGACGCGCCGGGCGCGGCGATGTCGACGGAGTTCAGGCCGCGGTTGGCAACCGACAGCAGGCTTCCGGAAGGCTCGATCGCGGTCACGCTGAGCACCGCCGGCAGCGGCGACGACGCGGGATAGGAGGGCGACAGGTCGAGGTTGCGGGCGTTGTTGCCGGCGGACGTCACGACGCTCGCGCCGTTGTCGTTGGCGTAGCGCAGCGCCTCGTCGAGGTCCGCGCTCGTGCCGTCGCCGTTGAGCGAGATGTTGAGGATGCGAGCGCCGTGGTCGATCGCGTAGCGGATGCCGCGCGCCAGCAGCGACGAGTTGCCGGAGCGGTTTGCGTCCAGCACCTTGACCACCATGATTCGCGCGCCGGGCGCGATCCCGACGCCGCCGGTCGCGTTGCCGGCGCGCGCCGCGACGATGCCGGCGACGTGCGTGCCGTGCCCCTCGTCGTCGTTCGCACTCGAGCGGGGCGAGATGATGTTGGCGCCGTGCACGTCGTCGACGAAGCCGTTGCGGTCGTCGTCGACGCCGTTGCCGGCGACCTCGCGCGGGTTCGTCCAGAGGCTGCCGGCGAGATCGGGATGGTCGAGCTGGACGCCGCTGTCGAGGACCGCGACGACGACGCCGTCGCCGCGCGACTGCGTCCAGGCCTCGGCGGCGCCGGTCGCGCTCGGCGTGCTGAGCGCCCACTGCTCGGGCAGCAGCGGGTCGTTGGCGGCCTGGGCGGGGGCGGCGGCGGTGCCGAGCGCGAGGGCCGCGAGCAGGACGCTGAGGGTGCGTGTGGGACGGCTGGACACGTGAGGTCTCTCGGAGCCTCAGCGGCGATACGTCCAGTCGCGGCGTCCAGAGCGGACGGACGGACGAGCGCGATCGCCGGACCGCTGCTGGACGGATGTCCGACGGCGCGAGCCGCACAGCCGACGCTGTGCGGTCCGATCGCGGCCCGGCGGGACCGCACCGCGCCGTGGCGGTGGCGGTCCCGGCACGCCCGCAGAGCGCCGGCGCGAGCGGCTGGCGGGTCAGGCGCGGCTGTCGACGTCGCGCCGGGACGCGTCGACGCGCGCGTCGAGCCGGTCGGGAAGCCTGCTCCCCGTTTTCTCGGCCCGCGCTGCCGCCGACCGAGTACCGCCTGGGTGGCTCGCGGCGCTCAGCGAGCCGTGAGCGGCGCCGCCGCCGCCGTCGCCCGGACCGCCTGGTGCGTGCGAAAGAGGCCGTGCGGGTCCCAGACGCTCTTGACGGCGGCCAGGCGCGCAGCGCTCGCTCCGAACGCCGCGCTCATCCGCGCGGCACCCTCGTCGCCGAGGAAGTTCGGGTACGTGGCGCCGATCGACCAGCGCCGCATGTCGCCGCGAAAGGCGCGCGCGACCGCCCGGCAGCGCTCGTCGTCGGCCGGGTCCTCCCAGAGCAGCAGCGGGTGAACGATGAAGCGCGCCTCGCGCCCGGCGAGCGGCGAGTGATCGGGGCCGAACCCGGCGACCGCCCCACCCCACGCCACGACGAACAGCTGCGAGGGCCCCGCCGGCAGCTCGGTCGCGCGGCGCACCAGCGCGTCGATCGCCGCCTCGGGCAGGTCGACGACGCTCTCGGCGGTCCAGTGGTTGCGGTAGCCGGGCGGGTCGTCGACGGAGCACTGAAAGTCGGCGTAGCCGGTCGGGCCGAAGAGGTCGGCGTCGGGGGCGAGCGCGCGGATCGGCGCGAGCGCTCGCTCGCCGTCGGCCGCGTTCCCTGCCCACATGCCGAGGATCGCGACCGCCGGCCGGCCGCGCAGCCGCGCCGGCACGTCCTCCTCGTCGGGAGCCGTGAAGAACGCGCACGCAAGCGACAGCTCGCGCGGCGCGGCGTTCATGACGTCGCGGAACGTACGGACGATTTCGTGCGCGCGGGCGGCGTCGAACAGCGCGATCCCGGCCCAGACCTCGGGCTCGAGCGGATGCAGCGCGAGCTCGAGCGCGGTCACGACGCCGAAGCTGCCGCCGCCGCCGCGCAGCGCCCACAGCAGCTCGCGATGCTCGTCCCGCGAGGCGCGCACGATCCGGCCGTCCCAGGTCACGAGCGCGGCGGCGACGAGGTTGTCGCACGCCAGCCCGTGCTTGCGCTCGAGCCAGCCCGAGCCACCGCCGAGCGTCAGGCCCGCCACGCCGGTCGTCGAGACGCGGCCGCCGGTCGTGGCGAGGCCGTGGACCTGCGTCGCGCGGTCGACGCCCGCCCACGTCGCCCCGCCGCCGACGCGCACGACACGCCGGTCCGGATCGACCGCGACGCCGGCGATCCCGCGGACGTCGAGCACGACGCCGTCGTCGCAGAGCGACAGGCCGGCGACGGAGTGCCCGCCGGCGCGCACGGCGACCGGCAGCTGGTGGTCGCGGGCGAACGCCAGCGCCGCCACGACGTCGTCGACGGCGACGCACTCGGCGACGAGGCGCGGCCGCCGGTCGATCATCGAGTTGAACAGCGTGCAGCTGTCCTCGTAGAACGCGTCAGCGGGCTCGTGCACGCCGCCGCCGAGGCGCAGGCGCAGTTCGTCGACGCTGGTGGTGAAGGAGATCTCGGCCATCGGGCGACTGTCGCCCATGCCGCCGCGCGCGACTTCACCGGGACCGGCCATCTCGCGGGATGGCCGCAAACGGCCAGCGGCCGGTCAGAGCAGCCCGTGACGGGTGGCGTGCGCCACGGCGGCCGCCCGTGAGGGGACGCGGAGCTTCGTCCGGACGTTCGCGATGTGGCGGTGGACGGTGTGGGGGCTGAGAAACAGCCGTTCGGCGATCTGGGCGTCGCTGCATCCCTGCGCCACGAGTCGCAGCACGTCGAGCTCGCGCGCGCTGAGCTCGTCGCTCGCCGGTGGGCGGTCGTGTGCGCGCGCGCCGAGCAGCGCCAGCGCATCGCGTCCGGCGCGCGCCTCTGCCTGCGCGCGCTCGCGCCGGCCGAGCGCCTCGAGCGCCGCCGACAGGAGCAGCCTGGCGCTGGCGGCCTCGTACGGCGCCGCGCACGCCGCGAAGAGGTCGGCGGCGTCCTCGGCCGCCTGCCGCGCGCCGTCGTGCTCGCCGGCGGCCGCGAGGACGTGCGCGCTGACCATGCGCGCACGACCGCGCATATATGGGGTGGCGAGCCGCGCCGCCACGCGCTCGAGCTCGCCGGCAGCGGCGCCCGCGCCGTGCGCATCGCCCCCGTCGGCTCGAGCGCGCGCGAGCAGCTCGAGCGCCGGAAAGCGGTCCAGTACGCTGGCGTCGCCCAGACGGCGCAGCACGCGGTCCGCCGCATCGGCCGCCGCCGCCGCATCGCGCCCCACGAGAGCCAGCTCGCCGACGGCGAGGATCGCGTGCGGCAGCGGCAGCGCGGACTCGAACAGCGCCCGCGCCCCCTCCAGATCGCCCTGCCGCATCCGCAGCCTGCCAAGCCGGACGGAGGTCGGCGCCGCGAGCGCGGGCCGCGTGCTGCGCAGGTCCTCGATCGCGCTCTCGAGCTCCTGCTCGGCCGACGGCCAGTCGCCGCCTGTCGCGAGCACCTCGCCGTAGGCGGTGCGGCAGATGCCGAAGAAGTGCCGCGCGTGCCACGCCGCCGACCATCTGTGCAGGGCGCGACACCATTGTGCGGCGCGACCGAAGTCGCCGGCGTCCGCGCAGGCCGAGACGGTGTGGCACAGCGCCCAGCCCGGCGCGGCCGTCTCCGGGAACTCCTCGCCGACCGCCAGCGCCGCGCACTCGTCCAGGCGCGCGAGCCCGTCCGCGATGTCGCCGCAGGCGACCAGCGCGCTGCCGAGGATCGCGAGCGAGACGACCTCCACTCCGGCGTCGGGGATCCTGCGTCCGAGGTCGAGCGCCTCCTGCGCCAGGCGCGCGGCAGTCGCCGGATCGGACTCGGCGAGCAGCGCGATGTCGGCCTGCAGCAGAGCGACGTACCCGTGCTCGGCGCAGGGCTCGCAGTCGGCCAGCAGGCCGCGCCCGCGGCGCAGCCAGGCCGACGCGACGGCATCGTCGCCGCGGAAGTCGAGGTGGTCGGAGGCCAGCCACATCGCCATCCGCGCCGCGCCGCACGGATCCTCGCCCCGGCGGTACGCGCGATAGGCGCACTCCCGCGCGGCGAACGTCGCCTCCTGGTCGCCCTGCCACCAGGCGGCGCGGCTCAGGCCCTCCCACGCCTCCGGGGCGCCACCCGCGGCGACGGCCTCCTCGAAGTGCGCCCGCGCCTCGGCCCAGGCGGCGCGCTCGAGCGCGGCGCGGCCCGCCGCCCGCGGATCGGTCCCGCTGACCGTCGGCGCGTCCATGCCTCGACCCTACCTGCGCCGCAGGGCCGCTGCCGGCCACCGTGGCACGGCGGCTACGCCGTCAGCCAGCCGCGCCGCCGCAGCTCGGCTACGAGACGGCCGTACTGCTCGTCGAGGTGCTCGCGCATCCGCTCGCGCGGGTCGATCTCGGCGCGCGTGCGAGACATCCGCCGCGCGGCCTGCGCGACCGGCTCGCCGCGCGATGCCGCCGCCGCCAGGATCGCCATGCCGAAGGCGGACCCGGACTGCTCCGGCAGGCGCACGCGGCGTCCGAGCGCGTCGGCTCGCAGCTGGCACCACGCGCGGTTGCGCGTGGCGCCGCCGGTCAGGCTGAGCACGCCGCCGGTGGGCGCGCCGAGGCTCGCCAGCCGATCGAGGCACAGCCGCTCGACGAGCGCCACGCCCTGCATCAGGGCCGCCGCGTGCTCGCCCTCGCCCGACGGCGTGCCGAGCACGAAGGCCTCCGCGGCGGGCGCCGCGAACGGGAAGCGCTCGCCGCGCGACACGAGCGGATAGGCCAGCACGCGCGTGCGCTCGTGCTCGGCCGCACGCCGGCCGAGGTCGTCGAGGTCGCGGCCGGGGAACGTCGCGGGCAGCACGCCCGCCCCGCTGCTCGACGCCCCTCCCGGCAGCCAGCCGCCGTCTGGCGAGCGGTGCGAGTAGACGCCGTGCGCCGGGTCCTCGATGCGCTGCGGCGAGCAGCCCTTGAGGACGAGCGTCGTGCCGAGCACCGAGTTCACGTCGCCGGGCTGCAGGGCGCCCGCCGCGATCTGCGCCGCACAGCCGTCGGTCATCCCGGCGATCACCGCTGCGCCGCGCGGCAGCCCGGTGTCGGCGGCCGCCTGGGCGCAGACGGCGCCGAGCTGGTCGCCCGGCGCCACGACGTCGGGCAGGAGGTGCGACACCTCGTCGCCTGCGGGCCGGGCGAAGCAGCCGCGCTGGGCGTCGTAGCCGGTCTTGAGCGCATGGCTCTCGTCGGAGGCGACCGGGTGGCCGACGAGCCGGCGCGTGACGATGTCGGGCTGGTGGGCGACGCGGACGCCGGCGGCGGCCGCGGCCGGCTCGTGCTCGAGCAGCCAGTACAGCTTCGGCAGCGCCCACGACGCCGCGACGCCGAGCCGCCGCGCCTGCACGGAGGCGCGGCCGTCGTCGTACATCAGCGCCTGGGTCAGCGGCACGCCGTCGGGGTCGACGAGGACGATCGTGCCCGACGTTCCACAGGTCGCCACGGCGCGGACGCGCTCGGCGGCGACTTCGGCGAGCGCGTCGCGGCAGGCGGCGGCAGCTGCCTCCCACCAGCGCTGCGGCGACTGCTCGTGCGCGTCGCCTTCCCGCCGGCCGGACACAGGCGCGGCCCCGCTGCCGGCGACCGTCCCGTCGGCGGCCACCACGAGCGCCCGCGCCCCCTGCGTGCCGAGGTCGATCCCGACGAACAGGTCGCCGTCGTCGCTCACAGCCGCTGCGGCTCGAGCGGCTCCGGCGGCGGGCGGCCGTCGCGCCCGGCTGGCGCGAGCTGCAGTTGCCACCACGACACGTCGCGCCAGCCGATGTCGCGGTACGTTCCGGCGTGCTCGAAGCCGAGCGCGCGGTGCAGGCCGACGCTCGCCTCGTTGGGCATCGCGATCGCGGCGCAGGCGCTGCGCAGTCGCTGACGGCGCAGCAGCTCCAGCAGCGCCTCGTACAGCCGGCGCCCGGCGCCGCGTCCCTGCGACGCGGGCTCGACGTAGACGGCGACGTCCGCCGCCCAGCGATACGCCGCGCGCGGGTGGTGCCGCGACGCGTAGGCGTAGCCGGCGACGCGGCCGTCGTGCTCGAGCACGAGCCATGGGTAGCGCCGGGACGTCTCGGCCATCCGGGCGGCGAACTGCTCGGCGTTCGGCGCGACGTCCTCGAACGAGACGCCGCTGGCGTCGACGTACGGCGCGTAGATCGCGGCGCATGCGGCAGCGTCGCGCTCGGGATCGGCGTGGCGGACGAGCATGCCGCAATGATGTCGGCTTCGTTGCCGGCGGTCGTACGGCCGTCGGCCGTCGGCCGTCGGCCGTGGGCCTCGGGTCGTGCGCGCACGGGCGTGATCCGGCACGCGGGTCGGTGGCGAGCCAAGCGCCTCGCCGTCGCGGTCTGATCGCGGTCGTCTCCGGGTAGGGCACCGCGCGTGAAGAACGCGCTGATCGTCATCGACATGCTCAACGAGTACGCCCACGAGGACGCCGACGTGCTCGTCGAGTCGGTGCGCGAGGCGCTGCCGGCGATGCGGCGCCTCGTCGAGCGCGCGCACGAGCACGGGACGCCCGTCGTCTACGTCAACGACAACTACGGCGACTGGAGCGCAGGGCGCCCCGAGCTGATCCGGCGCGCCGTCGCGGGACGTGCACGCGAGCTCGTCGAGCCGATAGCGCCCGGCGAGGGCACGTGGTTCATCGCCAAGGCGCGCCACTCGATCTTCTACGAGACCCAACTGGAGTACCTGCTGCGCGAGCAGGAGGTCGAGCGGATCGTGCTCGTCGGCCAGGTGACGGAGCAGTGCATCCTGTACTCGGCGCTGGATGCGTACGTCCGCCGCTTCCGCGTCGCGGTGCCGCGCGACGCGGTCGCCGGGATCCATCCGGATCTCGCCCAAGCCGCGCTGCGGATGATGCAGCGCAACATGCGCGCCGACGTCGTCGACGCCGACGACTGCTCGCTCTGACGCCGCGATCGCCGTCCGCACGCGGGCGCCGGCCGCTGTCGCGTGCCGCTCGGCGCTCCTGTCAGCGGCCCAGCAGGCGCCGGATCCGGTCGAGCAGGCCCTCGCCGCGTGAGGGCGGCTGCTCCGCGGCGACGGGGGTGGGCTCGGTTCCCGGCGGCGGGATGCTCCCGCTGCGCGGGAGCTCGGGCTCCGGCTCCGGCTCGGGCTCCGGCTCCGGCTCCGGCTCGGGCTCCGGCTCGGGCTCGGCCTCCGGCTCCGGCTCCGCCTCGGGCTCCGGCTCCGGCTCGGGCTCCGGCTCCGGCTCCGGCTCCGGCTCGGGCTCCGGCTCCGGCTCCGGCTCCGGCTCCGGCTCCGGCTCCGGCTCCGGCTCCGGGGCGATGATCGACGGGATCACGAGCGGCTCGCGGTCGTCCGCCGAGGGCGCCGGCGGGG
>JBKHXR010000078.1:0-6654 GCA_046565905.1 Thermoleophilia bacterium | reverse complement strand
GGCGCCCGAGCGCATGGCGCTCGTCAGGGCGCGCTTCATCGCGCGCCGGAAGGCGACGCGGTTCTGCAGCTGCTCGGCGACGGACTGGGCGACGAGCTTGGCGTCGAGCTCGGGGCGCTTGATCTCGAGGATGTTGACCTTGATCTGCTTGCGCGTGATCCGGTGCAGGTCCTTGCGCAGCGCGTCGACCTCGGAGCCGGACTTGCCGATCACGATGCCCGGACGGGCCGTGTGGATGTTGACCTCGACCTCGTTTGCGTCCTTGCGGATCGTGATGTCCGACAGGCCGGCGTGCGAGAGCTTGCCCGTTATGTGGTTGCGGATCGCGACGTCCTCGGCGAGGTAGTCCGAGAAGTGCTTCTCGTTGAACCAGTTGGACTTCCAGTCGTGGATGTAGCCCACGCGCATGGACTCGGGATGGACCTTCTGTCCCATCTAGCGCTCCCCGTCCGTCGGTGTGAGGGTTATCGAGAGGTGGCTCGTGCGCTTGCGGATCTTCGTCGCGCGCCCCATGGCGCGCGGACGGAAGCGCTTCAGCGTCGGCCCCTCGTCGGCCTTGACGGCGTGGATGCGAAGCTCGTCGCCGATCAGCTCGTGGTTGTGCTCGGCGTTGGCGACCGCCGACTCCAGCAGCTTGGACCAGTCGCGCGCGACGTCGCGGCTGGCGTGGGCGAGGATCGCCCGCGCCTCGGGCACCGACTTGCCGCGGATGTGGTCGCAGACCAGGCGCGCCTTGCGCGCCGAGGTGCGCACGTACTTGGCGTGCGCGCGCACCATCGGCGGCGCGTCGCCGTAGTCACGGGGCGCGCGGCGCGGTTGCGCCACGGGCTCGGCGGGCGCGTCGTCGGCGGCCTTGCGGCGGGTGCGGCGCGGCTTCGGCGTGGCCGCCGTGGCGGGCTCGGGCTCGGGCTCGGGCTCGGCGGCGGGCTCCTTGGCGGGCTCGGGCTCGGCGGCGGCCGGCTGCTCGGCGGGCTCGGCCTCCGGCTCCGGCTCGGCGGCGGCGGCGGCGGGCTCCGTGGCGGGCTCGGTCCCGGACTCGGTCTCAGCGCCGGAGGGCTGCGCCAGCGCGGCGTCCGCGGCGGCCTTGTCGACGCCGGTCGCCTCGGCGGCGGTGCCCTCGGCCTTCGGCGCCGCCTTCTTGCGCCGCCGCTTGGGCTTGGCTTCGGGCGACTGCTCGGCGGCAGCCTCGACCGCGGCGGCCTCCTTGGCCTCCTGCGCGTCGACGCGATCCTTGTCGGGATCGCCGGCCTTGCCCTCGTCGGGCGTCGCTGGCCTGCGTGGGCTCATCGGACCTTCCCGCTGCCGGCGTGACCGCGGTACAGCCGCGTCGGGGCGAACTCCCCGAGCTTGTGGCCGACCATCGACTCCGAGACGAACACGGGGACGTGCTTGCGGCCGTCGTGGACGGCGATCGTGTGACCGACCATCTCCGGGAAGATCGTCGAGGTCCGCGACCACGTCTTGAGCATCTGCTTGGAATTGGAGGCGTTGAGGGCCTCGACGCGCGCCATGAGGCGCTCCTCGACCCACGGCCCCTTCTTGCTTGAACGGCTCACCGCTTCTTCCCTCTCTTGCGACCGCGGACGATGTAGCGGTCAGATGGCTTGTTCTTCTTGCGCGTGCGGTAGCCGAGCGTCGGCACGCCCCACGGCGTCACAGGATGGCGACCCGCGGTCGTCGAGCCCTCGCCGCCGCCGTGCGGATGGTCGACCGGGTTCATCGCCGTGCCGCGCGTCTGCGGGCGCACGCCCATGTGACGCTTGCGCCCGGCCTTGCCGATCTTGACGTTCTGGTGATCGGAGTTGCCGATCGTGCCGACGGTGCCGCGGCAGCTGTCGCGGACGAGGCGCATCTCGCCGGAGGGCAGGCGCAGCGTGGCCATGCCGGCGTCGCGTGCCATCAGCTGGATGCCGGTGCCCGCCGAGCGGGCCAGCTGGCCGCCGCGGCCGGGCTGAAGCTCGACGTTGTGGATGACGGTGCCGATCGGGATCCGGCTCAGCGGCAGGCAGTTGCCGGGCGTGATGTCCGCACCGTCGCCCGACTCGACCGTCATCCCGACGCTCAGGCGCTGCGGCGCGAGGATGTAGGCCTTCTGGCCGTCGACGTAGTGCAGCAGCGCGATGTACGCCGACCGGTTGGGGTCGTACTCGATCGCGGCCACCTTCGCCGGCACTCCGTCCTTCGTGCGCTTGAAGTCGATCTTGCGGTACAGCCGCTTGGCGCCGCCGCCGCGGTGGCGCGCGGTCTTGCGCCCGCGGGCGTTGCGGCCGCCGGACTTCGTGAGACCTTCGACGAGCGTCTTCTCCGGCCGGTCCTTCGTGATCTCGGCGAAGTCGGGATACGTCGAGAAGCGACGTCCGGGGCTGGTGGGCTTGGGCTTGCGAATGGCCATGCGTGCGTCTCTACTCCTCGCCGAGGGACTCGAGGCCCTGGAAGATCGGGATCGAGTCGCCGGGGCCGACCTCGACGATCGCCTTCTTCCACGACCGCGTGCGGCCGTGGATCTGCCCGCGTCGCTTGGGCTTGGACTTCACGCTCAGCGTGTGCACCGACACGACCGAGACGTCGAACAGCTCCTCGATCGACTGGCGGATCTGCGTCTTGTGCGCGTCCTGGTGAACGCGGAAGACGTACTTGTTGGCCGTCGCGAGGACGTAGGACTTCTCGGAGACGACGGGGCGGATGATGACCTGGCTGGCGTCCATCAGGCCTCGACCTCCTGCGGCTCGTCGTCGGCGGAGCGCGCGCCCTTGGCGCGCGCGGTCAGCGCGTCGAGCGCCTCCTGCGAGCAGACGACCGAAGCGGCCCCGATGAGGTCGGCGACACCGACCATCGAAGCCGACAGCACCGACACCCGCGAGAGGTTGCGGAACGACAGCGCCGCCCGCTCCTGGTCGTCGGCGAGGACCACCAGCACCGGCATGCTCAGCCCGGCGTCGGCGAGCAGCGCGGCGGCCTTCTTGGTCGCCGGCGTGTCGAAGGCCTTCGGGTCGAGCACGGCGATCGAGTCGCGCGCCGCGTGCACCGAGAGCGCGCTGCGCAGCGCTGCGCGGCGCTCCTTGCGGTTGACCTTGAAGGTGTAGTGGCGCGGCGAGGGTCCGAAGATCGTGCCGCCGCCCGTCCAGATCGGTGAGCGCGACGAGCCGGCGCGCGCTCGGCCCGTGCCCTTCTGGCGCCACGGCTTCGCGCCGCCGCCGCGGACGTTGCCGCGCGTCTTCGTGGCGTGGGTGCCGCGCCGGCGCGCGGCGAGCTCGGCACGGACGGACTCGTGCACCAGCGCCTCGTTGAAGGAGGCGCCGAAGGCGGCGTCGTCGAGCTTGGCCTTCTTGGACCCGCCGAGGATCTTGGCGTCAGCCATCGGTGCGCACCTCCACCACGCCGTTGCGAGGACCGGGCACGGAGCCGCGCACCAGCATCAGGTTGTCGCCGGCGTCGAGGCGCACGATCGTCAGGCCCTTCTGGGTCACGCGCTTGTTGCCCATCTGCCCGGGGCCGCGGATGCCCTTCATCACGCGCGCGGGCCAGGCCGACGCGCCGATCGAGCCCGGCGCGCGGACGTTGTGCGAGCCGTGCGACTTGGGCCCGCTGGCGAAGTTGTGGCGCTTGATCGTGCCCTGGAAGCCCTTGCCCTTCGAGGTGCCGGAGATCTTGACCTTCTGGCCGACCTCGAAGTCCTCGATCGTCACCGAGTCGCCGACGACGTGCTCGCCGGCCTCGTCGCGGAACTCCCTGACGACGCGCATCGGCGGCGCGCCCGCCTTCTTGAGGTGGCCGAGCTCGGGCCTGGTCAGGTACTTCTCGCGGACCGAGCCGAACGCGAGCTGCAGGGCCTCGTAGCCGTCACGGTCGTGCGTGCGCACGCCGGTGACCGGACAGGGTCCGGCCTGCAGGACGGTGACGCGCTCGACCGTGCCGTCCTCGAGGAACAGCTGGGTCATGCCGAGCTTCTTGGCGAGGATCGCGGGCATCGGTCTCTACGTCGCCAGCCGGATCTCGATGTCCACGCCGGCGGGCAGATGGTCGAGCCGCTGGAGCGAGTCGACCGTCTTCGGCGTCGGCTGATGGATGTCGATCAGCCGCTTGTGCGTGCGGATCTCGAAGTGCTCGCGCGAGTCCTTGTCCTTGAACGGCGAGCGGATCACGCAGTAGACGTTCTTCTCGGTCGGCAACGGCACCGGTCCGGAGACGGTTGCACCGGTCCGCGTCGCCGTCTCGACGATCTCCTTGGCCGCCGTCTCGATGGCCGAGTGGTCGTACGCCTTGAGGCGGATGCGGATCTTGTTCTCTGTGGTGGTAGCCATTGCTTTTTGTAGTGCGTGCTTTCGAGCGGCACGAAGGGCGGTACTCGGTGTGCCGAGCCCGCCCTTCGATACGTGCTGTAAGGCGTACGCGCTCCTTACTCGATGATCTCCGTCACCACGCCGGAGCCGACCGTGCGGCCACCCTCGCGGATGGCGAAGCGCAGGCCCGCGTCCATGGCGATCGGCTGGAGCAGCTCGATCTCCATCGTGACGTTGTCGCCCGGCATCACCATCTCGACACCCTCGGGCAGGTGCGCCGAGCCGGTGACGTCCGTCGTGCGGAAGTAGAACTGTGGCCGGTAGCCCGTGAAGAACGGCGTGTGACGGCCACCCTCCTCCTTCTTCAGGACGTAGACCTCGGACTTGAACTTCGTGTGCGGCGTGATCGACTTGGGCTTGCAGAGCACCTGGCCGCGCTCGATCTCCTCGCGCTTGGTGCCACGCAGCAGGCAGCCGACGTTGTCGCCCGCGCGACCCTCGTCGAGGATCTTGCGGAACATCTCGACGCCGGTGACGACCGTGGTCGACGACTGCGGATGGATGCCGACGATCTCGACCTGGTCGCCGGTGTGGACGATCCCCTGCTCGATGCGGCCGGTCGCGACCGTGCCGCGGCCGGTGATCGAGAAGACGTCCTCGACCGGCATCAGGAACGGCTTGTCGAGCGCGCGCTCGGGCTCGGGGATGTAGTCGTCCAGCGCGGCCGCGAGCTCGAGGATCTTCGCCTTCGCGTCCTCGTCGCCCTCGAGCGCCTGGAGCGCCGAGCCGATGATGAAGGGGATGTCGTCGCCCGGGAAGTCGTAGGAGCTCAGCAGCTCGCGCACCTCGAGCTCGACGAGCTCGAGCAGCTCCTCGTCGTCGACCATGTCGGCCTTGTTGAGGAACACGACGATGTACGGCACGCCGACCTGGCGGGCGAGCAGGATGTGCTCGCGCGTCTGCGGCATCGGCCCGTCGGCGGCGGAGACGACCAGGATCGCGCCGTCCATCTGGGCGGCGCCGGTGATCATGTTCTTGATGTAGTCCGCGTGCCCCGGGCAGTCCACGTGCGCGTAGTGGCGGTTGTCGGTCTGGTACTCGACATGCGAGGTGGCGATCGTGATCCCGCGCTCCTTCTCCTCGGGAGCGTTGTCGATCTCGGCGAAGCTGCGGGCCTCGCCGCCGCCCTGCTCTGCGAGCACGGTCGTGATCGCGGCAGTGAGCGTCGTCTTGCCGTGGTCGATGTGACCGATGGTGCCGACGTTGACGTGCGGCTTGTCGCGCTCGAACTTCTCCTTTGCCACTTTCGGTTCGCTCCTCTGCGTCTGTCGATGAACTGGATGAAACTATCGAATCTGCGGGTTTAGGCGGCGGCCGGCTCGCCCATGCGATGCTCGACCAGCTTCTCGGCGATCGCGCCGGGTACTTCCTCGTAGCCGTCGAACTGCATCGTGTAGCTCGCGCGGCCCTGCGTGTTGGAGCGCAGGTCGTTGACGTAGCCGAACATCTCGCTCAGCGGGACGCGGCCGGTGACCGCGAGCGCGTTGTCGCGCCGCTCCTGACCCTCGATCCGTCCGCGTCGGCGGTTGAGGTCTCCGATGACCTCGCCGAGGAAGTCCTCGGGTGTCACGACCTCGACCGCGAACACCGGCTCGAGCAATACCGGCTTGGCGCGGCGCGCGGCCTCCTTGAAGGCTAGCGAGCCTGCGACCTTGAACGCGATCTCCGACGAATCCGTGTCGTGGTACTTGCCGTCGACGAGCGTCACGCGGATGTCGACCATCGGGTAGCCGGCCTTCACGCCGGTCCCCAGCGCCTCTTCGACGCCCTTCTCGACGGCCGGGATGAACTCCGACGGAACCGACCCGCCCTTGATCTTGGAGACGAAGTCGAAGCCCTCGCCCGGCGCGGGCTCGATGTCGATGTAGACGATCCCGAACTGGCCGGAGCCACCGGTCTGCTTGACGAAGCGGCCCTCGACCTTCTGCGCGGTGCCGCGGATCGTCTCGCGATAGGAGACCTGCGGGCGGCCGACGTGGGCCTCGACCTTGTACTCGCGCTTCATGCGGTCGACGAGGATCTCGAGGTGCAGCTCGCCCATGCCCGAGATGACCGTCTCGTTCGTCTCGGCGTCGCTGCGCACCCGGAACGTCGGGTCCTCCTCGGAGAGCGCGGCGAGCGCCTTGCCGAGCTTGTCCTGATCGGCCTTGCTGGCCGGGGAGACGGCGACGGAGATGACCGGCTCGGGGAACTCCATGTGCTCGAGGACGATCGGGGCGTCGACCGCGCACAGCGTGTCGCCGGTGTTGACGTCCTTCAGCCCGACGAAGGCGACGATGTCACCCGTGGCGACCGACGTCAGATCCTCCCGGCT
>JBKHXR010000077.1:0-24643 GCA_046565905.1 Thermoleophilia bacterium | reverse complement strand
TGCATGACCAGCGCCGCCGCCTCGGGCTCGCCGATCCAGATCGGCAGGAGCCGGTCGCCGCCGGCCTCGCGCAGCAGCACGACGCACGGCGCCGTCATCTCAAAGCCCTGATCCCACGGCTCGCGGGTGACGATGTCCTCGATCGTCGCCTCGACGACCGTCATCGCCTCGACCGCGCCGAGCAGCTCGTCGACCGGGGGCGCCGGCGAGCGCTCGAGCGCTGCGAGCATCTCGCGCAGGCGGTCGAGCAGCCGCCGGCGCCGCTCGATGTCGCGCTCGACGGCGGCGACGTGGCGCCGCACGATGTCGACGAGGCTCGCGCCGTCGTCGTCGAGCGCCGCGGCGATGTCCTGCAGCGCCATGCCGACGCCGCGCAGGGCGAGCACCCGGTACAGGCGCTCGACGTCGTCGGGTCCGTAGACGCGGTGGCCGGACTGCGTGCGGGCGGGCACGAGCAGGCCGATCTCGTCGTAGTGATGCAGCGCGCGGATCGTCAGCCCGGTCGCCCGTGCGAGCTCGCCGACCTTCCAACTGCGTTCGGGACCATCCATTGCCGAGCACCGTACGGCCTCACGCAACGTGAGCTGCAAGCCCTGCGCTCTGGTGCTCCAGGCGGACCGCTGTGCAAGCTGGCCGCTGGCGTACCGCTCGATCACAGATGACATGCTCGAGCGGGCTCGGTGCGGCGAGCGCGCATCGGGGGTACGCCTCGATCACGCGCTCGCGAGCCGGCGCCGGTGGCGGGGCTGGGCCGCGGTCCGCACAGCGCAACCGCGACTCGCACGGCGCGTTGCACCGCAATGGTTCGGGCCGGACGCGGCGAAGCAACGGCACATGGCCGTCGCCCGGACAGAAGCACCCACGCGCCCCTTCGAGCATCACGTGCTCGACTTCCTGGCCTACCTCGAGTTCGAGCGCGGCCTGTCGCGCAACACCCTGGAGGCCTATCGGTCCGATCTTCTGCAGTTCGGCCACTTCCTCGCACGCGAGCGTGTCGATGCGACGACGCTCGGCCACGCCGAGCTGGCCCGCTTCCTCGCCGAGCTCACGGCCGGGGGGCCGCAGCGCGCGCCCGTCGCCCCGGCGACGATCCAGCGAAAGACCGCCTGCCTGCGCTCGTTCTACCGCCATCTGCGACGCGAGGAGATCATCTCCCACGACCCGACGGCGGACCTGCGCTCGCCGCGCAAGAGCCAGAGGCTTCCGCAGGTGCTCACGCGCGACGAGGTCGCCAAGCTGCTCGCCGCACCTCGCGGAGCCGAGCCCGCCGCCCTGCGCGACCGCGCGCTGCTGGAGGTCATGTACGCGTGCGGGCTGCGCGCCAGCGAGGCCGTCGACCTGACCGTCGCAAGCGTCGACCTGCGCGCCGGGGTCGTGCGGGCGCGCGGCAAGGGCGCCAAGGAGCGCCTGATCCCGGTCGGGCGCCAGGCGATCCTGGCCGCGCGGACGTACCTCGAGCATGGGCGTCCGAAGCTCGTCGGCATGCGCGAGGAGCGCCATCTGTTCGTCAACCACCGTGGCAGCGGGCTCACGCGCCAGGGCCTCTACAAGATCGTCCAGCGGCACGCGGCCAGCGCCGGCCTCGCCGGCCGGATGAGCCCGCACACGCTGCGCCACACGTTCGCGACGCATCTGCTCGCCGGCGGCTGCGACCTGCGCTCGCTGCAGGAGATGCTCGGCCATGCCGACGTCGCGACCACGCAGATCTACACGCACCTCTCGGCCGATCGCCTCAAGGACGTCTACTTTCGCGCCCATCCGCGCGCCAACGGCGGCTATGAGCCAGGGCTCTGAGACAATGCCCGGGTGCGGCGAAGCCCCCGGATCTCGATCGCGCTGGCCTCGATCGCCGCACTGCTCGCCGGCTGCGGCAACGACCGCACGCCGGTTCCCGACCTGAGCCTCGTGCCCGCGCCGAAGGCGTTTCGCGAGGCGTTCTTCGACGAGCAGGGCGTGCGCTTCAAGGCACCGACGAACTGGCGCGTGGTGCCGGGAGCCGACCCGCAGGTGGCGACGGTGGCGATCGGCAGCGCGCAGGTCGCCGTCTGGCGCTACCCGCGCAGCGAGCCGCTGCCCGAGACGCGCGCGCAGCTCAACGCCGCCCGCGACGCGCTCGTCGCGCAGATCGAGAGCCGCGACCCGACGTTCAACCTCACCTCGACGCGCCTGATCCTGAAGCCCGGGATCCGCGCCGTCGAGGTCGTCGGCACCGGCACGAACCTGACCAACCGGTCCGTCCAGCGCTCGATGCGCTCGCTGCACGCCTACGGCCGCGGCGCCGAGGTCGTGATGGACGCGTTCGCGCCGCCGAAGGAGTTCGCGCGGATCGACGAGCAGACGTTCGGCCCGATGTCGCGCTCGCTGAAGCTGCGCCGCCCGAAATGACGCGGCGGGCCTTCGTCGTCGTCGCGGACGCCTGCGGCGCCGGCGCGCTGCCCGACGCCGACGCCTACGGCGACGCTGGCTCCAACACCCTCGCGCACGTGGCGCAGGCCGTCGGCGGGCTGCGGCTGCCCGTGCTCGAGCGGCTCGGCCTCGGCTCGATCCTCGCGCTCGAAGGCGTGCCGGCGTCCAGCGCGCCCGTGCTGCACGGCCGCCTGGCGCCGCTCGGCCCGGGCAAGGAGTCGACGACGGGCCACTGGGAGCTGATGGGCGCCGTGCCGCCGGCGCCGCTACCGACCTATCCCGACGGCTTCCCGCCCGAGGTCGTGGCCGCGCTCGAGCAGGCGACGGGGCAGAGGTTCATCTGCAACCGCCCGTACAACGGGATCGCGGCGATCGACGACTTCGGGGCGCAGCACCTGCGCGGCGGCGGGCTGATCCTCTACACCTCGCAGGACTCGGTGCTGCAGATCGCCGCGCACGTCGAGCGGCTCTCGGAGCAGCAGCTGGGCGAGGTCTGTGTGGCCGCGCGCGCGGTGATGACCGGCGAGCACGCGATCGGACGCGTCATCGCACGGCCGTTTCGCGGCGAGCCGGGCGGGTTCCGGCGCACGGAGGGGCGCCACGACTTCTCGGTCCAGCCGCCCGGGCGCACCTACCTCGACGAGCTGCACGGCGCGGGCGTGGCGGTCCACGCCGTCGGCAAGGTCGCAGATCTCTTCGCCGGGCGGAGCATCTCGGTCGCGCACCCGGGCGCCACCAACGCGCGTGCCCTTGACGAGACCACGCGCCTGCTGCGCGAGCTCGACGCCGGCCTCGTGTTCACGAACCTCGTCGAGACCGACCAGGTGTACGGCCATCGCAAGGACGTCGAGGGCTTTCACCGCGCGCTGCAGGAGATCGACGCGTGCGTCGGGCGATGGCTCGAGGCGCTGGGGCCCGACGACCTGCTGATCCTCACCGCCGACCACGGCTGCGACCCGGCCGCCGCGCACTCCGACCACACGCGTGAGTACGCGCCGCTGCTCGCGTGCTTCGCCGGCCATGGCGGCCGGCGCCGCGACGGCGTGCTCGCCGACGTGGGCGCGAGCGTGCTGCGCTGGCTGTGCGGCGCCGACGCGCACGGGTTGCCGGGAACGTCGTTCGTCTGACGGCCGGTCCGGCCCGCCCGCGGGTCCGTTCACGCGCCCGCCGGGACGTCGACGCGCCCGCCGGCCCCGTCCGGCCCGTCCGCCCGCCGGTCCGCCGGCGACGGCGCGAGGCGACCGAGCAACTACGCTCGACGCACGATGCCCGAGCTGCCCGAGGTCGAGACGATCCGCCGCCGGCTGGCGCCGCTCGTCGAGGGCCGCACGCTGCGCGCGCTCGAGGTGCTCGACGCCAAGTGGTGCGCCCCGATGGCGCCGTCGGAGCTGCGCGACGCGCTCGAGGGGCGCGTGGTGCAGCGCCTGTCGCGGCGCGGCAAGTACCTCATCTGGGAGGCGCAGGACGAGGTCTACCTGCTCATGCACCTGCGCATGACGGGCACGGTGCTCTACGACGCGCCGACGGACGCGCCGTACGTGCGCGTCCGCCTGGAGCTCGACGACGGCCACGTGCTGAGCTTCTGCGACCCGCGCCGCTTCGGCACGGGGGAGCTGGCGCTCGGCGGCGACGCGCTCGACGACTTCCTCGACGAGCGCCTCGGCGTCGAGCCGCTGGGCCCGGAGTTCACGACGGAGCACCTGTACCTGCAGACGCGCAAGCGCCGCACGCCGATCAAGGCGCTGCTGCTCGACCAGCGGCGCGTCGCGGGCGTCGGAAACATCTACGCCAACGAGGCGCTGTTTCGCGCGCGCATCCACCCGCTGAGGACCGCCGGAGCGCTCAAGCGCGGCCAGGTCGCGGCGCTGCGCGACGCGGTCGTCGCGTCGCTGGAGGCGGGCCTCGGCGCCGGCGGCGCGTCGATCGACGACTTTCGCCACCCCGACGGCGTCAAGGGAGCGTTTCAGGACGAGTTCCTCGTCCACGACCGCGAGGGCGAGCCGTGCACGGTCTGCGGCGCGCCGGTGCGCAAGTTCGTCGTGGCCGGGCGCGGAACCTACGCCTGCGAGGTCTGCCAGACGCGCCCGCGGGCGCGCCGCTGACGCGCGGCGGCAGCCGGTGGAGCCGTCCGCTAGTCCTCGAGCAGGTCCGCGAGCATGCCCGACGCGGCGGCCGCGGCCGTCTCGTCGTAGCCGCCGACGAGGATGCTGCCGACGACGACCTGGGGCAGCGTCATCATCCCGGTCCGCTCGGAGAGCTCCACCACCGCATCCGGCCGGCCAACGAGGTTCTCCTCGCGAAAATCGATCCCGCGGGACCTCAGGAGCATCTTCACGCGCGTGCAGAAGCCGCAGGGCTCGGTCGTGTAGACGGTGACCTCGCGCATGACGTCAGCAGGTACGGTGGCCTCGCGCGAGGCGCTCGGCGCTCAATCGACCAGCAGGTCGGCGAGCATCCCGGCCTGGTCGGCGGCCAGCGTCTCCTGGTAGCCGCCGAGCAGCAGGCTGCCGACGTACACCTGCGGCAGCGTCTTCAGCCCCGAGCGCTCGGCAAGCTGTTCGTGCTCGTCCGAGCCGGGCGTGATCATCACCTTCTCGTATGGGATGTCACGGACGTTCAGCAGGTTCTCGACCGAATGGCACAGCGTGCAGATCTCGTCGGTGTAGACGGTGACCGGCCGCATCGATCAGTCTGCGAGCAGATCGTCGAGCATGCCGTTGATCGAGGCCGCCTGGACCTCCTGCGTGCTGCCCATCGGGATGACGCCGATGAAGGCCTGCGGGAGCTTCATCGAGCCTGACCGCTCACCGAGCTCGTGGTGCTCGGGCGAGTCGAGCTTGACGAGCGTCTCCTCGTACGGGATCTCCTTCTCGTCGAGGAGCTCCCGGAGCTGGCCGCTGAACTTGCAGCCCTCTTTCGTGTAGATCTGCATCGTTCTCATGGTCGGAAAAGTGTAATGGCAGGCTCTTTGAAGACGGAGGCCGTCGTCCTGCGCTCGCTGCGCTACGGCGAGGCGGACCGGATCCTGCATCTGTATACCCCGCAGCGCGGGCGCGTGAGCGCGATCGCCAAGGGCGTGCGGCGCACGAAGAGCCGCTTCGGCGGGCGCCTGGAGCCCTTCTTCCGCCTTCAGACGGTCCTCTACGAGTCCGCCCGCAGCGGCAGCGGGCTGCTGACCGTCACGAGCGCCGAGACCGTCGACGGCTACCCGCGCCTGCGGTCGGACGGGCCCGCGCTCGACAGCGCGGCGCGCGCCTGCGACGCCGTCAACCGGCTGTTCGAGACCGACGAGGCGCACCCGGGCGTGTTCGCGCTGCTGTGCAACGAGCTCGCGCTGCTCGACGCGGGCGCGGCACCGCAGCGGCGCTCCCACGCGACGCACGCAAACCAGCTCGCGTTTCGCCTCAAGCTGCTGCTCGCCGCCGGCCTCGCACCGCAGCTCGCCGCCTGCGCGGCGTGCGGCGAGGGCGACCACCTCGCCGCCTTCAGCGGCTCCGCCGGCGGCGTCGTCTGCACGGCGTGCGAGGCGACGGGGTTCTCGCTGGGGGAGGAGGCGCACGCGTTCATGACCGGCGCCCTGGGCTCGGCGCTGGCCGACGTCCCCGCCGCCGGCGAGCGCGCGCTGCGCGAGGCCGAGCGCGCGATCCACGAGACGCTCGAGCACCACGCACATGTACGACTACGAGCGGCCGCTCCAAGGTAGGATCGCCCGCCATGGGAGTCGCTCGAGTTGGTACCAAGTGGGTGTACGACTTTGCCGAGGGCTCGAAGGGCATGCGCGACCTCCTCGGTGGAAAGGGCGCGAACGTCGCCGAGATGACGCGCATCCTGGGGCCTGACCGCGTGCCGGCAGGGTTCACGATCACGACGGAGGCGTGCGTCTCCTACATGGAGAACGACCAGACCGCGCCGGACGGGATGGCCGCCGAGGTCGACGAGGCGCTCGCGCGCCTGGAGCGCAACGCGGGCAAGACGCTCGGCGATCCCGGCGACCCGCTGCTGGTCTCCGTGCGCTCCGGCGCTCGCGAGTCGATGCCGGGCATGCTCGACACCGTCCTCAACCTCGGCCTCAACGACGAGTCGGTGCGCGGCCTCGCCGACAGGACCGGCAACGAACGCTTCGCGTGGGACTCCTACCGCCGCTTCCTGCAGATGTTCGCAAACGTCGTGCGGGGGATCCCCGGCGAGCGCTTCGAGGACGCCATCAAGGCCGCCAAGCAGGAGTACGGCGTGACGCTCGACACCGAGCTCGACGTGGTCGCGCTCCAGGCGCTGACGGCGAGGTTCCGCGAGATCTTCGAGCAGGAGACCGGCGAGCAGTTCCCGCAGGATCCGCGCGACCAGCTCGAGCAGGCGATCCACGCCGTCTTCGACTCGTGGATGGGCGACCGCGCGGTCGCCTACCGCCGCATCAACCGCATCCCCGACGACTGGGGCACCGCCGTCAACGTGCAGCAGATGGTCTTCGGCAACAAGGGCGACACGTCGGGCTCAGGCGTCGCGTTCAGCCGCGACGAGGTCACCGGCGCGCCCGAGCCCTCCGGCGACTTCCTCGTCAACGCGCAGGGCGAGGACGTCGTCTCCGGCGTGCGCAACACCCAGGACATCGCCGACCTGCGCGACGTGATGCCAGAGGCGCACGAGCAGCTGATGGACATCCTGCGCACGCTCGAGGCGCACTACAAGGACATGCAGGACACCGAGTTCACGATCGAGGAAGGCCGCCTGTACATGCTGCAGACGCGCGACGCCAAGCGGCCCGCGCAGGCCGCCGTGCGCTTCGCCTGCGACGTCGTCGAGGAGGGCCTGCTGACGAAGGCCGAGGCGATCGCCACGATCGATTGCGAGAAGCTCGACGCGCTGCTGCATCCGACGTTCGATCCGACCGTCGACTACACGGTGCTCGCCAAGGGCGTCGCCGCCTCGCCGGGCGCCGCCAAGGGCGAGATCGTCTTCAGCGCCCCCGATGCCGTGCAGGCCCAGGCCGACGGTCGCGCCGTGATCCTCGTCAGGCCGTTCACAGAGGCCGAGGACGTCGCGGGCTTCCACGCGGCGCGCGGGATCCTGACGGCCGAGGGCGGCAAGGCGAGCCACGCCGCGCTCGTCGCGCGCGGCATGGGGCGGCCGGCCGTGACCGGCGCCAGCGATCTCGAGATCGACCTCGTCAACAAGCAGGTCCGCGTCGGCGAGACGCTCCTCCGCGAGGGCGACTGCATCTCGATCGACGGCACCACCGGGCAGATCACGATCGACGACGTCCCGCTCGTCGAGCCGCAGATGGACGAGCACTTCGAGCGCGTGCTCGCCTGGTCGGACGAGCTGCGGCGGCTCGGCGTCCGTGCGAACGCCGACACCCCGCAGGACGCGGCGAAGGCGCGCGGGTTCGGCGCGCAGGGGATCGGCCTGTGCCGCACCGAGCACATGTTCATGGCCGCCGACCGCCAGCCGAAGATGCGCGAGATGATCCTCTCGGACACCGTCGAGGACCGGCGCGCGGCGCTCGACGAGCTGCTGCCGCTACAGCAGCAGGACTTCGAGGAGATCCTCGAGGCGATGGACGGGCTGCCGGTCACGATCCGCCTGCTCGACCCGCCGCTGCACGAGTTCCTGCTGCACGACGAGGATGACCCGCGCGCCGAGGCGCTGCACGAGGTCAACCCGATGCTCGGTACGCGCGGCTGCCGTCTGGCGATCCTGCATCCGGAGATCTACGAGATGCAGGTGCGGGCGATCATGCGCGCCCAGCGCGCCGTGACCGAGCGGCTCGGCCACCCGCCGCGCCTGGAGGTGATGGTCCCGCTGATCGACTACGAGCGCGAGCTCGAGATCATCGAGGAGCTGATCTTCCGCGTCGCCGCCGAGGAGGGCGTCAAGCGTGAGGACTACCTCTGCGGCACGATGATCGAGCTGCCGCGGGCGTGCTTCCTCGCCGACACGATCGCCAGGCACGCCGACTTCTTCTCCTTCGGGACCAACGACCTGACGCAGACCGCGCTCGGCTTCAGCCGCGACGACATCGAGGGCAAGATCCTGTCGCCGTACATCGAGAGCAAGATCTTCGACCGCTCGCCGTTCGAGACGCTCGACACGCCCGGCGTCGGGCAGCTCGTGCGGATGGGCGCGTGGCTGGGCCGCAAGGCGAAGGCCGAGCTGCATCTAGGCATCTGCGGCGAGCACGGCGGCGATCCGGACTCGATCGACTTCTTCCACAACTCGGGCCTGAACTACGTGTCGTGCTCGCCGTTCCGGGTTCCGGTGGCGAGGGTCGCCGCCGCGCAGGCGGCGATCCGGCGCGGCGACGACGGCGGCTGGTAGGCGCCGGCCGCCATAGCCGGCGCCGCGGCGCGGTCAGCCTGCGGCGGCGTCCCTACGTACCGCCGCTCGGCCCCAACGGAGCATCGCCGGCCGCTGCATCGGAGGACGCCTCCTTGAGCTCGACGAACAGCACGTGGGTGTCCGTCGCGCCGATGTTCTCGCCGCTGTGCTCCTGTGCCGAGAGCCAGTTGACCTGGCCGGCCTGCATCTGCACGTCGCGTCGTCGATCGCCGTCGATCAGCCGCCGCTCGAACGAGCTCAGCGTGTACATGAGGCTGTCGGGATGACCGTGCGGTGACGTGCGATCGCCGGGCTTGTCGGTGTACTCCAGGACTCGCACGCGGTCGTTCTCGAGGATGACCTTGTACTTGTCGGGATCTGTCTGCGTGGGGTCTGCGCTCACCGCGCGAACCTACAGCCGGCCCGCATCTCGGTCCAGCTGCGCGCGGTCGGCGATCCGTCGCGATCGACAGGCATCGCCCGGTCAGCGATACGCAACGATCGACAGGCGCTTGACGTCGAGCACGCCCTCGGGGTCCGGATCGGTCGTGCGCGCCACGATCGTGAACTGGATCTCCGGCCCCGAGCGCGCCGCCATGCGCAGCGGCTCGCTGATGTCGACGCGCTTCTTGGTCCGGATCGAGCGCGCCAGCGGCCGGTTGTCGAAGCGGCGACGGACGTCCTCGCGGTTGTCGCAGTGCCCCTCGGCGCCGAAGCAGCCGCCGTGGCCGAAGACGTTGAACGACCCGGCGTAGCCGGTCTGCGCGTCCTTGCCCGTGTCCTGGTCGGCGTCGGGGTTGTTGATGTAGACGAGCCCCTCGTAGGAGCTGCCGGTGTGCCTGATCCCGCCGATCTCGAAGTCCGCGTTGCGGAACCCCGGGTCGGGGACGGCGACCGCCGAGGCGACCGGCTCGCAGACGATGACCTCGCCGGGCCTTCCCGCGCCCGCCGCGCGCTCGATCAGCGTCTCGCTGTCGGCGTAGTCGAAGCCGAGGGCGTTGGCGTTCAGCACGTCGCCGACCGTGAGGTTGAACGGCTCCAGGATGATGCTCTCCCAGCCCGGCGAGGGCACCGCGTTGAACCTGCCCTGCTGCTGCCAGAGCCACCACATCCGGTCGACCATCGTGTGATGGGCCCAGAAGACAGGATCGAAGGCGGCGTAGCCGACCGCGCCCATCGTCCCGCCGACCCAGCCGTGGACGGCGTCGTGGATCTCCTCGCAGGCGTCGTTGAAGACCGCGTAGCTGGGCTGCCCGAGCACGGCCTCGAGGTCCTCGGGCGTGGGGAGGAACTCGGGCGGGCTCGGGTCGCGGAACGTCTGCTCGACAAGCGGCCGACCGTCGCGGATGTCGGCGGGCGTGACGAGCGTCTGTGAGGAGAAGAGCGGGTTCGCGGAGCCGCCGACCTCCTCCTGGGCGAACGGCGCGGGGATCTCGCGCGTCGTCGTCCAGTCCCACCACGGCAGCGTGACGCCCTCGACGCGGTCGGCGAGCGCCTGCTCGAGGCGGTACAGGTAGGCCCTGTGCCAGGGCAGGAAGATGCGCTGCGGCGTGTGATGCGGGCAGTCCCAGTACGGCACGCCGTGCAACCCGGCGTGCTCGAAGAAGCCGCGGTGGTCGCCGCGCGCCTCGGCGCTGATCTGCTTGACCTGCGCGAACGCGCTGCGCAGAGCGGCGCTCTCGTCGTCGGACAGCAGCGCCGCGTTCTTGCGGTGCACGATGTCGTCGCGCTCCAGGCGCGCCGCGTTGGCGACATCTCCTCCGGTGCCTTGCATCGCCCTTCCCCTCGGCTCGTGGACTCGGTGCGCCCGATCCTAGATCGCGCTCCGTCGCCGGGGGAGAAAGGTGCTGCGCGCTACGGCGTCGTCTGGTTCTGCTCGAGCGCCTCGACGTCCTGTGCGACCTCGTCGATCCGCTCGGAGAGCTCGTCGATCGCCTGCTGCGGATCGGCGGTGGGACGATCGGCAAGCTCCTGGACGGTCTTCTCGAGCGCGGCGACGCGTTCGCCGACCTCGTCGCCGTCTGCGCCGCCGTCACCCGAGCGCAGGTCCTGGACCTGCCGGCTGATGCGGTCGACGCGGTCCTCGAGGTCTGAGACGCGCGAGTCGCTCGCCAGGCCGCTGCGCGATGCGCCGCCGTCCTCGTTGCCGTCGACGAGCGAGTAGATGGCGACGCCCAGCGCCGCGACCGCGAGCACGCCGACGACCATCAGGCCCGTGCGCAGCGAGCTGACGGCGTCCTCGAGGCGCAGCAGGATCGCGTTGGCGTCCGGGCCGGCCGAGACGGCACGCTGCTCGTAGGCCGGCGGCGACGGCTGCAGCCGCTCGGTGGGACGGTCGGGCGGGGGAGGATCGGACGACATCGCCGACCAGTCTGCCCCGCCCGCGCCGCTGTCAACCGCGAACCGCGCCGCTCAGCTCAACGGGTGCGGAGCCTCAGCCGTGCGACGACCGTCGTCGAGTTGCCGCGTGCGTCGCGACCGACGACGTACGCGCGCATGCTCAGCGTCCGCGCCCGGCGCAGCAGCGCGGACGTGGCCGGGCCGACCGACACCGTGACCCTGCGGCGCGCGTTGCCGGGCGCCTGGAAGGACGCCGTCGGCAGCGTGCGCCGGCGCCCGGCCAGCCGCGCGACGCTGCGCAGCTTGACCGTCCCGTTGCACGGACCGTCGGCGGTGCGGCAGTCGACCTGCAGCCGGATCCGGTTGCCCGACAGGCGCGCCGTCGACGTGACGAGCCGCACCGACGGCCTGACCGCGACCTGCTCGCGCTGCGAGACAGCTCCCAGGCACTGCGCGTCCTGTGCGACGCGGGCGCGGAAGTACGAGCTGCGGACCGCGCGCGCGGAGCTCCTGAAGCTGCCGTCGGCAGCGGTCCGCACGCGGGCGACCGTCGCGTAGCGCGACGCCGTGACCGCGCGGCGCTGGATCTCGATCTCCTGGCCGGCCTCGCAGCGAGCCTGGTTGGCGAACGCCTCGAGCGTGCCGCTGAGGCGCGCGCTGCGCCCGCGCGCGACGCGCGCCGGGGTGGCCACGAGCTCGAGCGCGCGGCCTGCCAGCGCGGCGGCCGGGGCCGGCGGCGCGGGCGGCGCGGGCGGCGCGGGCGGGGGCGGAGCGACCGGCAGCGGCGCGTTGTCGGAGCGCATGATGTAGATCCGCCCGACGTCGGCCAGTCCTGCGCGATCGAAGCGCCCGGCGCCGACGGCGAAGTCCAGCAAGCCGTCGCCGTTGATGTCTCCCAGCGGGGCGATCCCGGTGCCGAAGGTGCTGCCCCGCTGCGCGTCGGGATCGGTGACCGTCTGCAGCGGCTCGCCGGTGACCGGGTTGTAGAACGAGACCTCGCCGCTGGCCACGCCGCCGGAGAACTCGCCGATCAGGATCTCGTTCTCGGGGGTGTCGCCGACGAGGTTGCCGACGCCCGCGGCGGTCGCGCTGAAGCCGCGGTGCGCGGCGGGGTTCGCGCTGCGGAAGCGCTCGAGGTTGAGGATGTTTCCGCTGAGCACGGCGGAGCCGTTCATCACGAAGCCGATCCCCTCGCCGCGGTACTCGTCGGTGTCCTGCCCCGGCGCGGCGACGAAGACGTCGGGGATCGCCGTCCCGCCCGTGTTGCCGATCGCCGGCTGGTTGGTGATCGTGAAGCCGAAGATCGACCCCTTCTGCGGGTCGGGATGGCGATAGGTCTGCAGGATCGCGCCCGTCGCGCCGTCGAGCATCAGGTTGACGCCGACGTCGAAGTCCTCCTCGTTGTCGGGCCCGCCGAGTGGGTAGTCGACGCGGAACGCCGCGACGAGCACGTCCGGCCTGCCGTCGGGCGTGGCCGAGATCTGCGCCGCCGGGCAGAAGCCGGACGGCGTCGGCGCGCTGTTGCACCTTCCCACGTCGCCGACCGGCGCGACGGAATGGCCGAACAGCTCGAGCTGGTTGACGACGCGGGTCTCGGGGTCGTCGGCCTGGGCGTAGGGGTTGCGGATGTTCCAGGCCGCAGTGCCGAGGGCGGTGTCCGGGCTCGTCCCGACGATGTCCTCGCCCTGGTACATGTACGTCCGACCGGAGCGGATGCACGTGTCGACCGCCGCGGTGTCGTCGCAGGCGGGATTCGTGCCCTCGTCGTACTTGTAGGCCGAGGCGCCGACGACGACGTCGGGCAGGCCGCCGCCGTCGAGGTCGCCGCGCGCGACGGCGAGCGGCGTCGCAGCCGGGCACGGGCCGACGCTGAAGTTGCCGGCGCACGGTGCCTGGCCCATCGGCGTGAGCACCGTCCGCCCGAACCAGGGCCGCGCGCGGGCCAGCGGCAGGAACCCCTGGAGGCGCTCGGTCTCGTCGGCGAGATCGTCGACGTCGGCCTGCGGCATGTCCAGGCGCTTGAGGACGCTGAACGTGGCGCCGTCGATGACGTAGACGCGTCCGATGTCCTCGGCGGTGCCGTCGGCCGCCGCCGCGCTGGCGCGGTCGACGAACAGCGCGCTCGCCACGATGTCCGGGACGCCGTCCGGCGGACCGACGACGGCGGCGTCGCAGAACGGGTCGGCGTCGGTGCTGCCGCCGGGGCAGCTGGCCAGGTCGGTGAACTCCGGCGGGGCGCTGGCGTTGCGGCCGATGCTGCCGACGAAGAAGCCGAAGCCGACCGAGCGGTTCTCGGCCACGCCCGTGCCGCTCGCGGTCTCGGGCTCGGGCGCCTCGATCGTCCGGATGACCGTGCCGTCGGCGCCGCTGACGACGACCACCTCGCCGTTCTCGGCGCCGGTTCCGTCGTTGAGGATGCGCGTGCCCTGAGAGGTGAGCAGGTCGTCGATCCCGTCGGCGTTGAGGTCGCCGCCGTTGATGACCTCGAAGCCGAACGCGTCGGCGCCGCCGGCCGACGGGCTGTCGACGCGCTGGACGTCGTAGGTGCGCGGCAGGCCAGGCGCCTGCGCGGACGCCGAGGCGCACCACGCGGCCAGGATCGACAGCAGGACCAGCGACACCGTGGCGGTGCTTGCGGCGCGTACGTGCAGCATGACTGCTCCTCCCCGTGACGACCGCGCGAACCTACATGCGTCCGACACCATGCTGCAAGGTGTTGCCGCGCCGGCTGTACGAAGCTCGTCCGCGCGAGCCGAGCCCGGACGCTCAGTCGACGCGCAGCACGGCCTTGCCCGCCACGCGCCGCTCGAGCAGCGCGGCGATCGCCGGGCCGGGGTCCCGCCACGACCCCTCGAGGTCGATCTGCGTGTCCAGCCGGCCGGTGCCGACCAGCTTCGCGAGCCTGCCGAGGTCGCGCCCGCCGGTGCCGGTCCGCTCGATCTCCTCGAACACGAACAGCCCGTGCAGGCGCGCCCCGGGCGCGCGGCCGAACAGCGCGCGCGCCGGGAAGCTGACCGGATCGGCGTCGCTGGACGCGAACGAGACGACGACGCCGCGGCCGGCGACGCGCTGCAGCGCGGCGCCGAGGGTCGCGCCACCGACCCCCTCGATCACCGCGTCGTAGGTCTCCTCGGCCTCGAGGTCGTGGACGATCTGCGCCGCGCCCAGCTCGCGCAGCCCGCGCGCCCGCCGGGCGTTGCGCGAGACCGCCGTCACGTGCGCGCCGGCGAGCGCGGCGAGCTGGACGGCGAAGCGGCCGACGCCGCCGCTCGCGCCGGTCACGAGGACGCGCTTGGCGAGCACGAAGCCGCAGATCTCCAGGGCGCGCAGCGCCGTGACGCCCGCGACGGGCAGCGTCGCCGCCTGCGCGAAGCTCAGCTCGTCGGGCAGCTCGGCGAGGTTCTCGGTCGCGACCGCGACGCGCTGCGCCCAGGCGCCGTTGCGGACGATCCCGACGACGCGCGCTCCCTGCGGCGGGCCGCTGCCGTCGGCGGCCGCGCGCTCGACGACGCCGGCGACGTCCCAGCCGGGGATCTGGCCGCGCGGGCGGTCGGGCAGCTGGCGCGACTCGCCGCGGTTCAGCGAGAAGGCGCGCACCGCGACGAGCGCCTCGGATGCAGGCGGCTCGGGGTCGGCGACCTCGCGCAGCGCGACGTGCGGCGGTTCGTCGATGACGACGAGGGCGAGCACGCCCGCAGCGTACGCCACCGCGGGTGAGACAATCGCGGGCATGGATGCCGCCACCGCACCGGGCACCGTCGCGCAGCGCTTCGCCGCGCGGCGCATGACGTGGGAGGACGAGCAGCTCTCGCCGGCGGCGGCCCGCTCCTACCCGGCGCGGCGAGCGGTCGCCGAGCCCGACTGCGCGCTGCGCACGCCGCTTCAGCGCGACCGCGACCGGATCGTGCACTGCAAGGCCTTCCGGCGGCTGAAGCACAAGACGCAGGTCTTCGTCGCTCCGGAGGGCGATCACTTCCGCACGCGCCTCACGCACACGCTCGAGGTCACGCAGATCGCGCGCACCGTGGCCCGCGCGCTGATGCTCAACGAGGACCTCACGGAGGCGATCGGGCTCGGCCACGACCTCGGCCACCCGCCGTTCGGGCACATCGGCGAGGCGGTGCTCGACGCCTGCCTGGCCGAGCGCTTCGGCGGCGGCTTTCGCCACTTCGAGCACTCGCTGCGCGTCGTCGAGGTGCTCGAGCCGGCAGCGAGGCGCGATCGGGACCGCGCCGAGCAGGTGGCGGGCGAATCCGACCGCGCTTCGCCGGACGCCGGGCTGAACCTCTGCGCCGACGTGCGCGACGGCATCCTCTGCCACTCGGGCCGCGCGCCCGCGCCGGCCACGCTCGAGGGGCGGATCGTGCGGATCGTCGACCGCATCGCCTACATCAACCACGACATCGACGACGCCCTGCGCGCCGGCGTGCTCGACGAGCACGCGCTGCCGAGCCAGCCGATCGCGATCCTTGGGGAGAGCGGCTCGGCGCGGATCGATGCGCTCGTCCACGACCTCGTCGAGCACTCCGAGCGGGCCGGTGACATCGTCCAGGGCGCCGAGGCCGGCGCCGCGATGAAGGCGCTGCGCGCGTTCATGTTCGACCATGTCTACCTCGGCCCCGCGGCGCGCCGCGAGCACTCGCGCATCGAGCGCGTCATCCGCACTCTGTTCGATCACTACGCATCCGATCCATCGCTGCTGCCCGACGGCGGCGGCGCGCCCGGCGCCGGCCCGGCGCAGCGCGTCACCGACTACCTCGCGGGGATGACCGACCGCTACGCCGTGCGCTCGTTCACCGAGCTCGCCGTGCCGGCGTCGTTCACGCTGTAGCCCGCCGATGGCGCTCTACACCAACGACTCCAAGGAACGGGTGCGCGAGGCCGTCGACATGGTCGACCTCGTCTCCTCGCGCACCGAGCTGCGCAAGGCCGGTGCGAACCGCTACACCGGGCTGTGCCCGTTTCACGACGAGCGCTCGCCCTCGTTCGGGATAAACCCGGCTGAGAAGGTCTACTACTGCTTCGGCTGCCAGGCATCGGGCGACGCGTTCACGTTCGTGATGGAGACCGAGGGCGTCGACTTCAAGGGCGCGATCGAGCTGCTCGCCGACCGCTACAAGGTCGCGCTCGAGCTCGAGGACGAGGATCCGCGCGCAGCCGAGCAGCGCCAGCGGCGCGAGCGCCTGCTCGAGCTGCTCGAGCGCACCGCGACCTACTACGCGCGCCAGCTGTGGGAGTCGCGCGAGGCGCAGCGTGCGCGGGAGTACCTCGAGCAGCGCGGCCTGGAGGAGGGCACGCTGCGCGAGTTTCGCGTCGGCTACGCGCCGAGCGCCTGGGACACCGTGCTCAACGCGTCGCGCCGGGCCGGCTTCGGCAACCGCGAGCTCTACGACGCGGGGCTGGCGACGAAGTCCGACAAGGGCGGGCGCATCTACGACCGCTTCCGCTCGCAGATCATCTTCCCGCTGGCCGACTCGCGCGGGCGGGTGCGCGGCTTCGCCGGTCGCAGCCTCGTCCCCGACGAGGAGCGGCGCGGGCCGAAGTACGTCAACAGCCCCGAGTCGCCGCCCGGCGTCGACCTCTTCCACAAGCGCAGCCAGCTGTTCGCCGCCGATCTCGCGCGGGCGCCCGCCGCGAAGGCCGGCAGCGTCGTCGTCGCGGAGGGCTACACCGACGTCATCGCGATGCACCAGGTCGGCGTGCGCAACAGCGTCTGCATCATGGGCACGTCGCTGACCGAGGAGCAGGTCGCCGAGCTCGCGCGGCTGGCGCCGGTCGTCCAGCTCGCGCTGGACTCCGACAGCGCCGGTCAGGAGGCGATGCTGCGCGCCGCGAAGGTCGCCGCGGGGCGAAGGCTCGAGCTGCGCGTCGTGCCGCTGCCCAAGGGCGAGGATCCCGCCGAGCTCGTGCAGCGCGAGGGCGGCGAGGCGCTGCAGCGGCGCATCGAGCAGTCGGTCCCGTTCGTGCGCTTCCGCGTGCTGCGCGCGCTCGAGGCCGGCGATCTCACCGACGCCGAGGGCAAGGATCGCGTGCTCGCGCAGCTGCGCGGGGTCTTCGCCACGCTCGCGCCCAGCGTGATGCGCGAGGAGCTGCTGCGGACCGTCGCCGACCGGATGGACCTCTCGACGGACCTGCTCAACTCGCTGCTCGCCCAGCGCGGGGCGCGCGCCGCGGAGCGCGAACAGCAGCCGCAGCCGTCCGAGCAGCACTCGCCGGCGGCGCCGCTGGGCCGCCGCGAAAAGCAGGAGCGCACGTTTTTGGAGCTGTGCATCGCGCTGCCCGAGCTGGGCGGTCCGGCGCTCGCCGAGCTCGACCTCGAGGCCGACCTGGTCACGCCCGCGCTGCGCCGCGCCGCCGGGCACCTGCGCGCGCACCTCGCCGCGCCGACCGAGGCGCTCGACGGCGACGAGGAGCTGACCGCGCTCGTGCGCGCGCTCGCGGTCCGCGCCACCGGCATGGAGCGCGCGTCGCCGGCGCAGTTCCGCGCCGAGCGCCTGCAGCTGGAGCTGCATCGCATCGAACGCGAGATCGCCGCCGCCCGCGCCCGCGACGAGCCGATCACCGAGCTGGCCAAAAGACGCGGCGCGACCCAGGCGCAGATCGGCCGCGCGATGGAGCAGGTCATGGAGGAGGGCACGGCCAGAGGCTGAGCGGCGACCGGCGGCGCGCTACGCTTGGCCGCGCATTCGGGGGTAGCTCAATCGGCAGAGCATTCGGCTGTTAACCGAAGGGTTGTGGGTTCGAGTCCCACCCCCCGAGCTCGCGGAACGCCCGCAATCGCGGGCGTTCCGTGCTTCTCGGGGCACCGCTTCCGGCCTCACCTCCCCGGTCGTGACCTCCGATGCCCGCCATACGCTGAGTTGATGACGACCACACTGCGCATGACCATGCAAGCCGGGACGATCGGCGAGATCGCCCTCACCGACGAGCAGGCCACGAACGCGACGCAAGGCCGGGGCGTCGCGTACACCGTGCGGGACGAGGGCGTCGTCCTCGACGACGACGGTCCGACGATCCGCCGCCAGTCAGCGATCCCGCAGCAGCTCGACGAGGCCGCATAGCGTGGCCTCGACGACCATCAAGCTGCAGAACGGCGAGAAGATCGAGACCGACGAGGACCCGCAGGCGCTCGCCGACCGCTTCGACGCAGCTCGGCGTGACGGCACGTTGATCAGGGTCGACACCGAACGCGACATGGTCTGGATCAACCCGCACGTACTGCTGACGATCGCGCCGGCGCCGCAGTACCGGTCGGCGAGTCGCTAGAAGCCTGCCGTGACGGACACGCCCCGGCCCGGGGGCCGGGACCGGGTAGGAGCACCTGACCGGCGCCGCGCCGTGACGCGCGCAGGTCGCGAGCGCTGCGCCTTGCCACCGCACGGGCGCGCAGGTACGGTCGGGCCCATGGGCTGCCAGGGAGGGCGTCGGGGGACGCGTCACATGCTTCGCGCGCTGCTGCTCGGCGCGCTCGCGGTCGCCTGCGCCCCGGCCGGGGCGCAGGCGCAGATCGCCGTCGGCGACGCGCAGGTCACCGAAGGCGCGGGCTCGGTGACGTTCACGATCACCCGCCAGGCGGGCCTGCTGGCGCCTGCGGCGACGGTGTCGTTCGCGACAGCGGACGGCTCGGCCGTCGCGCCGTCGGACTACACGCCGTCGAGCGGGAGCCGCAGCTTCCCCGCGACGCTGCTCGCGACGGCGCAGTCCCAGCACGTCACGGTCCCGATCGCCGACGACGCGCTCGACGAGCCGGACGAGACGTTCCGGCTGCTGCTCAGCGGCGCGGGGGTATCCGACGGGGAGGCGATCGGCACGATCGTCGACGACGACGCGGCGCCGGCGGTCGGCGTCGCCGATGCCGCGCCGGCCGTCGAGGGCGCGACGGCGCTGTTTCGCATCGGCCTCAGTCGCGCGAGCGGAAGGGCCGTGTCGGTCGCCTACGCGACGGCCGACGGCAGCGCTGTCGCGGGCCGGGACTACGGCGCGCGCAGCGGGCGGATCACGATCCCGGCCGGCTCGACGTCCGCGGCGGTCGGCGTGCCGCTCGTCGACGACGGCGAGGACGAGCCGAACGAGACCTTCCAGCTGCGGCTGAGCGCGCCGAGCGCCGCTGCCCTCGGCGACGCCACGGGCACCGCCACGATCGTCGACGACGACGAGCCGCCGCCGGCCGCCGGCCCGCCGGCGGGCGTCGATGCGGCGCCATCGGCGCCGGGGCCGAAATCCGCGCCGGCCGCCACGCCACCCCCGCCGCCGACCGCCGGCTCGGGCGCTCCGGCCTCCGACACGCGACCGCTGCTCGGCGTCTCCAGCCCGCGCCTGCGCCAGCCGTCCTCGGTGCTGGTCACGATCTCGTGCCCGCGCCAGGCCGGGCGCTGCCGCGGTCGCATGACGGTCTTCAGCAGGCCGAACCGGCGCTCGAAGATCAAGGCGCTGCGGCGCGAGCGGCGCCTCGGGCGGCGCAACTTCAAGCTCGCCGCCGGCAGCTCGCGCACGCTGCGGATCGCGCTGTCGCGGCGCGACCGCGTACTGCTCAAGCGCGCCGGCCGGATCCGCGTGCGGGCCTACGTCGTGATGACCGACGGCGCCGGCCGCACCGGCGTGCAGCGCGTCAACGGCACGCTCGTGGCGCGCACCCGTCACGGCTGACGGCGACCGGCGAGCCGCTCGACGAGGTCGGCGGCGCGGGCCGGTCCGTCGTGGGCCGCGGCCCAGCGCTGCAGCGCGCGCGCGCCGCGGCGCAGCTCGGGCCGCGCCAGCGCGCGGCCGACGGCGAGCGCCAGCGCGCGCGGCCCGACCAGCCGGCCCGGCAGCCGCACGCCGACGCCCGCCCATTCCACGCGGGCCGCGTTCTCGTTCATGTCGCCCGCCGCCGGCACGATCACGACGCCGCAGCCGCTGGCCAGCGCGCGCGCGACGGTTCCGTGGCCGCCGTGGCAGACGACGAGCTCGCACGCCGGCATCGCCCTCGCGTAGGAGACCCAGTCGACGAGGCGCGCGTTGGGCGGCACGGCGATCGCAGCAGACTGCCGGTTGGCCGACGCGAGCACCCGCACCGGGAGGTCGGCGAGACCCTGCAGCGCGGCGAGCAGCAACGTCCGGCCGGGGTCCTGCGAGGTCGACGGCGCGATCAGGACGAGCGGAGCGTCGCCCGGCGGCAGCTCGACGTCGGGCGCCGGTGGCTCCCACATCAGCGGCCCGACGACGTGCGTGGCCGCCGGCCAGGTCCGCGGGTACTCCAGCTGGGGAAACGTCGCCACGAGCGCGAGCTGCGCGCTGATGCCGCCGTGGACGCGCTCGAGCGCGGGCAGCCCGAGCCGCCGCCGGGTCTCGTTGAGCTGGCTGCGCCCGAGCTCCAGGCCGTGGCGCAGCAGCGGGTCGGCGCCGCGCCACAACGCGCGGCCGGCGCGCGTGCGCGGCAGCCGCGCGCCGCAGGAGTACGGCACGCTGCCGGGCGGCATGCGCGGATCGAGGTGGGGGATGACCGTCCCGACCGCAACGCCCTCGAGCTCGCCGGCGAGCGCAGGGGCGAGCGTGAGGATGTCGGCGATGACGGCGTCGGGCCGGATCTCGCGCACGAGCTCGACGGTCGCGCGCGTCGCACGCTCGACGGCCTGGTAGGGCGACAGCGGCCGCTCGCGGGTGGGGAAGACGTGGTACTCGGGTGCGGCGGCGAAGCGCATGCCCTCGCGCTCGACGTCCTCGCGCCAGCGCGTCCACGTCTGCAGCGTCACGTCGTGCCCGCGGCGGGCGAGCTCGCGCCCCAGCGCGATCACCGGGAACGCGTGCCCGGGGTCGCCGAATGCGCCCAGCAGGATGCTGCGGCGGCTCGCGGCGCTCAGGAAGCGAGCTCCGCGATCAGCCGCAGCTGCTCGAGCCGGTCGCCTTTCGTGAAGGCAAGCGGGCTGATGCCGAGCGTCCCGACGCCGGCCTCCCGATAGACGGCGAGGCGCTCGCGCACGTGCTCGCGCGGGCCGACGAGCGAGACCGCGTCGATCAGCTCGTCCGACAGGGCGGCCATCGCCTCGGCGCGCTTGCCGTCGAGGTAGAGGTCCTGCACGATGCGCGCCTCGTCCTCGAAGCCGTAGCGCTGCACGAGGGCGTTGTAGAAGTTCTTCTCGCGCGAGCCCATGCCGCCGACGTAGAGCGCGAGGAACGGGCGCATCGCGTCGCGCGCGGCGGCGACGTCGTCGCTGACGAAGACGTTGACCTGCGGGGCGATGTCGAAGCGCTCGAGGGAGCGGCCGCTGCGCGCGGCGCCCTCCTCCAGCAGCGGGCGGAACTCGGCGACGTGCTCGGGCGAGAAGAGCGTCGGGATCCAGCCGTCGGCGACCTCGCCGGCAAGGCGCGTGTTGTTCGGCCCGATCGCCGCGAGGTAGATCGGGATCTGCTCCTGGACGGGAGCGATCGTCAGCTTCAGCGCCTTGCCCGGACCGTCGGGCAGCGGCAGCGTCAGCGTCTCGCCCTCGAACTCCAGGCGCTCGCGCGCCAGCGCCTTGCGAACGACGGCGACGTACTCCCGCGTGCGCTGGATCTGACGGCCGAAGCGCTGGCCGTGCCAGCCCTCGGCGACCTGCGGGCCAGAGGAGCCGATCCCCAGCAGCATCCGCCCGTCCGAGAGCTGGTCGATCGTCGCCGCGGTCATCGCCGTCATCGCCGGGCTGCGCGCGGGCATCTGGAAGATCGCCGAGCCGAGCCTGATCGTCGACGTCAGCGCGGCCAGCCAGCCGAGGATCGTCGCGGCATCCGAGCCGTAGGCCTCTGCCGCCCAGACGGAGTCGTAGCCCAAGCGCTCGGCCTCCTGCACGATCTCGCGCTGGTCGTCCGAGGAGAGGCCGAGGCCCCAGTAGCCGATGTGGACGCCGAGCTTCATGCTGTGCAAGATCCCTTTCAGGAAAGGACTTCGGTTGCCGGGGGCGACGGGCTCGCATACGGTGGCCGAGCCCCGACGAACGGAGAGAGAACCCTATGACAACGCCTCGCGAACAAGCGGTCGCAGAACTTCGACGGTCCATCGACGTCCTGCCTGAGCGCACTCGCAAGGCGATGCTCGTCGGCCTGGGCAACAACACCGTCATCACGGGAGCCTTCGCCGGCGGCGACGGCGCGTGCCCGATGATGGCGGCCCACCGCGAAGGCGGGCGCACGAGCGTCTGCTCGTTCCCGCAGGCGTGGGATTCGTTCTGCGGCGTCGCGGGGCGCAACATCGTCCGCCCGGCGACGGAGTACGAGGTGCAGATCCTGCGCCGCGAGATCGAGGCCAGCCTCGCGCCGGCTGCTCCGAGCCTGTTCGCCGAGGTCATCGCCGAGCACGAGGCCGCCCGCGAGGCTCGCGCCCGCGACGAGGCCCGGGCCCGTGAGCAGGCGCTCGTCGAGCACGAGACGCCGGTCGAGACCGAGACGCGCCGCCGCCGGCTGCGCATCACCGGCGGGGAGCGCATCGACTTCGGCGAGGTCATCGCCGAGCACATGGAGACGGCGCGCAGCCGCCGCAGCCGCGAGGCCGAGGCCACCGGCCTGAACTGGCTCTTCGAGGAGACGCTCGTGCTGCCCGAGGACTTCGACGAGCAGACGGGCGCGGAGGCCGAGCGGTTCGACTTCGACGCGGCCGAGTCCGACCTTCTGCGCAACTAGCCGACGCGTTCGCATGTCGTGCGCGTTCTCCGCGCGCCCGACCCGCGCCTGACGCCCGCCGCCGCCCGCCCCGTGCCGCCGTTCAGCACGAAGGCGGGCACCGCCGGGCGTCAGACGACGGCGCGGCCGATCGCGTCTGCAGGCAGAGCCGCGGGCCGGTACTAGCCGGCGCCGGGGCGCTCGAAGACGATCTCGGGCACGAGGCAGCCGGGGCTGAGCGAGAGCAGCATCCGGACCGCGGCGACGATGTCCGCGGTCTGGATCATCTGCTCGGGCGCGATCCGCTGCTTCACGAAGTCCGCCATTGCCGTGTCGACGAACCCCGGGCACAGGGCCGTCGATCTGATCCCCTGCGCGCTGAGCTCCCTGTTCATCGCCTGCGTGAAGCCGACGACGCCGAACTTCGTCGCCGAGTAGATGCTCAGCCAGGCCTGACCGGACTTGCCGGCGATCGACGCGGTGTTGACGACGAGCGCGCGCCGGTGCTCGGCGCCGGCCGCCGTCAGCATCGGCAGCGCCTCGCGGTAGAACAGCGGGATCGAGCGCAGGTTGGTGTTGAGCTGGATGTCCATCCGCTTCGTGCTGAGCTCGCCGATCGGCGCACCGATCCCGACGCCGGCGTTGTTGACGAGCACGTCGAGGCGGCCGTAGGCGTCACGGTGCGCGGCGACGGCACGCACGACGTCTTCCTCGCGGCCGACGTCGGCGGCTACCTGCTGGACCTCCAGGCCGTCCGCGCGCAGGCCTTCGTAGGCGGCCTCGAGCTTCTCGGGGCGGCGCGCGACGAGCGTGACCGCATGGCCCTCGCCGGCGAGCATCCGCGCGACGGCGAGGCCGATTCCACTGGAGGCTCCCGTGACGATCGCTGCCCGCTCGGCCATCGGCGCTATCCAATCATGGAGCGCCTAGAGTCTGCGCACATGGCCCGCCTGCTCCTGTCGCTACTGGTGGCGGCCGTGGCGCTCTCCGCATGCGGTGGTTCGGACGACGGCGGCACGGCGCCCGCGCCGCCGCAGCCCACCGCCGCCGCCACGACCGCCGCGTTTCCCTCCGTGAAGGGCAAGACGATGCAGGAGCTGATCTCGGGCCTGCCGATGGGCGCGATCCTCAACGTCTCGAGCTTCAGTGGTCAGCGGGTGGGGCGCAACCGACTGGGCTTCGTGATCGTCGATCGCGCGAACAAGCAGATCGACGTCTCCGAGGTCGCCGTGTACACCGCCAAGGCCGACGGTACCGAGCTGCGAGGGCCGTTCATGGCGCGCAAGGAGTCACTCGACGTCGACACGCGCTACCGCAGCCGCCAGACGGCCGCGGATCTCGACAGCGGCGACACCTTCTACGTCGCCGACGCCGTGTACGACTCGCGCGGCCCGCACGTCGCCGTCGGCCTCGTGCGGCTGGACGGCAGGCTCGTCGTCGCCGATCCCCTCGCGCCGCTGTCCGTCGGCGACAGCCGGGGGCCACCCGAGGTCGGCGAGCGGGCGATCCGGGTGCACACGCAGACCGGGGCCGATGTCGGCGGCGACCTGACGAAGCTGTCGACGCGCGTGCCGCCGCCGGGCGAGATGCTCGACACCGACTTCGCCGACGTCGTCGGCAAGAAGCCGGTCGTGCTCGTGTTCGCGACTCCGGCGCTGTGCAAGTCGCGCACGTGCGGGCCCGTCGTCGACATCGCCGAGCAGGTGCGCGGCCAGAGCGGCAAGGGCGTGGAGTTCATCCAGCAGGAGATCTACCAGGACAACGACCCCGGCAAGCCCTACCGGCCGCAGGTCCTCGCGTGGCACCTGCCGACCGAGCCGTGGGCGTTCGTCATCGACCGCGACGGCAAGGTGGCGGCCCAGTTCGAGGGCGTCTTCTCGGTCGGCGAGCTGGCGCGCGCCGTCGAGCGCGTGAAGTAGCGGCGAGCCGCGGCAGGGCGCGGCTGATATCCTTCGCGGTGAGTTCTGGTCGA
>JBKHXR010000076.1:0-7393 GCA_046565905.1 Thermoleophilia bacterium | reverse complement strand
CTGAATCGCGGCGGACGGCGACGCGGCGGCCGCCGCGTCGCCGTCCGCCGCGATTCAGCGCGGCGCAGCGCCGCGCACGGACACCCGGAGCGCCGTCCACCGCTTCGCCCGCATGACGCCGACCGGCCGTCTCGGCTCAGAGCCCCGCGGGATGGCGCACGACGTAGCCGCGGCCGGCGCGCGGCGCGGTACGCCAGCGGGGACCTTCCTCTCCGCGGCCCGAGGTGTCCAGCCGCAGCCCGGCGATGACGACGTAGGTGTGGCCGGAGTTGGCGTAGATCGTGATCCACCGGCCGGCCCCGGAGCGCCCGAACGTCGTCAGCCCCGACGAGTCGCGCGGGGCATCCAGCAAGCCTGCCCCGTGCAGCGCGTAGGAGACCGTCCCGGAGCAGTCGTAGCCGGTGTCCTCGAAGGATCCGTGGCCGCCGCCGTAGCGATAGGGCTTGTCGACGATCTGGTTCGCCGCCGCGATCGCGTTGACGACCTGCGCCGGCGCGCCGGCCGGAGGCAGGGCGGTGCGGCCGTCGGGACCGATGACGGCGTGCGGGCCTGGCGCCACGGCGCCTGGCACGGCGGGCGCCGGCTCGGGGCCGCCGGGCGGGACGGCGGCTCGCGCGAGGATCGCGCGCCGGCGCAGCCCGCGCGCCTGGATCCTCGACAGGACCCCGTCGACCTTCATCTCGTGAGCGCGCTCGTAGCGCCGCAGCGATATCTTCGTGCGGCGCCCGAACCGGCCGTCGACGCGCGTCCGAAATCCCGTCAGCGACAGCCAGCGCTGCAGGACGCGGACGTGCTTGCCGCTGCTGCCCTGGCGCAGCACGCGGTCGCCGAAGCGAGCATCCGCGCTTGCGACCGGCGTCGCCAGGAGCGCACCGCTGACTGCGATCGTGGCCGCGCACGTGCGCGACCAACCTCGGTTTCCCACTGCGTCCTCCCGTTTTCACGGCCTCCGAGGTGAGCTGACGGGCTCGCGCTGAAAACGATTGCGCTACACCGGCTTGCACCGGCGATTCGCCCCGTGCGCCGCAAGCGGCGCGGTTGGGTCCCCCGGCCGCCCCCGCACTGGCGCGAGAGCGGTTCGGCCCTATGGCTTCAACCAGCCTGACACAGGCGGCGGCGCAAAGTTGCGCCGCCACCGGTCGCTCACGGGCGCACGTCCGCCGCGACCTCGTAGACCTCGACCGCCCGGCGCGTCCCCATGCCCTCGCCGGGCGGGCTCATCTCGTTGAGCGTGGCGTCGCCCGTACGCAGGTCGTCCTCGGTCTCGAACAGCGAGATGGCGATCGCGCGGCCGTTGTCGGGATCGGTCAGCAGCAGGAAGCCGGTCGCGGGAACGCCCTCCGGCGGGCCCTCCTCGGCGCGGCGTGAGATCTCGTCCGCCGCACTGCGGATCGCGTCGGCGTCGCCGCCGTGCCAGCTGGCCACTCGCGCGTACATCGGGGACCCCTTTCGTTCGGTTCCCGCGACACTACGCCGTCCGACGCGGTGCAGTCCAGCGCGCCCGTGCGGGGTCGGCCGCGATCGCGAGCCGCGATGCCGCCGCGTCGGCGAGCAGCCGCAGCATCGGCGCCACGGCGGGCACGCGGCGGTTCTTCAGCCAGACCGCGAAGACGCCGCGGTGCTCGTCGGCGCTCGTCGGCAGCGGGCGCACCGCGACGTCGGGCCGCGGCAGCGGGAGCGTCAGCTCCGGCATCACCGCGACGCACAGCCCGGCGGTGACGAGCGCGCGGCCGACCGTGACGTCGCGCACGACGTAGGCGACGTCCGGCTGGAAGCCCGCCGGCGCGCAGACGCGAGCGAGCATCGCGTGATAGTCGCGCCCGATGCCGCCCGGCTCGGGAGCGCTGAAGCGCTCGCCGCGCAGATCGGCCGCGCTGATCCGCCGCTTGCGCGCGAGCCGGTGGCCGGCGGGCAGCACGAGGCGGTACGGGTCGTCTCCGAGATAGCTCCAGGCGAGCGACTCGTCGGCGCCCGGCGGCTGCTCGGCGGGGCTGTTGGAGTACACGACGGCGAGGTCGAGGTCGCCCGCGCGCAGCCGCCGCATGGCATCCTCGGTCTCGGCCTGCTCGAGGCGGACGTCGACGCCGGGGGCGTCGCGCTCGAAGCGCGCCAGCGCCGCGGGCACGAAGGACGTGCAGGCGGTGAGAAAGGCGCCGAGCCGCAGGGCGCCTCTCTGCAGCCCCGCGAGCGCCCGCAGCGCGTCCTCGGCCTCGGCCACCGCGCCGAGCACGGCGACGGCGTGACCGCGCAGCTGCTCGCCCGCCGGCGTGAGGCCGACCGGCCGGCGGCTGCGATCGACGAGCGTCAGCCCGAACTCGTGCTCGAGCGCCGCGACGTGGTGTGAGACGACCGACTGCGCGTAGCCGAGCTCCAGCGCCGCGGCGGAGAACGAGCGCCGCTCGGCGACCGCGTGGAAGGCCCGCAGACGGCGCAGATCATGCATCGATCATCACGATACTAAGAGCGACGACTTCTGTTGCATCGATGTAGCGTCGCGGCCAGGGTGGCAGCACCTTCCTCGACCAGGAGCAGCTCGATGTCCACCACGGCACACCCGCACATCCACGACTTCGCCGGCACGGTCGTCGCCCCCGGCGATCCCGCGTACGACGAGGCCCGCACAGTCTTCAACGGCGCGATCGACCGCCGTCCTGCGCTCGTCGCGCAGGTCGGCGACGCGCGCGACGTGGCTTCCGCGCTGCGTCACGCGCACGAGCATGCGCTGCCCGTCGCGGTCCGCTGCGGCGGGCACTCCGGCGCCGGCTTCGGCGTGATCGACGACGGCCTCGTGATCGACGTGCGGCGGCTCAAGCGCGTCGAGGTCGACCTGTCGCGGCGCGTCGTGCGCGCCGGCGCCGGCCTGACCTGGGGCGAGCTCGACGCCGCGACGCAGGCGCACGGCCTGGCCGTCACCGGCGGGCGGATGTCGACGACCGGAATCGCCGGCCTGACCCTCGGCTCGGGGTCGGGCTGGCTCGAGCGGATGTACGGCCTGACGGCCGACAACCTCGTCGGCGCGACCGTCGTCACCGCCGACGGCGACATCGTGCGCGCCGATGCCTCCCAGCACCCCGACCTGTTCTGGGCGCTGCGCGGCGGCGGCGGCAACTTCGGCGTGGTGACGGAGTTCGAGCTGGCGCTGCACCCCGTCGGGCCGATCATCACCGGGGGCATCCTGCTGTTCGAATGGGAGCGCGCGCACGAGGTCCTGCGCGCGTACCGCGACATCATGGCGGCGGCACCCGACGAGCTCGGCGGCTGCGCGAGCCTGCAGCTGGGACCGCCGGCGCCGTTCGTGCCCGCGCAGCTCGTCGGCAAGCCGGTGCTCGGGATCATCGTCGCGGCGTTCGCCGCCGAGCACCAGGCGCGGCGCCTCGTCGCGCCGCTGCGGGCGCTGCGGCCGCTCGCCGACGCCGTCGGACCGATGCCGTACGTCGCCCTGCAGCAGATCACCGACGAGGGCTGCCCGCACGGCATGCAGAACCACTGGAAGGCGGCCTTCCTCGACGACCTGCCCGACGCGGCGATCGCGGACGCGATCGAGGTCGCTGCCGACATCCCGTCGCCGCTGACGGTCGTGCTGCTGCAACCGCTCGGCGGCGCGTACGGGCGCGTCGAGGAGGGCGCGACCGCCCTGTCGCATCGCAGCGCGCGCTGGGCCTACCACGCGCTGTCGCTGTGGCCCGATCCCGCGGACACCGCGGTCAACCGCGCCTGGACGACGCGCTTCGCCGACACGATGGCGACCTACGGCGACGGCGGCGTGCACCCCAACCACGTCTCTGACCCGGCCGGCGAGCGGGTGCGCGCCTTCTACGGCGAGCAGAGCTACGAACGGCTCGTCGCGGTGAAGGATCGCTGGGATCCGCGCAACGTGTTCGCGGCCAACCAGAACATCCGCCCGAGCGGCGGCTGACCGCGGGCCGCCGTCACACCGTGGCCTTGTTCCACTCCTTCTTGTGCAGGCGCTTGGCCGCCTGGTAGTCGGCCAGCGCCTGTGCGGAGTCCACGTCGCCCAGGGTCGGATGCGACGGCACGAGATCCTGGGCGGCGCCGACGCCGTACTGCTTGGCCAGGACGGCGCCGATCGCCTGGATCTTCATGTCGCCGAAGCCCGGCAGCGCCTTGAGGTTGGCCTTGAGCTCGGCCGAGCTGGTCGCGCCGGTCCAGACGCGCGCGGCGTCGCCGCCGTAGCGCTCGAGCACGTGGACGGCGAGGTCGTGCACGCGCTGGGCCATCGAGCCGGGATAGCGATGGATCGCCGGCGGCGTGCGGAACACCGGCTCGAGGTCCGCCTGCGCCAGCGTGCGGGCGTCGATCGCGCCGAGGCGCTCCTTCAGCGCCAGCGGCCCGAGGAAGGCCTTCTGCACCGTCACCTGCTGGTCGAGCACGAACCCCACGAGCAGCGCCATCGGGTCCGTTGCGATGAGGGCGTTGGCCTCGTCGGAGGCCGTGAAGTGCAGGCGCTCTGGCATGCCGGCGATCGTAGCCGCTCGGCGGGGCCGGCGCGCGAGGCTCGAGCCGGCCGGCAGGCGCTCCTGCGCCTGATGATCGTGGCGCGCAACGGGTAGTCCGCAGACGACCAGCCGGACAGCGACGCGACAGGATCGTCGTTGCACGACAAGGAGGTCGATTGGCTCGACGTACCCGCCCAGCAGGCCGGCGCCGTCGCCTGGCCGCCATGGCTCTCCGCGCGCTGCTGACGACAGCCGTCGTCGGGCTGACGGCTGCGGGGATCGTCTACCTGGCCGTCCGCTCGGTCGCCGATGCGGCCCCCGGCCTGTCGCAGCTGACGGAGCGATCCGATGGCGAGAACTCGCGCGTCTACGCCGCCGACGGACGGCTGCTGGGCTTTGTGCGCTCCGACGTCCTGCGCACAGCGCTGCCGGCCGACCGGATCCCCGATCGCTTCAGGCAGGCGACGGTCGCCATCGAGGACCGGCGCTTCTACGAGCATCGCGGCGTCGACTACAGGGGCATCCTGCGCGCGCTGTACAACAACGTGCGCCGCAGGAAGATCGTGCAGGGCGGCTCGACGCTGACGATGCAGCTCGTCCGCGCGCTGTACCTCTCGCGCGAGCGCACGGTGCAGCGCAAGATCGTCGAGGCCAAGCTCGCCGAGGAGATGGAGCGCGCCCGCTCCAAGCGCTGGATCCTCACGAGCTATCTCAACAACGTCTCGTACGGGACGCGGGGCGGGCAGCAGTTGATCGGCATCCATGCGGCGGCGCGCGGCTGGTTCGGCCGCCGCCCCGGGAAGCTGCGCGTCGACGAGGTCGCGCTGCTCGCGGGCCTGCCGCAGGCCCCCTCGCGCCTGGACCCGCTCGAGCATCCAGAGCGCGCGAGAGCGCGTCGCGACGCGGTACTGAAGGCGATGGCCGCGCAGGGCGACATCAAGCGCACGACGGCGCTGGAGGCGATGCGCCGGCCGCTGGGCATCGCGCCCAGCAACAGCTTCCACCAGCGCCGCGAGGAGCCGTACTTCTTCGACTACGTCAAGGCACAACTCGTCGAGCGCTACGGCGCCGAGGCGGTCGAGGCCGGCGGCCTGAAGGTCTACACGACCGTCGACCGCAGCCTGCAGCGCCGTGCGCGCAGGGCGATGACCGCGCAGCTCCCCGGGCCCGGCGACCCGGAGGCGGCGCTCGTGTCGATCGACCCGCAGAACGGCGACATCCGGGCGATGACCTCGACCGCCTCCTACCGGCGCAGCTCGTTCTCGCTTCCGGCGCAGGCGCGGCGCCAGGCCGGGTCGACGTTCAAGACGATCGTGCTCGCCGCCGCGGTCGAGCAGCGCATCGACCCGCACGCGACGACCTACGCATCGGCGCCGATCGACTTCACCTCCGAGAAGCACGGCCGCCTCGAGGTCAAGACCTACAGCGGAACCTACGGCTCGCAGCACACGAGCCTGACGGCCGCGACGCTGGCATCCGACAACACCGTCTTCATGCGCCTGACGCTGGACGTCACCCCGCAGAAGGTGCGCTCGACGGCGCGCAGGCTCGGCATCCTCTCGCCGCTGGAGCCCAACCCGGCGATCGGCCTCGGCGGCCTGAAGCACGGCGTGTCGCCGCTGGAGATGACGAGCGCATACGCGACGCTCGCGTCCGACGGCGTGCGCTCACGCCCGCGCGCGATCCGCAAGGTCGTCTTCGCCGACGGCAGCGGCGAGGTGATCAAGCCCTACCGCAAGCGCGCGGTGCGGCCGAAGACCGCGCGGGTGGTCACCTCCATCCTCGAGCGCAACGTCAGGCGCGGCACGGGAACCGCAGCCGGGATCCATTGCCGCGCGGCAGGCAAGACGGGAACGACCGACAACCACAGGGACGCATGGTTCGCCGGCTATGCACCGCGGCTGGCGACGGCGGTCTGGGTCGGTCACCCCAAGCCGCGCCCGATGCGCGACGTGCACGGCATCCGCGTCGCCGGCGGGACGTTCCCCGCGCGCATATGGGGCCGATACATGCGCGACGCCGTCGGCACCTGCAGGTCGTTCAAGTCGGCGCGCGGCATGGGCCCGAAGCTGGAGCCGATGTGCGGCAAGCGCACGACGACGCCGAAGCTCAGGTGCATGACGCCGAGCGAGCGCAGCGCGTACCTCGGCAAGCTGCGCGAGCGCCGCGGGGCACGGCAGCGCCGCGGGGCACGGCAGCATCGGCAGCGGGGCGGGCGCTTCGAGGCCGGCGGCGCGCCGCTGCCCGCCCGGCAGGGCGACGGAAAGCCAAGCATCGTCGCCGTCAAGCCGGCGTCTACAGGGGCGCCGTGACCCCGCCGAATGCGCCGCCGGCGGGAAACCGAGCGGCGGTCCCAGAAGCACGAAAGCCCCCTGGCGAGAGGGGGCTTCCGTATAGCGGGGGCAGGATTCGAACCTGCGACCTTCGGGTTATGAGCCCGACGAACAGCCGCTGAACGCTGCATTTCTGGGCACGTTGGATCGGCAGAAGCGCCCTTTTGACGGGCGATTTCGAACAGTTTGGTCCAGCATCTGGTCCAGCACCCAGGTGGTCCAGCACCGGTGTTGGGCTGGTCCAGCAGCCGCCTCGATCGGTACGATGGCGATGTGGCCGTCTCCGCGAACCACGATCCGGTCAGCACCGCGTTCCTGCTCGTCGAAGTCGATCGAGGTGGCGAACCCCGCTGGGCGGTCAAATGGCGCGGAGCCGACGGCAAGCGAGTCAAGCGCCGCCTCGGCGCGCCGGCCTGGCTCGAGCGCGACGGCAGCGGCGGCTGGCGCCCGCGGACCGGACGGCCCCACCCCACGCATCTCACCGAGCGGCAGGCGCGCCGAGCGATGGGAGACCTGATCCGCGCCACTGAAGCACAGGCCGCGGAGCAGCGCACCCGGGCCGCACGCGCTGTTGACGAGACGGACGGCGCTGCAGGCCCGACG
>JBKHXR010000075.1:0-3285 GCA_046565905.1 Thermoleophilia bacterium | reverse complement strand
CGCGCCGAACTCGCGAAACCGCGAAACCGGTTCTCAGCAGGTGTTTTGTGTCCGCCATGCACGCACGCGATCTGCCGTGTCGGCCCTTTTCGGGATGGTAGGAAGGGGGTCATCGGCTCGAGTCCGATGGAGGGCTTCCGTTTGTGGGCTTGGGCGGGATCGGGTCGGCAGCGTCGTGCAACACCTGTGGAACACGGCCACCGCGTGGGGCCGTCTGCGAAGCGCGCCGACGGCCGTCGCGGGTGGCTCGCGTGGTTGACGTCGCGCGCTGCAGCCGCGCCCGCACGCGCTCGATCTGCGCCTCGGCGCTGACGCGCTGGGCGGCGTCGAGGTGCTGCCAGACGCGCGCGTAGTCGCGCAGCAGCGTCGCCGGGCTGTGGCCGAGCTGCTCGGCGACGTACTGCGGCGGCTGGGCCTCGTAGATGAGCAGCGTGGCGAAGCTCGAGCGCAGGTAGCGCGGGTGCACGCGGCGCTCCCCGTCGTCCTTGCCGGCGCGCAGCCCGGCCGCCGTTGCGGCGGCGCGGAAGGTGCGGCTGCGCCAGTTGTCCCAGTCGTAGTCGGCCCATGGCTCGCCGCGGCCGTTGGCGATCACGGGCGCGTCGTCGGCGGGCATCCCGCACGCCTCGCGCCACGCATGCAGGTCGTCGGCCAGCGGGGCGAGGAGGCGCGTGGCGCGCTCGTAGGGCGCGCCGCGCTTGGTCGCCCGCAACAGGATCGTGCGTCGCCGGACGGCCGCCCAGCGCAACGCGAGCGCCTCGGATTCCGGGCGCGGGCCGGCGTAGGCGAGCAGGCTGATCAGTGTCGCCGAACGCATGTCGTCGCGGCGCAGGCACCACAGCCGCATCGCCTCGACCTGCTCGACGCCCACCAGGACGGGGTCGCGCTCGCGTCGCTGTGAGCGCTTGTCGATCTGCTTGACCGGGTTGCCGGGCAGGTTGTAGTCGCGCACGGCGCGCTTCATGACGCCCTGCAGCACTGCGAGCGTGCTGACGATCGTCGCGCGACCGGTGCCGGCGCGCTCGAGCTCGGCGGCGAAGCGCTCCACGACGCTCGGACGAAGCTGCGTCAGGCGGATGTCTCCCAGCCGCGGCAGGATCCGCAGGTCGAGGTCGATCGAGTGCGCCTCCTGCGTCGACAGCGCCAGCTGGCGCTCGGCGTAGTTGGGCCACCACTCACCGACGACGTAGTCGCGCAGGCTGATCTCGTCGGCCAGCAGCGCGGGGTCGCCGGTCTGCTTCAGGCGCCGCACGCGCCGGTCGAACTCGCCCGCGTCGTCGGCGACATCGAACGTTCGCGAGCGCTGTGCGCTGCCGCGGCCGGCCTCGCGCCAGCGCACGCGGTAGATCACGCCGCCGTCAGCGCGCGTTTCGCGATGGACGCTCATGCTGCTGCCTGCTTGGCCCGTCTGGCCCGCACGCGCGCTCGCAGGCTATCGCCGGCCGGCCGCGCCCGAGCAGCCCCGTCGAGCGGCGCCGTCGGCATCACCCGCACCGAGTGCGCCGGCAGGGGCGCGTCCGTGCGGACCCGCGTCGACTCGAGCCACGCCTCGAGGTCGGCCTCGTGGATGCGCAGCCTCCCACCCGGCTTGTAGGCCGTGATCTCACCGCGCTGGATGGCACGGTAGATCGCCCACTGTGTGAGCCGCACCCGGTTGGCCGCCTCTTGGACCGTCAGCATCCCGGGATCCTGCGGTGGCCGGCCTCTCGGCTGACCGCGCGGTGCCGACGAACCGCATCAGTGGTGAGGGGCCCGTGCCGCCCGTCGGGACATCCGCGATACCGGGAGGAGCAGCCAACGATCGACGCGACATGGAACCGGCCCCGAAATTGTCTGGGCGAAGCTGACTCCTCAAGCGATTGCGAGCTACCCACTGCGAGTCAAGTCCCGGGACGTGGTGTAGAAGCACGGCGCTGATCTCGTCGGTGAAGACGTTGGTGCTCACGCAGCGGTGAGCTCGGCGACCTCCTCTTCAGATCTGAAAGAGAGAGATCCATCGGACTGCTTGTCGTAGAGAGTCGCCATCGAGCCTTGGCTGATGTAGCTGCGCCCGACGAGCCACTCGTCGTTGGCTTCGATCGCGAGCATCGAGACGAGCCGAATCAGCGAGCGGTCGTCGGGGAAGATGCCGACGACGTCGGTGCGCCGGCCGATTTCGCGGTTGAAGCGCTCCAGCGGGTTGGTGGAGCGCAGCTTCGGCCAGTGCTCGGCGGGAAAGGCGTAGAACGCGAGGATGTCGTCTTCGGCGTCCTCGAGCAGCGCCGCGATCTTCGGCAGCCGCGCGTGCAGTTGCGTGACGGCGTCGCCGAGACGCCGGCGCGCCTCGTCGCCGTCAGCGGCAGTGAACAGCTGGCGGATGACGGCGCCCAGGGCGTCGTGCTGGTCCTTGCGGCAGTGGCCCCGAAGATCGCGCAGGAAGTGCACCGTGCAGCGCTGCCACGGCGAGCCGAGCACCCGTGCGATCGCCGTCTTCAGACCGGGATGCGCGTCGCTGATCGCCAGCTGCACGCCGACCAGGCCACGCGCGACGAGCGAGCGCAGAAACTCAGTCCAGAACGCCTCGGTCTCGGCCTCGCCGACGTCCAGGCCGATGATCTCGCGGCGACCGGTCTCATGAACGGCATGGGCGATCACGACGCACTTGCGCGCGACACGGCCGCCGTCACGGACCTTCTCGATCTTCGCGTCGACGAACAGATACGGGTAGCGGCCCTCCAACGGGCGCGCCCGGAACGCCTGCACCTGCTCATCCAGTAGGCCGGCGATGCGGCTGACCTCGCTCTTTGAGATGCGCAGCCCGAGGCTCTCGACGAGCTGGTCGACGCGCCGCGTCGAGACGCCGCAGACATAGGCCTGCTGCACGACCGAGACCAGCGCCTGCTCTGAGCGCTTCCTGGGCTGCAGGAAACCCGGGAAGTAGCTGCCCTGACGGATCTTCGGGATCTGCAGCTCGATCTCACCAGCACGCGTATCCCAGCGCCGCGGGCGATAGCCGTTGCGATGCGTCGCGCGATCCTCGGTGCGCTCACCATGCTGCGCCCCGATCAGCTCGGAGATCTCGGCCTCCATCAGCTCCTGTGCCACCGCCCTGACCGACTCGCGGATGACGTCTGCGTGCTCATCCCGCAGCACCTCCCTGACGACCTCAGCGATCGTCATCCTGTCCACTCCGGCCATCGCTGGCCTCCCTTCGTCGAACCCTGAAGAAGTCCGACGATGATGAGCGCCGCGGTGGCCGGAACCACGTTCCGTCCGACCCCGTCCTACACCACGCTATGGGACGTGACC
>JBKHXR010000074.1:0-36137 GCA_046565905.1 Thermoleophilia bacterium | reverse complement strand
GGACGCAGGATCCCGCGGTCGCGCTTGATGTTGAACAGCGCCGCGGCCAGCGCCGCGCCGGTGGCGCCCGCCGAGACGAGGGCATCGGCGTCACCGGCCGCGACGGCCTGGGCGGCGCGGACGATCGAGGACTCCGGGTTCGCGCGGGCGGCGGCCGCCGGATTGGCCTCCTTCGCGATCGACAGCGGCGCGTCGATGACCTCGATCCCCGGCCCGGCGCTGCCGAGCTCGGCGGCCGGGCCGAACAGCAGGACGCGGACGCCCTGCGCGGCCGCGATGTTCGCGCCGGCGGCGACCTCCGATGGACCCAGGTCGGCGCCGTTGGCGTCGACGGCGATGATGGGCAGGTTCAGCATCGGCTCGACCGCGACCTTCCCGTTCGCGCGGTCGGTCAGCCCCCGGATGCGTCGGGCCGGCATCCGCCGGCCATCCTCAGTGGTCGTGGTGGTCGTGCGCCGTGGTCGGCGCGACGACCTCGCGGCCGGCGTAGTGGCCGCACACCGGACACACGCGGTGCGGCCGGCGCGGGCTGTGACACTGCGGGCAGGCGTTGTAGACGGCAGCGGCCATCTTGTGCTGGGCACGGCGCTGCGCGGTGCGGGCGTGGGACTGCTTCTGCTTGGGGACAGCCATGGGTGGCGGAAGGGTAGCGCAGCGCGCGCGTCGGTCACCGCAGGCGGCGGCGGGCCGTTCGCCGACCGACGGGAAGGAGTGGCGCGCTGCTGGGCGAACGGTATGCGCATGAGCCCGCTCGAGCTGGACCCGACGCTGCTGGAGGCCCTGCGGACGCTGGCCGAGCACGACGTGGAGTTCGTCGTGATCGGCGATGTCGCGGCCGCGATCCACGATCAGGGCGGCTTCGTCGCCGGGCTGGCGATCGTTCCGGGCGGCTACGGGCGCAACGCCGAGCGCCTCAGCGGCGCGCTGCAGGCGATGGACGCCGAGCTGGGGATCGCGGGGACGCCGGCGCAGACGCAGCTGGACCACCGCCGGACGGACCTGCGCGACGTCGCGCCGTGCTCGTTCCTCACGCGCTACGTCGACGTCGACGTGGACTTCGAGCCGAAGGGAACCGGCGGCTACCGCGACCTGTTCGACGAAGCGGCGCGCGTCGAGCTCGCGCGCGGGATACGTCCGCTCGTCGCGGCGCCCGCGGACCTCGAGCGGATCCGGCGCGCGGCCGCGCCCGCCGTGCCGTACGCCGAGCCGCCGGCCGCGCTGCCGCCGGAGCCCGGCGAGGACGGCTGGCCCGCGGAGGACATCCGCGCCGGCCGACCTAGTCGAATCTGATCTCGCCGAGCTTGGCCCAGCGCGGGTCGGGCTCACGCTCGTGGGCATGCTCGGGCCCGGCCGTGTTGAGGTCCGTGCCGCAGATCGCGCACAGCCCGGCGCAGTCCTCGCGGCACAGCAGCTGTGCGGGCAGCGCGAGCGCCAGGGCATCCCGCGCCCAGGCGTGCACGTCGAGCACCTCGTCGTCCACGTAGGGGCTGCGCAGCTCCTCGACGTCGCCCGGCTGGTCGACCTCGCGGCTGTCGACGGAGACCTCGGGGCGGGCGGGCTCCAGGCAGCGCATGCAGGGGCCCTGCAGCGACGCCGCGAAGCGCAGCCGCAGCGCGTAGCCGTGGTGCGTCGTGCGCGAGATGTCGAGGATCGCGTCGACTGCGGCCGGCGTCGCGACGTACGTCTCACCGCCGAACTGCAGCGGGTCGAGGGCGACCTCGAGCTCGAGGCGGCGGCCCTCGCCGGAGGTCAGCCGCAGGCGACCGAGATCGAAGCTGTCGGTGCGCGGAGCCATCGCCTTCAGGCTAGCGCTGCGGTGCGGCGGGCTTGGCCGCGTGACGGGCAGGTGGGGTGCGCGCGGTGCCGTGGTGAGCTGCATCGCCGAGCAGGACGGTGGGCGCGTGTGGCGAGACGCAACCGCGCCGGGGGACCGGCCGCGGTCTTGGCTGCGGCGTCCGCGTGATCCCCAGCGAAGCGGTACACGAGCGCCGGCCGGATCCCCTACGCCCGCTCGACGAGCTCGCGCTTGAGCACCTTGCCCGTCGCGTTGCGCGGCAGCTCGTCGAGGAAGACGACGTCGCGCGGCACCTTGTAGCGCGCGAGGTTGGCCTTCACGTGGGCCTTGACGTCCTGCTCGGAGATCGTCGCGCCGGCGGCGACGACGACGAACGCCTTCAGCCGCTGTCCGAAGTCGGCGTCCTCGACACCGACCGCGGCGACCTCCTCGACGCCCTCGAGGCAGGCGATCGCGTCCTCGACCTCGCGCGGAAAGACGTTCTCGCCGCCCGAGACGATCATCTCGTCGTCGCGGCCGTCGACGAACAGGCGCCCGCCCTCGTCGAAGTGCCCGACGTCGCCCGATGACATGAGGCCGTCGACCACGTGCTTGCTGCCGCCGCCGGCGTAGCCCTCGAACACCAGCTCGTTGCCGACGAAGATGCGGCCGGTCTCGCCAGGGCCGACCTCCCGGTCCTCGGCGTCGTAGAGCCGCACCACGGTGCCGCGCGGCGGGCGGCCGGCGGTTCCGGGCGCGGCGCGCAGGTCCTGCGGCGTGGCGATCGTCGCCCAGGCGACCTCGGTCGAGCCGTAGAGGTTGTAGAGCACGTCGCCGAAGGTGTCCATGACCTTCGTCGCGAGCTCGCCGGGCAACGCCGAGCCGCTTGCGGCGATCACGCGCAGCGAGCCGCTGTCGTAGCGGCGAACGACCTTGGGGCCGAGCTCGAGGATCCGCTGCAGCATCACCGGGACGACGATCAGTGCGGTCGCGCCGTGCTCGTCGATCGCGCTCAGCGTGTCCTCGGCGTCAAACCGCCGGCGCAGGATCAGGGTCGACGACAGGCCGATCCCGAGGATGAAGTGGGCCAGCCCCCAGGAGTGAAAGAGCGGCGCGGCGATCATCGTGCGCTCGCGGGCACGCAGGGGGATCTTCTCGATCAGGCCGGCGATCGGGTCGAGCGTCTGCGGCTGCTTGCGGTTTGCGCCCTTCGGCGTGCCCGTCGTCCCGCTCGTGAGGATCACGATCCTGCCCTTGGTCTCGGGCACGACGACGTCGCTCGGGTCGCCGCGCTCGATCAGCGTCTCGAGCAGGTCGGCATCGACCGGCGGCCTGCCGCCGTCGCACCAGGCGACGAAGCGGCGGGCGTCGGGGGCGGCGCCTGCGATGAGGTTCTCGAACTCGTCGTCGTAGACGATCGCGCGCGGCTGCTCGCGCTCGAGGACCTCGGCGAGCTGGGGGGCCGCGAACGCGGTGTTCAGGAACAGCGCGTGGGCGCCGAGCTTCGAGCAGGCGACCATCGCCTCGACGAACCCGCGATGGTTGCGACACAGCAGCGCGACGCTGTCGCCCTCGACGATCCCCTCGTCGCTCCACGCGTGCGCGAGCGCGTTCGTGCGCCGGTGAACCTCAGCGAACGTCAGCGAGCCCGCCTCGTCGATGATCGAGACGTCGTTCGGATAGCGGATCGCCGCGGCCGTAAAGCCCGCGGCCGTCGTCGGACCCCAGTCCCTGATCGCCTTCAGCGTCCGCACGAGCTTGTCGGGGCGCGTCGGCCCGAACATCCCGCAACCGATCAGCGTGCGGACGGTCTGCGCCTTCGTTGACACGGTGTCGAGATCCATGGCCGGCAATCTAGTACGGGGCCGGTGCGCGCGGCGCGGAGGGGCCGCACGTCGTGGCGCCGGCGCCGAGCCGAACGTCGAGGAAAGCGAGGCCGGCCCGAGCAACGTGCGGTCACGAACGTCGGGCGGGTCCGAGCACTGCGGTCGGACCCGAGCTTGCGCCGGGTCCGCACCGAGGGGGCGTCGACGTCCGGCGGGTTGCACGCGCCGGCGGCGCGACTTCCGCCGGGTCCGCGCGCAGGCGGCCCGCACTTGCGCCGGGTTCGCGCGCAGGCGGCCCGCACTTGCGCCGGGTCCGCGCGCGCGGGCGCGAGGTTCCGCCGAGGGCGGGCGGCGAACTCGGCAGATTCGAGCCCGCGCGGCGCGACCGTGTCGGTCAAGGGGGCGGTGAGAGCGGCTGCCAAGGTCCCGCCAGCGCCGGCGCGGGCGAACGATCCGCTCTATCGGCGGATAGGCCGCCATGGCCACGCGGCCGGGAGCTCGCATGGCACGCGGTGCTCGGATACCGAGCACCAGGTGCCATCGATCCAGGACCACGACGTCGACCGGCAGCTCGGTCTCCGCCCCGGCGACAGACCCGCCCTCTCCCTGATCGATGCCGGCAGACGCCCCGCCCACCGCAGCGAGGGCGCCGATCGCCACGAGCCGCCGAGCGCTGGGCCACGGCCGCGACCACCGCGACCGACCAGCTCGAGGGCGTCACGGCCGCGACCACCGCGGTCGACCTCCTCGCAGGACGCAGCATGCGCCGCCCAGAGCGCCGGCACGAACGGCGACCGAGCACCTACGGCAGCCGCAACCCCTTCGGCAGCTCGCCGGACTCGATCAGCCGGTGGATGTCCGCTGCGCGCCGGGAGTTGAGGAACACGTGGCGCTGCCCGACGCTGGGCTTCTCGGCGAGCAGCCCGGCGGCGATCAGCGCCTCCCCCACCTCGTCGGCGAGCGCCCGCTCGTTGCCCGCGAAGCCGCGCGAGAGGTGGCGGAAGTCGGTGTGGTAGCCGCCCCACTTGCCCATCCCGTTGAGACGCTGCAGGATCCGGCGGGCGATCCGGCGCGCCGGCTGCGGGTCGTCGTGCGGCCGCGCCGCGCCGCCGTCGGTGCCGATCAGCGCGAGCACCGCGTCCTCGTGCGCGGCGACCGAGTCGGCGTCGGCGGGCCGGCCGCCGAGGCGCGCGACGAGCTCTGCGCTACGCAGCGCCTGGGCGATCGGCGGGCGCCAGTCGCCCGCCTCGGCGAAGGCGTGCGCCGGCAGTGCGAGCGCCCGCGCGCGCAGGCGCGCGACCGGCGCCGCGTGCTCGTCGAAGGCGACGGCGGCAAGCTCGGCGTCGTCGTCGTCGGCGCCGCCGCCGGCCGGCTGCAGCCGCAGCGCGAGGTGACCGTCGAGGCCGCCCGCCTCGAGGCGCAGGTCGGCGGCGCGCGACGGCGCCTCGAGCCCGGCGCACTCCACGAGCGCGCCGATCGCCGCGGCCGTCGTCAGAAAGCCGCGCTCCGGAGCCGCCGCCGGATCGGCCCGCAGCGAGACCGCGACGGGGACGACCGCCAGCAGCGCCCCGGCGGTCGCGGCGAAGCCGACCGTCACCGGCTCGTCGCGGCCCGACCGCGGGAGCACCAGCTCGCGTTCGGAGCGCGCCAGCTCGTCGCGCAGCAGCCGGCGCAGCTGCGCGGCGCGCTCGCGCGGGGCGGCCACGCCGCCGGCGTCCTCGAGCGCGATCGCGAGCTGGCTCATCGCACGAGTATGTAGCGAGCGCACCGGCACCATCTAGCCTGCACGCGCAATGTCGGACTGGTTCGAGCACTACGGCTTCGCGGAGGTCGGCGACGACCTGCTGATGGGCGCCTATCCGCAGGACGCCGACGACGTGGCGGCGCTGACCGCTGCCGGCGTGACGGCGGTCTTCAACCTCGTGCAGGACGTCGAGTACGAGCTGGATGACGGCCGCGAGGCGTGCGCCTCTGCGCTCGAGCAGGCCGGCATCGCGGAGGCGCGGATCGCGCTGATCGACTACGGCAACCTCCTCCCGGGCCAGATCGAGCTGGCGGCGACGACCGTGCTCGGATGGCTCGGCGAGGGCGAGCGCGTGTACGTGCACTGCCGCGCCGGCATGCAGCGCTCGGCGGTCGTGGCGGCCGCGATCGTCGCGCTGCACGAGGGCGTGCAACCGCTCGAGGCGCTCGAGCGCGTCCGCAGGCGCAACCCGAGCGCCAACCCGCTCTCGCATCAGCGCCAGGACCTGCTGCGCTGGTGGGAGAAGCGCACGCGCTGACGCGCGATCGGGCGATCCGTCGGGTGCGGTCCGTACCGTGCGACCGATGGCTATGCAAGCTGCCACCCCTCTGCCCCTGGCGCGGGTCCATGTCGTCAACGGCCGTCTCGCGATCGACTGGCTGACGATCGACGACGAGACGGCCGTGCGGCTCGCCGCCGAGCGCGAGGACCCGGCACGGTTCGTCGTCGAGGCGATCGAGATCGGCGCGCGCGTGCTCGACCGCGAGCAGACCGGCGCCAACGCCGAGTTCGTGCGCGCCGAGTTCGAGAAGACCGCGCGCGAGCTCGACAGCGCCTTCGTCGAGCGCGCGCGGGTGGTCGCAGAGCGCCTGGACCAGAAGGTCGACGAGGTCTTCGGCCCCGAGCACGGGCACGTCACGAAGGTGCTCGCGCGTCACTTCGGCGACGAGTCGTCGGCGGCGGTGCAGCACCGCGTGAAGGCCGTCCTGACGGAGGTGTCGGCGCAGATGCGCGAGGACGTACGCAAGCAGTTCTCCGCCGACGACGACTCAAACCCGCTGGCCGTCTTCCAGCGCATGCACCTCGCGCAGGCGCACCGGATCGCCGGCGAGCAGTCCGAGAACCTGCGCGCGATGAGCGCACGGCTGGAGGAGATGCGCGTCGAGATCGCGCAGCTGCGCTCCGAGAAGGACAAGCTCGCCGAGATCGCCGCCGTCGAGGACAAGGGCACGGCGAAGGGCCGGACGTACGAGGAGGCGGTGGCCGAGGCGCTCGAGGCGCTGGCCGGCGCCCGCGGCGACGACTGCGAGGCCGTCGGCGACCTGCGCGGCGAGGGCGGCAGGAAGGGCGACTTCGTCGTCGCGATCGACGCCTGCAGCGGGCCTGCGCGCGGCAAGATCGTCTTCGAGGCCAAGAACAGGAAGCTCTCCAGGAACGAGGCGCTCGCCGAGCTCGACAGCGCGCTGGAGACCCGCGCCGCCGACTACGCGGTGCTGATCGTGTCCGCCGAGGACAAGCTGCCGGCGCGAACGCAGCCGCTGCGCGAGTTCAACGGCGACAAGCTGTTCGTCGCGTTCGATCCCGAGGACGGCTCGACGCTCGCGCTCGAGGTCGCCTACGGGCTGGCGCGCGCACGCGTGCTGATGGCGCGCTCGGCCGACGGCGGGGTCGACGAGAGCGCCCTTCGCGTCGAGGTCGAGCGCGCCCAGGGTGCGATGGAGGACGTCCGGCGGATCAAGTCGCAGCTGACGAACGCGTCGACGGGAATCGAGGAGGCGCGCCGGATCGTCGACGTGATGGCCGCGAACGTGCGCGGCCACCTGGCCGCGATCGAGCGCCTGCTCGCCGAGGCGTCGCCGCCCGCGGACGCCTGAGCGGCCGATGCCGCCGCCGGGCTAGCCTCGACCTCGTGACCGAGGCCGTGATCTTCGACTGCGACGGAGTTCTCGTCGACACGGAGCTGATCTCCAACACCGTGCTGGCCGGCCTGCTCAGCGAGGCCGGGTTGCCGACGACGCTCGAGGAGTGCCTGCGCGACTACCGCGGGCGCTCGCTGACCTCCGTCATGCAGCTTGCCGTCGCGCGTCACGGCGCGCCGCTTCCCGAGGACATCCCCGACCGCTACTACGCGGGCATGAAGTCCGAGTTCGCCCGCGACGGGCGGCCGGTGCCGGGCGTCGTCGCCGCGCTCGACCGGATCGCGCTGCCCACGTGCGTGGCGTCGAGCGGCCCGCACCACAAGATGGAGGTGACGCTGCGGCGAACGGGCCTGTGGGAACGCTTCGCGGGGCGGATCTTCAGCGCGACCGAGGTCGAGCACGGCAAGCCGGCGCCCGATCTGTTCCTGCACGCCGCGCGCGTCATGGGCTTTGACCCCGCCAGCACCGCCGTCGTCGAGGACAGCGTTCCGGGGGTGCAGGCCGCGCGGGCGGCCGGGATGCGCGCGCTGGCGTTCGCGCGCGACACCGACGCCGCGGCGCTCGCTGCGGCCGGCGGGGAGACGTTCGACGACATGGCCGAGCTCCTCGGACTGCTGACCCGGCGCACCGGATGAGCGACGAGATCGCGCGCAGGATCGTCGTCAGCGGCCGCGTGCAGGGCGTCTTCTTCCGCGACAGCACGCGCCGCGAGGCGATCGGGCTCGGCGTGACCGGCTGGGTTCGCAACCGCCCGGACGGCACCGTCGAGGCGCACGTGGAGGGCTCGGCCGATGCCGTCGCCGGCCTCGTGCGCTGGGCGCGCGAGGGACCGCGTCACGCCGACGTCGACGACGTGCGGGTCGACGAGGTGCAGCCGGAGGGCTGCGCGCGCTTCGAGATCCGCTAGCAGGCTGTCGCCGGACCGTCAGGGCGCGGCGTCGGCCGCCCTCAGCGGACTTCGGCCGGCTCGTCCTTGCCCTGCAGGCGCTCGCGGCCGCGCTGCACGGCGGCGATGAACTTCGAGAGGTTGACCTCGAGCGTGTTGAGGATCTCGTCGGCGTAGTCCTCGGCGCCGAGCCGGATCTCGCGCTCGCGGGCGCGGGCGTCCTCGATGATGTCCTCGGCGGCGCGCTGGGCCTGCTTGGTGACCTCTTCCTCGCCGACGAGCTGGTCCTGGCGCTCGCGCGCCTCCTTGACGATCCGCTCGGCCTCGCGCTTGGCCTCGGCGAGCATCTCCTGGCGCTCCTTGACGATCCAGCGCGCCTGCTTGATCTCCTCCGGGATCGTGGCGCGCATCTGGTCGAGGATGTCGTAGATCTCGTCCTTGTCGACGCGAACCTGACCCGTCATCGGGACGAGCTTGGCGTTGTGCACCAGGTCGTCGAGCTTGTCGATGAGTACGAGGACGTCCATAGCAATCCTTCTGTTCGCTAGCGGCCCAGCTCTTCCTTCAACCGGGCCGCCACCTGTTCCGGGACCAGCTCCTCGATGTTGCCACCGAACGTCGCGAGCTCCTTGATCCCGCTGGAACTGAGGAAACTGTACTGCGGGCTGGCCATCAGGTAGAGCGTGTCGATGTCGGGAGCCTGCAGCCGGTTGAGCTGGTGCATCTCGAACTCGTACTCGAAGTCCGAGATCGCGCGCAATCCCTTGACGATCGAGCGCGCTCCGTTCTCGCGCGCGAACTCGACGACGAGGTTGGAGAACGGCACGGCGCGGACCCCCTTCAGGTGGGCCGTCGCGGCGGCGATGAACGCCAGCCGCTCCTCCACGCCGAACAGCGTCTTGCCCTTGCGCAGCGGCAGGTTGACGACCCCGACGATGACCTCGTCGAACAGATGCGCGGCGCGCGTGATGACATCGAGGTGGCCGTTCGTGATCGGGTCGTAGGAGCCCGGGCAGACGGCGATGCGGTGGTCAGGTGTCATGGATGCGGATGACGGTGTCGCCGTAGCGACGCTCGTCGGCGAGCGGCAGGTCGAGCACCAGCGGATCGCGGCGGTCGCTCTCGGTGACGACCCGCGCACCGGCTGCGAGCACCGCGGCGAGGCCCTCCGAGAGCTCCCGTCCCAGTTCGCCGGCGCGCCGGTACGGTGGGTCGAGGAAGACCAGATCGTATGCCTCGCCGCGCACCGATGCCGCGCGGAGTGCCGAGCGCGCCTCCATCCTGCGCACGTCGGCCTCGATCCCGAGCGCTTCGAGGTTGGCGCGGACGGCCGCGATCGCGCGCGGGGCGCGGTCCACGAAGACCGCGCCGGCGGCGCCGCGCGACAGCGCCTCGATGCCGAGCGCGCCGGAGCCGGCGAAGAGATCGAGCACGCGTGCGCCCTGCACGGAGGCGCCCAGGACGCTGAACAGCGCCTCGCGCACCCGGTCGCTCGTCGGGCGGGTGGCGTCGCCCGGTGGTGCGACGAGGCGGCGGCCGCCGTAGGCGCCGGCGACGACCCTCATGCGGTGGCTGCTGGGGTCGTGTTGGGCCTGCGGCTGCGGTGCGCCCGCGGGCGCTGCTCGGCGGTTGCGGCCCCGCAGACGTCTGCGAACGGCGGCTCCGAGGAAGCGTGCCCCGACGGGGAGGCCGGACCGGGCTCCCAGGTGGCACGGTCCTGGCAGCTCTGCCGCCGATCGCGCTTCAGAGGTGCCACGACCGGCTGTCGGGAGCCGGATCGGTCGACGGTGTGACGAACAGTCGTCGCCTGGCGACGATCATTCGTCACGCCCCACGCGGGCTCGCACGAGCGACCGCCGGCCGCGACCGAGCGCCCGTGCGCCCGGGCCCTCGCCCCTTCAGTGCGGCCGTTCGCAAGCGCCCGAGACGCGACACGCCGCGCGAGGGCTACCCCACCACGCGCCCTCACGCCGGCAGCGGCGCGAGATCGGCCGCTCCATAGAGCGCGACGAGCGCGTCGGCGAGCAGCGCGTGCTCCGGCGCGGCGAGCTGCGGGTCCGCCTCGAGCAGGCCCTCGGCATAGACCTTCGCGGCCTCGGCGAGCGCCTCGTCCTCGGGCAGCCGCGCGATCTTGAACTGCGCGAGGCCCGACTGGCGCGTGCCCGCGATCTCGCCCTCGCCGCGCAGCTCGAGGTCGATCCGCGCGAGCTCGAAGCCGTCGGAGTGCTCGGCGAGGGCACGCAGCCGCGCCGACATCTTCGGCCCGAACAGCAGGCAGACCGACAGGTGCTCGCCGCGGCCGACGCGGCCGCGCAGCTGGTGCAGCTGGCTGATCCCGTAGCGCTCGGCGCCCTCGACGAGCATCACGGTCGCGTTGGGCACGTCGATGCCGACCTCGATCACAGTCGTCGCGACGAGCACGTCGGCCCCGCCGGCGGCGAACTCGAGCATCGCGGCCTGCTTCTCCCGGGAGCGCATCTGGCCGTGCAGCAGGGCGACGCGGTAGTCCTTGAGCTCTCCCGCGCGCAGCCGCTCGTACTCCGCCGTCGCCGCGCGTGCCTGCAGCGCCTCGCTCTCCTCGACCAGGGGGCAGACGACGAACGCCTGGCGGCCGGCGTCGAGCTCCTCGCGGATGCGCTCGTAGGCGCGGGCGCGCTCGGCGTCGGTCGAGGCGACGTGCGTCGTCACGGGTCGCCGGCCGCGCGGCAGCTCGCGCAGCGCCGTGATGTCCAGGTCGCCGTAGCGCAGCAGCGCCATCGTGCGGGGGATCGGCGTCGCGGTCATGTGCAGCACGTGCGGGACGAGGCCCTCCGGCGCCTTGGCATCGAGCGCCGATCGCTGGCGCACGCCGAAGCGGTGCTGCTCGTCGACGACGACGACGGCGAGGCGGTCGAAGTGCACGTCGGGCTCGACGAGCGCGTGCGTGCCGACGACGAACGACAGCTCGCCGGTTGCGAGCTTGCCGAGGATGTCCGTCCGCCGCCCCGCCGGTGTCGACCCCGTCAGCAGCGCGGCGCGCACCGACTCACCGGGCATCAGCGCCTGAAGCGTGGCGAAGTGCTGCTCGGCGAGCGTCTCGGTCGGAGCCATGAAGACCGCCTGCATGTCGTGCTCGACGGCGCGCAGCATCGCGTGCAGCGCGACGACGGTCTTGCCGGAGCCGACCTCGCCCATCAGCAGGCGCTGCATCGGCCGCGGCTGGGCGAGCTCCTCGTCGAGCTCCGCGATCGCGCTCAGCTGGTCGCCGGTGAGCGCGAACGGCAGCAGCTCCTCGCGCCAGCGCAGCGACAGCGCGGGCGGCAGGTCGAGCACCGGCGCCGAGCCGGCCGCCCGGCGCTGGGCGCGGCGGCGCAGGAGCGAGAGCTGGGCGAGCAGCAGCTCGTCGAACGCCAGGCGGCGGCGGCCGGGCTCGTGATCGCCGGCGTGCGCGGCGACGATCGCGGCCTGGCGGTCGGGCAGCCCGGCCCGCGCCCGCGCCCGCGCCGGCAGCGGCTCGACGACGTGCTCGACCGCCGGCAGGTGCTGGCGCACGAGCGCGAGGATCTGCGTCGACGACAGACCCTCCGTCGCGGGGTAGTGCGCGACCTCGCCCTCGCCGCCGGTCTGCTCATCGGTCTGCGCGTGGCTCGTGACGCGAAACGCGTTGCGCGCCGCGTACTTGCCATGCAGCACGAGGCGCGTGCCGGGCGGGTACCTGCGCTGCAGCCACGGCTGGTTGAAGAACGTGGCCTTCATGATGCCGGTCGCGTCGCCGACGGTCGCCTCGACGAGCGGCTTCATCCCGCGCCGGCGGACCGGGCGGCTCGTGATCGAGCGCACCTCGACGACGACCGTGGCGCTCTCCTCGGGCGTCAGCGCCGCGATCGTGCGCGCCTCGCGGCGGTCGCGCGGCAGGTGCTCGAGCAGATCCGCGATCGTCTGCAGGCCGAGCTGCTGCGCGGCGTCGGCCGACTTCTGCGGCCTGAGCTTCAGCTCGACGGCCAGCAGCGAAGGTCGCGGCGAGCGCACCGGCGCCGCGAGCAGCTCGTCGCGGTCGAGCTCGAGCGAGGTCGCGAAGGCGGTCGGCATAGGTCAATGATGATCGCGACGGCGGCGGGTGGCTCGCGGGCGGCGGGTGGCTCGCCGGCGGCGCCCTCGCCCGGCACTACTCCGCGGCGACGAGCCACCAGTACGCCGGCTGGCCGCCCACCTCGCACTCGACCTCGACGTCGTCGGGCACGAGCGCGCGCACGCCCGCCTCGTCGAGCGGGGCGCCGTCGCCGGCGATGCAGGTCAGCAGCTCCGCGTCGGCGGCGAGCTGCGCGAGCACCGCGGCCAGCGTCGCCGCCGGCTCGCCCCAGGCGACGATCGTGTCGTCGACGAATCCGACGGCGTCGCCGACGGCGAAGCGGCCGTCGCCGTCCTCGCGCGCGGCGGGCGCGACGGCGCCGGTCCGCACGAGCGCGAGCGCGGCATCGACCGCCGCGACGTTGTCCGCCGCCGAGCGCGCGGGGTCGAGCGCGAGCGTAGCGGCGAGGCCGGCCTGGGGCGACCGCGCGGCGCTCACGCGCACGACCTTCTCCGACAGCGCGGCCGCGTGCTCGGCGGCCATCACGACGTTCGGCGAGTTGGGCAGCACGACGACCTCCTCGGCGGGCACGTCGTGGATCCCGGCGAGCAGCTCGTACGTCGACGGGTTCAGCGTCGGCCCGCCGTCCAGCACGGCGACGCCGAGCGACTCGAAGAGGCTGCGCATCCCGTCGCCGGCGGCGACCGCCAGCGCACCGCAGCGCTGCGTGGCCAGCCGCGCCTCGCGCTGCTGCACCTGCAGGTGCATGTCGGCGACGTCTAGGTGCGAGACGTCGCCGGCCCCGTCGAACAGCGCGGTCGCGGCGGCGGGCTCGTCGGTGTGGACGTGGACCTTCAACGTCGCCGCGTCGCCGACGACGAGGACCGAGTCGCCGATCGCCTCCAGCGGCTGCGTCCAGCGGCCCGGATCGAGGTCTTGCCCGGTGACGGCGAAGTTCGTGCAGTAGCGATACGTCGACGAGCTGTGCTCGGGGTGGGTGATCCGCGCCGGTGGTGCCTGGCGGGCGATCTCGGGCGCCTCGCTGCCGCGCAGCGCCGCGATCACGCCGGCGATGATCACCGTCAGCGCGTGCCCGCCGGCGTCGACGACGCCGTTCTCGCGCAGGACGGCGAGCTGCTCGGGGCCGCGGCGCACCGCCTCCTCGCCCGCGCGCAGCGCGCGTTCGAGGACATCGGCGATGACCGCGTTCTGCACCGCCGGGTCGGCCTCCGAGCCCAGCCGCGTGTCCCCCATGTGCGCGATCTCCATCGCGACGCGCGCCGCCATCTCGCGCATCACGGTGAGGATCGTGCCCTCGGCCGGCGCGCGGACGGAGCTGTAGGCGCGCTGCGCGGCGCGCGCCATCGCAGCTCCGATCAGGACGGGGTCGACGAGCTCGCCGGGGCGGCTGATGAGCTCCTCGGCGGCGCCGCGGATGAGCTGGGACAGGATCACCCCGCTGTTGCCGCGCGCGCCCAGCAGCGCGGCGCGGGCGACCGACTCGACGATCTCGTCGCGGCCGATCTCGTCGATCAGGCGCCCCTCGCCTGTGTCGCGCGGGCGCTCCGGCGAGCGGGTGTCGGCGGCGAGCCGGTCGACCTCGACGAGCACCGCACGCAGCGTGAGCGCCATGTTGTCGCCCGTGTCACCGTCGGCGACCGGGAAGACGTTGAGGTCGTTGATCTCCTGGCGGCGCGATTCGAGGTGCGCGAGCGCGCCCTCGACGACTGCGCGGAAGCGAACGAGGCTGGGATCCATGCTCGAGAGCGGCCGCGGTCACCGCGGGGTGACCGTCAGGTCCAAGCCCGCGGCGCGCCCCGGGGCGGGGCGGGCCGCGCCGCTAGACGGCCTTCTGGACCTTTCCGGCCTTCAGGCAGCGCGTGCAGACGTACACACGGCGCGGCGCGGAGGCGATCAGCACCCGCACCTTCTGGAGGTTCGGGTTGAAACGCCGCTTCGTGGCGCGCATGGAGTGGCTTCGGCTCTGGCCGAACGCCGGCTTCTTTCCGCAGCTGTGACAGACCTTGGCCATGGCGACGAGCAGTGTAGCGGCCACGGCTCGCCGACCGCCGGCGCGGTTGGGTGCCGGCGTCCGCCGGGTATCTTCAGGCAGCACTGATGCCGCTGGCCTCGCACATCCAGCTGCCAGAGCGCTACCGCGTCACGCGCCGGATCGCCAGCGGCGGGATGGCATCCGTGTGGGAGGTCGAGGACCTGCTGCTCGCACGGGTCGTCGCGGTCAAGGTGCTCGGCGCCCAATACGCCGCCGACGCGGGCGCCCGCGCCCGCTTCGCGCGCGAGGCCCGCACCGCCGCGCGCGTCGCCGATCACCCGCACATCGCGACGATCTACGACATCGGCGAGCACGGCGAGGACGCGTTCATCGTCATGGAGTACTTCAGCGGCGCCACCGTCGCCGATCAGCTGCGCACCGCCGCCGATGCCGGCCGTCGCGTCTCGCGCGAATCCGCCCTGCGCTGGCTGCGCGAGGCGGCGAGCGGCCTCGATCACGCGCACGCGGCCGGCATCGTGCACCGCGACGTCAAGCCGGCGAACCTCCTGCTCGACGGCCGCCAACGCCTCGCGGTGGCGGACTTCGGGATCGCCCGCCTCGCCGACGACACCCAGATGACGCAGACCGGGCAGCTGCTCGGCACCGCCGCCTACCTCTCCCCCGAGCAGGCGCTCGGTCGTCCGGCGGCGGCGGCCAGCGACCGCTATGCGTTCGCCGTCGTCGCGTTCGAGCTGCTGACCGGCGCGCGCCCGTATGAGGGCGGCCCGCCGACGGCGCAGCTGCGCCAGCACGCGGAGGCCGAGCCGCTGCGCGCCAGCGAGGCGGCAGCGGACCTGCCGCCCGCGATCGACCGCGTCTTCGCCGCCGGCCTGGCGAAGGATCCCGGCGAGCGGCCTTCGTCGGCCTGCGAACTGGTCGAGAGGCTCGCGGACGCGTTGACCCCGGCCGAGCAGACCGAGCCCACGCGGCGGCTGACGCCGGTCGCGCCGGCGGCGCCCGCTGCAGCACGCGCAGAGCCGACCGTCGCCCGCGGCCGGCCGCGCGAGGCGCCGCCGGCGCCGCCTCCGGGCGCACCGCCGCACCGCCCGCGCCCCGCCGCAGCCCCCGCCGACGACGATCCGCCGCGCGCGCGCCGCGGGATCCCGCCGCTGGCGGCCGTCGGCCTCGTCGCCGCGATCGTCGGCGTCGTGCTCGCGCTGGCGCTGAGCGGCGGCGACGGCGACCCCGGACAGACGGCATCGACGACGCCGAGGTCGGCGCAGGGGTCCGGCGAGCGGACGCAGACATCGGCGCCGGCCGCACCGGCCGACGAGGCGCAGGAGCCCGCGCAGTCGCAGCAGACGCCGACGCCCGCGGCGGCCGAGGGCGATCCGGCGAAGCTCAACGACCGGGGCTTCGCGCTCAACCAGAACGGCAGCTACGCCGAGGCGGTGCCGCTGCTGCAGGCGTCCGTGGAGGGCTACCGCAGCGCCGGGCGCACGAAGGAGCTCGGCTACGCCTATGCGCTCTACAACCTCGGCGTCGCGCTGAACCGCTCCGGCAACCCGGCGGCCGCAGTCGAGGTCCTCGAGGAGCGGCTGGACTACCCCAACCAGCGCGGCACCGTGCAGCAGGAGCTGCGTGACGCGCAGTCCAAGCTCGGCGGCGAGCGCGGCGGCGAGAAGAAGGACAAGAAGGAAAAGGACGACTAGGAGCCCTGCGACCCGGTAGATTCGCCGGACCGTGGCGGGAAGGGGATCGGCCGGCCGGATCGGAGTGCTCGTCGTGCTCGCCGTCCTCGCGCTGCCCGCCGCCGCTGCGGGCCAGGCGCCCGCGCCGGCCCCGGATCCCGCCGCGACACCGCTGCGCGACGTGCCCGTCGGCAGCGCCGTGCGCCTGTCCGCGCTGCGCAGCGACGCGCGCTACCGCACCACGTTCCTGCGCGAGTTCGACTCGCTCACCGCCGAGAACGAGATGAAGATGCAGGCGCTCCAGCCGCGCCGCGGCCGCTTCGACTTCGCCGCGAGCGACGAGCTCGTGCGCTTCGCCCGGCGCAACGGCAAGGCGATCCGCGGCCACACGCTCGTCTGGGGCCAGGCGCTCCCGCAGTGGCTCGTCGACCACGGGGCGCTCGAGAAGGTCGGGCTGCGCCTGCCGCCGATCGCGCTGCCGCGGCTGCCCAACCCGCTCGGCAAGCTCGTCGGCGAGACGACGACGCTGCTGACCGGCTGGCGGCGCGACGAGCTGATGGGCGTCATGAAGCACCACATCCGAACGGTGATGCGCCGCTACCGCGGCGAGATCGCCGAATGGGACGTCGTCAACGAGCCGATGGCCGAGAACGGCTCGCTCGCGCGCACGGTCTGGCAGCGGTTCATCGGACCGCAGTACATCGAGCAGGCGCTGCGGACGGCGCGTGCCGCCGATCCGAGGGCGAAGCTCTTCATCAACGACTTCGCCGTCGAGTATCCGGGAGCCAAGCTCGACGGGCTCGTGCGCCTGGCGACCGACCTCGTCGACCGCGGGGTGCCGCTCGACGGCATCGGCCTGCAGTCGCACACCCACATCCTCGGCTACACCGACGAGGCGACGCTGAGCGAGACGATGCGCCGCTTCACGCGGCTGGGGCTCGACGTGCAGCTCACCGAGCTGGACGTCGGGATGTCGGTGCTCGGCATCGGCCGGCCCGAGCGGCTGCAGCGTCAGGCGGCGGCGTACGCAGCGGCGGCACGCGCCTGCAACGCGGTCGTGCGGTGCACGCGGCTGACGACGTGGGGCTTCACCGACGCGGTCTCGTGGCTGAGCGGCGCCGAGTCGGGGCTGCTGTTCGATCGCCGCTACCGGCCCAAGCCGGCCTATGCGGCGCTGCGCGCGGCCTTCGCACCGCGGTAGCGCCTGTCACGGCGCCCGCACGGCCAAGGCCGGCCACCGCCTCGAGCGCACGTCACCGCCCGCGCCGGCGCCTCGGCGCCGCCGCCGGCACCTCCGGCTGCGGTGCCGGTCCCGGCGGGTGGCTCGGCCGGCGGCCGGGACGCGGGTAGCGCTCGGCGACGCGGGCCGGCTCGCGTACGCGGACGCGGCTGGGCTCGCCGCCCGGCAGCGGCAGCGCAGGCGGCGTGCCGCGGCCTCCGTCCGACGGCGGCTGCGGGCGCTGCGGCGGCTCGTCGCCACCGCCACCGCCACCGCCGCGCCAGCGCCGGCGCCAGCCGGCCCGCTGCTCGCGATCGAGCAGCGCCCAGACGAGCATCACGCCGCCGACGACGTGGACGACGAACACGAGCGCCAGGGCGAAGATCTCCTCAGCCTCACCGACGGGCATGGCCGCAGCCTACCCGGCGGCGGCCTCGCTCACGACAGCTCGGCGCGCACGCGCAACAGCGCCAGGACCGCCTCGGCGGCATGGGCGCCCTGGTCGCGCGTTCCGCCGCCGCTGCGCGCCATCGCCTGGTCCATGCTCTCCACGGTCAGCAGGCCGAAGCCGCAGGGCACGCCGGTGCGCAGCGCGACGTCCTGGATCCCGCGCGCAGCCTCGCTGCAGACGTAGTCGTAGTGGCTCGTCTCGCCGCGGATGACGGCTCCCAGGCAGGCGATGCCGGCGTAGCGCTCGGTCTGCGCCGCCATCTGGGCGGCGAGCGGCAGCTCGAAGGCGCCGGGCACGCCGAACACGTCGACGCTGTCGGCGCCGGCCGCCTCGAAGACGCGGCGCGCGCTCGAGACGAGCCGCTCGGCAAGCTCGCCGTAGAACTGCCCGACGACGATCGCATAGCGCGTCGTCACTCGTGCCGATCCCCGGGCTGCGGATCGCGCTCCTCGCCGGCCTGGAGCATCTCCTTGTCGACGTCGAGGCCCTGATGGTGCAGCGTGTGGCCCATCCGCTCGCGCTTGGCGCGCAGGTAGTCCTCGTTGTGAGGGTTGGGCAGGTGCTCGATCGGCAGCTGCTCGGAGACCGACAGGCCGTAGCCCTCGAGGCCACGGATCTTCTTCGGGTTGTTCGTCAGGATCCTGATCGACGTCAGACCGAGGTCGACGAGGATCTGCGCCCCGATGCCGTAGTCGCGCAGGTCGGCCGGGAGGCCGAGCTGGAGGTTCGCCTCGACGGTGTCCAGCCCGCCCTCCTGCAGCTTGTAGGCGCGCAGCTTGTTGAGCAGGCCGATCCCGCGGCCCTCCTGCGAGAGGTAGAGCAGCACGCCCCGGCCCTCGCGCTCGATCATCGCCAGCGCCGACTCCAGCTGCTCGCCGCAGTCGCAGCGAAGCGAGTGGAAGACGTCGCCGGTGAGGCACTCCGAGTGCACGCGGACGAGCACGTCGCGAGCTCCGTCGACATCGCCCTTGACGAGCGCGACGTGGTGCTTGCCGCCGACGAGCTCGCGGTAGCCGACGGCATCGAAGTCACCGAAGCCGGTCGGCAGGCGCGTCGAGACGACCCGCTCGACGAGCTTGTCGTGGCGGCGGCGGTAGGCGATCAGGTCGGCGACGGTGATCATCTTCAGGCCGTGGCGGGCGCAGTACCCGACGAGGTCGCCGACGCGCGCCATCGTTCCGTCGTCGTTCATCACCTCGCAGATCACGCCGGCGGGGTTCAGCCCCGCCAGGCGCGCGAGGTCGACCGCGGCCTCGGTCTGCCCGATGCGCTCCAGCACGCCGCCGGCGCGGCTCTTGAGGGGAAAGATGTGACCCGGCTGGACGAGGTCGCGCGGCGAGCTCTCGGGATCGATCGCGACCTGGATCGTGCGCGCCCGGTCGTGCGCCGAGATCCCGGTCGTGACGCCCTCGCGGGCCTCGATCGAGACGGTGAAGGGCGTTTCGAACGGCGACTCGTTCTTCGCCGCCATCAGGTCCAGGCCGAGGTCGTCGCAACGCTGCGGCGTCAGCGAGAGGCAGATCAGGCCGCGCCCGTGCGTCGCCATGAAGTTGATCGCCTCCGGCGTGGCGAACTGCGCGGCCATCGTCAGATCGCCCTCGTTCTCGCGATCCTCGTCGTCGCAGACGACCACCATCTTGCCCTGGCGGATGTCCTCGAGCGCCTCGTCGATCGTCGCAAACGGGCTGCGTGTCATCTGGCTCATGGCCCCTAGCTTGACAAACGGCGGCGTCGGTCGCTCGCGGTGCTCAGCGGGCCAGCAGCTTCTCGACGTACTTCGCGACGACGTCGACCTCGAGGTTCATCCGCGCCCCGCTCGTCGCCGCGCCGAGCGTCGTGCGCTCGAGCGTCTCGGGGATCAGCGACACGTCGAAGCTCTGGCCGTCGATCCGCGCCACCGTGAGCGAGACGCCGTCGACCGCGATCGAGCCCTTGTGGACGACGTAGCGCAGCAGGGCCGGGTCCTCGGCGCGGACGGTCACGACGCGGGCGAAGCCGTCGTCCCGCGTCCCCGCGACCGTGCCGACGCCGTCGACGTGGCCCTGCACGATGTGGCCGCCGAGGCGGTCGCCGGCGCGCACGGCCAGCTCGAGGTTGACGCGGCCGCCGGTCTCGATGAGCCCCAGCGTCGAGCGGTCGAGCGTCTCGTGCATCACCTCGGTGGCGAAGCGGTCGCCGTCGACGGCGGTCGCGGTGAGGCAGACGCCGTTGACGGCGACGGAGTCGCCCTCGACGACCTCCGCGGCCAGCCGCGTGCGCAGCGTCAGCCGCAGGCCGTCGGCGGTCGCGTCGACGGCGGCGACGCTGCCGAGATCGGCGACGAGCCCGGTGAACAACGTGTGGCTACCCCGGCGGGGCGTCCGGCCCCGCCCCCGACGACCCGTTCGCCATCGCGCCTCACCACTCGCGCAGGCGTGCGGAGATCAGCAGATCCTCGGCCACGCGCTCGCAGTCGAGCGTCAGCGCACGCAGCGCCTCGGAGATGCGCTCGACGCCCTCGCCCTCGAGCGGATCGCGGGCGGCGCGGCCGCCGAGCAGCAGCGGCGCGAGGAAGAGGCGGACCTCGTCGATCTCACCGGCGTCGAGGAACGCGCCGGCGAGGTGCGGACCGCCCTCGAGCAGGATCGACGTGATGCCCCGCGCGCCGAGCTGGTCCAGCGCCGAGCGTACGCGGGCGGGCTCGTTCTCGCCGGTCGCGACGACGACGTCGGCGCCGCCCATCCTCAGCGCCTCGACCGCGGAGCGCCGCGCGGCGCGGGAGACGATCACCGTCAGCGGCGCCTCCGGCGTGCCGCTCACGAGCTGGGAGTCAAGCGGCAGGCGCGCGGTCGCGTCGAAGACGACGCGGCACGGCTGGTGGTGGACGCCCTCGACGCGCGACGTCAGCCGGGGGTCGTCGGCGAGCGCGGTGCCGATCCCCACGGCGACGGCATCGACGCCGGCGCGCCAGCGGTGCGCGCGGGCGCGGCTGGACTCGTCGGATATCCACTGCGAGTCGCCGGTGCGCGTGGCGACCTTGCCGTCGAGCGTCATCGCCGACTTGAAGAGGACCCACGGCCTGCCGGTGCGGGCGTGCTTGCGGAACGCCTGGTTGATCAGGCGGGCGCGGCCGGCGAGCTCGCCGTCGGCGACCGCGACCTCGACCCCCTCGTCGCGCAGGATGCCCAGCCCGCGGCCCGAGGCCTTCGCGCTCGGGTCGTCGGACGCGACGACGACCCGCGCGATCCCCGCTGCGAGGATCGCGTCGGTGCACGGTGGCGTCTTGCCGTGGTGACAGCAGGGCTCCATCGAGACGTACAGCGTCGCTCCCGCCGGGTCCGTGCCGGAGGCCGTGGCGTCGGCGATCGCGTTGACCTCGGCGTGCGGCCCGCCGCACTCCTCGTGCCAGCCTTCGCCGAGCACCTTCTCGTCGCGGACCAGCAGCGCACCGACCATCGGGTTGGGATGCACCCTCCCCAGACCGAACTCGGCGAGCTCGATCGAGCGCGCGAGGTGTTCCTCGTCGGCGGCGGTGAGCGTCGGCATCAGTCGTCGTGTGCGCGTGCGGGGGCGACCACGAGTCCAGCATACGGCCCGGCGTCAACCATCCGTCGCCGCCGGTCGCGTCGCGACCGGCGCCGCTTCGGCGCAGCTGCCGCCCTGCAGGCGGTAGATCGTCATCACCGGCCCCGGCCTGGTGTAGGCCAGCGGGTAGTAGTTGAACGTCCAGTCGAAGTTGAACGAGACCGGACCCTTGCCCTTGGCGTACGGCGAGACGCTGTAGGCGACGCTCGAGCGCCGCTCGAGCTCGGCGTAGTACTTCAGAGCCTCGGGCACCGCCTCGGGCTCGACCTCGGCGCGGCCGCGCTGCGTCGAGCCGACGACGACGTAGCAGTACGCGTGCTGCTCGAAGACGTCGACCAGCCCCGGGTGCAGCACCTTCTCGAAGTCCTCGATGTTGACGACGCCGGCCGGCCCGGCCACCGGCTGCCCGCTGGCGGGATCGATCTTGCGGCTGAGCGGATACTTGTTCCAGCGGTTGCCGTTGGGGATGATCGGCGACGGGTTGCCGATGTCCTGCGCCCACTGGTCGGGCACGACCGGCTCGACGACGACCTTCGTCCCGGCCGGCACGTTGAGCACCATCCACTCGCGGGCGATGTTGCGCGTGTCCTCGCGCGACATGACGAGCCCCGAGTGCAGCGAGTAGACGAAGCCCTGGGCGCAGAGGATGACGACCGCGGCCGCCACGAACGTCGGTCGCAGCGCCGCCGAGAAGCGGCCCAGCCAGTCGGCGAGCTCGACCGCCGCGTAGGCGGCGAGCACGCAGACGAACGGGAAGATCGGCATCAGCCAGCGCCCGAAGTAGCGCTCCTGCGAGCCCATGAACAGGATGAAGGCGATCACCGGCGGCACGAGCATCCACAGCAGCCGCCGCTCGTCGAAGAACAGCCGCACGGCGCCGCCGAGCGCGAAGAACAGCGGCATCCAGCCCAACCCCCAGCCGAAGGACCACAGGTAGTACAGGTAGCCCGAGTCCTGCGTCAGGCCGAGCTTGCCGGCGGCGTCGCCGGAGGCGGTGGACTGATGCGTCAGGCCGTCCCAGAACGACGAGAAGTCGAGCACCGCGTACGGGTTGGCGACGACGAAGAAGACGAGCGAGACGACGGCGACGGTGCCGATCCCGCGCAGCGCCCCGGCCCTCCCGCCGGGCGCGGCGAACTGCGCCCCCGCGGCAGCGACGATCGCCAGCAGGACGATCCCGCCGGTGTACTTGGTGGCGCACGCCAGGCCGAGGCCGATGCCCGCCCACACGTAGTCGCGCAGCCGGCCGGTGCGCAGCATCCCGGCCGCCCCCCACAGTGCGAGGCAGACGCCGACGAGCGTCGGCACGTCGTTGAGGGCGAGCTTGGAGTAGAAGACCGGCAGGAACGCGACGGCGAAGATCCCCGCCGACAGCAGCCCGACGCGGCGATCGACGAGCCGCGAGCCGGCCAGGTACAGCAGCCAGACGGCGAAGGTGCCGCACAGCGCCGCGAGCGTGCGCGAGATCGTCCAGATCTCGGTGGGATCGGCCGCGAACGAGTTCGCCACGGCTGCGCGGCCGCCGAACCAGGCGCCGAGGACGAGGCGCACGAGGTACGTGTAGGCGGGCGGGTTGACGTAGTAGTTGGGATCCCAGTCGTGGCCGAACATCCCGATCGCCCGAGTGACGAAGTGCGCGTTCTCGTCGGCGTTGTAGGCGTACGGCAGGCCGTGGCCGACGCCCCAGATGCGCAGCCCGAACGCCAGCAGCAGCACGGCGCCGATCGCCGATCCCCAGATCAGCCTGTCGCTCCCGAGGCGGGCCACGCCCAGGTTGGGCGAGGTCAGCATCCCGGTCAGCCCCGTCGGCGGCGGCGCGGGCGGCTCCGCGTCTCGGAACCGGCGCTCAACAGCGGACATAGGCCCCGTAGTACTGGCTCGTCGCGGCGCGCAGGTAGCCCGCGGGCGGCAGGTTGTCGGCGCTCTCGTCGGCGTCGGTCACGAACGCCTGCTTGAAGATCGCGGGGCGGTTGTGCACGAGGATCACGACCCCGCGGCGCGGCGGCGGCGCCGGGTTCTCCCTGGATCGCACGTTGGAGCGTGCCAGGACGTCGGCCTGCGAGCCGTCGAGGATCCAGCGGACATCGGGAATGAGCTTGTGGTTTGGCACGTAGACAGGTCCGCAGCGCAGCGCGGCGGCGACCTTGGGGTCGTTCAGCACGCGCTCGAGCGCCACATGCGCATCCCCACGAAAGCGCAGCTCGTTGTGTAGCTGCGTGAGGTTAACGCGAGTGGCGGTGAAGACGACGCCGAACACGACGATTCCCAGCGCGCCCGCCGCCCAGACGCGCCGCCAGGCCGTGCCGCGCTCGAGCATCGTCCAGCCGGCGATGAAGACGGCGGCGAACACCATCACGCAGAGCGACGGCACGAGCAGATAGCGGTCGATCACCGACAGGCCGGCGAGACCGACCAGCGCGAACGTGCCGGCGCCGACCGCGAACAGCACGAGCGGCATCAGCGCGCGGCGCGGCGTCAGCACGATGGCGAGGACGGCCCCGACGATGCCGGCGACCATGACCGGGAACTTCGCGAGCTTGACGAGGAACGCGTACAGCGCCTCCGGGACCGCGGCGCCGCCCTTGTTGCGCCCGAGTTCCTCGGCGAGGTCGCGCGTGCCCGTCAGCGAGTACAGCGGGTTGCCGGTGACGGCAAAGTCGACTGCGACCCAGACCAGCGGCGCGATCGCCGTCAGGCCGGCGTAGACGACGCGCCGGTTCCAGCTCAGGCGCGGCACGAGCCACAGCCAGTAGACGCCCGCCAGCAGCCATGCCTCCGGCCGCATGAGCCCGGCCGCCGCCAGCATGCACAGCACGAGCACGGGGTGGCGGCGCGGCGCGCGCAGCTCGATCACCGCCGCCCAGAGGACGACCGCGAGGTACGGGATGTCGATGTAGCCGCGGGCCGCGAGAAACGGGAAGTCGAAGCGCGTCACGAGCAGCACGGCGGCGACAGCGCCGACCAGCGGCGTGAAGGCGGTCTTGCCGAGGGCGTAGATCGCGGCGACGAGCGCGAGGAACGAGAGCACGGTGCAGGCGACCATCACCCGGTCGGCGCCGTCGCCCAGCAGCGACAGCAGCGCGCCGAACGCGATCGCCAGCGGATGCTCGGTCGGAGCCCGGTAGGCCTCGAAGGACAGCGGCTCGAGGCTCAGCAGCTCGCGGCCCCACAGCAGCGAGTACAGCGAGTCGTAGTTCGGATAGGTCGGATAGACGAGGAAGCCGACGAGCGCGGCCAGCGCGAGCAGGCCGATGCCGGCGCGTTCGAGCACGGCGACGCGCACCGTCGGCACGCGCCGGCGGCGCCCCGAGGGACTCTCGGGGGTCGACGGAGACGTGACGGCGGCCGGGTCGGCGGACTCGGACACGGATGACGCTGCGATGGCCGTTAGCATTCCACGCGGACCTGCCGCATGAAGCTGATCATCCAGATCCCCTGCTTCAACGAGGAGCAGACACTCCCGCTCGTGCTCGCGGACCTTCCGCGACGGATGGACGGCTTCGACGCGGTCGAATGGCTGATCATCGACGACGGCTCGACGGATCGCACGATCGAGGTCGCCCGCGAGGGCGGCGTCGACCACATCGTGCGGCTGACGAACAACAAGGGCCTCGCGGCCGGCTTCCAGGCGGGGCTCGACGCCTGCCTCAAGCTGGGCGCCGACGTCATCGTCAACACCGACGGCGACAACCAGTACGACGGTAGGGACATCCCCAAGCTCGTCGAGCCGATCGTCGAGGGCCGCGCCGACATGGTCGTCGGCGATCGCGAGGTCCACACGATCGAGCACTTCTCGCCGCTGAAGGTCACGCTGCAGCGGCTCGGCTCGTGGGTGGTGCGCCAGGCGTCGTCGACCGAGGTGCCCGACACGACGTCGGGCTTTCGCGCCTACAACCGCGAGGCCGCCATCCAGATGGCGGTCGTCTCGAAGTTCACCTACACGCTGGAGACGATCATCCAGGCCGGCAAGCAGCTCGTCGCGGTCGACCATGTCGCGATCAGGACGAATCCCAAGACGCGCGAGTCGCGTCTGTTTCCGTCGATGTGGTCCTACGTGCGGCGCAACTCGGTCTCGATCTTCCGCATCTACTCGCAGTACGAGCCGCTGCGCGTCTTCATGACCGCCGCCGCCGTGATCGGGCTGATCGCCCTGATCGTCTGGGCGCGCTTCGCCTACTTCTACATCGTCGAGGACGAGGGCGCGGGCCACGTCCAGTCGCTGATCCTCGGCGCGGTGCTGTTCAACGCGGCGATGGTGCTCGCCGCCCTCGGCGTGATGGGCGACCTGATGTCGGCCCAGCGGACGATGATCCAGCGCACCTTCGAGCGCGTCCGGCGGATCGAGCTGCAGCTCGGCGTCGCGCCGTCGCACTACGAGCCCGGCGCGTCCTCCGAGCGCAAGCCGACGACCGGCGCCGACGCCGGCGCGGCCACCGGCAAGACGGGCGAGCGCGACGTGGTGCGCCTGTGACGCCGGCGACACCCGGTGTGACAGTCGACCGCGAGGGCACGGTCACCGGCAACACGTACGACAAGTACGGCTCGACGAACCCCGTCGTGCGGCGCCTGATGAGCGGCTTCGAGCGCACGCTGGAGGAGCTGTTCGAGCAGGCCGACCCGCAGTCGCTGCTGGACGTCGGCTGCGGTGAGGCCGTGCTCACCCACAAGTGGGCGCAGCGGCTGGGCGAGCGCCGCGTCGTCGGCATCGACCTCGACGACCCGCAGCTGCACGCGCTGTGGGAGCAGCGCAGCGCGCCGAACCTCGAGTACCGCGTGATGAAGGCCGAGAACCTGCCCTTCGCCGACGGCGAGTTCGACGTCGCGACCGCGATCGAGGTGCTCGAGCACGTTCCCGATCCCGTGCACACCGTCGCCGAGATGGCGCGCGTGGCAAGCGGGCACCTGCTCGTCTCCGTGCCGCGCGAGCCGATGTGGCGCGCGCTGAACATGGCCCGCGGCGCCTACCTGAAGGAGCTCGGCAACACGCCGGGGCACCTCAACCACTGGTCCAAGCGCAGCTTCGTCTCGCTGCTGTCTCGCCACGGCGACGTCGTCCAGGCGCGCTCGCCGTTTCCGTGGACCATGCTGCTTGTCCGCCTCTAGCGTCTCGGCGCCGCGCTCAGGCTACGGCCGCGGAGCACGCGTCCTGTCGCTCGGGATCGCGACGACGGGCCTCGTCACGTTCGCCTACTTCGCGCTCGCCGCCCATGCGCTGAGCCCCGTCGAGTACAAGCGAATCTCGCTCGTCTGGTCGATCATGTTCGTCGTCGCGTCGGTGATCTACCGGCCGATCGAGCAGCTGCTGTCGCGCACTATCGCCGACCGCCGCGCGCGCGGTCACGGCGGCGGCCACAACCTGCGCGTCGCGCTGCTGATCCAGGCGGCGTTCGCGCTGGGCTTCCTCGCCGCCGCGCTGCTGCTCCGCGACCTGCTGCAGGACGACCTCTTCGACGGCTCGGCGGCGCTGTACTGGGTGCTCGTCGTCGGCGTCCTCGCCTATGCGGCGAGCTACTTCGCGCGTGGCTTCCTCGCCGGTCACCAGCGCTTCGAGCTCTACGGCCTGCTCGTCTTCCTGGAGGCGATCTCGCGCGTGCTGTTCGCGGTCGCCGTCGTGATCGGCATCGCCTCGGGGCAGTCCGCCGTGGCGCTGGGGATGGCCGCCGCGCCGCTGCTCTCGCTGCTCGTCGTGCCGTGGTTCTTCGCGCGGCGCGAAGCGGGCGATCCGCCGCCGGACGCCGACGCCGTCAAGCAGGCCGAGGGCGGCCTGACGCTGCGCCACGGCGTGCCGTTCGCGGCCGCCGTCCTCGTCGTGATGATCGCCGAGCAGACGCTGCTCAACGCGGCGGTGCTGACGGTCGAGGGCACGTCGGCCGACGCCGCCCTGGCGGGCATCGTCTTCAGCGTGCTGCTGATCGCGCGCGCGCCGCTTCAGCTCTTCCAGGCCGTCCAGGGCTCGCTGCTGCCGCACCTCGCGGGACTCCAGGCGACCGCCGGCGCGGCGGAGTTTCGCCGCGCGATCCGTGTCACGGTCCTGGCGATCGGCGCCTTCGCGCTGGCCGTCGCGCTCGGTCTGTTCGCGGTCGGCCCGCCGGTCGTCGAGGCGCTGTTCGACATCGACCGCGACATCGGCCGCGCGGGGCTCGCGCTCGTCGGGCTGGGGATGGGCTTTCACCTCGTCGCCGGCACGCTCAACCAGGCGGCGCTCGCACGCGGGCACGCACTCGGGGCCGCGCTCGCCTGGCTCGTCTGCGCCGGCGCCTTCGTCGCCTGGATGCTGACCCCGGCGATCGACGACCAGCTGCTGCGCACGGAGGTCGGCTACTGCTGCGCGACCGGCCTGCTGGCGGCCCTGCTGGCCGTCCTGTACCGCGCCGGCGACCGCCGTCACGGCGTGGTCGCGGCCTCGCCCTCGACGTAGACCAGGCGCCCGTCGGCCAGCCGGAAGACCTCGCCGACGCGGCGGCCGGAGCCGGTGATCGTCTTCTTGGAGAGGCGCACGGTCCTGATCTCGTCGCCCTCCTTGATGATCAGCGTCTGGCTGTTCGCCTCGGTGCGCAGCAGCGTCACGTCCGACTTCGTCAGCAGGTCGGTGAGGTTGACCGACTGCAGCGCCGCAAGCAGGAAGGCGACGGCGAGCACGATCCCGAGGTCGAAGAGGTTGACGAGGCCGTCGAGCGGATCGCCGCCGCGATCGCCGCGGCGCTGCGCCCGCGGCGTCACGCGTGTGCGCCCCACCTTCACTGCCGCTCCTGCGGCTCGAGCGACGCGACGACGTATTCGAGGTCGGACAGGTCCTGGGCGTACAGACGGTCGCGCACGAGCGAGATCGAGAACGCGACGGCGCCGATCAGCAGGCCGATCACGGTGACGCTGAAGGCCACGCGCAGGTTCTCCGAGAGCTGCTGGACGTTGCCCTCGGCGAGCCCCTCGAGCGCCGGCGAGAGCGGGATCAGCGTCCCCATCAGCCCGAGCGCGGGGCCGAAGCGCACTAGCATGCGGCTGCGCTCGAGCTTGCGCAGCGAGCGCAGATCGAAGTCCGCGAGCGCCTTCGCGCGGCGATCCTCCGCGCCGGGCTCACCGTGCTGGCGCACGAGCGTGGAGAGCGTGTCGGCCATCTGCGCACTCGAGGCCAGCGGCATCAGCGCGCGCTCGGCCGCCGCGACGTCGCTGGACGACAGTGCCGTGCGAGCGCTGGCCGTGGCGCGCGCGACGCGCTCGCCGCCGTCGCTGCGACCGCGCCGCAGCAGCTCGACGACGAATGCGCCGAGATCGACGAGCAGGAACGCGAGCGCGGCGATCGCAGCCGCGAAGACGGGAACGCGTAGCGCGTTCGCAAGCTCGAACAGGAGTTCTTCGATCCCGGCGGTCATGCGGGGCGCAGTCTGACGCCTCGGCGCTCGCGCAGCGCGCCGAGCGAGATGAAGGTCATCGCCAGCAGCGCCGTGAGCGGGAGATCGATGCCGCCGTCGTCGTCACGGTCGCGCCCTGCGCGGCGCCCGCCCGCGGGCGCCCCGGCCGCCTCGCCGCGCGGCAGCTTGGTGACGGCGACGCCCGGATCGTTGATCAGCACGCCGGAGATCGGGACGCCGAACGGCTTCTTCGGCTTGGGCTTCGGCTTCGGCTTGGGCTTGGGCTTGGGCTTGGCGACAGGCGCCGCCGTCCCCGCCGGGTCGCTGCCGGTCCCCGAGCCGGTTGCGCCGGAGCCGCCCTGCCCGGTACCGCTGCCGGTTGCGCTGCCGGTGCCCGATCCGTCCGGGTCGCCCCCGCCGCTGCCGCCCGGCGGCGCGGTCGGTTGCTCCGGCGGCTCGCCGACGGTCACCTCGACGTCGTCGGTGCCGGCGCAGGAAGTCGCGCAGCGGCCGGTCGACCCGCCGTCGCCGCTCACCGTCACGCGCGCCAGGTGGTTGCCGGGCAGCTCATAGGCGTGCGAGACGCTCGTCGTCGTGAGCCCGGTCCTGGGCGCGGTCCCGTCGCCGAAGTCCCACGCGTAGCGCAGCTGGGCGCCCGGTGGCGCGAAGCGCACGCGAACGCTGAACGTCACCCTCTCGCCAGATTGGATGTGGCTGCGGCTGACCGACGCCTCGACGCTGATGTCGCCGCCGTTGACGCTGATCTGCAGCGGGCCGGTGTCGGTGGTCGCCGAGACCCTGTTGGCGCCGTGCACGAAGCGCGTCGTCGTACCGTCGTCGATGATCACCGCGCCGAAGTCGCGCTGACGCAGCGCGATCGTGCCGCCGTCGACGCGGGTGACGTTGACGAACGTGACGGCCTCGGGTACGACGCCGTTGCTCTGCAGCAGCGCGCGGATCGACATGCCGCCCGCGAAGCGGGTGCCCGGGATGTCGATCGCCCGCGGCTGGGTGTTGACGAACAGCGTCACGCCCGGCCCCGCCGCGTGGGCGGCAGCGGGCAGCAGCCCGGCCAGCAGCCCGGCGGCCACGACGAGCGCTGTGAGGATGACGCGCAGGCCGCGCAAGCTACCTGAGACGCTCTCGCGCGATGTCAGCAGCCGGCGGCCGCGGCGATCTCGCGGAACTTCCCTGCGGGGTCGTCGGAGTTGAAGATCGCCGAGCCCGCGACGAACCAGGTTGCGCCGGCCTCCGCGCACTCGGCCGCGGTCTGCGGGTTGACGCCGCCGTCGACCTCGATCGGCACCCCGTCGCCGAGCATCTCCCGCACGCGGCGGATCTTGTCGAGCTGGTTGCGCAGGAACGTCTGCCCGCCCCAGCCGGGGTTGACGGTCATGATCAGCGCGAGGTCGAGCTCGGCCTGGCCGAAGTGGTCGGGCGGCGTCGCCGGGCAGACGACGAGCCCGGCCTTGCAGCCGGCGTCGCGGATCGCCGAGAGCGTGTAGTCGATGTGCGGCGTCGACTCGACGTGGATCGTGATGCCGTCGGCGCCGGCCTTCGCGAACTCGCCCACGTGCTTCTCCGGCGCTTCGATCATGAGGTGCACGTCGAGGTAGGCATCGTCGGGCAGCGACTCGCGCAGCGCGGAGACGACCATCGGGCCGAACGTGATCGGCGGGACGAAGTGGCCGTCCATGACGTCGCAGTGGATGACGCGGGCGCCCGCGTCCATGACCTCGCGCACCTGGGCCGCGAGGTCGGCGAAGTCCGCCGACAGGATCGATGGTGCGACGTGGCGTTCGTTGAGTGGCAACTAAATCTCCCGGAGCATCGACGCGTGGCAGGCATTGCAGGACAGGATCGCGGTCTTCGACATCCGCACGATCGTAGAATGCTCGCCGCAGTCGGGGCACAGCGAGCACAGCTCGAACCGATGCAGGCAGTAGACGCAGCGGTAGCGCCCGGGCATGTTCGCGGGCCGCAGCCACGGCTCCTTGCAGTTCGGGCACGTCATGCCGAGCTCGGTCCTCATGGGCGGCTCAGGCGGGCGATGTAGAAGCCGTCGGTGCGATCGCGATGGGGCAGCACGAGGCGCTCTGACTCTACCTGCAGCCCGGACGACTCGACGATCGCCTCGTTCTCGGCCGGCGAAAGCGTGCACGTGGAGTACACGAGCGCACCGCCCGGCGCGAGCGCCCTGACGGCCGCTGCGAGGATCGCCGCCTGGGTCGTCGCGAGCTGCGCGATCGCGGCGGGGGTCATGCGCCAGCGCAGGTCCGGATGGCCCTGCAGCGTTCCCAGCCCGCTGCACGGCGGGTCGACGAGCACGCGGTCGAAGGGCCGATCGCAGCTGAAGTGCGCGGCGTCGCCCGTGCGGACGGAGATGCTCGCCGCAGCGAGCCGCTCACACGTGCGCTGGAGCGCCTGCGCGCGCCTGCCGTGGCGCTCGACGGCGACGACCTCGCCCTCGTCGCCCATCAGCGCCGCAAGGTGCGTGGTCTTGCCACCGGGGGCGGCGCAGAGGTCGAGCACCCGCTCGCCGGGCTGCGGGTCCAGGGCGCGCGCCACGAGCATCGCGGCGCGCGACTGGGCGACGTAGGCGCCGTCGCGGTACAGCGGGTGCGCATGCGCGTCGAACGGGCCGCTGACGACCAGTCCCTCGGGCAGCTCGGCGCCGGCGGGCGTCGTCGGCACGCCGAGCTGCTCGGCGACCGCGGCCGGCGTCGCGACGAGCGTGTTGACGCGCAACGCGAGCTCGCCGGGCTCGTTTGCGGCGCGCAACAGCGCGCGTGTCTCGTCCGCGCCGAAGCGCTCCCACCACAGCTCGACGAGCCAGGGCGGGTAGGAGTGCGCGATCGCCGCGCCGGCGGGCGTGTCGTCGTCGGGAAGCTCCGGCAGGCCCTCGCGCAGCGCGCGCCGCAGAACGGCGTTGACGAGCGCGTGGCCTCCCCTGTGCCCCTTCGCCAGCTCGACGCTCTCGCCCACCACCGCGTGCGGCGCGGCGTTGCCGAGGTAGGCGAGCTGGTAGAGCCCGAGCCGCAGCGCCGCGACCGTGGGCGCGTCGAGCTCGCCGACGGGCCGCGCGAGCCGCTGCACCATGTGGTCGAGGGAGAGCCGGCGCTGGACGGTTCCGTATGCGAGCTGCATCGCCAGGCCGCGCTCGCGCGGATCGAGGCCGCGTGCCTCGCCGTGCAGCGCGCGGTCGGCGTACGCGCCCTGCTCGAAGACGCGGCGGATCACGGCGAAGGCGACGCGCCGGGCCGGCGTGACCTCGGTCATCCGTGCAGCCTGCGCCCGCGCAGGTAGGCGCCGGCGTCCATCGGCCGTCCGCCCGCGGGCTGGACCTCGAGCAGCTCGAGGCCGCCGAGCAGCAGGCGCCCGCCGTCGGCGCGCAGCTCGCCGACCTCCTCGGGCGCGCGAACCGCCGCCCGCAGCACGCCGAGGAAGGAGCCGTCGCGCAGCTCGACGCGCGCGCCGATGTGCGGGCTCAGGGCGCGCACGACGCGGTCGTTGACCGCCGCCGCGGCCGCTGCGTGCAGCGTCCGGTCCGCGGCCGCGATCTTGTCGGCGTACGTGACGCCCTGCTCGAACTGCTCGACGGGCTCGGGCCGGTCGTCCAGCGTCCGCAGGAGCAGGTCGGCGCCGAGCTCCTGCAGGCGCGCGCTCAGCGTGCCGTACGTGTCGTCGGGCGCGATCGGCTCGACGCCCCGCGCATAGACCGGACCGCTGTCGAGCCCCGCCGTCAGCCGGATGATGCAGACGCCGGTCTCCTCGTCGCCCGCCATGATCGCCCGCTCGATCGGCGCCGCGCCGCGCCAGCGCGGCAGCAGCGACGGATGCACGTTGAGCAGCTCGAAGTCCGACAGCAGCGGCTCGCGGATCAGGGCGCCGAAGGCGCAGACGACGACGACGTCGGGCCGGGCGGCGGCGATCTGCGCGTAGGCGTCCCGCTCGTTGACCTTCTCCGGCTGCGCGAGCTCGAGCCCGAGCGCGCGCGCCGCGTCGGCGACCGGCGGCGACGACAGCCGGCGGCCGCGACCGGCGGGGCGATCGGGACGGGTGACGACGAGCTGCGGGCGGTGCGGGCCGTCGGCGAGCCGGTCCAGGACGGCGGCGGCGAAGTCCGATGTCCCGAGAAAGACGGTGCGCGCCACAGGGCGAGCGCTACGCCGCGCTCGCGGCGGCCTGCTCGGCCTCGCGCAGAGCCCGCATCGCCGCCTTGCGCTGCTCGCGCGACGTGCGGTCGAGGATCAGGATGCCGTCGAGGTGGTCGATCTCGTGCTGGATCACGCGCGCCTCGAGGCCGGTCGCCTCGATCAAGATCTCCTCGCCGTGCTCGTCGCAGGCGCGCACGAGCACGGCGACCGGGCGCTCGACGTCGACGTGGACGAGCGGCAGGCTCAGGCAGCCCTCCTCAGAGATCTCCTGGTCGCGGCTGGACCACTCGACCTCGGGGTTGACGAGGGCGATCGTCGGGCTGTCCTGCTCGACGCGATAGACGAGCACGCGGTGCGAGATGCCGACCTGGGGCGCGGCGAGGCCGATCCCCAGCGCGTCGTTCATCAGGATCGCCATCCGCGCGACCTCGTCGCGCAGCTCGTCGTCGAAGCGGTCGACCGGGCGCGCCTTCGTCTTGAGGATCGGATCACCCAGCATGCGGACGTGGCGCATCGCAGCGCGGCGGCGCTCGACGACCTCGGGATCCAGCGGCGGCGCCTCGGGCGCGTCCTCGGTGTGTTCGACGGGCTCGTCGGCCATGGCTCCAGTGTAGATAGGGCTACTGCGGATCGACGTCGACGCTGAACGCGACGCCGCGCCGGGTCCGGTCGCCCGCGATCTCGGCCACCGCCGCGCCGGCCGCCTGCACCCCGCGCGCCCGTTGCGTGCCCTTGATGACGAGCTGGGCACGCTCGCGACCGCGCAGGCGAAAGAGCGGCGCGGGCCCGAGCACCGTCGCGCCCGGGACCTCGCCGAGCGCCGCACGGATCGCACGGACGGCCTCCCCCACCGCCTGCCCGTCGGCGGCCGAGCAGACGATCCGGATCAGGTGCGAGAACGGCGGGTAGCGCAGCGCCTCGCGGCGCGCGAGCTCGCCGGCGAGGAAGCCGTCTGAGTCGTGGCGCGCGGCGGCGGCGATCGATGCGGCGCCGGGCGCCATCGTCTGCACGAGCACGCGGCCGCCGCCGGGGCCGCGCCCGGCGCGCCCCGCGAGCTGGGCGACGAGCGCGAACGTGCGTTCCTCCGCCCGGAAGTCGGGGAAGCGCAGCGTCCCGTCGGCGTCGACGACGACGCCGAGCGTGACGTCCGGGAAGTCGTGGCCCTTGGCGACCATCTGCGTCCCGAGCAGGATCCCCCGCGCGGACAGCTCGAAGCGGCGCAGCAGCGCGCCGGGATCGCGCACGTCGGCATCCAGCCGGAAGACCTCGTGGCCGATCTGCGCGAGGTCGTGCTCGAGGCGCTCGGTTCCGGCGCCGTGCCGTGCGACCGACATCGAGCCGCACTTCGCGCAGCGCTCCGGCACGCGCTCGCGGTGCCCGCAGTGGTGGCAGGCAAGGTGGCCGTGCGCGCGGTGCAGGACGAGCGCGACGTCGCATTGCGGGCAGGTCCAGGCGTGCCCGCACGAGCGGCAGTCGACGAAGTTCGACCAGCCGCGGCGGTTGAGCAGCACGATCGCCTTCGCGGCATCGACGAGCGCATGGCTGGTGTCGGGGTGCAGGGCGGCGCGCTGCTCGCGCATGTCGACGATCTGCACCGGCGGCAGCGGCCGGCCGTCGACGCGCGACGGGAGGCGCAGGCGGCGCAGCGCGTGGACGCTCTCGGGCCGCGGCGTCGCGCTGCCCGCGACGAGCAGCGCGCCCGCCTGCTGCGCGCGGCGCGCCGCGACGTGACGGGCGTCGTAGCGCGGGTCGCCCTCGTGCTTGTAGGACGAGTCGTGCTCCTCGTCGAGGATGATCAGCCCGAGACGCTCGATCGGCGCGAAGACCGCCGAGCGCGGACCGACGCAGACGCGCGCGTCGCCGCTGCGCAGCCGCGCCCACTCGTCGTGGCGCTCGCCGGCCGACAGCCTGGAGTGCAGGACGGCGACGGTGTCGCCGAAGCGATCGACGAAGCGGCCGACGATCTGCGGCGTCAGCGCGATCTCGGGAACGAGCACGATCACGCCGTCCCCCTGCTCCAGCGCGCTCGCCGCCGCCCGCAGGTAGACCTCGGTCTTGCCCGAGCCCGTCACGCCGTGCAGCAGCAGCGGCTCGGGCCGCGGCTGCGCCATCGCGGCCTCCACCGCGGCGAGCACGCGCGCCTGGTCGCCCGTCAGCGGCGGTGGCTGCGCCAGCCGCGCGCCGACGGACTCGTGCCGCACGTGCCGGCGCGTGGCGCGCCGCTCGAGGCTCACCAGGCCGCGCCGCTCGAGCCGGCGCAGCGCCGGAAGGTCCTGGCCCGCCGCGCGCGGAAGGTCGGCCAGCAGCGCGGCCTGGCGCTCCGTCGGGGGGCGCCCGGCCGCCTCCTGCGACCCCGTCGCCCGCGCCCACCACGTCAGCTTCGCGCGGCCGCCGGGCGGCGGCGACACGAGCGCCAGCGCGCGCGCCGGCGTCGAGCAGTACTCCTCGGCGATCCAGGCCGCGAGCTCGACGAGATCGGGCGGCAGATCGTGACCGAGCACCCGCCGCGGCGCGGCGAGGCGCTCGTCGGGCAGCTCCGAGCAATCGGCAAGGCCGACGACGACCCCGACGACGTCGCGGTGGCCGAAGGGCACGACGAGCACCGACCCGATGCCGACGCCGTCGGGCCGCAGGTAGTCGAACGGCCCGCGCAGCGCGCGGGCCGTCGTGATCGGCTCGACCTTCGCCACCGGCGGCACGCGTCAAGGATGGCGCACGCGGCGGCGCGCGCGGTGGTGGGGTTCTTGCGCTGCCCGCGGCGGCGCGTGCCTACCATCGTCGGTCATGGCGGCGCCGCGATCCCCGAGCTCGGTTGCGTCGACGGCGCGCCACGTCGAGCAGATCGTGCAGGCCGCCGAGCGCGCGGCCGAGGAGCTGCGCCTGGCGGCCGAGCAGCGCGCGGCGGAGCGCATCGCGGAGGCCGAGCGCGCGGCGGAGCTGCGGATCCGGGCGGCCGACGAGGAGGCCGACGAGGTGCGCTCGGAGGCGATCGCGGCGGCCGAGGGGCTGCGCAACGAGGCGGCCGAGCAGGCGCTGCAAGCGCGCCACGAGGCGCAGGCGCGGGCGCGCGAGCTGATCGCCGAGGCGCGCGCCGCGGCGCGCGAGGTGCTGCGCGAGGGCGAGACGCTGAGCGGTCACCTGCACGAGCTCTCCGCTGCGCTGCGCGTCAACGCCGAGCGCCTGCTGCGCGACGTCCGCGCGGCGCATTCGGAGCTGTCGGCGCGCCTGGACCGCGCCGAGCCGGAGCGCTCCGGGAACGCCGGCCGCGACGGCCGCGACGGATCGGCCGCCGTGGCGTCCGACGACCCCGACGTGCCGGAGTTCATCCCGCGCCGCCCGCGCTGAGCCCGTTCGAGCACAGGACCTTCGCGCAGCTCCGGCTGGCTGCGGCGCGAAACGGGCGGGTCGTGGGTGTTAAGATGGCTGCGCACTATCCGCTTGGGGCTGTAGCTCAGCTGGGAGAGCGTTCGGCTGGCAGCCGAAAGGTCAGGGGTTCGAGCCCCCTCAGCTCCACTG
>JBKHXR010000073.1:0-35959 GCA_046565905.1 Thermoleophilia bacterium | reverse complement strand
CCCGCTCGCCACCGCGCGGGCCTCCTCGCAGCCTGCGGCGGCGACCTCGACGATCGTCGCGTCGCCGGCGCTCGCGCAGCGCGTGTACTCGCCCCCGGCGCGGGCGCTGCCGGCGGCGGCGAGCAGGATGGCGACCGTGATCAGCGCGGTCTTGAGCGCGGCGTCCATGCGGACGCGATGCTCGCAGACGTCACGTCGCCTCGGCGCCGGTCGGCGCCCGAGTGGGCGCCGCGGCGCTGAGGCGCGCGAACGTCGCCTCGAGCTGCTCGGCGTCGACGGATCCCGGCAGGCCGATCACGACCACCTGCGATGCCGGGCGCGCGTCGCTCCACGGTTGGTCGGCCTCGATGCTGAAGCGGCGCCCGACCATCTGCAGCAGGTAACGGTTGGCGGCGTCCTCGCGCAGGTGCAGCAGCCCCTTGGCGCGCACGATCCCTTCCGGCAGGGCCTTGAGCGCCTCGACGAGGCCGGCGCCGCTGAGCGGCCGCGGCGCGCTCCAGCTCCAGGTCTCGAAGCCGCCGTGCGCGTGGTCGTGGCGGTCTTCGTCGCCCGGCCCGCGATCCGGGCGGCGTTGCCGCGGCCGCCCGCCTGCGGCCAGCCCGAGCACGACGTCGATCGGCACGGCCCCGAACGCGGCGTCGACGATCGCGGTCGACGGTCCCGCCATCTCCCGCAGCCATGCGCGCGTCTGTGCGAGCTCGCCGGATTCGACGAGGTCGGTCTTGTTGAGCACGAGCAGGTCAGCCGCGCGCAGCTGGACGGTGACGTGGTGCGCGGTTCGCTCGTCGGCGGCGCGCTCGCGCACGGTCTCGGCGTCGGCGACCACCACCGTTGCGTCCCTGCGGTAGCCGGGCATGTCGCCGAGCACCGCGATCGCGCCCGGGTCGGCGACACCGCTCGCCTCGACGACGACGTGCGCCGGCGGGTCCACCCGGTGGCGCAGCAGCGCGAGCTCGCCGATGAAGTCGCGGCTGACGCTGCAGCAGACGCAGCCGTTCTTCAGGCTCACCATCTCGCCGTCGCGCGACTGCACGAGCTCGCCGTCGATGTCGATCGCGCCGAAGTCGTTGACGAGCACGGCGAGGCGGCGATCGCCGGCGTCGCGCAGCAGCTGGTTGAGCAGCGTCGTCTTGCCCGCGCCGAGGAACCCGCCGATCACCGTGAGCTGGATCGGCTCGCGTGGGTCGGCGGTCGCCATGGCGCGGAGCCTATCCCCGGCCGGCCGGCCGTCGCGCGACGATCGCCTCGACGCCGCGCGCACCGCCCGGCCGCTCGGCGACGCCCGCGAAGTGGTCGATGACCTCGAGGCCCTGGAAGGCGCGCAGCAGCTCGCCCTCCGCGAGCAGATACGCCGGGTTGAAGCTGCGCCCCAGCTGCGTCACGTGCGCCTCGGCGAGCGTCTCGTAGAAGAGCAGACCGCCGGGGGCCAGCACGTCCTGCAACGGCCCGAACAGGTCGCGCTGGAGGAAGCTCATCGTGACGACGACGTCGTACGGGCCGGGCGGCAGCGGCTCGTGCTCGAGATCGACGACGCGCGGCTGCACCGCCAGCCCGCGCTCGCGGGCCGCGGCGCGCAGCGCGTCGATCGCGACGTCCGATGCGTCGATCGCGTCGACGGCATAGCCCTGTCGCGCGAGGTACAGCGCGTTGCGCCCGTCGCCGCAGGCGACGTCGAGCGCCCGTCCTCCGCCCGACAGCAGCTCGCGGTGCGCGACGAGCCACGGTGCCGGCGCATCGGGAAACGGCACGAAGCCCTGCGTATAGCGCTCGTTCCAGCGTGCCCCCGCGCCCATCGCCGCACGATAACGGCTCATGAGCAGCCGCACCGCGGGGTACGGGCAGGCAGAGGGCAACGAACCCGACGAGGAGGCGACATGGCTGAGCAGGATCCCAGGGAGTACCGCGGCGGCGTTCACGAGCCGCCGGACGCCAAGCCCGGCGAATGGGCCGACAACGAGGGCATCGTGCCACGCGACATGGTCGACGATCCGGGCCCACCGCCGCCCGAGCGCGCCGGCGACGAGCAGGCGCTGAGCGATCGCTCGCTCGGCGAGGTCACCGATCGCAGCGACCCCGCCGATGACAACATCGACACGCGCAGCGGCGACGCGGCCGACGCGACGAGCCACAGCGGCACCGGCGCGAACGCGGCCGAGGTCAAGGACGAGATGCGCGAGGGCGAGCCGGTGCCATGGGTCCAGGCCGCCAACGTCGCGCGCGAGAACACGAGCGACGACGAGACCGCAGAGGCCTAGCAGCCTGTCGCAGGGACATGCTGCGGGCGCCGCCGCGTCAGTTCAGGCGGGCCCGGAGCGCGCGCAGCTCAGCCGCCAGCTGTCCGGCAAGATCGCGCTCCAGCGGAAGCTCGAGCCGAAGCTCGGCCGCGCGGATCGCGCGGCCGAGGTCGTTGCGGCGCGTGTACGAGCCGACGAGGTTGTTGAGCATCCGCAGCGCCGTCTCGTGCGGGCCCCACGGCCGGACCACGCCGCGGTCGAGATCAGCCGCCGTCTCGAGTCGCACGCCGCCGGCGAACGGATCGAGCAGCACCGGGGCAGCGCCAGCGGGCGCCAACCGCCCGACGACGTAGTGCCCGGCAAGCCCCACGCCGTCGAGCGCGATGCCGGCGCGGCGCGCTGTCTCGACGTAGACGATCGACAGCGCGATCGGCAGGCCGCGGCCGCGCTCGAGCACGAGGTCGAGCATCGAGTTGTCCGGATGGTCGTAGTCCTCGCCCGCCCCGCCGAAGCCGTGCCGCCCGCCGAGCACCTCGCCGAGCGCGTCGAGCTCGTCTGCCGTCCCGGCGGCAGCGGCGACCTCGGCCGCGAGCTCGTCGAGGCGCGCGAGGGCCGACGCCTCGTCGACGGCGCGAAACTCGGCGGCGAGCGCCAGGGCGAGCGCGTCGAAGCCCGCGGACGGCTCGGCGGCGAGATCGGCGAAGGCCGGCATGTCCCCATTGTCCCCGGCTTGCGATGATGGCAGCGCGATGCCACGACTGAGGATCGACGAGGCCGACGGGCTCACCGTCGCCGACATCACGCACGTCCGCTTCTCGGCGCTGCCCGCGGGCGCCACCGTCGGCGAGGTGCGCGAGTGGTTCGCGCAGAGCACGAGCAGGCGACTGGCGTTCGTCGCCGACGGCGACCGCTACCTGGGCTCGCTGACGCCCGCCGACGTCGCAGGCGACGTGGACGGCACGCGGCCGGCGCTCGACGTGGCGCAGGACGGCCCGACCGTCGCGCCCGAGGCGCCGGCGACGACCGGTCGCGACCTCGCCCTGCTGAGCGAGGCGCGCCGCGTCCCGGTCGTCGACGCCGCCGGGCTGCTGCTGGGCGTGGTCGCCGTCACCGGCGACCTGCAGTCCTTCTGCGGCACCGGCAGCTGACGCCGTCAGCAGGCTGACAGGGCGCGTTTGCGTCTTCGCTGCTCGCAGCGGCGAGCGGGTACCCGCGCGGCTGTCGGACCGCCGGGGCGACGGCCGGCCGACCCGAACGCAGCGGACGGAGGAGCGGCCCATGAGCCGGGACATCGAAGCGCAGCTCGTCAAGTACCTCGCCGATGCCCACGCCATGGAGATGCAGTCGATCGCGGTGCTCGAGCAGGGCCTCGAGATCGCCGGCGACGTGACGCTCGCGCAGCTCTTCCGGGGACACCTCAACGACTCGCGTGACCACGAGCGCTACGTCAAGCAGCGCCTCGAGGACCTCGGCGAGACCCCGTCGAAGGCGAAGGACATGGCCGGTCAGCTGGCGGCGAGCGGCCTCGGGCTGCTCGCGAAGGGGATGCCGGACACGCCGGCCAAGCTGATGGCGGTCGCATCTGCCTTCGAGCACTTCGAGATCGCGTCCTACACGCTGCTGCGCAAGGTCGCCGAACGCGCCGGCGACGACGCGACGATCTCCATGTGCGACCGGATCCTCCCGGTCGAGCAGCAGGCTGCGGAGCTGATCGAGGAGAACCTCGAGCTCGCGCTCGAGCGCTCGCTCGAGGCCGTCGGCGTAACGGCGCAGAACGGACCCCATGCATGAGCTGTCGCTTGCCGAGGGCATCCTCGCGGTCGTCGAGGAGCACGCCGGCGGGCGCCGCGTCGCGCGTGTCGACGTCCGTGTCGGCCGGCTGCGCCAGGTCGTCCCCGGCGCACTGACGTTCGCCTTCGGGCTCGTCGCCCAGCAGACGGTCGCCGACGGCGCCGAGCTCGTGCTCGAGCAGGTGCCCGCGAGCGGCGACTGCCGCACCTGCGCGCGTCACACGGAGCTGCCCCGCTTTCCGCTGCGCTGCGCGGCGTGCGGCGGCCTCGACGTCGAGATCGTCAGTGGAGAGGAGCTGTGCGTGGAGTCGCTGGAGGTCACCGACGCGCAGCCGGTACCGGAGGAGGCGCCATGAGCACCCAGCCGTACAGGAAGGACACGCCCGCGGGTCCGTTCAAGTACTCGGCCACGCCGGGCTTCGACGAGATCCACATCCTCTGGATATCCGAGGGGATGAGCTGCGACGGCGACTCGGTGTCGGTCACCAACGGCAGCTCGCCGAGCATCGAGGACATCGTCAACGGGCTGATCCCGCAGGTCCCGTCGAAGGTGCACCTGCACAACAAGGTGCTCTCGCCGACGCTCGGCGGCTATGAGTTCCAGCAGCCCTTCTTCGAGGCGGCCGAGGACAGGCTCGACGCGCCGTTCATCTTCGTCGTCGAGGGCTCGATTCCCAACGAGAAGATCAACGGCGACGGCTACTGGACCTCGTTCGGCAACGATCCGCAGAGCGGCGAGCCGCTGACGCTGAACTGGTGGATCGACCGGCTCGCGCCACGGGCATGGGCCGTGGTCGCCGCCGGGACGTGCGCGACGTACGGCGGCATCCACGCGATGGCCGGCAACCCGACCGGCTGCATGGGCCTCGCCGACTACCTGGGCTGGGACTTCCGCTCGGCGGGCGGGCTGCCGATCGTCAACGTGCCGGGCTGCCCCGTGCAGCCCGACAACTTCATGGAGACCCTGCTGTGGGCGCTGCAGCAGGCGGCCGGCAACGCGCCCGTGATCCCGCTCGACGAGGCGCTGCGGCCGCAGTGGCTGTTCGGCAAGACCGTCCACGAGGGCTGCTCGCGCGCCGGCTACTACGAGCAGGGCGACTTCGCCCAGGACTACAACTCGCCCAAGTGCCAGGTGAAGGTCGGCTGCTGGGGGCCGGTCGTCAACTGCAACGTCACCAAGCGCGGCTGGCAGGACGGCACCGGCGGCTGCCCGAACGTCGGCGGGATCTGCATCGCCTGCACGATGCCCGGCTTCCCGGACAAGAACATGCCGTTCATGGACGAGCCGACCGGAGGGTCGCTGTCGTCGAAGCTCATCAAGCCCTACGGGAACTTCATCCGCCGGGCGCGCTCGATCACCAACCACGGTCTCAACAAGGAGCCCAAGTGGCGGCACAACCGCCCCAGGCTGACCACCGGAACCGATCCGCGCTGGGGTCAGCGCGGCCAGAGGAGCTGAACACATGGCGACCACGCAACGCGTCCAGCCTGCCGCCGACAAGCGCAACATCGTCGCGCGCTCCTGGGACCCGGTGACGCGGATCATCGGCAACCTCGGCATCTACACGAAGATCGACTTCGACGCGCGCGAGGTCGTGGAGTGCAAGAGCACCTCGTCGCTGTTTCGCGACTACAGCGTGTTCATGAAGGGCAAGGACCCGCGCGACGCCGGCTTCATCACCTCGCGGATCTGCGGCATCTGCGGCGACAACCACACCGTCTGCTCGGTCTACGCGCAGAACATGGCCTACGGCATCGAGATGCCGGACCTCGCCGAGACGATCTTCAACCTCGGCGAGGCCGCCGAGTACATGTTCGACCACACGATCTTCCAGGACAACATGGTCTTCGTCGACTTCTGCGAGCAGATCGTCAAGGAGACCAACCCGAGCGTGCTCGATCGCGCCAACAACACGCCGGCGCCCGGCGCCGACGTCCACGGCTACCGCACGATCGGCGACATCATGCGCGCGTTCAACCCGTTCACGGGCGACATGTACCTCGCCGCGCTGGAGGTCAGCCGCACGACGCGCGAGATGTTCTGCCTGATGGAGGGGCGCCACGTGCACCCGTCGACGATCTATCCGGGCGGCACCGGGACGATGGCGACGACGCAGGTCTTCACCGACTACATGGCGCGCCTGCTGAAGATCCTCGACTTCGTCAAGAAGGGCGTCCCGATGAACGACGACGTCTTCGACTTCTTCTACGAGGCGCTGCCCGGCTACGAGAAGGTCGGGCTGCGGCGCACCCAGCTGGGCTGCTGGGGCGCCTTCCAGAACGCCGACGCCGTCAACTACCGCTACGAGGACATGGAGGACTGGGGGCGGCGGATGCATGTCACCCCGGGGGTCGTCGTGGACAACGAGCTCGTCACCACGAGCCTGCTCGACATCAACCTCGGCATGCGGATCATGCTCGGCTCCTCCTACTACGACGACTGGTCCGACGAGGAGACGTTCGTCGACTCAGACCCGCTCGGCAACCCGGTCGACAAGCGCCATCCGTGGAACGTCACGACGCTGCCGCGGCCGCAGAAGCGCGACCTGGAGGGCGGCAGGTACAGCTGGGTCATGAGCCCGCGCTGGGTCAACCCCAAGACGCAGGAGACGCTTGCGCTGGAGACCGGCGGCGGTCCGCTCGCGCGCCTCTGGGTGACCGCGCTGGCCGGTCTCGTGGAGACCAAGCACATCAAGGCGACCGGCCACAGCGTGCAGATCAACCTGCCGCGCTCGCGCGCGCTGCCGGAGATGACCTTCGAGTGGCGCCCGCCGCAGTGGTGCAACGCCCTGGAGCGAAACCGCGCGCGGATCTACTACGTCGCCTACTCGGCGGCGAAGGCGCTTCACTTCGTCGAGCAGGGCATGGACCTCGTCCGCCAGGGCCAGACGAAGACGTTCACGGACTTCGACGTGCCCGACGAGGCGATCGGCTGCGGCTTCCACGAGGCGGTCCGCGGCTTGCTGTCGCACCACCTCGTCATCCGCGACGGCAAGATCGCCAACTACCAGCCGTGGCCGCCGACGTGCTGGAACGGCAGTCCGACGGACTCCGAGGGCCGGCTGGGCCCGTACGAGGACGCCGTCGCCGGAATGCCGCTGTTCGAGGAGAACGGGCCCGACGACTTCCGCGGCGTGGACGTCATGCGCGCGGTGCGCTCGTTCGACCCCTGCCTGCCCTGCGGCGTGCACATGTACCTCGGCAGGGGCAGGACCCTCGAGCGGCTGCACTCGCCGATGATGGGCGAGCACGGCTGAGCCGATGGCGATCGTGGACGACACGCAGGTACACGAGCAGGTCGCGGCGGTCGAGCGGTCGCTCGAGCAGCTCGACGAGCTGCCCGAGGCGGCGCGCGGCCGCGCGCTGGAGGCCGTGCAGGGCCTGCTCGGGCTCTACGGCGAGGGTCTGCGGCGGATCCTCGAGCATGTCGCCGACCCGGCTGCGCTGGGCGACGACGAGCTCGTCGCCAGCCTGCTGCTGCTGCACGACCTGCATCCCGCGACCGTCGAGCAGCGCGTGCTCGGCGCGCTCGAGCAGGTCAGCCCCTACATGGGCTCGCACGGCGGGGGCGTCGAGCTGGTCGCGATCGCCGGCGGGATCGTCCGCGTCCGCCTCGAGGGCACCTGCAACGGCTGCGCCGCCTCGACGGTCACGCTCAAGCTCGCGATCGAGGACGCGGTGCTCAAGGCGGCACCCGAGATCCACGCGGTCGAGGCGGTCGACGCAGCCGACCCGACGGGCGCGCCCACGCCGACGGGCGCCGCCCTGCCGATCATCCAGAGCGCCGCGCCCGTCGCCGCGCCCGTCGCCGCGGCGGCCCCCGTGCGCTGGGCGGCCGCCGGCGCGCTCGCGCCGCTGACCAGCGGCGGCGCTCCGCTGCGGCGCGAGGTCGACGGCGCCGCGCTGCTGTTCTGCGCGCTCGAGGGCGAGCTGTACGCCTACGTCGACCGCTGCCCGGGCTGCCAGGGGCGGATCGACGATCCGAGCATCGACGAAGAGGGCGCGCTGCGCTGCGGCGGGTGCGAGCGGCGCTACGACGTGCGCCGCGCCGGCCAGGCGGTGGGTGGCGGGCTGCTGCAGCTCGACCCCGTGCCGCTGCTCGTCGGCGACGGCGGCGCGGTTCGCGTCGCGCTGGAGGGGGTCGCGGCGTGACCGCGACCGGAGCACCGCGCCTGCGCGCGCTGATCGAGCGCACCGCTCCGCCGGCGCCGGACCGGCCTGCCGGCGAGCAGCGCGAGCATTGCGAGCTTTGCGGCCTGCCCGTGCCCGAGGTCCACCGCCACGTCGTCGATCTCGGCCGCCGGCAGCTGCTGTGCGCCTGCCGCGCCTGCCAGGTGCTCTTCGACCACGATGCCGCCGGCGGCCGGCACTACCGCCTCGTGCCCGACCGCTGCATCCGGCTGGACGGCCTGCGGCTGGACGATCTCGCCTGGCGATCGCTAGACCTGCCGGTCGAGATGGCGTTCTTCCTGCGCGAAGGCAGGACGGGTCGCGTCTCGGCGATCTACCCCAGCCCGGCGGGCTGCACGGAATCCGAGCTCGAGCTCGCCGCCTGGAGCGAGATCGAGGCCGACAATCCCTCGCTCGCGCAGATGCGCCCCGACGTCGAGGCGCTGCTCGTCAACCGCGCCGGCGACGCCCGCGACGCGTTCGTCGTCGGCGTCGACGAGTGCTACCGGCTCGTCGCGCTCGTGCGCCGCCACTGGCGCGGGCTCGGCGGCGGCGACGCCGTCTGGCAGCAGCTGGCGCGGTACTTCGAGGGATTGCACGCCAAGGCCGGCCGCCGCAGATCACGACCATGAACAGGAGGAACGGTGCGCCACCAGGTGAAGTCGCTGTGGAAGCAGGTCATGCCGGTCAGGCACGACCTCCCGTCGCACACGAAGGGCGTCAAGCAGGGCAACAGCGTGGGCAGCTACGAGAAGCAGCCGGGGCACTTCGCGGACGGGCGCTCGAACTCCACGCGCTCGACGGGGATCTCGCCGGAGATCGTCGACCCCGTCCATCCCGACATGCCGAACCTGTCGCCCCCGTAGAAGAGCTCCAGGCGCCGGCCCTGGAGTTCGAGGTCCTCGACGTCGGGGCGCTGCCGGCCGCCGTCGTGCCGACACTGAGCTTCTTGATCGGAATCGAGGCCGCGGACGGACGTGCCGTGCGCGGCCTGGGGCTCAACGTGCGGCTGCAGATCGCCGCCCAGCGGCGGCGCTACGCCGCGCCGGAGCGCGAGCGGCTGCGCGAGCTCTTCGGCGACAGCTCGCAGTGGGCGCGCTCGCTGAACCCGGTGCCCTGGACCGAGACGACGCTGAACGTGCAGGCATTCGAGGCCGCCACGACGGTCGAGCTGCGCGTCGCCTGCACGTACGACTTCGACGTCACAGCCGCGAAGTACCTCGCGGCGCTCGAGGCCGGCGACATCCCCCTCGAGCTGCTGTTCAGCGGAACGCTGTTCTTCACCGCCCCCGACGGGCGCCTGCAGACGGCGCTCGTGCCGTGGGACCGGGACGCGTCGGCGCGTGTGCCGGTCGCCGTCTGGCGCGACGCCATGCGCGGCGCCTTCGGCGACGCGCCCTGGCTGCGCGTGCAGCGCGACGTCTTCGAACGGCTGCAGGCCGAGCGCTCGCGCCGCGGCTTCGCGACGTGGGAGCAGACGCTCGACGCGCTTCTCGCGGAGTCCGACGCATGAGCGCCGCCGCAGTGCAGGCGATCGCGCGCGCGGTGCTCTACGAGGGCTACCTGCTGTGGCCCTACCGGCGCAGCGCCCTGAAGAACCAGCAGCGCTTCACCTTCGGTGGCGTGTACCCGGCGGCGTATGCCGAGCGCGGCGGCGACCGCTCGCAGATCGCGATGAGCTGCCTGCTCGAGGGGCCGCCGCATGCGCGCGTCGAGATCGTGCTGCGCTTCCTGCAGCTCGTGGACCGCCACCCGGCGCGCCGCGCGGACCGGGCGCTCGTGCCGGTCGACGAGCTGGGCGTCGCCGGCGAGCGCCACCTCGCCTTCGACGAGGCCGCCGAGCGCGAGGTTCGCGTCGAGCCGGTCCGGCTCGCCGAGCTGACGGCTGCGCTGCGCGTGCCCGTCGCGCAACCGGCCGGCGAGCATCTCCGGCCGCTCGGCGACGACGCGGTGCTCGTCCGGCGCTGGCAGCGGCTGGAGGGAGAGCTCGAGATCTCGGCGCACGAGGTCGAGCCCGGGGTGCAGCGGCTGACGATCGGCTTCGCCAACACGTCGCCGAGCGCCTCGCACGGGCGCTCGGACGCGCTGCGCCGGACGTTTCTGTCGGCCCACCTCGTCGTGCATGCGGCGGACGGGCAGCTCGTCTCGCAGACCGACCCGCCCGACGCGCTGCGCGACGCGGCGCAGACGTGCCGCAACGACGGCATCTGGCCCGTGCTCGTCGGCGAGCCGGACGCCCGCGACACGGTGCTTGGCAGCCCGATCATCCTCTCCGACCATCCGGCGGTCGCGCCCGAGAGCCCGGGCGACCTGTTCGACGGCGGCGAGATCGACGCGCTGCTGATCCACAGCATCCGCGCGCTGAGCGACGCCGAGCGCGAGGAGATGCGCGCGACCGACCCGCGCGTGCGGGAGATCCTCGACCGCAGCCTCGCGCTGTCGCCCGAGCAGATGCTCGACCTGCACGGCGCGGTGCGCGAGCTGCGCCCGCCGGAGGGCCCGTGATCGACGGCCGCGCAGAGCTCGACAGGGCGGGCGCCGACAGCGTCACCGTCGGCGGCGTCAGCGTGCGTGCCGGCAGCCGCGTGCTGCTGCGCCCGCGCGCGGCGGGCGACATCCTGATGCGCGGCCTCGACGGCCGGCGCGCGATCGTCGATGCCGTCATGACCGACCTCGACGACCACGTGCAGCTGACCGTCAGCCTCGAGGACGACCCCGCGCGAACGCTCGGCAAGGGCCGCGGGCTGGGCCACCGCTTCTTCGTCGCGCCGGACGAGGTGCAGCCGCTGGACGACGGCGCCGCCGCGCCGCCGCGGGTGCTCGTCGCCGGGATCGGCAACGTCTTCCTCGGCGACGACGGCTTCGGCGTCGCGGTCGCCGAGCGCCTGGCGCAGCGCGCGCTGCCCGACGGCGTCGACGTCGTCGACTTCGGCATCCGCGGGATGGACCTCGCCTACGCCCTGGCCGACGGCTACGACGCCGCGCTGATGATCGACGCCGCCCCGCGCGGGCAGCCGCCGGGCACGCTGGAGCTGATCGAGCCCGAGCTCGACCTGGATGCGGCCGCCGGCTTCGAGGCGCACGGCATGGACCCGGTGGCCGTGCTGCGGTTCGCGCGGCGGTTCGGCGCGTTGCCACGGCGCACGCTCGTCGTCGGCTGCGAGCCGCAGGATCTCGGCGACCCTGACGGCGCAGATGTCCACGCCGAGCTCAGCGCGCCCGTGCAGGCGGCGGTCGACGCGGCCGTCGAGCTCGTCTGCTCGCTGATCGACGACCTGCGACAAGAAGAGGTGAACCCATGACGATCCACGTTCCCAAGCCGCTGGCGATCGCCCTCGGCGTGCTGCTCGGCGGCGTGCTGCTGATGGCGCTGCGCGACGAGGGGCCGGCGATGTGGCGCTACGCGAAGTTCGAGGGCATGTGACGACGAGCCGTCGTTGATCCCGGCGACGGCGCCGTCACCGTCGAACAGGACCGACCCGCGCGGTTTGCGGCAACCGGACCGGTCGAGTGCCGAAGCCGTCGTATCGCGCAGGCCTGGACGTCGCCCTCCACGGGACCGGGCTGCCATACGGGTACACGGTCACGATCTGGGGCACCGGCCAGCTGCTGATCGACGGCCATGGCACACCGAGCGTCGGGCTGATCGTCCTCTTTGCCGCGGGCGCGGCGGCGGCGTACGGCGTGCTCAGGCTGGCGGCGCACGACGTATCCGCGTCGCCGCAGCGGCAGCTGTCCGACAGCCCGCACCTGCTGCGTGCCGGGGCCTTTCATCTGGCTGCGATCGGTGGCGCGCTCGGCATCGCGACGCTGGTCGGAGAGCTGTCCTCGGCGATCGTGTGGCCGCTCGGCGGCTTCGCGGCGACGGTCGTCTACCTGGGCGTCGCTGCGCTGGAGCTGGCGACCCGCGAGCACGAGGAGGTCGGCGACGGCGGGTGACCGGCGCCCGCGCCCGCGCGCGGCCGGGCGCCGGCACGGCCCCCACCGCCCGGCTCCGCGCGGCTCGGGCCTGCCCACGCCGAGCGGGTCGCGCCGGCCTCAGTCGCCCGTCGCGGCGCGGCTCGCGAGCCCGACGCCGCCGCCGGGCCTGGACCACAGCGCGCGCCACTCGCCGGGCGCCGCGGACGGCGCGCCGCGGGTGGCGGTGAAGTACCCGAGCGGGTCGATCGCGACCGGCGCGCCGACGGAGGTCCACGGCCCCGAGCTGCCGCGCGGGCGCCACTGGATCTGCGCGACGTCGGCGACGCCGTTGGACAGGAAGCGCAGCTGGCCCCAGAGCGCGAAGGACGGTAGACCGGTCGCCGGGTCCGTGCCCGCCCTCGTCGCAATGAACGGCAGCGCATACGCGTAGGCCGCGGGCTTCGGGCGCCCGTCGAGCCCGAAGAGGCCCGACTGGTAGGTCGACCAGTATGCCTTGGAGCCCTTCTTGTGGCGCTTCAGCGGGGCGACGTCGGCGAGCAGGAACTGCGACTGCGCCGCGACGCGCGGGTTCCCCCATGCGATCCGCTCGCCGAGCGTGTTGAACGTCGCCTGGTCCTCCGGCGAGATGCCGGAGTGGCGGTCCGGCGGATCGGTCTCGAAGCCGAACTCGGTCAGGTACAGCGGCAGCCCGGACGGCAGGTTGCCCGTCGTGCCGGCGAGCTCGTCGAGCAGCGTTCCGAGCTCGGAGATGTTCGCCATCGTCAGCGCGTCGCGGCCGCGGTGGCGCCGCGCCGGCGGCAGGTTCTTCGTGTACGGATGGTGCGCGTACCCCGTCGCCTGAAGCGCGCCCTTGCGGCGGAAGTCGCCGCACCTGCGCAGGCGCGCGGACCTGCCGGTGTACGGCTTGCCGCTGCGCTTGACGCACATCAGCTCGCGCAGGAAGCGCTTGGGGTACATCGCCGAGCGCTCGCTGCGCCCGCCGGCTCCCAGCGGCGCCGTCTCGGCCAGCAGGACGATGTCGTTGTCGGCGCGATGGCCGGTCGCGACGAGGCCCTCGTAGCCGAGCTGCACGAGCCGGCGGAAGATCGCGGGCGCAGCCGGCATCCAGCGGCTGCCGCGCTTCTCCCACTGCGGCGACAGCCATCCCGCCTGGTTGGGCTCGTTCCACAACGACCACATGCTGACCCGTGGCAGGACGTCGCGGGCGCCGTTCTCGTCGCGGTAGGAGCCGTCGAACCGGCGGCCGACGGCCTTGACGAACAGCTTGTAGGCGCCGGCGCGCGGCTTGTACGTGGCGCGGATCCGGCGCAGACGGCGTGGCGGCCTGCGGTGCGCCCAGCTCGGGCCGGGGCCGGTGACGTTGAAGTAGACGCGCAGTCCCGCCTTCGCCGCCGCCTTGACGAGGTTGTCGTAGCGGTCCCAGTTGCGCCGCGGATACGTGCGCGGGTCGTCTGCCTCGAAGCGCTTGCGCTGGCGCTTGGCGCGCGACCGCGCCCTGCCCTTGAGCTTGCGGATCTCCTTCAGGCTCGGGCGGGCGCGCTCGGCGACGTTGCGCCACAGCACGGTCACGCGCACGGTGTCGACGCCCATCGTCTTCATCTGCGCCAGCGCCCTGCTCGTGACGCTGTCGGATCGATAGAGCAGCAGGTCGTCGTCCATCATGATCGACATCTGCTTGGGGCTCGCGTGTGCGGCGGCCGGTGCGGCGATCGCGGCGATCGTCAGCGCTGCCGCGAGCAGGCGTACGGTGAGCGTCATCGTCCTCCTGGCGAGACGTGGATGAACGGCCGCCCTGGCGGACCTGCCGCGTACCTTCCGGCCTTGGGACACGGCGAGCTGCAGCGAGTTACGGCGGGCGCGCGCCGGCGACCGCCGTCAGGTCATCGCGCTGACAGTCACGCCGCAGGGGCGGCGGCAGGCGCAACCGCGGTGGGGTGGCCGGGGTTGGTTGTCCCTATGCGTTCAAAGCTCCTCATCTCGACACTCGCGCTCCTCTTCCTGCTGCCGGCCGCGCCGGGGAGCGCGCGCAGCTCGATTCGCGTCGGGATCGGCGACCAGAGCCCGCGAATGTTCGAGTCGGCGCAGTTCCAGCAGCTGAAGATCAAGCGCACGCGCTACTTCGTCCCCGCCGACATCATGCAGGACCGCAGCGAGCGCCTGAAGGCGCGCGCGTTCGTGAAGGCGGCGCGCAGGGCGAAGGTCTCCACGCTGCTGCACATCTCGACGGCCGACCTGCGGCCCAAGCGCGGCAAGCTCGTCTCGACGAGGAGCTACCGGCGCAACGTGGGGCGGATCGTCGCCTACTTCCGCAAGCTCGGGGTGCGCGACTTCGGCGCCTGGAACGAGGCCAACCACAAGACGCAGGAGACGTGGAACCGCGTCGGCCACGCGGCCTCGTACTTCAAGAGCATGTATCGCACCGTCAAGCGGCGCTGCCGCTCGTGCGCGGTCGTCGGCCTCGACGTGCTCGACCAGAAGGGCGTCGAGCGCTACATCCGCGCGTTCTACAAGCGGCTCAGCCGGACCTGGCGCAAGCGCCTGACGGTCATCGGCATCCACAACTACTCCGACGTCAACCGCAACCGCTCGCGCGGCACCGCCAAGATCATCAGGACCGTGCGCCGCTACAACAGGCGCGCGAGGTTCTGGTTCACCGAGACGGGAGCGCTGGCGAGCTTCGGGCGGTCGTTCCGCTACTCCGAGAACCGCCAGGCGCGGCGCATCAAGACGATGTTCAGCCTCGCCAGCCGCTTTCGCACGCGCGGGGTCGAGCGCGTGTACTCCTACAACTTCTTCGGCATCGAGGACGGCGACTGCGGCTCGCGATGTCGCTTCGACGCCGGTCTCGTCGACGCCGACGGCAGCCCGCGGCGCGTCCTGGACGTCTTCGAGTCGCGCGCACGCCGCTACCGCCGGTAGGCGCGCGGCTCAGGCCGGCGCAGGAGGGGCGGTTGCGCGCGGCGCACGCCGGGTAGGCGGCAGCCAGTTCCCGACGCCGTCGTCATAGGGTCTGGCCCCAACGGGCTCGTTGCAGCGAACATCCTCGCCGACCACGGCTGGTCGGTGGAGGTCCTCGAGGCGGCGGCCGAGCCCGGCGGAGCTGTGCGCAGCGGCGAGCTGACGCTGCCGGGCTTCGTGCACGACCGGTTCAGCTCGTTCTATCCGCTCGCGGCCGCCTCGCCGGCGATCGGCGCCCTGCAGCTCGAGCGCCACGGGCTGCGCTGGCGCCGTCATCCGGTTGCGGTCGCGCACCCGCGCCGCGACGGCAGCGTCGCCTACATCGCGCGGGACCTCGAGGAGACGGTCGCCTGCATGGAGTCCTTCGCGCCCGGCGACGGAGCGGCGTGGCGCGGGCTGATGCAGCGCTGGGACCAGATCGGCGAGCACGTCATCGACGCGCTCTTCACGCCGATGCCGCCGCTGCGCCCGGCGCTCGCGATCGCCGCCAAGCTGCGCTACACGGGGCTGCTGGACTTCGCCCGCTTCGCGCTGCTGCCGGTCCGCCGGCTGGCCGACGAGGAGTTCCGCGGTGACGGAGGCGCACGGATGATCGCGGGCAACGCGCTGCATGCGGACTTCGCCCCCGAGCAGCCGGGCGGGGCCGTCTTCGGATGGCTGCTGGCGTCGCTTGCGCAGACGGTCGGCTTCCCGGTGCCCGAAGGCGGCAGCGGCGCGCTGACCGCGGCGCTCGTGACGCGCCTGCGATCGCGCGGCGGGGTCGTGCGCTGCGGCGCGCGCGTCATCGCGATCGAGGTACTCCGCGGTCGGGCCGTCGGCGTGCGGACGCACGACGGCGACGCCGTCGTCGCACGTCGCGCGGTGCTGGCAGGCTGCTCGGCGCCGCAGCTCTACCTCGAGTTGCTCGCCCGCAGGGACGTCCCCGCGGCCGTCCTGCGCGCGATCGAGCGCTTCCAGTGGGACTTCTCCACGTTCAAGGTCGACTTCGCGCTCGACGGGCCGATTCCGTGGCTGCATCCCGAGACCGCTCGCGCCGGCACCGTCCACGTCGCCGAGGGGATCGACGCGCTCACGCGAGCGATGTCCTCGATCGCGCTGCGCGAGGTCCCCGCCGAGCCGTTTCTCATCGCCGGGCAGTACGCGCGGGCCGACCCGACGCGGATGCCGGCGGGCAAGGAGGTCTTCTGGGCCTACACGCACCTGCCGCGGCGGATCGACGGCGACGCCGGCCGCGACGGCCTGACCGCAGACTGGGCGACGGGGAACCGCGAGCGCTTCGCCGACCGCGTCGCCGCGCAGGTCGAGGCGGTGGCGCCCGGCTTCTCGGCGCGCGTGCTGGCCCGTCACATCACGACGCCGCAGGAGCTCGAGGCGCAGAACGCCAACCTCGTCGGCGGGGCGCTCAACGGCGGCACCGCGCAGCTGCACCAGGAGCTCGTGCTGCGCCCGATCCCCGGCCTCGGGCGCAGCGAGACGCCGGTCGCCGGGCTGCATCTCGCGTCGGCGTCGGCCCATCCCAGCGGCGGCGTGCACGGCGCCTGCGGTGCGAACGCCGCGCGTGCGGCGCTGCGCCAGCGCGGCGTGCTGGCGCGCGCGTCGGCGGGCGCGGCGCGGCGTCTCAGCGGCCGTCGCGACCGGCCGCGGCCGAGCGCCCTGTCCGCCGGATGACAGAGGTCTTCGCATGCGCCATCCGCGGGTACTGGCCAAGCGTGACCGAGCATCCCGCGCGGGCCGTCGCTTCCTGGGCAGCTGAGCTCGGACGCGACGGGGAGCGGCGCGACCGGGCAGCCGCTCGGTCGGCTTGCGGTGCCGGCGGTCGGCGGCCGTGATCGGCGTGGTCGACACCGCGGGGCAGTACGAGGACATCTTCGCCGTCTACTGGCCGATCGCGGCCGCCGTCACGGTGATCATCTGGCTGGGGCTGCTCGTGCTGGCGATCCGCTTCCGGCGGCGAGCGGGAGACGATGCGTGGCCCGAGCAGACCCACGCGCACCCGCGCCTGGAGGTCTCCTACGTCGCGCTGCTCGCGGTGATCGCGGCCGTGCTCGTCTACCTCACGTTCAGCACGATGGACAGCCTGCGCGCGGATCTTCCCGCCGAATCGACGGCCGCTGACCGATCCGACGCCGATCCGTCGCAGGCGCCGCCGGCGGCGGTGACGATCGAGGTCGTCGGGGCGCGCTGGAACTGGCGCTTCGCCTACGCGGGGCTGGGAATCGAGCAGGTGGGCGACGGCCGGACGATCCCGACGCTCGTCGTGCCGCGCGGCGACGTGCGCTTTCGGGCCACCTCGGTCGACGTCATCCACTCCTTCTTCATCCCCTACCTGCGCTTCAAGCGCGACGCCTTCCCCGAACGCTGGACGAACTTCACGCTGGGATTCGACGAGGTCGGCTTTCACGAGGCCGAGGGCAGGTGCGCCGAGTTCTGCGGCCTGCGCCACGCCTACATGCAGTTCAACGTCCGCGTGCTCGAGCCGTCCGCGTTCCGGCGCTGGGCGCAGGCGCGCCGCAGCGGAGCGCCGCAGGAGCTGTCGCCGGCGCTGAACCGGGACGGGCGCCGGCGATGACCGCGACGCTGCGCCCCTCCCCCGCGCGCCCAGGCCTCGTCCGGCTGCTGACGAGCACCGACCACAAGCACGTCGGGCTGCTGACCGGTGCGACGGCCCTGTTCTTCTTCGCCATGGGCGGGCTGCTGGCGCTGCTGATGCGCACCGAGCTCGCGCAGTCCGGGCTGCAGGTCGTCGGCGACGAGACGTACAACCAGCTCTTCACGATCCACGGGTCGACGATGTTCTACCTGTTCGCCTCGCCGATCGCGATGGCGTTCGCGCTGTACCTCGTGCCGCTGCAGATCGGCGCGACGCAGATCATGTGGCCGCGTCTCGCACTGCTCGGCTTCTGGCTGCTGCTCGGCGCCGGCGTGTTCATGTGGTCGGGCTTCCTGCTGCAGGGCGGGGCCGGGAAGGCGGGCTGGTTCGCCTTCGACCCGCTGTCCGACGACGTCGGGACGCCGGGCACCGGTCAGGACCTGTGGACGCTGTCGGTGATCCTCGGCGCGCTGTCGGGGATCCTGCAGGCGGCCTGCGTGCTCGCGACGATCGTGCGCCGGCGAGCGCCGTCGATGACGATGCTGCGGATGCCGGTCTTCAGCTGGTCGGCGCTCGTCTCGGTGCTCATGGTCGTCACGTCCTATCCGGCGCTCGTGCTCGCGATGACGCTGCTGTACATCGACCGCACGACGTCGACGGAGGTCTACGACGGCGCGATGGGCCCGATCGTCTACCAGCACCTGTTCTGGTTCTTCAGGCACCCGGTCGTCTACATCGTGTTCTTCCCCTTCCTCGGCGCCGTCGCCGAGGCGATCGCGGTCAACGCCCGCAAGCGCTTCTTCGGCTATCCGTTCATGGTCGCCTCGCTGCTGATCTTCGCTGCGCTCTCGATGGCCGTCTGGGGCCATCACATGTTCACGACGAGCGCGGTCGAGAACCGCTACTTCGCGCTCACGACGACGGCGATCCTCGTCGTCGCCGGCATCGAGTACTTCGACTGCATGGGCACGATGTGGCGCGCGAAGATCCGCATGCGCAGCTCGATGCTGTTCGCGCTCGGCTTCCTCGCGCTGTTTCTGCTCGGCGGCCTGACGGGCGTCTTCGTCGCGTCACCGCCGCTGGACTACCACGTCCACGACACGTACTTCGTCGTCGCCCACTTCCACTACACCCTCTTCGGGGGGACCGTGTTCGGGATGTTCGCCGGGATCTACCTCTGGTTTCCGAAGGTCACCGGGCGGCTGCTCGACGAGCGCCTCGGGAAGTTCCATTTCTGGCTGATGGTGCCGGGTGCGCTGCTGACGTTCATCCCGATGTTCGTGCTCGGCCACGACGGCATGACGCGGCGGATCTCCAACTACGGCGCCGACCGCGGATGGGACGGGCTGAACACGCTGGCGACGATCGGGTCCTACGTCCTCGCGGCGGCGCTGCTCGTCTTCCTCGTCAACCTGCTGCGCTCGCTGCGCAGCGGTACGCGGGCGGGAGACGATCCCTGGGAGGGGCACACCCTCGAATGGGCGACGACTTCGCCGCCGCCGCCGCACAACTTCGACGAGCTGCCGCCGGTGCGCTCCTACGCGCCGCTGATGGACCTGCGCGAGGAGCGCTGGAGGTCATGAGGCCGATCGTCGGCCGCGGGTCGGGCGCAATGCTGATCTGGGCCCTGAACCTGACGATCCTCTGGGTGGTCGCGTGGGCGCTGTTCGATGCGGATACGGCGACCGTGGCGCTCGGCGCATGGATGGCGGGCTCCGTCCTCGTCTGGGCGGCGGCCGCGTGGTGGCGCGAGCGCCGTGCGGGGCGGCGATCCGACGAGCGGCCGCTCGCCGTCGTCGACAGCTCCCACGCCACCGCGCTGCTGGCGATCGCGATCGTCGCTGCGCTGCTGGCGACGCAGTTCGGGTCGTGGCTTGCCTACGTCTCGGCCGGCATCGCGCTCGTCGCCGTCGGCGGGCTCGTCCGCGAGCGCCGCGCCGCGCGCGCGTCGGTGGAGCGGCTTCGGGCCGCGCAGCGCGAGGAGCGCCCGGCGTGAACGACGCGCACGTCCACCTCGAGGTCGTCGCCTGGGTCGCCGCGGCCGGGCTCCTGTACGGCGCCGGCGTGCGGCGGGCGCGGCGCCGGCGGCCGGGCGCGTGGCCGGTGCGACGGACGCTGGCCTTCGCCGCCGGTCTCGTCGCCGTCCTCGCGGCGCTGGCGTCGCCGCTGGCCTGGCGTGCAGAGACGCTGCTGTCGGCTCACATGCTCCAGCACCTCCTGCTGACGCTCGTGGCGGCGCCGCTCGTCGTCCTCGGGGCACCCCTCTCGCTGGCGTTGCAGGCGTTGCGCGAGCGACCGCGGGCGCGCCTCGCGCGGGCCATCCGCAGCCGCCCCGGCCGGATCGTCACCCACCCGCTCGTCGCCTGGACGGCGTTCGCAGCGACTCTGCTGGCGACCCACCTGACGGGGCTCTACGACCTCGCCGTCCGCAACGCCGCCGTGCACGGGATCGAGCACGTGGCCTACATCGCGACGGCGCTGCTGTTCTGGCTGCCGGTCCTCGGCACGAATCCGGTCCGCAAGCTGCACGGCTGGCTCGGTCGGACGCTCTACCTGCTGCTCGCGATGCCGCCGATGAGCGCTGTCTCGGCGGTGCTCGTCTACGCCGACGCGGCGCGCTATCCGTCCTACGCGGCATCGGCTCGCGAGCTGGGCGTCTCCGCGCTCGCCGACCAGCGGGTCGCGGGCGCCTACATGTGGGTCTTCGGTTCGCTGCTGATGGTCGCGGCGACCGTCGCCGTCGGATGGCAGGCCCTGCTGCGCGAGGAGCGCCGCCAGCAGGCGCTCGACGCGATCGAGGTGCACGGGTGAGCGACGCGCGCACGATCGCGAGGCGGCTGCGCGCACCGGTCGCCGTGGTCTGCGGGGCCGTCGCGCTGGCGAGCGCCGCGGCGCCCGCACCGTCGCCCGTCCCCGCCGTGTCGCAGGCCGCCACCGAGCGCACCGCGCTGCTGGCGCCGGGCAGCGACCGGACCGCGCTCGTGCCCGAGGGGCGCCGGCTCTTCGTCGACGCGTGCTCGTCGTGCCACGGCGAGCGCGCGTCCGGCATCCCCGGTCGCGGCCCGTCGCTGCGCGGCGTCGGCGAGCTCGCGGCGGACTTCTACCTGCGTACGAACAGGATGCCGCTCGACGCTCCCGACGACCAGCCCATGCGCCACCCGTCCAATGCGCTGAGCACGCAGCACAAGCGCGCGATCGTCGCCTACGTCGGCAGCTTCGGGGGACCGCCGATCCCCGCGGTGCACCCTGAGCGCGGCAGCCTGCCCACGGGTCGGCGACTGTTCGCCGAGCACTGCGCCGGCTGCCACCAGATCGTCGCGCGCGGCGGGCAGGCGCCGGGAGCGCAGATCCCGGACCTCGAGGGCGTGGCGCCGCTCGACGTCGCCGAGGCGGTGGACATCGGCCCCTACCTGATGGCGCGCTTCGAGTCGCTGAGCGACCACGAGGTCGACTCGATCGCGCGCTACGTCGGCTACGCGAAGGATCCCGAGGACCGCGGCGGCTGGGGCATCGGCCACATCGGACCGATCCCGGAGGGGATGGTCACGTGGCTGCTCGCGGCGGCCGCCCTGCTGCTGACGATCCGCATCATCGGCGAGCGGACGACGCGATGAGCCGCAAGCCGCGACGACTGACCGATCTGCTGCTGGCGCGCGTGGTGCTGCGGGTCCTGCGCCGGCTGCCCGACGTCGAGGCCGACAAGCGCGGCGAGCCGGGCGTGCCGCCGCCGAACGTCGAGCGCGAGCTGCCGTCGACCGCCGGCGCCGAGCGCGTGGTGCTGGCGGCCCTGGCGCTGGCGACGCTCGCGGCGGCCGCGTTCATCGTGCTCTACGTCGGCTTCCCCGACACGCAGCTGCTCGGCCTCTCGTTGGGACTTTCGCTCGTGGCGTTCGCGGTCGCACTCGTCGTCGCCGGCAAGCGCGTGGTCGCGCAGGAGACGACGGTGGAGGAGCGCGAGGACTTCGGTGACGCGGAGCGCCGGGAGGAGGTCCGCGCGATCGTCCGCCGCGGCGGCGACGGCGTCTCGCGCCGCCGGATGCTGATCGGCGCAGCCGCCGCCGCCGGCGCCACGCTCAGCGCCGCGGCGCTCGTGCCGGCGGCGTCGCTGGGGCCGCGCGTCGGCGACCGGCTGCGCCGCTCGCCGTGGCGCGCGGGCCGGCGCATCGTCGACGCCGACGGCAGGCCGCTGACCGCCGGCGACATCGAGATCGGCGGCTTTCGCACCGGCTTCCCGGAGGGCGCCGGGCGCGACCAGCTGGGTTCGCCGGTCATCATCGTGCGCCTCGAGGAGGACGAGATCGAGCTGCCCGCGGCTCAGCGCGCGGGGATGCCGTCGGGGATCATCGCGTTCTCGAAGATCTGCCCGCACGCCGGCTGCGCGGTCTCGATCTACCGCCACCCCCTGTATGAGCCCACCGAGCGACGGCCGGCGCTCGTCTGCCCCTGTCACTTCTCGACGTTCGACGTGCGCCGCGGCGGCGAGCTGCTCTTCGGACCGGCCGGCCGCCCGCTTCCGCGCCTGCCGCTGAGCATCGGCAGCGGCGGCGAGCTGATCGCCGACGGCGAGTACAGCGAGAACTACGGGCCGTCGTGGAGCGGCGTCCGGCGGGAGCGCGGGGAGACGTGATCGGCGACCCGGTCCGCTTCGTCGACGAGCGCCTCAACGCGGCGTCGCTGCTGCGCAAGGCGCTGCGCTACGTCTTTCCCGACCACTGGTCGTTCATGCTCGGCGAGATCGCGCTGTACTCCTTCCTCGTCCTCGTCGGCACGGGGATCTTCCTCGCGTTCAACTACGTTCCCAGCGACGCCGAGGTCGTCTACCGCGGAAGCTACGAGCCGCTGCGCGGCACGACGATGTCCGAGGCCTACAAGTCGGTGCTCGACCTCTCGCTCGACGTGCCGGCAGGACTGCTGATCCGCCAGACGCACCACTGGGCGGCGAACGTGTTCATCGCGGCGATCGTGCTGCATCTCGTGCGCATCCTGTTCACGGGCGCGTTTCGCAAGCCGCGCGAGATCAACTACTGGATCGGCCTGACGATGCTCGGCGCCGCGATCCTCGAGGGCTTCCTCGGGTACTCGATGATCGACGACCTGCTGTCGGGCATGGGGCTCGTGATCGCCTACGCGGTGGTGATCGCGACGCCCGTGATCGGCGCCGACGTCTCGCTGCTGATCTGGGGCGGCGAGTACCCGGGCGCGACGGTGTTCTGGGACCGCATCTTCACGCTGCACGTCCTCATCCTGCCGCTGCTGCTGGCGGGGCTGATCAGCCTGCACATGTTCGTCCTCACCAAGCAGCACCACACGCAGTTCCCGGGGCCGCGGCGAACCGAGCGCAACGTCGTCGGCACGCCGCTGTGGCCGGGGTACGCGCTGCGGTCGCTCGGCCTGCTGTGCGCGACCGCCGGCGTGCTGCTGCTGCTCGGCGGGCTCGTGCAGATCAATCCGATCTGGCTGTGGGGACCGTACGAGCCGTACCTGTCGACGAACGCCGCGCAGCCGGACTGGTACCTGGGGTGGCTGATCGGCGGGCTGCGGATCATGCCGCCGTTCGAGCCGGTGATCGGCGAGTACACGGTCGTCGGCAACGCGTTCTGGATGGGTGCGCTGTTTCCGCTCGTGGCCTTCGGCGTCATGTACCTGTGGCCGCTCATCGACCGGCGCTGGAGCGGCGGCGGCGAGCGCCACGAGCTGCTGGACCGCCCGCGTGACAACCCGCGCCGCAGCGCTGCGCTCGTCGCGTTCTTCACGTGGGTGTCAATCCCCTTCCTGGCCGGCGCGACCGACCGCGTCTTCTACCGCCTCGGCGTCCCCTACGAGCTGCAGATGTGGTGCTTCCGGGCGCTCTTCGTCGTCGGGCCGATCCTTGCCTGGCTCGTCGCTCGGCGCATCTTCGAGGATCTCCACGACCGCGACCCGCATCCGCTGCGGGGTTGGACCGGGCGGGTCGTGCAGCGCAACGCCGACGGCGGCTTCGAGACGCTCGGCGCGTACGACGGCCGTACGGACGGCGAGGACGGCGAGCCTGCCGAGGCCGGCGCGGCGGCCGATGCGCCGGGCGAGCGCTGAGATGCCGCGACGAACGCTCTACGCGGGCAGCCGCGCGTTCGTCACCACCCACTCGTCGCCCACGTCCTCGGCCTCGAGCGTCGAGCGCCGGCCGCGCGGGCCGGCGACCGAGACCTCGGCGATCCCGCCCTCGACCCGGACGCCCGTCACGCGCGCCTGCTCGAACACCGTGGCGAGCGCGACGCCGGCGTCGTCGCCCGGCACGAGCCCGATGACCCGCTCGCACCCGGCGCGCGCATCCTCGCCTTCCAGGAACGCCTGCTGCGCCGGCGCCGCCAGCAGCTCCAGGGCCGCGACCCCGCGGCCCTCGGCGCAGAGCGGCAGCAGCGTGTCGACGGCGCTGCGGGCGTGGTCGGCGTCGCCGGCCTCCACGCCCGCCGAGCAGCCGGCGAGCGCGACGCTCGCGCAGATCGCCGCCCACGTCGTCAGGCCGAGCCGGCGTCGCATCGCCACCCGCGTACCCCGCGGCGATCCGCGGGAAGCGGCCGAGGCGCACCGGTGACGCGCCTCGGGCTCGTGCTGCGAGGGCTCGCGATCGCGCTGGGCTGCGCCGCGGGGCTCGTCGCCGCGGCCGTCGCCGGCGTGCTGCCGCCGGTGGCGACGAGCGCCCGCCTGCCGGCCGGCGGGTTCGCCGGATCGCCGTTGCCGCCGGGGCTGCACGCGCCGCCGGTCACCCTGCACGACGAGCGCGGTCGCCCGCTGCGCCTCGGCGGCGACGGCAGGCCTGCGCTGATCGCGTTCGCGACCGCGGCGTGCGAGGACGCGTGCGCCCTGACGCTGCAGACGATGCGCATCGCGCTCGACGACGTCGGCGGCGACGTGCCGGCGGTTGCGGTCGCGGTCGATCCGCAGCGCGACACCGCTGCCCGCGCGCGGCGCTTCCTGCAGCGCCAGCGCGTCGCCGGGCGGATCCGCTTCGCGCTCGGCACGCGGGCGCAGCTGACCCGGGTCTGGCGCGCCTTCGGCGTCCAGCCGCAGACGGCCGCGATCCACCACCAGGCGCGCATCGTGCTGCTCGACGGCCGCGGGCGCCAGCGGGTCGGCTACTTCACGCAGGACACGACGCCCGACCAGATCGCGCACGACCTGCGGCTGTTCGCCGGCGGACGACCGGCAGCGGCTGGGCGTTAGCCCGCTCACGGACCGGGTAGTCACGCGCCCGTGAGCACGCCGCCGCTGATCCGCCAGCTCACCACCGACCGGCTCGGCCTGGGGCGGGCCGCGCAGTCCAAGCGCTCCGAGCAGCTCACGCCGCGCACGCGGCGGGCCGACCGGGTCGTGCAGTCGGTCTGCCCGTACTGCGCGGTCGGCTGCGGGCAGAAGGTCTTCGTCGAGGACGAGAAGGTCGTCCAGATCGAGGGCGACCCCGACAGCCCGATCTCGCGCGGGCGCCTGTGCCCGAAGGGCGCCGCGTCGGCCGGCTACGTCAACTCGCCGATCCGCGAGTACAAGGTCAGGTACCGCCGCCCGCACGGCACGGAGTGGGAGGAGCTCGACCTCGACACGGCGATGGACATGATCGCCGACCGCGTCATCTCCACGCGCGCCGAGAGCTGGGAGGAGACCGACGACTCCGGACGGCCGCTGCGCCGCACGCTCGGACTCTGCGGGCTCGGCGGCGCGACGCTCGACACCGAGGAGAACTACCTGCTCAAGAAGGCGTTCTCGGCGCTCGGCGCGGTCTCGATCGAGAACCAGGCCCGGATATGACACTCCTCCACGGTCCCCGGTCTGGGGACCTCGTTCGGGCGCGGCGGCGCCACCACGTTCCAGCAGGACCTGCAGAACGCTGACTCGATCCTGATCATGGGGTCGAACATGGCCGAGCAGCACCCGGTCGGCTTTCAGTGGGTGATCGAGGCCAAGGAGCGCGGCGCGACGGTCATGCACGTCGATCCGCGCTACACCCGCACGAGCGCGATGGCCGACCTGCACGTGCCGCTGCGCGCGGGCACCGACATCGCGTTCCTCGGCGCGGTCATCAACCACATCCTCGAGAACGGCCGCGAATTTCGCGAGTACGTGCGCGCCTACACGAACGCGCGCGTGATCGTCAAGGAGGAGTTCCGCGACACCGAGGACCTGGACGGCAAGTTCTCCGGCTGGCAGGAGGAAGACGGGCTGTACAAGGTCTCCAGCTGGGGCTACGACGACACCTCGGGCGAGCTCACCGCCGGCAAGAGCGAGCAGGCCGGCGACGTCTCGGGCGACCAGGCGCACGGCGCGCACGGCATGGACCTCGACCACGGCGAGCCGCCCGACGAGGACTGGAGCCTGCAGCACCCGCGCTGCGTCTTCCAGATCCTCAGGCGCCACTATGCGCGCTACACCCCGGAGCTCGTCGAGCGCGTCTGCGGCGTCCCGCGGGAGAGGTTCCTGCAGGTCGCCGAGACGCTGTGTCGCAACTCGGGGCGCGAGCGCACCGGAGCGATCTGCTACGCCGTCGGCTGGACCCAGCACACGACCGGCGTGCAGATCATCCGCACGGCCGCGATCATCCAGCTGCTGCTGGGCAACATCGGGCGGCCCGGCGGCGGCATCCTCGCGCTGCGCGGCCACGCGAACATCCAGGGCTCGACGGACATCCCGACGCTCTACGACATCCTCCCCGGATACATCCCGCAGCCGCACCCCGAGTCCGCCGACGACCTCGACCGGTTCGTCGACAAGAACGGACCGAAGACCGGTGCCTGGGGGTCGCTGAAGTCCTACACCGTCAGCCTCCTGAAGGCCTGGTGGGGCGACGCCGCCACGCCGGAGAACGACTTCTGCTTCGGCTACCTGCCGCGGATCGACGGCGACCACTCGCACTACGCGATGGTCCAGCGGATGCTCGACGGCTCGACGAAGGGGTTCATCGTCATGGGCCAGAACCCGGTCGTCGGCTCGGCGAACTCAGGGCTGCAGCGCAAGGCGCTGGCCAAGCTCGACTGGCTGGTCGTGCGCGACACCAACGAGATCGAGACGGCGGCCTTCTGGTACGACACGCCGCAGAGCGAGACCGGCGAGCAGCGCCCGCAAGACATCGGCACGGAGGTCTTCTTCCTGCCCGCCGCGGCGCACACCGAGAAGGACGGCACGTTCACGAACACCCAGCGGCTGCTGCAGTGGCACTTCAAGGCCGTCGAACCGCCGCACGACGCGCGCTCGGAGCTGTGGTTCGCCTACCACCTGATGCGGCGCATCCGCGAGAAGCTCGCCGCCTCGACCGAGCAGCGCGACCGGCCGATCCTCGACCTCGCCTGGGACTACCCCGTCCAGGGCCCGCACGACGAGCCCGACGCCGAGGCCGTCCTGCAGGAGATCAACGGGCGCAGGGCCGACGGCACGTTCGTCGCCAAGTACCAGGAACTCGAGGACGACGGCTCGACGACGTGCGGGTCGTGGCTGCACGCCGGCATCTACGCCGACGGCGTCAACCAGACCTCGCGCAAGAAGCCGCACACCGAGCAGAACTGGATCGCGCCGGAGTGGGGCTGGGCCTGGCCCGCCAACCGCCACATCATCTACAACCGCGCGTCGGCCGATCCCGAGGGCAGGCCGTGGTCGGAGCGCAAGCGCTACGTCTGGTGGAGCGCCGAGGAGGGCGCCTGGCAGTCGCTGGGCGACAGCGTCGACTTCCCGCCCGACAAGGCGCCGGACTTCGTGCCCGCCGACGAGGACGCGACCGGCATGGCGGCGATCCGCGGCAACGCCCCGTTCATCGTGCACCCCGACGGCCTCGGCTGGCTGTACGTGCCCACGGGCCTCGTCGACGGGCCGATGCCGACCCACTACGAGGCGCACGAGTCGCCGTTTGAGAACCCGCTCTACGGACAGGGCAAGAACCCGACCCGGCAGACGAGCAACCGGCCGGAGAACCCGTACAACCCGTCCGGCGGCGACCCGGGCGCCGACGTCTTCCCGTTCGTCCTGACGACGTACCGGCTGACCGAGCACCACACGGCGGGCGGGATGTCGCGCAGCGTGCCGCACCTCGCCGAGCTGCAGCCGGAGATGTTCTGCGAGGTCAGCCCGCAGCTCGCCGCCGAACGCGGCCTCGAGCACGGCGACTGGGCGACGATCGTCACGACCCGGGCGGCGATCGAGGCGCGCGTCCTGGTGACCGACAGGATCGCGCCGCTCGCGGTACTGGGACGCACCGCCCATCAGGTCGGCCTCCCCTACCACTTCGGGCGGCGCGGGCTCGTCACCGGCGACTCGGCGAACGACCTGCTGCCGCTCGTCCTGGACCTCAACACGCACATATCCGAGTACAAGGTCGCGACGTGCGACATCCGCCCCGGCCGCCGTCCGCGCGGGCGCGCGCTGCTGGCCTACGTGGAGGACTACCGCCGCCGAGCGGGAGTGAGCCCGTGAGCTTCACCGTCCACACCTACGGGCCCGACGAGCAGCCGCGCAAGGGCTTCTTCACCGACACGAGCCTCTGCATCGGCTGCAAGGCGTGCGAGGTCGCCTGCAAGCAGTGGAACCAGATCCCCGAGTCGATCCAGGGCTTCACCGGCAAGTCCTACGACAACACGATCGACCTCGGCGCGAACACGTGGCGCCACGTCGCGTTCATCGAGCAGCGCAAGGAGCTGACGCCCGACGCCGGGCTCGTCGAGCTTGCGGCGCTCGACCAGCTCGCCTCGCAGACGGGCCTGCAGACCTACCAGGAGGGCGACGGGCTGCGCTGGCTGATGGCCTCCGACGTCTGCAAGCACTGCACCCACGCCGCCTGCCTCGACGTCTGCCCGACGGGCGCGCTGTTCCGGACCGAGTTCGACACGGTCGTCGTGCAGGAGGACATCTGCAACGGCTGCGGCTACTGCGTGCCGGCCTGCCCGTTCGGCGTGCTCGACCAGCGCGAGGACGACGGCCGCGTCTGGAAGTGCACGCTGTGCTACGACCGGCTGAAGGACGACAAGGAGCCCGCCTGCGCGCAGGCGTGCCCGACGAACTCGATCCAGTTCGGCGACCTCGACGACCTGCGCGACCGCGCCGAGCAGCGGCTCGAGCGGCTCACCGAGGCGGGCGCCGAGAAGGCGCAGCTCTACCTCGCCGACGAGGACGACGGGATCGGCGGCGCGCACGCGTTCTTCCTGCTGCTCGACGAGCCCGAGGTCTACGGCCTGCCGCCCGACCCGGTCGACGCGACGCGCGACCTGCGCACGACGTGGGGATCGGCGGCGGCCGCCGCGGCGGGCCTCGCGGCGCTGCTCGCCGCGGCCGTCTTCGGAGGCCGGCGGTGAGCGGAGCGGCGGGCAGCGCCGACGGCGCCGACGGCTCCTACTACGGGCAGCCGATCATCAAGCAGCCCGTCTGGACGCCCGAGATCCCGGCCTACTTCTTCAGCGGCGGCCTCGCCGGCGCGTCGGCGGGGCTCGCCTACCTCTGCGGCGAGGGACCGCTCGCGCGGCGCGCCTGGGCGACGGCGCTGGGCGCCGCCGCCGTCAGCCCGCCGCTGCTGATCTCCGATCTGGGCGTGCCGTCGCGCTTTCTGCACATGCTGCGGATGGTCAAGGTCAGCTCGCCGATGAGCGTCGGGACATGGATCCTGAGCGCGTTCGGCGCCGCCACCGGCGGCGCCGCCCTGCACGCGCTGACCGGCCGCGCTCCGCGCACGGCGGCGGCCTGCCGCCCCGCCGCCGCGCTGCTGGGGCTGCCGCTGGCGACGTACACCGGCGCGCTGATCGCGCAGACCTCGGTGCCCGTCTGGCACGAGGCGCGGCGCCACCTGCCGGCGGTCTTCGCCGCCGGCGCGGCGGTCAGCGCCGGTGCCGCCGCCACCGCGCTGACGCCGCCCGAGCATGCGGCTGCGGCACGCCGGCTGACAGTGCTCGGCGCGGTCGCCGAGCTGTCATCGGTCCTGCTGATGGAGCAGCGCCTGGGCGAGCTCGGGGAGCCGTACAGCAAGGGCAGGGCCGGCACCTTCAAGCGCCTCGCCAACGCGCTCGTGAGCGCCGGCGCCGTCACCGTCGCCGGCTGGGGCCATCGCAGCCGCCCGGCCGCGATCGCCGGCGCCGGCGCGGTGCTCGCGGGCGCCGCGCTCGAGCGCGCGAGCGTCTTCCAGGCCGGCTTCCAGTCCGCCGCGGACCCGAAGTACGTCGTCGCGCCGCAGCGCGCGCGGATCGAGACCGGCGCGTCGCGCGGCGCCAGCCGGCGGCACCGGACAGCATGATCAGCGACGTCGAGCTCAGCCGCGCGGTCAACGCGCTCGGCACGACGCTGCGCGACCAGCGCCCGCCGCGCTTCGACATCGAGCGGATGCAGTCGATCGTCGACGGCAGCCTCGGCGGCGAGCGCAAGCTTCACGTGCGCCACGACGGAGGCGATCGCGGGGCGCTCGTCGGCGCCGGCGGCGCGACGCTGGCAACGGTCGACCGCAGGGACGGCGTCTGGGTGGTGCGGCGAGACGTCGACGCCACGGGCTCCGGTTGGGCGGTTCCGGTGGCGGGCACGACCGACGCCAGATGACCGACCAGACCGCTGGCGCCCGTATGCGCACCGGGCTGCGCACCTCCGTCGTCAACAACAGCTCGGCATTCGCCTTCTCGATCATGATCACCGGCAGCTTCGGCCTGTTGAGCCGCAGCGAGGGCTCCGCCACGACCGGCGAGATCTTCGCCTTCGGCATGCTCGCGGTCGCCGGCTTCGTCGCCCTCGAGGCGCTCGCGTCCAACGCCTTCAGGCGCCGGCCGGAGACCTTCCCCGTCGAGGTCACGATGCTGGGAACGGCATTCAGCTTCGTGTCGGTCGCGGCCGGCTACGGAGGCGCGGCGCTCGCCGGCACCGCGCTCGCCGACACCGGCGCCTGGCTGCTCGGGGGCTTTCTCGCGTCCGCGCTGTTCGTCGCGGTGGAGGCCGCCGAGCTGACGCTCGTGCAGCCGCTCGAGGAGCGCTGGGTGACGCAGAACCGCGAGTCCGAGGCGCACCCCTGAGACGCAGACGCCTCCCCGCGCGGCCGCTCAGCCGCGACGCGGACGGTTGTACTGGAGGGCGACGCAGTTGGCGATGACCCCCGACTCCGTGTCGCCGGCGGCGCGGCGGATGAACTCCGCGCGACCGAACACGACGGCGTTCATCCCGCTGGACAGCGTGCGCCCGACGGCCTTGCGCGCGGCGCCCGCATCGGGATGGATGACGATGACCGCCTGAAGCTCGTCGTCGGGGCTTTCGACGGACAGCCTGTCGGGGTCGTCGCCCGGCGTGACGTCGAACCCGAGGTCGTTCTCGATGCAGTCGACCATCTGCTGGCGAACGCTCTTGGTCTTCGGCTTGGCGGTCTCGACCTGGGCGGCCTCGGGACTGCTGTCCGAGCTCGGCTCGGGATCGTCGGAACCACATCCGGCGGCGACGAGACCGGCGAGGACGAGCACGACGAGGGCGACAGGGGTGCGATGCATGAGCGCAGTGTGCCCTATCGGGCGCAGAGGACGGCGCACCTCGCCGGGGCGTCACGACGCAGGGCGCGGAGCGCGCCCTCGAACCGCCGGCGCCCGCGGCCGGCGCCGCGCCGCCGCGACGGCCGGCGCGATCCCCGTGGCGACCGCGAGCTACGCCGGCGGCGAGCTGTTGAGCTTGCGGGTCCTGCGGGCCGCGATCGTCGCCGGGTGATCGCTGCCCAGCAGCCGCTCGCTGTCGCTGATGACGCGCTCCTGCAGCCTGTCGCCCTGCTCGAGGCGTCCCGCGACGCGATAGGAGGAGGCGAGCGCGGCGCGCGCCTGCAGCGTGTCGATGTGCTCCTCGCCGTTGACGCGCTCGGTCTCCTCGAGGATCTGCTCCTCGGTGGCGATCGCGTCGTCGACCTGCTCGGCGTTCCACTGCGCCGACGCGAGGTTCGCGAGCGCGTCCAGCGTGTCGGGGTCGTCGCGGTCGAGCACGCGCCGGCGGTCGGCCACGACCTGGCGCTGGACCTCGACGGCCTCCTGCTTGCGGCCGGCGCTCGAGTACGAGAAGGCCAGGTTGGCCCGCGCCGTCAGCGTCGCGAGGTGATCGGCGCCGAGCAGCCGCTCGGCGTCGGCGAGCACGGCCTCCTCCATCGGGATCGCCTCGTCGGTGCGCCCGGCGGTCCACAGCGAGGAGGCGAGGTTCGAGCGCGCGGTCAGCGCCTCGGGATGCTCCTCGCCGTACACCCGCGCGGTGTCGGCGACGAGCTCCTGCTCGAGCTCGATCGCCTCGTCGTGGCGACCCGCCTGCCAGAGTGCCATCGCGATGTCGGCGCGAGCGTGCAGCGTGCCGGGATGGTCGGGGCCGCGCTGGTCGAGGCTGCTGGCGAGCACGCGGCGCAGCTCCTCGAGGTGCGTCTCGGTCTCCTGGTCGCGCTGCGCCTGGGCGGCCTCGATGATCTGCTGGGGATCCTGCAGGATCGTGTCCTCGCCACCGAAGATCGGCTGCGCGACGGGCTCAGGGCGCGGGTCCGGGGAAGCGGCGGCGGCCTCCCCGGCGACGGCGTCGGGCTCGCCGGGCGTGACGTCCCGCGCGATGTCCTCGCCCTGGCGGGGCGCGCCCCTGCGCTTGCTCTTCTTGCCTCGGCTCATCGGTCTCTCCCTCGCTGCCCGCGACTACGGGGAGAAATGTAGCGACGAGCGTCGCCGCCCCCAAGCCGGCGGGGCGTCGCCCGACGCGGTCAGACGGAGACGAGGTGCTCGCGCGCCTCGGCCTCGGCAGCCGCGAACTCGCAGCACAGGTCGATCAGCGGTCCGGCGAGGTTGCGCAGGCGCGCGATGCGGTCGCGCTCCTCCGGCGGCTGATAGCCGTCGGTGTCGCGCTCGTTGACGTAGGCGCCTGAGATCTGGCACAGCAGACCGGCCTGGTCGCGCGTCAGCGTCAGCGTCGCCTCGGGCCCCACCTCGCGCTGTACGGCAAGCAGGTCGTCGAGCGTCATCAGCGCACGCAGCTCGAGCACGTCGCCTGCCGCCTCGAGCCCGTTGCGGCCGATCTCGTCGCGCCGCCAGGCCAGGGCCTCGCCAAGCGACTCGTTCTCCTCCTGCCCGACGACGGCGTAGCAGACGACGCTACGACCGTCCGGTGCGATGCGGTAGCTGCGGTCCATGAAGGCGCTCATACCCATTTGTCCATGATCGGCATACGTGGTCTGCGGCGTTATAGCCGTGTGGCCGCAATCGACCGGATGTCTTCGCCACCCGGGCCTATGTGCTCTGAGCGGACCTGCAGCTGCGTGATACGTCCTCTGCGAACGAGTCGACCTCGTCGGCGGTCGTGTCCCACGAGCACACGAGCCGAACCTCGCCCGTCGCCGCGTCCCAGATGTAGAACGGCCAGGCGCGTTGCAGCTGCTCGGTCACGCCGGGCGGCAGGATGGCGAAGATCGCGTTGGCCTCGACGGGCTGGGTGAGGCGGACGCCGGGCACGTCGAGCAGCGCCGCGGCCAGGCGCACGGCCATGGCGTTGGCCTGCTCGGCGTTGCGGCGCCACAGGCCGCCCTCGAGCAGCGCGACGAACTGCGCCGCGATGAAGCGCCCCTTGGAGGCGAGCTGGAGCGTCTGCTTGCGCATGTACTTGAAGCCCTCGGCCAGCGCGGGATCGCAGAACACGACCGCCTCGCCGAGCAGCAGGCCGTTCTTCGTACCGCCGAAGGAGACCACGTCGACGCCGACGTCGGTCGTCAGCGCGCGCAGCGGCAGGTCGAGCGCGGCCGCAGCGTTCGCGAGCCGGGCGCCGTCGACGTGCAACAGCAGTCCCCGCTGATGGGCGAACCGAGCGAGCGCGTCCAGCTCGGCGGGGCTGTAGCGGGTGCCGAGCTCCGTGGCCTGGGTGACGCTCACGACGCGCGGCTGCACGGCGTGCTCGTCGCCGCGGCGCGCGAGCAGCGGTTCGACGTGCTCGGGCGTCAGCTTGGCGTCGTGCGTCGCGACGTCCTGCAGCTTGACGCCGGCGATCTGCTCGGCTGCGCCGCCCTCGTCGACGTTGATGTGCGCCTGCGCGGCACAGATGACCGATTCCCAGGGGCGGCACAGCGCGCGCAGCGACAGGACGTTTGCGGCGCTGCCGTTGAAGACGAGATACGAGACGGCCTGCTCGCCGAAGTGCTCGCACAGCAGCGCCTCCGCGCGCGCGGTCCAGGGGTCGCCGCCGTACGCGACGGCATGCCCCTCGTTGGCCTCTTCGATCGCCGCGAGCACCTGCGGGTGCGCGCCCGCCCAGTTGTCGGATGCGAAACCCTTCACGCCGTCTCAGCGTAGTGCGGCCCGGGGCGCCGCGCGCGGCGCGCGAGAGCTGCTCGCGTCCGGATCGGGAGACTCGCCGCGACGGCGCCGGGTACGGCGTCGGCGAGCGGCATGCAGCCGACTCCGATCGCAGGCGGACCGCCGCCGGCGGCGCCGTCCCAGCGCCGCGCGACGGGCCGCGCGCTCGTCTGCTCTCTTATCGGCCGCAGGTGCGCGGCGGCATAGGGGCCTGTTGCGGCGTGGCAGTATCTGCGGAGTCGTCTCGTGAAGGTTGGAATCCCCACAGAGATCAAGACCGACGAGTTTCGCGTCGCGATCACGCCTGCTGGTGTGCGCGAGCTGACGCGCCACGGCCACGAGGTGCTCGTGCAGGCGGGCGCGGGCACCGGCAGCGCAATCCCGGATCTCGAGTACGAGGCGCAGGGCGCGCGGATCGTCGGCGACGCCGGCGACGTCTGGGGCGAGGCCGAGCTCGTGCTGAAGGTCAAGGAGCCCCAGCCCGTCGAGGTGGCGCTCCTGCGCCCCGGACAGACGCTCTTCACCTACCTGCACCTTGCCGCCGCGCCGGAGCTCGCCGCCGGCCTGCGCGCATCGGGCGCGACCTGCATCGCCTACGAGACCGTCGAGGACGCGCGCGGGCGCCTGCCGCTGCTGGCGCCGATGAGCGAGGTCGCGGGCAAGATCGCGACGCAGGCGGGCGCTTTCATGCTCGAGAAGCCGCTCGGCGGACGCGGCGTGCTGCTCGGCGGCGTCCCCGGCGTCGCCGCGGCGACCGTGCTCGTCATCGGCGGCGGCGTCGTCGGCACCAACGCGGCGCTGATCGCGATCGGCATGCAGGCCGACGTGTTCGTGTTCGACCGCTCGATCGACCGCCTGCGCGAGCTGGACCTGATCTTCGGCGGCCGCGCCTCGACGGTCCACTCCTCGACGCTCGCGATCGAGCAGATGCTGCCGCAGGCCGACCTCGTCATCGGCGCCGTGCTGATCCACGGCGCGCGCGCCCCGCACGTCATCACGCGCGAGCAGCTCGCTCTGATGCGGTCGCGTGCGGTGCTCGTCGACGTCTCGATCGACCAGGGCGGCTGCTTTGAGACGTCGCGGCCGACGACGCACTCCGATCCGACGTTCCAGGTCGACGACGTGACGCACTACTGCGTCACGAACATGCCGGGGGCGGTGCCGGTGACGGCGACGTTCGCGCTGACCAACGCGACGCTGCCCTACGTCCTCAAGCTCGCCGGCCTGGGCGTGCCGCGCGCGCTCGAGGCGTGCCCGGAGCTGCGCCTCGGCGTGAACGTCGACGGCGGCGCGATCACGCATCCCGCGGTCGCCGAGGCGCTCGGCGCGACGAGGGCGCCGGACGCACGCTCGGCGCGCGCGTCGTCATAGCGGCCGCCTCACGGCCCCGCGCTCACGCCGGCGGGCCGAGCGCCTGCAAGAGCGTGGCCGCGTCGATCCCGTCCACCCGCAGCAGCTTCTGGCGCGAGCTCTCGCCGCGGACGATCGAGACGCGCGACGGCGCCACGCCGGCGGCTCGCGCGACGAGCCTGCACAGCGCGGCGTTGGCCTTCCCGTCGACGGGCGGCGCGCGGACGCGCGCGATCAGGACGCCGTCGCGCACGCCCGTCAGCTCGTCGCGGCTCGCGCGGGGCTGCAGGCGGACGCTGATCCGGGCGCTCGACGGCTCCACCGGCGAGAGCCTACGAAGACCGGCGCGCCAACGCGAAGAACGCCCGCCTCGTACGCGTGGTCTTCGCGACCGCCGCGGAGCGTGCCGCGTCGCTCGGACGGCGCGATCCCGCGGGCATCAGGATCGACGGCGTCAGCCATTCGATCTCGACCGCGCGTCGATGACGGGAGGCTGAACCGAGATCAGCGTGCCGCAAGCACCTGCAAGGAGCGCATCTCGCCGCGCATGCGCGCCGGCAGGTAGCCGGTGAACAGCGTGTAGGAGTGCACGGTGCCGGTGCGCCGCGCGATCTCGTTGCGCACCGTCTGGGGCAGCTGCTGGTTCAGCGACCAGCGACCGTCGCTGATCCGCGCGTTGTACTG
>JBKHXR010000072.1:0-24491 GCA_046565905.1 Thermoleophilia bacterium | reverse complement strand
ACGTCGAAGGCGGCCGTGAACTCGATGTCGGAGATGTGGTAGCCGCCGAGATCGACGTGCATGAGGCCCGGCACGTCCTGGGCCGGATCGGCGTTGCGGTAGTACTCGACGCCCTGGACGAAGGCCGACGCGCAGTTGCCGACGCCGACGATCGCGACGCGCACCTTGTCTGACTGGTAGCGCGCGGCGCCGTTGGTGGACGCGGCGGCGTTGGCGTTGGTGGGGGTCATGTCAGATGGGTTTCCTTTTCGTCGCAGCGTTCGCGGGTGATTAGACCCCGCGCGCGCTGGCTCGTTACAGGGGGGCCGGGGTGAGCTGGCGCTTGACGTGCAGGATGCGCTGCACGACGGTGATGGTCGACAGCGCGGCGAGAACGTAAACCGCAGGTTCCAGGGCGCCGAGGGCGGCGAAGACGAGGCCGGCGGAGAGGATGATCACGCGCACGAGGCGATCGGCGATGCCGACCTTGCATTCCACGCCCAGCGCCTCGGCGCGCGCGCGGGTGTAGGACACGACGAGCGAGGACATCACCGCGACGACGACCGCCGCCACGGCGAGCTCGTCGCCGCGCTGCGCGAACGTCGCCGCGACGGCCGTCAGCACGATCCCCTCGACGATCCGGTCCAGGGTGGAGTCGAGGAACGCGCCGAACGGCGTGCCCTTGCCCGACATGCGCGAGTAGCCGCCGTCGAGCGTGTCGCAGATCGAGCCGACGATGAAGACGACGCCGCCGATCAGGAACTCGTGCTGCCAGACCAGCACGGCGGCGACGACGTTGAGCGTGAAGCCCGCCATCGAGATCTGGTTCGGCGTCAGGCGCGAGGCGATCAGCCGGTCGCGCAGCACCTCCAGCCGGTTGCCGCGCGGGCGTGGCCGCGAACGTCGCGCGGGGTCGCTGGGGCTGGCGGCATCCGGCTTCGGCGGCGGCGTTCTCGTATCGGCGGGGGTCAACGCGCCGCCGTCGCCTCTGCCGGCCGAGCGACGATGACCGACCCGTCGGCCTGCTGCCCGGGGAGGAACCGCCACGCCTGCGGTCGCGCTCGTGCGAGTGCGCGTGCGGCCAGCCCGCCGAGGCCCGCCGCCACGCCGCCGAGGACGGCATCGGCGATGAAGTGGTTGGCGGTCACGACGATCACGAAGACGACGATCAGCGGGTAGATCACCCAGAAGACCTTCAGCGCGCGCCAGCGCACGAGCCGCGCGAGCGGTATGCCGATCATCAGCGCGAAGCCGACGTGCATCGAGGGCACGGCGGCATAGGGGTTGAAGAGCTCGTTGATCGTCACGCTGTCCTGCGCCACCCCGGTGAAGTCCGAGACCGCGTCGAAGAACCCCCATTCGGGAAAGAAGCGCGGCGGCGCCGTCGGGAAGACGGTGTATCCGATCAGCGCCACGCCGAACGCGACGAGGAACATGTTGCGCACGAAGTAGAAGCTCTCGTTGCGAAACAGGTACAGCCACGTGAGCGCCCCGAGCGTGATCGAGGTCTGCGCGTTGATGTACATCCAGGAGGCGCCGTCCAGCAGCCATTGCTGGCCCGACGCGAACGCCTGCAGCGACGGCTCGATGAAGATGTTGAGCGCCTGCTCGGCATGGATCAGGTCGCGCGCGTTGGCGAACGCGGCATTTGCCGATCCGGGATCGTTGGCAAGGCCGCGGACGAGGCGGTAGAGCTGGTAGGCGGCCATGAACAGCACGACCTGGCGCACGACGTCGAGCGGGCCGTGGGGCAGGAGGCGCGCCTGGACGCTGCTGAGGCGGGCGGACATGAGGACGTGGTCATGTTACGGAACATCACGGGCGCGCCGGCGGGCTTTCTGGCGCGGGCCGCGGGACGGCGTCAGCGCCGGCAGGAGTCGCCGGTCAGGCGCGGCTGGATGCGTACCGGTCCCGGCCGCAGGACGCGGACGCGCGTCAGGCCGCGGGGCGCGGCGGCGACGCAGGCGCTTCCGCCGGTGACGCGCCACCAGCGCGTGTGGTGGACGCGCACGAGGATCTCGCCGGGACGGGCGGAATGCAGCGTGATCGCTGCGCCGGGGCCGAATCGCGCGCGCGCGCCGGCGTCCGCGAGCGGCTTGCGGTCGCGCACGGCGTACACCCGCCAGTGCTCGCCGCGCCAGACCTCGCGCAGGTAGGGCAGTCCCTGGGCGACGAGCCGCGCCTCGTCGCGTCCCGCATGGTCCAGCGCGACGTCGGGCACCGCGACGTAGGCGACGGCGCGCTCGTCGAGCCAGGCGCGGTAGCTCGCCGCGTCGAGGCCTCCGTCGTAGAAGAGCGCCCCGTGACGGCGGTCGAGCTGGCGCTCCCAGCCGCGCGCGAGCGGGACATGCGGCGCGACGTGGCGCGCCTCCCAGTGGTTCTCCGTGAACGGGATCTCGACGCGAAAGCCGCCGTGCGCCGGCCGGCTGTCGAGGAAGCGCAGCAGCGGCGCGTGGTAGCTCGCCTGCAGCGACGGATCGCCGCTCGCGCGCACGACGTCGCGCACCGCGGGGTACAGCGCCCAGTAGGCCAGCGGGAGCGCGAGCGCGGCGAGCAGCGCGGGCCCGCGGCGCCCGGCGAGGGCGCCGAGCACGACCGGCCCCGCGGCGAGCGCGCCGAGCCGGCTGGCGTTGCCGCCCAGCGGCGTCGCGACGACGAACGCCGCGACCAGCGCGGCGCCGTAGAGCAGCGCGCCGATGCGCAGCGCGCGCTCCTGCGCGGGCAGCAGCATCGCGACGAGCAGCGTGGCCGCCAGCGCCGGCCAGAACGCCGAGGGCACGAACGGCTCGCTTCCGCCCTGGGGGAAGAGCAGCAGCATGATCGCGCTGGGAGCGATCGCCGCGACCGCGATCGCCGCGGCCGCGACACCGCGGCCGCCGCGGTCGGCGGCTCCCCAGGCGACGGCGGCGAGGGCGACGAAGAGACCGGCGACCGGGCTTGCCAGCGTCGTGACGGCGCCGAGCGCGGCCGCGCCCGCGCGGCGGTCGTGGGCGAGCGCCAGCAGCGCGCCGACGCCGATCGCGACGCCGAGCAGGAACGTCAGCCGGCCGGTCAGCAGGACGGCGCTCGTGCCGGCCGCGAACCACAGCGATGCCGCGGCCGCGCCGGGGCCGGTCGGCCAGTGGCGGTGGGCGAGGGGCGCGAACAGCGCCGCCGCGGCGACCGCCGACAGCGCCCCCGCGAGGCGCACGCCGAGCAGGCCGCCGAGCGGCGGGAACAGCACGCTGTAGCCGGGCGTGTGGTGACCGGCGTACCAGCCGTTGTTCCACAGCACGAGGCCGAGCTCGGCGCGGTACTCCTGGGCGGCGAGATCCGCGCTCGGCGGCGCGGCGAGCAGGTAGATCCCCGCGCCGAGCGCCGCCACGAGGCACGGGATCACGATGCGGCGCGGCACGCGCGCAACCCTCGCAGGACTCAGCGGGCGCTGAGGTGCTCGACGATCCGTGTCGCGAGCTCCGGCCGATCGATCCACGGCCAGTGGCCGGCGTCCTCGACGACCTCGAGCGTCGCGTCGCCGAGCGTCGCCGCGTAGCCGGCGCCGAAGCGCTGTTCGATGTAGGGATCCTCGGCGCCCCACAGCACGAGCGCCGGCGCATCGATCGCGCCCAGCTTCGCGCCCGCCTGCGCGAGCACCTCCGGCGAGGCGCTGCGCAGCAGCGCCAGCGTCGCCCGCTCGGTCCCGAGGTCGAAGCTCTCGGCGACGCCGGCGACGAACGAGTCGGGCATCGGACCGCGGCCGGCCGACGCGCGCCGCGACGCGTGGCGCAGTATCCGCCGCGTCGCCAGGCCGACGGTGATCGGGCCCACGAACGGCGTCCGCACGAGCCGCGCCGGGCCGCGCCAGCGGAAGCCGTGCAGCAGCGGCACGGCGTTGATCGCGACCAGTCGCTCGACGCGCTCGGGCTGCTCGCTCGCCCATGCCAGGCCGACCGCCGCGCCCCAGTCGTGCATGCACAGACGCACCCGGAAGAGGTCGAGCTCGTCGAGCAGCCTGTCGAGGAAGCGCACGTGCCCGGCGAGCGAGTAGTCCAGGTCGCCGCGCTTGCCGCTGCGCCCGTAGCCGGGCAGGTCGACGGCGATGCCGCCACCGAGGGCCAGGGGCGAGAGCCAGTCCGACGAGCTCGTCGGGATGCCGTGCAGGTAGACGATCGGTACCTCGTCGTCGCCCGCGCGTCGCAGGAAGACCGGCTGGTCGTCGATCTCGACGGTCTCCTCGGTCAACGACGGCACGGCCGCGGAAGATAGCCTCCGCGCGGTGCGGACACTCTGCTTCGGCGAGGCCATCGTGGACCTCATCTGCCGCCGTCCCGTCAGCTCGCTGGCCGAAGCGGACGCCTTCGTGCCGTCGCCGGGCGGCGTCGCGGCCAACGTCGCGGCCGTCGCGGCGCAGCACGGCGCCGCGGTCGCGCTCGCCGGCGGCGCGGGGGACGACGCCTGGGGCGGCTGGCTGCGCGACCGGCTGGCGGCGGCCGGCGTGCAGCTGACGTGGTTCGGACTCGCCGCGACGCAGGCCACCGCCGTGGCGTTCGTCACGCTCGACGAGCGCGGCGAGCCGGCCTGGCAGCTCTACGGCGACGGCGTCGCGGCGGCCCTCGCCGCGCTCGACGGACGGCTGCTCGATGCCGTCGAGGCGACCGACGCGTTCTTCTTCACCTCGAATACGCTCGCGGGCAAGGCGGAGGCCGAGCTGACGATGGCCGCCCGTGACCGCGCGCTGCAGCTCGGCCGGCCGATCGTCTTCGATCCCAACCTGCGCCTGCATCGCTGGCGTGCCAACCCCGGTCGCGCCGGCAAGCTGGCCGGCGCCTGCGTTCCCGGCGCGTTTCTCGTCAAGTGCAACCAGGCCGAGGCGCGGCTGATGACGGGCGAGACCGAGCCCGAGGCCGCGGCGGCATCGCTGCTGGCCGCGGGCGCCCGGCACGTCATCGTCACGCGCGGCGCCGGCGGCGCGATCCTGCGCGGCAAGGGGATGCGCGTCGACGCGCGCTCCAGCCCGGCGAAGGTGCTGCGCAGCACGGTCGGCGCGGGCGACGCGTTCCTCGGCGTCCTGATCGCCCGGCTCGGCGCGACCGACTACTACCCGTCGGCGCTCGCCGCGGCGCTGCCCGAGGCCGCCGCGGAGGCGGCCCGCGCGTGCGAGCGATGGGGCGCGCTGGAGTGAGCGGCGGCGAGCCGGCGCCGGGCGTGAGCCGCGCCGCGTGGCGCCGCCCTTCCCGCGCCCGTGTCGCGCGGATTCGCGAACGCCTGGCGCAGGTCTACGGCGTGCCGATCGCGCCGCCGCACGGCGATCCGCTGGCGGAGCTCGTCCTGACCGTCCTCTCGCAGTCGACCAACGACCGCAACCGCGACGTCGCGTACCTGCGCCTGCGCGAGCGCTTCCCGAGCTGGGAGGCCGTCCGCGACGCACCGCTGGAGGAGATCGAGGAGGCGATCCGCCCCGGCGGCATCTCGAAGGTGAAGTCGGCGCGCATCCAGGCGATCCTGCGCGCGATCGGCGATCCCCTCGACCTCGAGTGGATGCGCGCGGCGCCGGTGCAGGAGTCGCAGCGCTACCTCTGCGCGCTGCCGGGCGTCGGGCGCAAGACCGCCGCCTGCGTGCTGCTGTTCTCCTTCGGGCTGCGCGACGTGCCGGTCGACACGCACGTGTCGCGGGTGGCGACGCGGCTGGCGTTGCTGCGCCCGAAGGCGCCCTTCGAGGAGCTGCACGACGAGCTGCTCGCGCTGACCCCGCCGGGCGCCGAGCTCGAGTTCCACGTCAACCTGCTGCGCCACGGCAGGCGGACCTGCCATGCGCAGCGGCCCGCGTGCCGGGCCTGCGCGCTGCGGCGGATGTGCCCGAGCCGGCGCGAGTGAGGCAACGGCCCGCGGGCGCTACGCGGCGGACCGCAGCTTGCTCAGGGCGCCGAGCACCTCGTCGTCGTGCGTCCTCGGCGACGCCTTGGCGATGACGTGGCGCACGCAGCCGTCGGCGTCGATCAGGAAGGTCGCGCGCTGCGCGCCCATGTAGCTCTTGCCGTACATCGACTTCTTCACCCACACGCCGTAGAGCTCGCAGACGGCGTGGTCGGCGTCGGCGAGCAGCGTGAAGTTCAGGTTGCGCTTGTCGTGAAAGCGCTTGACCTTCCTGACCGGGTCGGGTGAGACGCCGACGACCCTGACGCCGGCCGCCGCGTAGTCGGCCGCGCGGTCGCGGATCGAGCACGCCTGCGTGGTGCAGCCGGGGGTGTCGGCCCTGGGGTAGAAGTACAGGACGACGGCGGCTCCGCGCAGCGCCGACAGGCGAACCGGAGCGCCGTCCTGGTCGGGCAGCTCGAAGGTGGGGGCGGGAGCGCCTGGTCCGATCATCGGCTGATGATCGCAGTTGTCTACGCTGGACCCCTGAACCGTGGCTCGTCGGCACAACGCATCCGGGGTATGAGTGTGAACATCAGGATCCACGAAGAGACCGCTCCGCTTCCCGCCAGCTCACGCGAGCAGGTGCCGCAGACCCGCGGCTACGAGGCCGCCGTCAGCGCCGCCGTCGAGGCGCTGCTGAACTGCTACACGCGGGAAGGCGGCGAGTGGCGTCCCGTGCCCGCCGCCGACGTCCCGGAGTTCGCCGAGGAGGGCGACGAGTTCGTCGCGGTGCTGCCCTTCCCCGACGAGCGCACGGCGGTCCTCGCCGGCATCCGCCACCTTTCCCCGACGCATCGTCACCGCTTTCGCACCCCGGCGCACGTCGCGATGGCCGGCGGCAAGCCGTGGGCGGTCTCGGTCGACACGCTGATGGGCATGCTCGCCGACGAGCTCGGCGCGACGCTCTACGACGACGACATCTCCGCCGCCGGCACGCGCGGCCCCGATCCGACGTTCCTGCTTTCGCGCGTGCGCCAGCACATCGCCACGCTCGGCGCGTTCCTCGACGCGCGCGCCGGCGAGATCGACGAGCTGTGGAGCGCCGAGCCGCTGAGCTTCGTCGACAGCGAGCAGGCGGGGCTGCTGGGCCACATGGCGCACCCCGGTGCCAAGAGCCGCTGGGGCCTGGAGCCCGCGGACGTCGACGCCTACGCCCCCGAGGCGCAGGCGCGCTTCGCGCTGCGCTGGCTGGCCGTCGACCCCGCGCTCGTGCACCACGACAGCGCGGGCGACGCCTCCGCGGCGCAGCTGACGGAGAGCCTGCTGCGCGGCGACGACGCCGTCGACGGCGCCGCGCTCGATGCGGCGCTCGCCGACCTGGGCGAGCGGGTGCTGCTGCCGGTCCATCCCTGGGAGCTCGAGCACCTGCGCGGGCAGAAGGTCGTCGCCGGGCTGCTCGAGGACGGGCGCATCGTCGACCTCGGCGCGCTCGGCAGCGAGGTCGCGCCGACGGCGTCGCTGGCGACGGTCTACAACGCCGACTGGCCCTGGCAGCTGACGCTCGGGCTGCACGTGCGCGTGGCGGACGACCTCGAGCTCAGGTCGCAGCGCGAGCTGCAGCGCGGCGTCGACATCGCCCGCGAGCTGCCCGACGGCGGCGACGAGATCGTCCCCGGCCTGACCGTGCTGCAGGACCCCGCCTACCTTGCCGTGCACGTCGACGGCACGCCCGTCGAGGGACTCTCGGTGCAGCTGCGCGAGAACCGCTGGCGCGGCGACCGCGCCGCCGACGTCAGCGCCGTCGAGGTGCTCGTCCAGGACCATCCGTTCGGCGGCTCGAGTCGGCTCGGGCGGATCGTCGCCCGCCTGGCCGAGGAGAGCGGCCGCCCGGTCGCAGACGTCGCCCGCGAGTGGTTTGCGCGCTACGCCGAGGTCGCGATCGTGCCGCTGCTGCGCGCGTACGCCGAGCGCGGCCTGTCGCTGCAGACCGACCAGCGCGACACGCTGCTCGAGCTCGAGGGCGGCTGGCCCGCGCGCTCGGTCCTGCGCGACGCGCGCGGCTCGCTCGTCGGCCAGGCCGCCCACGACGACATCGCCGTGGCCGGCGCCGGGATCGGCGAGGGCCCCTTCCTCGACAACGCGCTCGGCGTCATCAACGCGCTCGGCGTGGCGGGGGCGGTCGAGGAGATCGAGCTGCTCGCCGACCTCAAGGCGCTGCTCGAGCGCGAGCACGACCGTGGCGACAACGCCGCCACGCTGCTGCAGCGGTTGCTGACCGCGCCGACGTGGCCGTGCAGGGCGCAGATGCGCACGCGGCTGCACGAGGAGCCGACCTACATCCAGATCCCCAACCCGCTGCACGGGGTGCGCGGCTGATCGACCGCCGCCGCGCAGCGCGCCCGCCGGCGAATCACCGGCGAGTCACTTCAGCAGCCGCGACAGCCGCCGGTCCTTGAGCACCTTGCCCTGCGTCTGGTCGGCGGGGCAGTAGCACATGACGTAGTCCTCGTAGTGGACCTGCTCGATCGTCGTGCCGCAGCGTGGGCACGGCCCGCCGCCCTTGCGATGGATTTGCAGCGGCAGCGGCAGCTTGTCGGGGATCGGCAGCGCGACGACCTTCTCGTAGTGCTCGATCGCGCCGTCGAGCACGGTCGCGATCGCCTCGCGCAGCGCAAGCGCCTCCTCGTCGGAGAGGTCGTCACCGCGCTTAAACGGCGACAGCTGCGCCGTCCAGAGGATCTCGTCGACCCACGAGCGGCCGATTCCCGCGATGACGCGCTGGTCGCGCAGCATGGTGTGCAGCGGCCGCGGCGCCTGCAAGCGCTCCCTGATGTCGTCGGGCGGCTGCGGCCAGGCCTCCGGGCCGAGCGTCGCGATCAGCTCCTCGTGCTCGACCGCGGCGGCCGGCAGCAGCTTGACCCAGGCCGCCTGCCTGGTCCCGAACTCCCGCAGGCGCAGCTCGCGACCGCCTTCGATCCGCAGGAGCAGCCGCGATGTGCGGTCTCGCGGGCCGGCGCGCTTGTCGTAGAGCTGCAGGCGGCCGGCGCTCATGAGATGGACGAGCAGCGCAAGGTCGCCCCCGACCTCGACGACGAACTGCTTGCCGCGGCGGGCGATCGACTTGATCGCCCTGCCCTCGAGTGCCTGCAGCGGCGGATCGAACGTCTTCAGGGCGTTGATCCCGGGGGCCAGCGCACTCTCGATCGTGGCGCCGCGCAGCGCGGCGTCGAGCCGGCGCGCCGTGATCTCGACCTCGGGCAGCTCGGGCATGGGTGTCCAAGCGTAGAGCGCCGATGCTCGTGCGCTTGCGCGAGGGCGCGCGCGTGATCGGCGCGGGCCGCATCGGGCTGCTGATCGCCGCGCGCCGACGGCGAGGCTGCTCCGAGGCCGTTCAGCCGCTGCCGGCGATCAGGCTGATCTCGCGCGGGCGCAGCAGCACGAGCAGTTCGCCGCGCCGCGCGGCGCGCATCCGCACACCGGCGATCCCGCCCTTCTTCATGTCGACGTCGCCTCCCGTGAGGTCGTGGACGACCTGCACGAAGTCGGGGTTGTGGCCGACGAACAGCAGGCGCTTGTCGCCGCCTGCCCCCGCGGCGAGCTCGAGGGCGTCGTCGACGCCGAAGCCGCTCGACAGCGACCGGTCGATGACGATCTCCTCGACGCCGATCTGCTCGGCGGCCAGCCGCGCGGTGTCCAGCGCGCGAACGCGCGGGCTCGACAGCACGAGCTGAAAGGAGATGTCGAGCGCGGCGAGCGCCAGGCCGGCAGCGCGCGACTGCTCCTCCCCGCGGGCGGTGAGCCTGCGATCGGCATCGGAACGCGCGTCGTGCGGCTCGGCCTCGCCGTGCCGCAGAAACCAGAGCTGCTGTGCCACCGGCTGGAATCTATTGAACGGCCCGCGAGCGCCCTTGCCCGCCGGTCGCGGTCAGATCGCGCGCACGCTGATCCAGCTCTTGACGAGCGGACCGGCGCGCTCGGCGACCGCAGGCCCGAACAGCGCCGTCATCTCCGCGCGGCGCAACAGCTCGATCTCCTCCCACTCGCCGGCGACGCCGAGCCGCCAGTACGGCCGGCGGATCGCATGCGGCAGCCAGTGCGCGAACGGCAGCAGCGCGTGCGGCTCGACGGGAAACGAGAACGCCGGCGTCTGCACGTACCAGCCGCGCGCGACCCGGCGCAGCTCGGCGGCGAAGGCGGCGCGATCGCCGGGGGCGATGTGCTCGATCACGCTCGAGCAGTAGGCGAGGTCGAACTCGCCGTCGGCGAACGGCAGGCCCGCGAGCACGTCGGCCTGCACGAACGGGCCCGGGTACTCCGGCCGCGGCACGCGGTCGACGCCCGTGATGTCGAGCTGCGGGGCGTGGCGGCGCAGGCCCAGGCGCCCGCAGCCGATGTCGACGATCCGCGTCTGCGCGGTCGCGCCGGTGAGCGTGAACAGCCGTGCGTGACGGATGCGTCGCGCCCGCGCGGAGGCGGCGGACGCGGCGCGCGAGCGCAGTCCCTGCCTGGCGGTGCCGTAGACGTTGTCGGCCGACCAGCGTGACATCGTGGCTCTGAGCCTATGGCGTGGCCCGCGCGCACCCGCGCGGCGGCGTCAGCTCGCGCAGCGCGACGATCACCGCGACGACCGCGACGACGATCACGACGAGGATGATGATCGGCTCGCCCGGCCCGGGTTCACGCGAAGTAGCCTGGTCGCGGCCGCCCGATGAGCGAGATCTACTCCCCCGACAACCTGCTCGACAAGCTCAGCGATCCCGCGACGCTGGCCGAGCAGTACGAGCGCGGCAAGCGCCGCGAGCGCGAGCTGCTGGTGCGCCACCTGGGTCTGGCCGGCGGCGACGCGCTCTCGGTCGGCTGTGGCTGGCATCCCGGCCGGCACCTGCTGCCGATGCCGGCCTGGCGCCTCGTCGCCGCCGACATCGACGCCGAGCGCCCGCGCCACGCCGTCGCCCAGGGCGAGGCCGACGCCGGGCTGCAGGGCGCCGCCGGCGAGCTCGCCGAGCTGGCCGACGCGTCGTTCGACGTCGTCCTTCACCGCCTCGTGCTGCACCACGTCGCCTACGCGGGCCCGCTCGCCCCGGCCCTCGCCGAGGCGCGGCGGCTGCTGCGCCCGGGCGGCGCGCTCGTCGCGATCGAGCCGAACGTCTACCACCCGATCGGTGCCGCGCTCGCGCTCGCCAACCGCGCCGGGCTCGGCGTGCGCGTCCACGGCACGCCCGACGACATCCCGCTCTCGCCACGCCGGCTGGCGGCGGCCGCCCGCGCCGCCGGCCTGATCCCGGAGCTGCACGCCGTGACGTACTCCTGGCGCCGGCTGCCCGTGCGCGCGCAGCGCGCCGTCGGCGCGCTGGATCGCTTCGGCTCGGCGCCCGGCCTGCGCTGGGTCGGGCACACCTTCATGCTGATCGCGCGCCGACCGCACTGAGCGCGCTCACGCGCGGCGGGCGACCGCCACGACGTCGGTCACGCGCCGGCGTCCGGTTCGATGCTCCTGCTCGGACTCGTGCTGCTCGCAGCGCACCACGTCGAAGCCGCGCAGCGAGTCGCGCAGGCGCTGCGGCGTGTACAGCCGCTCGCGATCGGCCGGGCCGCGGCGGCCGTGATCGACGACGTGGACGCCGACGACGAACAGGTGTCCGGCCGGCGCGAGCGCGCGCCGCGCGCGTTCGAACAGCCCGTCGCGGTCGTCGGGCTGGGGGTGCATGAAGCTCATGACGACGAGCTCGAAGGCCGATTCGCCGAACGGGTGCTCCTGCCAGTCGGCGTTCACGCACTGCAGGCGCACGCCGGCCGCCGCGGCCTGATCGGCGGAGCGCGCGAGCGCGACGTCGGAGACGTCCAGCGCGCTGACCTGCCACCCGCACGACGCCAGCCAGACCGCGTTGCGGCCCTCGCCGGCGCCGACGTCGAGCGCGCGGCCAGGTGCGAGCCCGGCGGCGAACCGAACCAGCAGCGCGTTCGGCTCCGCGGTCCACAGCGACGGCGTCTCGCAGTAGCGCGCGTTCCACGCCGCGGCCGGCGACTCGTCGGCGATGGGCGGATCGCTGCTCATGTTCGCTCGGCTGCCCGACGTCGCGCCAGCCGGGCGCCCTACCGCCGGGTGTAGGACCCGACGGGGCTGCCCGAGAAGTCCTGCCACGTGATGTTCCAGCGCCGGCCCTTGCGCCAGTTGCCGCGCACGGTGAAGTAGCCGCGCGAGTCGGTCTTGACGGTGCGCAGCTTCTTGAAGCGCGACGAGCCGCGATCGGCGTAGGTGATCGTCGCGGTCGTCGGGCCGGTCGCCGGTCGCACGAGGCCCCAGATCGAGACCTTCCTGCCGATCCGCTTGACGGCCAGCGGCAGCCGGAACGCGCGCAGCGACGGCTTCGCCCGTCCGTCGGCGAAGCGCAGCCCCGATTCGAAGCCGCCGTACTCGTCCTTGCCGGTCGGATCGCTGTCGCGCAGGAGGTACTGCGAGAACGCGGCGACGCGCGGGTTGCTCCAGGCGATGCGCTCGGAGATCGCGCGGAACTGGACCTGCTTGGCGAGGGAGACGCCGCTCTGCGTGTCCGGCGTGGACTGGATGCCGAACTCCGTCAGGTACAGCGGCAGCCGCTTCTTGAAGGCGCCGGCCGAGCGCGCGCGGTCGAGCGCCTTGGTCAGGCGCGACAGCACGCCGATCGTGACGTCGTCCTTGCTGTGCGGGCGCGGTGGCACGAAGTAGGGACCCTGGCGCGTCGTGTAGGCATGGTGCGCGTAGCCATCGGCATCCAGCGCGCCGCATGCCGACCGCTTCCTGTACTTCGAGTTGAGGCAGAGCATCCCGCGCAGGAAGCGCAGCGGCGGGACGATCCTGCTGCGGTTGCCGCGCGGCGACGTCTCGCCGATCAGGACCTTGTCATCGCCCTGACCCGCGTTCTCGAGCCCGCGCACGCCGGCCTGGAACAGCTTGCGGTAGATCCTCGGCGACACGGCGCGGCCGCCGCGCGCGAACTGGGGCCGCAGGAACTGCGGCTGGTTGGGCTCGTTCCAGATCGCCCACGTGTCGATCTGGTCGCCGTACCTGCGCCCCAGCGCGGTGACGAAGGCCGCGAACGCCGATGGGCTCGGCCGCGTGAGGTTGTCGCGCTTGGCGGCGGTCGCCCACTTCGGAACCGGGCCCGAGATCGTCACGAGCACGTCCCAGCCGCGCTCCTTCGCCGCGGCCAGCAGCGGGTCGTACTCGCCCCAGTCGTAGGCGTCGGGGTCGGTCGGCTCGAAGGCGGGGCGGGTGGCCTGGTCGGCGCCCGGGGCGACCGCCGACCAGGAGACGATGACCCGCAGCGCGCGGACGCCGAGCGAGGCGGCCTCCTCGAGGGCGCCCGGCCGCAGCCGCGGGTCGAGGAAGTCCTTGGGCCCCTCGAACGTCATCGTCTGCGTGCGCGACGCGTTCGCGGCAGGCGCGAGGAGGAGGACGAGGAGGATCGTCAGGGGTGCGAGGAGTCTGGGCATTGCGGTTCGAAACCAACCTAGCGAGGCAAGGTTGCGGGACCTCCGGCTAAGGACGTCTTAAGGTCCCGGCGGATGAGCGCGCCGCTGGCCCCCGACGACGTCGTCGCCACGCATGCCGCGGCCGCGGCCAACCCGCGCCAGCCGCTGGTCGTCGTCGAGCCGCTGCTGGCGTTCCTCGCCGAGCGCGGGCTGGCCGACGGCGCAGCCGACGGCGTCGTGATCGAGCCGCTCGGCGAGGGCCACTCGAACGTCACGCTGCTCGTGCGCAGCGGTGGCCGCGAGATCGTCCTGCGCCGCCCGCCGCGCGGACCGCTGCCGCCCAGCGCGCACGACGTGCTGCGCGAGGCGCGGCTCCTGCGCGCGCTCGAGCCGACCGCCGCGCGCGTGCCGCGCGTGCTCGCCGTCGGCGACGACCCGGCGCTGCTCGGCGCGCCCTTCTACGTCATGGAGCGCGTCCGCGGCGACGTCGTCACGAGCCGCGTGCCGGCCGCGCTCGACACGCCGGCGCAGCGCCGGCGGATCGGCGAGGAGCTGGTCGATGCGCTCGTCGAGGTGCACGCCGTCGACTGGCGGAAATCTGGGCTGGAGAACTTCTCCAACCGGCCGGAGGGCTACCTCGAGCGCCAGCTGCGGCGCTTTCTCGGGCTCTGGGAGCACAACCGGACGCGTGAGATCGCGGCGGTGGAGCGCGTCGGGACGTGGCTGCGCGACCACCTGCCGGTCTCTCCTGCGCCGACGATCGTGCACGGCGACTACCGCTTGGGCAACGTCATGCTCGCGCCCGACCCGCCGGCGCGCGTGAACGCGGTGTTCGACTGGGAGCTGGCGACGATCGGCGATCCGCTCGCCGACCTCGGCTACCTGTGCGCGCTGTGGGTGCAGCACGACGACCCGCCGCTGGGCATGTTCGAGCTGTCGGGCGTCACCCGCGGCGAGGGGTTCGCGACGCGCGACGAGCTCGTCGCGCGCTACGAGCGCGCCAGCGGGCGGTCGATGACCGACATCCGCTGGTACCGAACGCTCGCGCTGTGGAAGGCGGTCGTGTTCATGGAGGGCAACTACCGGCGGGCGCTGGCGGGCAGCACGGACGACCCGTGGCTGCACGGCTTCGGCGAGGGCGTCGTCGCGCTCGCCGAGCGTGCCGAGCTGATGACGGCGAGCGACGTCTGACGGTCCCGCGGTCGACGCCGTCGCGCCGCGACGGCGGCCCGTCGACGCTGGCTCGCCGCTAGTCGTCGGCCGCGGTGCCGCTCGCGAGCGCGGAGCCGAGGCGGTCGTCGCCGACGGCTCCCTTGATGCCGCTCGTGGCCTGTGTCCACAGCCCGTCGTCGTGCTCGGAGAGGCCGGCGGCCGTGCCGTAGAGGACGTTCGCCGCCCCCGCGCTCGCGAAGCCGGCGACGCCGTCGCCGGGGACGCCGATCGCCAGATCGAACGCGCCGTCGCCGTCGAAGTCGCCGGTCGCGAGCGCGTCGCCGAGGCGGTCGTCGCGCTCGGCACGGCCCTTGATGCCGGCGGCGTCCTGCGTCCACAGGTGGTTCGAGACGGCGCGCAGCCCCTCGCCGCGCCTGCCGTAGAGCACGCTGACGGCGCCGGCGTTGAGGTGGCCCGAGACGCCCTGCCGGGGAACGCCGATCGCCAGGTCGTCGGCGCCGTTGCGCGAGAAGTCGGCTGCCGCAAGCGACGCGCCGAAGGTCTCGCCGATCGAGGCGCGGCTGCGGATGCCGGGCGACTCCTGCGTCCAGCGCTGATCGCCCTCCTCGCGCAGGCCGATGCCGGTCCCGTAGAGCACGCTGACGGCGCCGGCGCCCGTGGCGTTGCCGACGTCGTCGCGCGGGATCCCGATCGCGAGGTCGCCGGACCGGTCGCCGTCGAAGTCGCCGATCGCCAGTGCGCTGCCGAAGCCCTCGCCGGAGGCGGCGACGCCCTTGATCCCGCGGGCGTCCTGCGACCAGAGGTCGTCCGTCGAGCTCAGCCCGGTGCTGCGGCCGTAGAGCACGCTCACGGCGCCGGCCTCGCCCTGCCCGCTGATCGCGCCGCCGGGGATGCCGATCGCCAGCTCGGCGCGCGCGTTGCGCGACAGGTCGCCGGCGGCGAGCGCCGCGCCAAAGCGATGGCCGGCTCCTGCGAGTCCCTTGATCCCGCGGGTGTTCTGCGTCCAGAGCTGGTCGCCCGCCTCGTGCAGGCCGCTGCTGCGCCCGTAGAGCACGTTGACCGCCCCCGCGTTCGCGGCCGCGCCGACGCCCTCGCCGGGAACGCCGATCGCCAGGTCGCCACGCCTGTCGTCGTCGAAGTCGCCGATCGCGAGCGCCGCACCGAACCGGTCGCCCTGCTCGGCGCCGCCCTTGATGCCGATGCCGTTCTGCGTCCACGAGCCGGCCGCGGGCCGCGTCACGAGCCCACCGGCCGAGCCGTACAGCACCGTCACCGCGCCGGACGCGGGCGCATCGCGCAGCGCGCCCACGTCCTCGCCGGGTGCTCCGATCGCGAGATCCGCGAAGCCGTCGTCGTCGAGGTCGCCGGCCGCGAGTGCCGCGCCGAAGCGGGCGTCGGGCTGCGGGGCGCCGGCGATCCGCTGGGGAAGCTTCGTGAACTGCTCGTCGCCGACCTCCGTGAGCCCGTCACGAGCGCCGTAGAGGACGTTGACGGCACCGGCGCCCGGTACGCCGTTGACCGAGTCTGCCGGCGCGCCGATCGCGAGATCGCTGCGGCCGTCGCCGTCGAAGTCGCCGTCCGCCGTCGGCGCCGCAAGCGCCGGGGAGGCCTCCACGGCGAGCCCGACGGCGAGCGCGATCAGGATCTTCGCGGGCGCGGCGAGGAGCGGCGGAAATGCGATCGAGGCGAGCATGCGCTCGCCGATACCCCGCTGCGCGGGCGAGCCTCGACGAGATCGCCCGGATCGTCAGCGCGCGGACACCGCGATCAGGCGGTTGCCCTCGGTGCAGACCAGCGGCCGCACGCCTGGCCGTCGTGCGCATCGACCGCCCGCCGCCTGCCGTCCACGTCGTCTGCGACGCAGGGCGGGCGCCGGCCGGCCGGGAGCCGGCCACGGCGCTCGCCCTGCCGCTGCGAGCTACGCCGCCTTCGGACCCTCGTCGCCGCCGTAGTCGGCCTCCTTCGGTGGTGAGGTCGCGGGCGCGGGCGGCGACGGCGTGGTGGCCGGATCGGTCGACGTGGCGGTGGCGCCGGTGGCGCCGTCCTTCTCGCCGCGCTTCTCGGCGAGCTTCTGCTTGGCGGCGCCGATCTGGCCCTCGATCTTCTGCCGGGCCCCCTCGATCTTCTCGCGGTTCTTCGGATCGTTGGCCATCGTCTGGGCCTTGTCGATGAGTTCCTTGCCCTTGGGCGACTTGGCGAGCTGTGTGAGCTTGTTCTTGAGCGACATGCCTTGACGTTAGCGCGTGACGTCCTCTTCGATGCGCCGTCTGAGCTCGCTTCCACGCCCCGCCGACACGGCGCGCGCCGCGCGCCGCTCGTCGAGCGCGACGCCGCCGGCCGCGGCGAGGTCGAGCAGCGCCTGGCGTTCCTCCCCCTCGCGGGCGCTGCGCAGGAACAGCCATCCGAACAGGCAGATCGTGAGGATCGATCCCTCGACCATCATGATCGACCCCGCCAGTACCTGATCGGTCTGCGCGCTGATCGCGTGCGCGCGCTCGCCGTCCGCGTACACGCCGTAGAACGCGCGGTCGCTCCAGACGAAGACGTTGGCCAGGACGGTCGACGTCAGCCGCACGACGACGATGTAGAGCAGCTTGGCGAGGTTGCCGAACCAGGCCGGCTTGGGCAGCGGACCGAGCAGCGCCATCCACATGTTGATCCCGAGCCCGACGAACAGCATGTGCTGCAGCGCGTGGACCGCGGCGTTCTCGACGGCGGCCTCGTGCGGGCCGACGACATGCCAGAGGACGAGGTTTGCGGCCCACAGCCCGAACGCCGGTGCGGGATGCGCCAGCCGGCGCAGCCAGCCGAGTGCCGTGGTACGCAGCAGTGGCTGGAGCAGCTGGCCGGTGAGGCCGAGGACGAGCAGCAGCGCGCCGAGGTCGGCGAGCAGCAGGTGCTCGGCCATGTGCGCCCAGAACAGCTCGTCGGCGACCGCGGCCAGCGGCGAGACGAGCGTCAGCGCGATCAGCGCCAGGCCGGCGTGGAAGCACGCCTGCCGCCACGCGGGCACGGGTCGGCCGAGCGCGCGCAGCCGCCGCGCCCGTAGGAGGTACATGGCGCCGAACGCGAGCGCCGGCGCCAGCTGCAGCGGCTCGAGGACGAAGGCGGCGGCGATGACGGGGACGCTCACGCAGCGAAGGCTGACAGGAAGCGTGCGCGGCTCGTGCGGGCGGGCGCTGCGCTCAGCCGCCGGCCGCGATCAGCACGACGCCGCCGAGCGCGACGACGACGCCCAGCCGCTGCACGCCGCGCACGCGCTCGCCGAGCAGCAGCGCGGCCAGCATCACGGTCGTCACCGGATACAGCGAGCTCGCGACGGCGACGCTGGAAAGCTCGCCGATCGTCGAGGCGTGGTTGTAGAAGAAGTTGGCGCCGAGATCGAGCAGCCCGATCCCTGCCAGGGCAGCCCACGCCATTCCGCTCGGCCGCAGCGCGCCGGCGCTCAGCGCGAACAACGCGATCGTCGCGATGATCGGAAACGCCGACACGCGCGACAGCACCAGCGCCCAGGCGACATCGCCGCGGGAGGCGATCTCGGCAAGCACGAAGTACGACCCGAAGCCGAGCCCCGCCACGATCGCGAGCACGATGCTGAGGCGCTGCTGGCGCGCGTTCGCAGCGCCCTCGTCGTCCTCGCGTGAGGCCAGCACGATGCCGACGACCGCGAGCGCGAGCCCGGCGGAGCGCACCGGCCCGGGGTCGTCGCCGCCGATCAGGCCGACGATCACCGGCAGCGCGACGCCCGTCGAGGCGATCGGCGCGACGATGCTCATCGTGCCGATCGCCAGGGCCCGGTAGAACGCCGACAGCCCGGCGATCCCGACGAACCCCGAGCCGAGCGCGGCGATCACGTGCTCGCTCGGCGGCGGCCCCTCGCCGCGCGCGAGGACGAAGGCGAGCATCACGACCAGCGACGACAGGTACATCATCGCCAGCACGACCGGTACGGCGAACGTGCGGCTCTTCACGCCGCCCAGGTAGTCCGCCAGTCCCCAGAGCAGGGATGAGAGCAGCCCGAAGGCGATCGCGGCCATCGAGCCCTAATCAAGCAGCTATGTGCGGATCGGGCCGCGCGGGTCGGGGGTCAGCGCCGCCGGCGCCCGTACAGCAGCCGCACGCCGCGAAACAGCGCCCTGGAGACGTTGCGCCGGTAGGGGAACATGTAGACGTCGTTCTTGAGGTGCACGCGGCTGACGAACAGCGCCTGCTGCTTGGTGAACTTCCTGATCCCGGCCGCGCCGTGGCGCGTGCCCAGGCCCGACGCCTTCCAGCCGCCCATCGGCAGCTCGACCGCGACGTAGTTCAGCAGCGCGTCGTTGACGCAGACGGCGCCCGCGTGCATCCGCCGCGCGAGCTGCTCGGCGCGCCGCCGGTCGCCGCTGAAGACCGCGCCTCCGAGCCCGTAGGGCGAGTCGTTGGCGAGCGCCAGCGCCTCCTCGGCGTCGGCGACCTTCATGATCGGAAGCGTCGGGCCGAACGTCTCCTCGGTCATCGCCTTCATCGTGTGGTCGACGTCGACGAGCACGGTCGGCTCGAAGAACAGCCCCTTGCCGGCGCGGCGCTTGCCGCCGGTCAGCGCGCGGGCGCCCTTGGCGAGCGCGTCGCGGACGTGCTCCTCGACGATCTCCAGCTGCCTGGGGAACGTCATCGCGCCCACCTCGGCGGTCGCCGGCCCGGTCGACTCGCCCTGGCGCAGGACGCCGACCTTGTCGACGACCCTGCGCACGAACTCGTCGTAGACCGGCTCCTCGACGTAGACGCGCTCGATCGAGATGCAGGTCTGGCCGCTGTTGAACATCGAGTAGTAGACGGCGAGGTTGGCGGCGCGCTCGAGGTCGGCGTCGGAGAGGACGATCATCGGGTCCTTGCCGCCGAGCTCCAGCGCCACCGGCGTGAGCGTGTCGGCGGCGCGCCTGCAGACCTTCTTGCCGGTCTCGGTGGAGCCGGTGAACATGATCATGTCGGCCTCGTCGACGAGCGCGGCGCCGGTCTCGCCGCGGCCGGTCGCGACCTGGAAGATGCCTTCGGGAAGCCCGCTCTCGGCGAGCCCCTCGGCGAGCAGCAGCGAGGTCAGGGGCGTCACCTCGGAGGGCTTGAGGATCACGCTGTTGCCGGCGAGCAGCGCGGGGATGCAGTCGCCGAAGGAGTTCGTCAGCGGGTAGTTCCACGGGCCGATCACGCCGATCAGGCCCAGCGGCTCGTAGCGGACGACCATCTTCTTGCCGAGCACCGCCACCGTGCTGGCGCGGACGGCCTCGTCGGCGAGGTGCCGGGGCGCGTGCTTGAGCCAGTAGTCGATCGCCCCGCCGGCGTAGTTGATCTCGACCATGTACGCGTCCTCGTAGGTCTTGCCGGTCTCCGAGACGATCGTCTGCACGATCCGCTCGGAGTTGTCCATGATCCACTTCTGCATCCGGCGGATGACGCGCCCGCGGCCCTCGAAGCCCATCGCATGCCAGCCCGGCTGGGCGGCGCGGCCCGCCCGCGCGAGCTCGGCGACGCGCTCGGCGTCGAGGTCGGCGACGTGCGCGATCACCTCGCCGGTGGCGGGGTTCTCGACCGGGATCTCCGGCAGGTCGGCCGCCTCGTGGCCGTTCGTGGCCTGGGCGGCCGTGGTGTCGACGCTGGCCATGTCAGCTCTCCTCGGATTCTCGACGTAGTGTCAAACCCTACTTGCTAGCTGATCGCGCCCGTTGCGGCGAGGACGAGCACGGCAGCCCCCAGCATCACCCGGTAGGCGACGAAGACGCCCGTGGTGTGCGTCGTCAGGAACCGCAGCAGAAACGCGATCGAGGCATACCCGGAGATGAAGGCGAACACCGTCGCGACGGCGGTCGGACCGACGCCGACGCCGCCCTCGGCGCTGCCGTCGATCACGTCGCGCAGCTCGTAGACCCCGCTCAGCACGACCGCCGGGATCGACAGCAGAAACGAGAACCGCGCGGCGGACACGCGGTCCATGCCGAGAAACAGACCGGCCGTGATCGTCGCGCCCGAGCGCGAGACACCGGGGATCAGCGCGAGCGCCTGCGCGAAGCCGACGATGATCGCGTCCCGGCGCGTGATCGTCGTCAGGTCGCGATCGCGGCGCGACACCTTCTCGGCGACCAGCAGGACGATCCCGAGCAGGATCAGGGTCGTGCCGATCAGGTACAGGTCCCGCGCGTTGTTCTCGATCTGATGCGAGAACGCGAAGCCGAAGATCACGATCGGGATCGTCCCGATGATCAGATACCAGCCCAGGCGCGCGTCGAGCTCGCGGCGACGCGAGGCGTCGCCCAGCGAGGCCAGCCAAACGCGGGCGATGCGGACGAGGTCCTCGCGGAAGTACAGGACGACGGCCGCCATCGTGCCGAGCTGGATGACGGCCGTGAACGCGGCGCCCGGGTCCTCCCAGCCGGCGAAGGCGGGAACGACGCGCAGGTGACCGCTGCTCGAGATCGGCAGGAACTCGGTCAGCCCCTGGACGAGCCCCAGGACGATGGCTTGGAAGAGGTCCAAGCCTCAGGCGGGGCGCGCGGGTATGGCGGGAGGGCGACTAGTCGCCGAGCTCGATCGAGGCGATCTGGATCGGCTCAACCGGTCGGTCGGCGCCCTGCGTAGGCACGTTCTCGATCTTGTCGACCACTTCCATCCCGCCGGTGACCGCGCCGAACACGGTGTGCTTGCCGTCCAGCCACGGCGCCGCGTCGGTCGTGACGATGAAGAACTGCGAGCCGTTGGTGTTCGGCCCGGCGTTCGCCATCGCGAGCGCGCCGCGGACGATCTTGTGGTCGTTGATCTCGTCGTCGAACTGGTAGCCGGGACCGCCGGTGCCGGTGCCCTGCGGGCACCCGCCCTGGATCATGAAGTCCTTGATCACGCGGTGGAACGCCAGCCCGTCGTAGAAGCCGTCGGCGGCGAGCTTCTTGAAGTTGGCGACGGTCTCGGGCGCGTCGTCGTCGAAGAGCTCGAGGACGATCACGCCTTCGGTGGTGCGCATAGCGGCTGCAGACATGGCGCGCAGCCTAGCGAGTGGTGCCTCTAGGGCGTTGCTCGCAGCGTGACGTCGCCGATCCCGACGCGCGGGTCGGTCGGCTCGGACGGCTCGGTGAACCAGAGCAGCAGAAGCTGGACCTTCGCGCCGTCGCCCTTGCCCTTGAGCAGGATCAGCTCGTCGTCGTCGACGTCCTTCTTGTCGGTCAGGTGGATCCAGCGCTTGTCGATGACGTCGACGGGAAGCTCCTTGGCGCTCTTGGCGCCGTAGACCTCGACGGTGAAGCCGGGCGTCCTCGTCGCGAGGCGCAGCGACCGCAGCGCGCGCGGCTTGCCGAGATCGATGACCAGGCCGGCGGCGATCGGCTGCCCGTCGGCCGGCACGACGACGTCCCACACGGTGTTGGGGCTGCCATCGACGGCGTTGGCCGCGGGACCGAACTCGGCACCCGCGCGCTCGGGCTGGTTGTACGTCTTCGCGGCGTCCTTGCCCAGCGCGACGAGCTCGCTGCTGGGCGTGGACGGCGCCGAGCCGGTGGAGCCCGTGCTGCCGGCCGAGTCGGTGGTGCCGGCCGAGCCGGTCGAGCCGGTGCTGCCCGTCGAAGGCGAGTCGTCCGTCGCCGCGGGCGGAGGCGGCGGCGGGGTGACGGGGGTGTTCGTCGCCGCGGGCGGCGGCTGCACGGGGATGATCGGGTTGGCGCTGGCCGGCGGCGCCGTCGTGCCGGGGCCGGTCGCGCCGGGCTGGACCGCAACCGCGCCGGGGGCCGGCGCGATGGCGCCGGGCGTCTGCGCGGTGATCGGGTCGCCCGAGCCCGCGGGCGGCGCGGACGCGCTGCGCTGGGCGTCGCCGGTCAGCGCCGCGTACGCCGCGACGACGGCGCACAGCAGCAGCATCGTCGTGAGCCCGACGACCGTGAAGGCGGCGCGCCAGCCGGGGCGCGCGCCGAGCCTGCCGGGAGCGGCCGTGCCGCACTCCAGGCACCAGTCCTGACCGCGCTGCATCGCAGCACCACAGGACTCGCACGCGAAGTCGGGAACGGTGACGGCGGCGACGCCGTTGGGCGGCTGCCCGTCGGTCTCGGTGCTCGAGTCGCGGTCTTTGAGAAGCAGGGCCACGTCAGGGAAGGGTAACGCGCCGTCCCGAGCGGAGTTGCGGGCGCGATCGGCGCAGGCCGGTGTGCGGCACCGGTCCTGCAGATGCCGCTCGGCTCAGGGCGCCGGTCTGCGGCACCCGTCTGGCCGTGCCGGTGACGGCAGGGCGCCGGTCTGCGGCACCGGGCTGGGCGTGCCGGTGACAGCGGGGCGCCGGTCTGCGGCACCGGTCGTCGGCGTTGCCGCTCAGCCGAGCGCGCCGGGGTCGGACGGGACGTCGACGGCGTGCTCGTGCAGCGCCTCGATCGGCACGATGTCCAGCGCGCGCTCGTGCGTCGAGGCCAGCACGACGAACGCCGCCGCGCCGTCCTCGTGCGCGCGCAGCCAGTTCGCCGCCGTCACGCACCAGCGGTCGCCCGGTACGAGCCCGGGGAACGAGTACATCGCCACCGGCGTGCTGAGGTCGTTGCCGATGTTGCGCTGATGGTCGAGGAACTCCTCGGTCACGACGGCGCAGATCGTGTGGCTGCCGAGATCCTCGGGCCCGGTGCTGCAGCAGCCGTCGCGGTAGAAGCCGGTCATCGGATCGGTGCCGCAGGGCTCGAGGTCACCGCCGAGGACGTTGCGCTCGCTCATCGCGGCGCAATCTACCCGCCCCGGCCCTCGCCGGGAACGCCGGCGGGCGGCCCGCCCTCTTCGCGATCGATGCGGTGCGTCCGCGGCCGGTGGCGGAGCTCATCGTCGCGCTGTGGCGTCTTGACCCCGGATATCGAGCTCAGGTCGCCATCGATGCCGAACCGGTGAACCGCCGGCGGCGCGCGGGGGCGCCGCCCCGGCGTCCTACACCTTGGCGGGCTCGACCCTGATCCGGCGCCCGCGCACGCGCTCGCCGTCGACGGCCTCGGCGATCCGCTGCGCGTCGGTCGCGGGCACCGAGAGGAACGCGAAGTGCTCGAGCACCTTGACGTCGCGCACGGCCTCGCCGTCGATGTCGGCCGCATACGTGACGGCGCTGACCAGGTCGGCGACCTCGATCCCGGCGCTGCGCCCGCCGGCCACGATCAGCTTCGTGTACTCCTCGTCGCCGTTGCGCGTGAGCTGTGGCTTGCTGTGGCGCCGGGGCTTCTCGACGACGGGCGCCGGCTCGACGTGCGCGCCCGGCTCCCACGGCGAGACCTTCATGCCGATGTGGCGCTCGATCGCCTCGAGCTCCTTCTCCTGGCGCGGCTCGACGAACGTGATCGCGCGGCCCGCGCGCCCGACCCGGCCGGTGCGGCCGATGCGATGCACGTAGACGTCCGGTGAGCGCGGCACGTCGAAGTTCACGACGTGCGTGACCGTCGAGATGTCCAGGCCGCGGGCGGCGACGTCGGTGGCGACGAGGATCGGCACGCGGCCGCCCTTGAAGCCGAGCATGACGCCGTCGCGCGAGCCCTGCGACATGTCGCCGTGCAGCGCCTTGCAGTTCAAGCCGCGGTCGCGCATCTTCTTGTGCAGCTGGTCGGTGCGGATCTTCGTGCGCACGAACACGATCGCCTGGTCGGGCTTCTCGGCGGCGAGCACCTCGACGAGCTTGTCGGGCTTGTCGGCCGTCTTGACCGTCACCTGGAACTGCTCGACGGTGTCGACCGTGAGCGTCGCGGCCTCGACCTTCACGTGCTCGGGGTGGTAGAGGAAGTTGTCGGCGAGCGCGCGGATCGGCGGCGGCATCGTCGCGCTGAACAGCGCCGTCTGGCGGCTGTTGGGCGTCAGCCGCAGGATCTTCTCGACGTCCTCGAGAAAGCCGAGGTCGAGCATCTCGTCGGCCTCGTCGAGGACGACGAAGCGGCACGCGTCGAGTGCGAGCGAGTGGCGGCTGATGAGGTCCAGCACGCGCCCGACCGTGCCGACGACGATGTGGCCGCCGGCCTTCAGCTGCGCCTGCTGCGTGCGGATCGGCGCGCCGCCGAAGACGGCGACGACATCGGCCCCCTTGCGGGTCG
>JBKHXR010000071.1:0-55672 GCA_046565905.1 Thermoleophilia bacterium | reverse complement strand
GACCACGACGCGATCGCCGCCCAGGTGCCGCTCACGCTGGACCTGCGCGGGGTGACGCGCAAGTCCGGCGGTCGCGCGGTGCTGCTGTAGTGGCCGCTCCCGCGGGAGGCGCCGCCCCCGTCCGCGTCGGCGTCGTCGGCCTCGGCTACTGGGGGCCGAACCTCGCGCGCAACTTCGACCTCGTCGCCGGCGCGCAGCTGGCCGAGGTTCAGGCGGTTGGAGTAGATGTAGTGGATGTCGCCGAGCTCGCCCGCGTCGGCGATCTCCTTGAGCTTGCGGACGCCCGGGTGGTACTCGAGCAGGTGGCCGACCATGAGCACGCGACCGCCCGCGCGCGCCGCCGCGACCGCCCGCTCTGCGTGCTCGACGGACTGCGCGAGCGGCTTCTCGACGAAGCAGTGCTTGCCGGCCTCGAGCACGCGCACCGCGAGCTCGGCATGCGTCGGCACCGGCGTCGCGAGCACGACGGCGTCGAGCTCGTCGTCGGCCAGCAGGTCCTCCATCCGGTCGGTGAAGCGGGTGGCCGGATGCGTTGCGGCGAGCCGCTCGCGCACGTCGTCGCGCTCGTCGCAGCACCACGCCAGCGCGGCGCCGGGCAGCCCGTCGACGTTGCGGGCGAGGTTCGGCCCCCAGTAGCCGAGCCCGACGACGCCGATGCGGATGACGTCGGCCATCTAGAGCAGCACCGCGCGCCCGCCCGAATGACGGGTGGTGCCGCGCAGGTCCAGCGCGAGCGGGACCTGCTCGACCGCCGCGTCGTGATCGACGCCCGGGTGCGCGGTGACGATCAGCGCGAGGTCGGCGCCCGCGAGCACGTCGGCGAGCGGCTCGCTGCGCAGGCCGTGCTCGGGCAGCTCGGCGACGAACGGGTCGTGGTAGCGCAGCTCGGCGCCGAGCGCCGCGAGCAGCGTGACGATCTTCAGTCCCGGCGACTCGCGCACGTCGCCGACGCCCGGCTTGTAGGAGACGCCGAGCACCGCGATCCTCGAGCCGCGCACCGGCTTGCTGGCGCCGTTGAGCAGCCGCTCGACCTTCGCCACGCAGTGGTAGGGCATCTGCTGGTTGACCTTGCCGGCGAGCTCGATGAACTCCGTCGCCATGTCGAACTCGCGCGCCCGCCACGAGAGGTAGAACGGGTCGACGGGCAGGCAGTGGCCGCCCATCCCCGGGCCGGGCTCGAAGCGCATGAAGCCGTAGGGCTTCGTCGATGCCGCGTCGACGACCTCCCAGACGTCGATGCCCATCCGGTCGCAGAGCATCGCCAGCTCGTTGACGAGGGCGATGTTGACCGAGCGGAAGATGTTCTCCAGCAGCTTCGTCAGCTCGGCCGCCTCGGGTGTCGAGACGCGCACGATGTGGTCGCACACCTCGCCGTACAGCGCCGCCGCACGGTCGCCGCAGGCGTCGGTCAGGCCGCCGACGACCTTCGGCGTCGTGCGCATCGTGAAGTCCGTGCGGCCGGGATCGACGCGCTCGGGCGAGAAGGCGAGGTTGAAGTCCTCGCCGGCGACGAGCCCCGCCTCGGCGAGGATCGGCGCGAGCCGGTCACGCGTCGTGCCCGGGTACGTCGTCGACTCGAGGACGACGAGCTGGCCTGCCTGCAGCACCTCGGCGAGCGCGCGCGCCGCGCCGACGAGCGGGCCGAGGTCGGGCTCGCGGTTGGCCGTCAGCGGCGTCGGCACGCAGATCAGGATCGCGTCGCAGCGGGCGAGGCCGGCAAAGCGCGTCGTCGCCTCGATCCGCGGCCGTGCGGCGGCGAGCACCTCGTCGGCGACGTCCTCGATGTAGGACCGCCCGGAGCGCAGCGCCTCGACCTTGCGGCGATCGATGTCGACGGCCACGACGTCGCGGCCGGCCGCCGCGAAGGCGACGGCGAGCGGCAGGCCGACGTAGCCCATACCGATGACTCCGACGGCCATAGGGCCGCGAGTCTAGGGGGCGGCGCAGATCGGGCAGCTCGGCGCCCTCCGCCGCGAGGCCGTCGGGCAGGCGATCTCGGCCGCTAACGGGCCGCCGCGCCGAGCGCGGCGAGGTCGGCCTGCACCATCTCCTCGATCATCGCCCGAAAGCTCGTCTCCGGCGCCCAGCCCAGCCGCTCGCGTGCACGCGTCGTGTCGCCGACGGGCGGCGTCCGCTCCGGGGGACGGACGAACCGCGGATCGACGCGGAGGTGATCGGCCGGATCGAGGCCGACGCAGCCGAACGCCACGTCGACGAGCTGACCGACGGTGCGGCCGACGCCGCTCGCGAGGATGTAGTCGCCCGGCTGCTCCTGCTGGAGCATCATCCAGTAGCCGCGCACGACGTCGCGCGCGTGGCACCAGTCGCGAACGGCGCTCAGGTCGCCGAGCGCGAGCTCGTCCTGGAGGCCGAGCTTGATCGCGGCCGCCGCCTTGGTGACCTTCCGCGGCAGGAAGCGCTCGGGCCGGCGCGGCGACTCGTGGTTGTAGGCGATCGCGCTCGAGGCGTGCATGCCGTGCTTGTGGCGAAGCGTGTCGACGAGCCCGTAGGCGGCGAGCTTCGCGACGCCGTAGGGCGAGCGCGGGCGCATCGGCGTGTCCTCGTTCTGCGGCGACACGTTCGCCGCCCCGAAGACCTCGCCGGAGTTCGCGACGAGCACCCGCACGCCACCGTCGATCTCGCGGCTGGCCTGCAGCAGCGTGCCGGTCGCGCCGGCGACCAGCGCGAGCGTCCCCGCGGGGTCCTTCCAGGAGGCCGGCACGAAGGTCGGCGCCGCCAGGTGGTAGAGCTCGTCGGGCGTCGTGTCGAGCACCGCCGCGCGCAGCGACTCGGCGTCGGCGAGGTTGCCGTTGACCGTCGCGGCACCCGCGGGAACGCCGGCCTCGGACCCTGGGCGGACGAGGCCGACGACCTGGTAGCCCTTGCCCTGCAGCAGCTCGGCCAGGTAGCCGCCGTCCTGCCCGGTGATCCCCGTGATGAGCGCCCGCGGCATCGCCGGGGAGGGTACCGGGCCGGTTTTCGCGAACTGCGAGCGGGTAGGCGTCAAAAAGCCGCGCAATGCAAGAACGCAACCTTTTGGTCCGGCGAGCGTTCTCGTTCGTACCCTGCAGCCGACGCATTGGTGTCAAAACACCCGATGACTCCCCCCCGCCCCCTCGCCAGCGGATCGCCCCTGCCGCCCGAACCGGCGCCCGCTCCGATCGCTCCCGACGCCGTCAGCGTGCTCGGCGTGCCGCTTGCGCTGACCGACTACGTGGCGACGATCGCGTGGATGGACGGGATGATCGCGCACGGCGAGAAGGGCTACATCTGCGTCGCCGCGACCCACACCATCATGGTCTGCGACGAGGATCCCGAGCTGCGCGAGGCGGTGCTGAACTCCTCGATCACCGTTCCCGACGGACAGCCGCTCGTGTGGGCGATGAACGCGCTCGGCGGCGACCTCCACGACCGCGTCTACGGGCCCGAGCTGATGGCGCGCTACTGCGAGCGCGCCGCCGACACCGGTACGCGCATGTACCTCTACGGCGGCCGCAACCAGGGCGCGCTCGTGCAGCTCGCCCTCAACCTGCGCCAGCGCTTCCCGGGGGTGAAGATCGTCGGCGGCTACTCGCCGCCCTTCCGCGACCTCTCGCCTGAAGAGGAGGGCGCGATCGTCGACGAGATGAACCGGTCCAAGGCCGACGTCATCTGGGTCGGCGTCGGCGCCCCGAAGCAGGAGAAGTGGATGGCGGCGATGCGCGATCGGCTCGACGCGCCGGTGCTCGTCGGCGTCGGCGCCGCGTTCGACTTCCACGCCGGTCTCGTGCCGCAGGCGCCCGAGTGGATGCAGTCCGCGGGCCTCGAGTGGCTGTTCCGCATGGCGCAGGAGCCACGCCGGCTCGCGCCGCGCTACGTGCGCTACAACCCCCGCTTCATCAGAGGCTTCGCGCGCCAGTACGCACGGCACCGGCTGCTGGGCGACGCCTCCGAACGGTAGGTTTCGTGCCTCGATGCCTGAGGTCGCCGTCATCGGGCTCGGCCGTATCGGGCTCCCACTCGCCATTTCGTTCGCCGATCGCGGCCTGACCGTGCTCGGCGTCGACAAGGACGCCGACCGCCTGCAGGCCGTCCGCGACGCGCTGATGCCGTTCGCCGAGCCGGGCGCGCAGGAGGCGCTGGACCGCGTGCACGCCGCGGGGACGCTGACCGTCTCCGACCAGGTCGCCGACGCGGCGCTGGCCGATCACATCGTCATCACGCTCGGCACGCCGTCGTTCTCGCACATCGAGATCGACATCTCGGACATCCGCTCCGCGCTGGACGACCTGCTCGCGCACCTGCGCGACGGCCACACGATCGTCCTGCGCTCGACGATCGCGCCCGGGACGACCGACTTCGTGGCCGGCTACCTCGCCAAGCACCGCGGCTTCACGATCGGCGAGGACGTGTTCGTCGCGCACGCGCCGGAGCGGATCGCCGCCGGGCGCTTCATGGAGGAGATCGGCACCCTGCCGTGCATCGTCGGCGGCGTCGGCGAGGCGTCGGGCGAGCGGGTCGGGGCGCTGTTCTCGGTCTTCGACGCGCCGATCGTGCAGACGACGCCGGTTCAGGCGGAGCTGGCGAAGATCTGGACGAACATCCTGCGCTACGCGAACTTCGCGCTGCCCAACCTGCTGATGATGGACTGCGAGCAGCACGGCGCCAACGTCTTCGACGTGATCGAGCTCATCAACCGCGACTATCCGCGCGGCGGCATCGCGATGCCGGGGCTGACCGCCGGGACCTGCCTGCGCAAGGACTTCGCCTTCAGCGAGGAGCGCTCCAACGCTCCCGGCATGCTGCTGGCGGTCTCGCGCGTCAACGAGTCGGTCCCGCTGTTCCTCGTCGAGGGGATGAAGCGCCGGCTGGGCGCGCTGAACGGGCGCAAGATCGCGGTCCTCGGGCTCGCCTTCAAGGGCAACACCGACGACGAGCGCGACTCGCTGGCCTACAAGCTCGTGCGGCTGCTCGAGCGCGAGCTCGCCGACGTCGTCGTCCACGATCCGCGCGTCGCGACGCCGACGCCGCCGTTCGAGGAGGCCGTCGGCGGCGCCGACGCCGTCGTCGTCGCCGCCAACCACGACGAGTTCACGGGCCACGAGATGCTGCGCGCGGTCGCCGAGCTCGCCGGCGACGACGCGCTGATCGTCGACCCCTGGAACAGCTTCGGCGCGGCGCAGGTGTTCGGCTACGTCAGCGAGCTGAGCGCGCTGGCGAACGGCCGGGTGGCGCTGCCTTGAGTCGCGTCCTGGTGACGGGCGGCGCCGGAACGATCGGCGCGGCGGTCGTCCGGCGCCTGCTGCGCGACCCCGACTACGAGGTCCGCGTCTCCGACCAGCGGCCGGCGCCGCAGTGGATGCGCGAGGGCTGCGAGGTCCACACCGGCGATCTGCGCGACCTCGCCCAGGCGCGCGAGGCGACGGCGGGCTGCGAGCAGGTCATCCACCTCGCGGCGATCGTCGGCGGGATCGCCAACTTCCACCGGCTGCCGCACACGCTGACGAGCGTCAACAGCGCGCTCTACGACGCCGTCATCCAGGCCGCGCTGGACCATGCCGTCGAACGCTTCGTCTACGTCTCCTCGTCGATGGTGTTCGAGCGCGCGACGCAGTTCCCGACCCCCGAGGAGCACGTCTGGGAGGTCGCGATGCCGCGATCCGCCTACGGCTTCTCGAAGCTGGCGGGCGAAGTCTGGTGCCGTGCCGCGCACGACGAGCACGGCCTGCCGTTCACGATCTGCCGGCCGTTCAACGCCTACGGCCCCGGCGAGATGCCCGACGACGAGCCCGGCATCGCGCACGCCGTCCCGGACCTGATCGGCAAGTGCCTGGCCGGCCAGCACCCGCTGGAGATCTTCGGTTCCGGGGAGCAGACGCGGACGCTGACGCACATCGACGACATCGCCGACGGCGTCGTCACCGCGATGTCCTCCCCCGCCGGCCTGCACGAGGACTTCAACATCTCGGCGTCGCAGGAGCTCACGGTCGCGGAGATCGCCCGAATCGTGTGGGAGGTCTGCGGGCGCGACCCGGAGACGTTCGAGCTGGTGCACCTGCCGTCGTTCGCCGTCGACGTGCAGCGCCGCTGGCCGGATGTGGGCAAGGCCGAGCGGCTGCTCGGCTGGAAGGCGCAGATCGGCGTGCGCGACGGGATCGCGCAGACCGCGGACTGGCTGCGCGAGCGGCTGGCCGCGGCGTAGCGGCATCCGCCGCCCACGACCTCGGCACAGGCATCCGGCCGAGAGGCGCAGCGCAGTCGCCGCTGGACGACCTCTTCTTAGACCCCGGGACGGCGTGGACGCGGGCGTGTTCGTGCGGGCCAAACCGCTCGCTCCCGCCCTCGCGATCCCGACCACGAGCGACTCTTGCGCCTGCTCGTCGCCGGGAGCGCTCTCGAGCTCGGGCTCGTAGCTCATGCGGTACCTCCTGATCGGTCGCCGGACGCGACGCGGTCGGCGCGGCCGCCCGCGGTGTCGCCGAGGTCGGCGCCCTGCTCGAGCAGGGCGAGCTGCACGTCGCCGGCAGGGACGTCACGCGCAGCGACGCCGGCGCGTGCGGCGAGCGCGGCGGCGACGCCGGCAGCCTGACCGGTCGCCAGCGCGATCGGGGTGACCCGGTAGGAGGAGTGCGCCTCGTGCGTGCCCGAGATGCAGCGACCGCCGACGAGCAGCCCGTCGACCGCGCGCGGGATCAGGCAGCGCAGCGGGATGTCGTACGCGCCCCCGGCCGGCAGGCGCTCCAGCAGCGTGCCGCGGCCGCCCTCCGGATCGTGGATGTCGATCGGGTACGAGCCCCGCGCGACGACGTCGTCGAAGCGGCGCGAGCGGCGTACGTCGTCCCCGCTGAGCTGGTACTCGCCGACGATCCGGCGGGTCTCGCGCACGCCGATGTGGCTGCCGCTCTGGACGACGTACGCGTCGGCGAAGCCGGGCACGCGCTTGCGCAGGAAGCGCATGATCTGGTCCATCTGCCGGCGCGCGAGCTGCTCGGCGCGGGTGAGGTCGAAGACGTCGATGCCGAGCACGCCGGACACGCGCGTGCTGTTGACGCTGAGCTCGTGCTCGTGCGGCGTCGAGAAGAACAGCATGTCCTCGCGCGGCAGATCGAGCTCGCCCGCCGCCCGCGCCTGCTCGATCAGCTCCCACAGGCCGGACACGCCGCGCCACTGGTCGGGGTGCTCGCGCACGTAGCGCTCGAAGTGCTCGCGCTCGAAGTCGGCGATGCGGAACATCAGCGTCATCGGCTGCACGAGGCCGTCGTCGCGGCCGACCTCGTACTCGGCGCCCGCGGCCGCCGCGAGGTCGCCGTCGCCGGTTGCGTCGACGACGACCGGCGCCCGGATCACCAGCGGCCCGGACTTCGTCTCCAGCACGACCCCCTCCGGCCGGCGCGGGCGACCGGTCACGCCGGACGCGAAGGCGTGCAGGAGGTAGCGCACGCCGGCCTCGTCGAGCAGCTCCAGCGCGGCCGACTTGTAGGCCTCCGGGTCCAGCGGGACCGTGTAGCCCGTCTCCTCGCTCGGGGCGATCGCGCCGCGCCGGCGGAGCAGGCGCTCGATCAGCTCCAGCAGCGCCCCCGCCACGACCGGCTCGCCGGGGCCGTGATCATCGGGCAGCAGCCGCAGCGGCTCGTCGACGCCGCGCGCGCGCGCGCCGCGCACCTCGTTGTGCCACGACATCAGGGGCATGACCAGCGCGACCGTCGCGTTGCCGCCGAGAAACCCGTAGCGCTCGGCGAGCACGACGTCCGCTCCGGCGCGGGCGGCTCCCAGCGCGGCGCCGATCCCGGCCGGGCCGCCGCCGACGACGACGACGTCGGGGCGCGCCGCCACGCGCGCGCGCCGGGCCGGCAGCGTCAGCTGCTCGGCGTGCTCAGGAGGCTGCAGCGGAGGCACGCCGTTGCAGGAGATCGACGATCAGGCGCAGGTTGTCGCGGGCGGCCTGCTGCAGGCGCGGCAGCCGCTCGCGAACGTGCTCGATCTGCTCGTCGCGGCGATCCCACAGCCGGTCGATGTGCGACAGCAGCGCGCCGGCGTGACCGGCGCGCGCCTGATCGGGCGAGCGCAGATCGAGCGACTCCAGGAAGTCGCGGACCTTCGTCGCGTAGGGCAGCGCCGCGACCGGCACCCCCGCGGTCGCGGCGAACAGCAGAAAGTGCAGGCGCATGCCGACGGCCAGCTCGAGGTGCTCCATCAGCCCGCGCAGCTCGCGCGGGCCATAGCTGCGCTTGAGCACCCAGGCCCGCTCGGGCAGCGCCATCCGCCCGATCACCCGATGTGCCTCGCGGATGTCCGCGCGCTCCAGCGGCACGAAGACGATCTGCGCGTCGAAGCGGTCGACGATGAAGTCGGCGGCATCCGCCAGCAACGCGTGGTACTGCTCGACGTCCATCTCGGTCATCGCGCTGCCCGCCTCGCGCACCGACATGCCGATCAGCCGCTGGCCGTCCGACAGCCCCTCGCGCTCGAGCATCCGCCGGGTGAACGGCTCGGCCTCGAGCAGCAGCGCCGGGTCCGCCGTCACGCTGATCTCGCACTCGACGCCGCTGCCCTCGAGCAACCGCTTGGCCGCCTTCTCGCGAACGGTGACGAGCTCCATCTCGTTGAGGGCGTCCGCGATCGCCACGCGGTCGGCGCGACGCTCCAGCGGCCCGGCGCCGACCGCATAGGTCGCGGTCGCGACGCCGGCGTCCTGCGCGAGGCGGACGAGGCGCAGGTAGTGGTCGGCCTCGCGGTCGTAGAGGATCCCGCCGCCGCCGAGCAGCATGAGATCCATTCGCCTGATCTCCGCGTCGAGCTCCTCGCGCACCGCCTCGCGCGCCGCCACGACGCGATCGACGTCGTGATGGCGCTCGGTGTGGGCCGGGTCGCGTGAGAAGACGACGATCCGCACCCCGGCGACGGCCTTGCGCAACTGCTCGATCGCGACGGTGAGGATCGCCTCGTCGCCGGCGTTCAGACCGCCGTAGGAGCCGGCCAGGCCGACCACGCTCGCCATCTGCATGCGTTACCCGGTCGGGACGCGTCGCTAGCCGCCGAAACCCGCCGCCGATGCGCCGCGCGTGCGACCGCTGCGCGGGGCGCCGGGGCGCGTCGTCGCGCCTCCGGCGCCCGTAGCACCGCGCCTCTCCCCCAGCCAAGCAGCGCGGACCCTAGCGCCGCCGCGCCCGGCCGACAAGGTGTCGCGATCCACTACGCGGCGCTCAGCGCGGAGCGAGCGCCTGCCAGGTCAGTCGCAGCCCCTCGGCGATCGGCGTGCTCGCGGTCCAGCCGAGCAGCTCACGCGCGCGGGTGGCGTCCAGGCACGAGCGGTCCAGCTCGCCGAGCCGCGCCGGCGCGAACTCCGGCTCGGGCGTGCCGTCGCCGGTCAGCTGCGACAGCTCGCGCACGATCTCGAGCACCGAGGTCTCCTCCTCGGTGCCGACGTTGATCGCACCGCAGGCGCGCGCGTCGCCGGCTCGCACGATCGCGGCCACGAGGTCGCCGACGTAGATGTAGTCGCGCGTCTGCGTCCCGTCGCCGAAGATCTTCGGCCGCGCGCCCGCGCGCAGCCTGCCGCAGAAGATCGCGATCACGCCCGCCTCGCCGTGCGGGTCCTGGCGCGGGCCGTAGACGTTGCCGAAGCGCAGCGCCAGCGTCGACAGCCCGTACAGGCGCTCGTAGAGCCCGAGGTACCGCTCGGCGCAGAACTTGCTCTGCCCGTAGGCGGCCATCGGCAGCGCCTCGACGGTCTCCGGCGTGGGCAGTACGTCGGTGTCGCCGTACATCGCGCCGCCGGTCGAGGCGAAGACGACGCGCTCGGCGCCGGCGAGGCGGGCGGCCTCGAGGACGTTGACCGTGCCCTCGACGTTCGTGCGCGCGTCGAATCCGGGCTCGGCGAGCGAGATGCGCACGTCGACCTGCGCGGCGAGGTGGAACACCACGTTCGGTCGCGCCTCGGCGACGAGCGGCGTCAGCGCGGCGGCGTCGCGGATGTCGCCGCGCTCCAGCCGCGCGCCCGACGCGAGCGCGCCGGCGATGTTCGACTCCCTGCCGGTGGAGAGGTCGTCGACGATCGTCACGTCGTCGCCACGGGCGATCAGCGCGTCGACGAGGTGCGAGCCGATGAAGCCTGCGCCTCCGGTGACCAGCGTCCGCATGCGGTCGCGAGTGTAGAGGGACGGCGTCTGCGGCGAGCCGTCGGGTACGCTCGTTTGGCGTCCACGCGACCGAGGGTAGGCGCGAGGTTGTGCCCAATACGACCAGGAGCACCACATGAAGATGCGCCAGAAGAGCAAGCGCGACCAGGCGCTCGACGCTGCCGCCTCGGTCGCCAAGACCTGGTCTGAGTGGCGACTCGGCGAGAAGGTCTCGAAGACCGCCACCAAGGCCTCCAGGAAGGCGACCAAGAGCGCCGCCAAGGCCTCCGCGAAGGGGAAGAAGCCCTCCCGATCGGACACCGGCCGGCGCAGGCCGCTGAAGATCGCGGGGATCGTCGCGCTCGTCGGCGGGGTCGGCGCCGCGGTCGCCAAGAAGCTCGGCGGCGGCAAGGCCGAGCCGCTCTACACGCCGCCCGGTCCGGCGCCCGACACGGCGGCGCCGCCGCCGTCGCCGGTCGCCGTCGAGGAGCTCGCGAACGAGACGTCGTCCGCAGCCGCCGGCACAGCGGTGCCGTCGACGGACGAGCCTGCGGCGGCGGCGACGCAGACGCCGCAGCAGGAGCCGCCGCCGGTCGTCGTGGATGACCTCGCGAGCGATGCGGCCGCGGCGCGGTCGGCGGGCGAGGCGAGCGGCGCCCCGGGCGACGCTGCGCTGGTCTCAGACCAGCCGCCGGCCGAGGACCGGTCGCCGGCCGAGGACCTCACCCCCGATCCCGAGACGCTCATCTCCGACACCGCCGAGGGCGCGGCGCCGGGCGACGCCGACGAGCCGAGCGACCGGCCGCTCTAGCTTCGCCGGCCCCGCGCGTCGTAGATCGCGCCGAGCGCGGGCGCGATCGCGGCGGGGGCGGCGATCTCGAGCACGCGCCGGCGCCCGGCCTCGCCGGCCTCGGCGTCCGCGAAGCGGGCACGGCATGCCTGGGCCAGCGCGGCCGCGTCGCCGGGCGCGACGAGCGCGGCGGGGTCGCACAGCTCCGCCAGCGCGCCGATCGCGCTGCCGACGACCGGCACGCCTGCGGCCATCGCCTCGGCCGCCGCAAGGCCGAACGTCTCCGCCGATCGCGAGGGCACGATCGCGAGCCCGGCGTCGGCCCGCAGTCGTGCCAGCTCGCGCGCGCCGACGCGTCCGGCGAAGGTCGTCGCGGTGCCCTCCGCGCGCGCCTCGAGGGCCGCCCGCTGCGGTCCGTCTCCGGCGACGAGGAGCGGCAGGCGCGCGGCCGCGCATGCCGCGATCGCGACGTCGACGCCCTTCTCGGGCGCCAGGCGGGAGACGACGAGAGCGTGCTTGCCGGCGGCCGCCGTCGAGCGCTCGACGACGTCGCGCACAACGTGGCCGACGACGTGCACCGCGGCGCGCTCCAGCGGCGCGCCGAGGGCGCGCAGGCGCTCGCGCGCGAACGCGCTGGGCACGATCACCGCATCGGCGTGCTCGACCAGGCGCCGCTGCCAGAGAGCGAGCGCCGCCCCGTACACCGCCGCCTCCGGTCCCGTGCCACGGCAGTTCAGGCGCACGCCCGGCCAGGTGTTGCGCGCGTGGCAGCGCGTGCAGTCCGCGCCGCGCGTGAAGCACGTGCCGACCGCGCAGACCAGGCGGTAGTTGTGCAGGTGCAGCACCGTCCGCGCGCCTGCCGCGCGCGCGGCGGCGAGCGCGCGCCAGCCGAGCGACGGGTTGACGTTGTGGGCATGGACGACGCGCGCGCCGGTACGGCGCACGGCGGCGGCGACCTGCTCGGGCGCGAGGCCGCCGCCGAGCAGCCCGGCCGCCGCGCGGGCGCGCCCGCTCGCCGCGCTGTCGCGCGCCAGCAGCTGCGCGTCCTCGCCGAGGTGCTCGCGCACGAGCCACAGCAGATCGTCGACCACCCGCTCCTCGCCGCCGGTCGTCCGGTAGCGGTTGTGCAAGAAGAGGATCACGCGCGGGCCGCCATCAGCCCGCGAGAGTCTAGGTTCGCAGGCCCGGGCGGCGGACGGTCGTGCGCCGCGCCGGTCCGCGGGCGCAGCCGGCGCCCGGCACAGATCAGCGCGTCAGGCGGGCCGCGGCGTACGCGATCCGCTGCGATTCGTTGACGACGACGAGCGAGCGGATCCGGCGCGCCTGCGCCGTCGCCGGGAGGACGTAGTTCTGATCGCCGATCGTCGACTTCAGCGAGCGGACCATCGTGTGATCCGCGCGAAAGATGTTCCGGCTCGTCGTCGGATCGTCGGACTCGCTGAGCCAGACCTCGAGATCGGGGTTGGGCTCGGTCGCGAAGCCCTGCATCCGCAGCAGCAACCGGTCGTCGGGCAGCCGGTAGAGGATCGCGTTGCCGCGCCCCTTGGCCTCGATCGGCCGGATCCGCCCGCGGGCGATCCGACGAGCCTCGCCGGCGCGCACGGCGGCGGGCGGATCCTCGTGCAGCGGCGTGCGCACCTCCTCCTCGACGACGACGCGGTGCTCTGCGGAGGAGCGGGCGGCGACGCGGTACGTCCCGGTTCCGACCCAGATCCTGCTGCCGCGGCCGGGGCACTCGCCCGCCGCGCGCCCGTTGGAGCTCGGCGGCGGCGGCGTCACCGCGATCGCGATGCTGCCGGCGCCGCAGCGCCAGCGAACCCGCCACTGCAGCGCGCCAGGCGAGACGTTGACCGACGTCGGCGCGGCGTCGCTGCTGCGCAGCACGCCGATCTGCTGCCAGCGCGGCGCCGTCTCGTCGTCGGGCGCCTGGATCGTGCGCTTGGGGATCGCGCCGAACCGGTCCGGCTCGGCGGAGTCGGACTCACCGCCGCAGCCGCCGGCTGCCAGCAGGGCCGCGGGCAGCGCGACGGCCAGGACGGCCTTCGGCGCCGACCGGCTCACGACTCGGCACCGTCGCGTTCGGCGTGCCGTGCCGCCAGCCGTCCGATCTCACGCCCCATCCGCAGACCGTGGACGTTGTCGCTGCGGAAGTGGATCCCGCCGTACAGCCGCGAGATCCCGGCCTCGTCGGCCTTCGCCTGCCAGAGCTTCTCGTCGTCGGGGAACAGGTGGGCGAGGATCTCCCCCGCGGCACCGGAGTACGTCGAGTGGCCCGAGACGTAGGACGGGAAGAACGGCGTGTCGAGGTAGGGCTCCCAGCCGGGGTCGATTCCGAGATCGCGGATCGCGTTCTCGGGGCGCGGGGTCCAGTAGGCGTACTTCGCGTCCCAGGAGGCGATCCCGGCGTCGTCCATGGCGACGTTCAGCAGCGCGAACACGCGCGTCTGGCGCGGAACGCTGAGCCTCTGGTCGGGCACGTAGGCGAGCATCACCTGGTCCCAGACGCCGGCCGGCAGCGGCGTGCCCTGCCCGCCCGCCCAGAACGTCGCGATGCGCTTGTGCTCGGGCGTCAGCTCCTCGCGCATGCGGACGACCTCGCGCGCCTCCGCGCGGTACGCGGCAGAGCCGAACTCCGGCGGCGGCGGCGGGCGCAGCTGCCTGCCGTCGTCCAGGATCCACGTCTTCCACGAGCCGGCGAGCGGCTCGACCGGCCGCGCGATCGACCCCGGCGGCGGCTCCCAGCGGCCGCGGCCGCGCGGACGCCTGCCGTCCCACTCGCGCTGCGAGCCGTCGCGCCTGGCCAGCGCGATCGCGCGCTCGGCGACCTGGCGCCCGAGCTCGAGGCCCGCGGCGGCGTCGCTGGGGTAGCTGACGCCGGCCGTCACGCGCGCCTGCGCGGCGTCCTCGGCCTCGATCTCCAGCCGCGCCTTCGGCGCCTCGGGGAACAGGTACTCGAGCACCCTCGATCCCGCCCCCGCGATCGCCGCGTACTCCGACGGATACGACGGGTCGGCCGGCCGCGCGACGGCGGGGTCGACCGACGGCGCCTCGCGGTCGTAGCGGTACTTCCAGTGGTAGGCGGCGATCGCCGCGTCGTGCATCGCGGCGCTCACGAGGGCGTAGGCGCGCGACGCCACCGGCGGGTTCTTGACGCGCTCGGAGACGAACGCCATCGCGCGCGACATCCACGGCGCGACGACGGTGTCGCGCTCCTGCTCGCGCGCGATGCGCTCCTGCGCCGGCGTCCGGGCACGGACGGCGGCCTCGAGCGCCCGCTCGTCGCGCTGCGCGGCCGGCGAGCCCTCGCGCGGCGGCGGCGGCACCGCGATGTCGGCCCCGGAGCTCAGCACCCACGGCTTCCAGCTGCCGGCGCCGGGCTCGGCCTTCGCGCCCGAGCCGCTGCCGTCCGCCGAGCCGCCGCAGCCGCTCAGCAGCGCGATCGCGACGCAGACCACCCCGACGCCCGTCACCGTCGTGCACGTCCTCCTCATGCCGGCAAGACTAGCTGTTGTGAACACCTATGTCCGCCGACCGGCACCGGCTCGACGCGCCGTCCGGGCGGCGCCCGACGCCGGCGCCGCGAGCGAGCGAACGCGCCCGGCGCCACGCCGGACCTAGACTCCGCCCCCATGGCCCCGACGGCGAGCATCATCGTGCCGACGCGGCTGCGGGCGCAGTACCTCGAGGTGGCGCTGGCGTCGATCGCTCCGCAGGCGACGGCGGCGGGCGCCGAGCTCGTCGTCGTCGACGACGGACCCGACGACGAGACGCGGAGCACGGCCGCGCGGCACGGCGGTCGCTACGTAGCGCACGCGCGCTCCCAGGGTCTCAACGCCGCGCGCAACACGGGCATCGACCACGCGCGCTCGGACCTGCTCGTGTTCGTCGACGACGACGTCGAGGTGCGGCCCGGATGGCTTGCGGCGCTGCTCGCCGCCGACGCCGCGGCAGAGCCCGACGTCGGCGTCCTGACCGGCCCGATCCACGCGCGGCTGGAGGACCACCGGCTGCGGTCCTGCGGCCGCGAGGCGCCGCCGATCACGGCGCAGGACCACGGTCCGATCGACCGCGACGTGACGACGGCCTGGGGGGCGAACATGACGGTGCGGCGCTCGGCGATCGCCCGCGCGGGGCGCTTCGACGAGACGCGCGAGCTCTACGGCGACGAGCAGGAGTGGCAGGACCGCCTGCGCGCCGCAGGCGGCCGCATCAGGTACGTCGCCGCCGCCGCGCTGGACCACCGCCGCGCCGGCGACGACGCCCGCCTGCGGGCGCTCGCCGCCGCCGCCTACCGGCGCGGCGCGTCGAGCCGGCGCTTCGACGCCTTCGAGGATCGCGCACCGTCGCTGCGGCGCGAGCTGCGCGTCCTCGCGGGCTGCGCCGCGCACACGCTGCGCTTCGCCTGCCCGAACGGGATCGTCCTGGCGGCGCACTCGGCCGGGCGCCTGCAGGCCGCCCTCGCGCCGGCCGCGACGCGCCCGGCGACGACCCCCACCGGCGGCGCGACAGCCGCCCCGCCGCCGCAACGCGACGCGGACCCCGACTTCCTCTCCGGCGAGAGCGGCACCGTCCGCGGCCTGCGCAGGCCGCTGCTGCGCGCCGCCGACGCGATCCTCGACGTCGAGGCCGCCCGCCGCGTACGGCGCATCGACCGTCGCGCGGCCACCCGGCCGCCGCGCGCCAGCGTGCTCGTGATCGGCGTGCAGCGGCCGGGGCGGCTGATGGCCGCGCTGCGTGCCGAGCTTCACCGCACGCGCCATCGGATCGAGATGCACACGGCGCCGATCGGCGACATGGGCAAGTTCGAGAACCTCAACGCGCTGCTGCGCGCGCACCCCGCCGAGGGCCACGACTGGCTGCTCGTCGTCGACGACGATGTCGTCGTCGGCCCGCGCTTCCTCGACCGCTTCCTGTTCTGCGCCGACGACGCCGGCCTGCTGCTCGCCCAGCCCGCTCACCGGCGCCACTCGCATGCGGCCTGGCCGGCGACGCGGCGCCTGCCCGGCGGCGCGGTGCGCGAGTCGCGCTTCGTCGAGATCGGCCCGGTGACCGCGTTCGCCGCGCCGACGTTCGGCGCGCTGCTGCCGTTTCCCGACCTGCGGATGGGCTGGGGCCTGGACGCGCACTGGGGCGCCGTCGCGCGGGAGCACGGCTGGCGTGCGGGGATCGTCGACGCGACGCCGGTCCTGCACACGACGCCGGTCGGCGGCGGCTACGAGCGGGCCGCCGCGGTCGCGGAGGCGCGCGCGTTCCTCGCCACGCGCCCGTACGTCACCCGGTCGCAGGCGCGCCGGACGCAGCGCATCGCATGACGCCGGCGGTCGCAGGCGGCGCAGCACGTGCGCCGCATGACCGTGAAGGTCGCGATCGTCACGCAGTTCCACCCGCGCGCCGCCCGACGACCGTGAACGTCGCGCAGCTCTACCCGCGCGCCGCCGGATGACCGTCAAGGTCGCGATCGTCGCGGAGTTCTACCCGCGCGCCGCCGACCCGGTGCTCGGCATCTGGGCGCACCGCCAGGCGCTCGCCGCGCGCGACGCCGGCGCCGATGTCCGCGTGCTCGTGCTGCACCGCCCGCTGCCGTCGCTGGCGCAGGCGCGCAGCGGCGCGGCCGGCGCCGCCCGCGCGGCCGCGACCGCACTCGCCCAGCCGCTGCGGGCGACGCTCGACGGCCTCGACGTCACCTACGTGCCGTTCCTCGCGCCGCCGCGCCCGCGCAGCTACGGCAGCTGGGGGCGGTGGGCGGCGCCGCCGCTGGCGGTCGCGCTGCGCGCGCTGCGGCGCACGTTCGCCTTCGATCTCGTCCACGCGCACAACGCCGTCCCCGCCGGCGAAGCGGTCCGCCGCGCCGGCCTGCGGACGCCGTTCGCGGTCTCCGTCCACGGCGGTGACGTCTTCCACACCGCGCCCGGCTCCGCGTCGGGCGCCGAGGCCGTCCGCGCGGCCCTCGCCCGCGCCCGGCTCGTGATCGCCAACAGCGCCGGGATCGAGCATTCCTGCCGCGTGCTCGGCGCCCGCGCGACGCGGGTCGTACGGCTCGGCACCGACCTGCCCGTGCGGCGCGCGGCGCCGTACCCGCAGCCGACGGTCGTCACCACCGGCCACCTCGTCGGGCGAAAGCGCCATGCCGACGTGCTGCGGGCCGTGGCGCTCCTGCGCGACCGCCACCCGCAGCTGCGCTATCTCGTCATCGGCGAGGGCCCCGAGCGCGAGCCGCTGCGGGCGCTCGCCGCCGAGCTCGGCATCGCCGACCGGCTCGAGCTCGCAGGGCAGCTTCCCGGCGGCGAGGCGCTCGCGCGCACGCGTCGCGCGACGCTGTTCGCGATGGTCTCGACGGACGAGGCGTTCGGCGTCGCCTACGTCGAGGCGATGGCCGGCTGGCTTCCGGCGATCGCGGCGCAGGGTGAGCCGGGGCCGCGCGAGATCGCCGCACAGGGAGGCGGGATGACGCTCGTCCCGGTGGGCGACCCGCCGGCGCTCGCGGCGGCGATCGGCGCGCTGCTCGACGACGCGCACGGCCTGCGCGAGACCGGTGCGCAGGCGCGGGCGACCGTGGAGCGCGCGTTCTCGTGGACCGCCTGCGGCGCCGCCACCGTCGACGCCTACGAGGCGGCGCGCGCAGGACCTCGACCGCTCGCGGTCGCCCGACGGCGGACCGCAGGCCGATGAAGGGCCACGCTCCTGCGGACCCGCGGCCGACGAAGCCCGACCCCGCTGCGCACCCGCGGCCGACGAAGCCCGTCCTCTTCGTCACCAACCACGTGCCGCCGGACCGCGTCGGCGCCTTCGCGGCGCTGCACCGCCGGCTGCCGATCGAGCTGGCGATCTTCGGCGGGCGCTCGACGCACGCGACCGCCGGCGTCGTCGATCCCGGCGTACCGCATCGCCACGTGGAGCAGCGCGCGATCGCGCGCCTGGCCGCGGCCCGCCGCTACCGCGCCGTCGTCTGCGGCACCGCCGGTCGCATCGCGCTGCCCGCCGCCTGGCGCGGCGCGCGCGCCGGCGGCACGCCGTTCGTGCTGTGGAGCGCGCTGTGGGCCCATCCGCGGACGCCCGCACACCTGCTCGCCGGCGCGCCGCTGATGGCCGCGCTGTATCGCGATGCCGACGCCGTCGTCGCGTACGGGGCGCACGTCGCCGCGTTCGCCAAGGCGCGCGGCGCGAGCAACATCCACATCGCACCGCAGGCCGTCGACAACGCGTTCTGGGCAGCTGCGGTCACGCCGCAACGGTCAGCCGCCTTCCTCGCCGTGTTTCTGGGACGGCCAAGCCGGGAAAAAGGCGCAACGGTGCTACTCGATGCCTGGCGTGAGTCCGGCATCGGCGCATCAGCCGCCGCGCTCGTCCTCGTCGGCGCGGGAACCGGGCCCCCTCGGAGCCCCGCCGGCGGCGCGGTGGTCTTCGTCGGCCCGCAGCCGGCCGAGCAGGTCCGCAACTTCCTGGGAGCCGCGGACGTCTGTGTCATACCGTCCCTGCGCACGCCCACCTTCCGCGAGCCGTGGGGACTCGTCGCCAACGAAGCCATGAACCAGTCCACCCCCGTCATCGCCAGCGACGAGGTCGGCGCCGTCGCCGGCGGGCTCGTGCGCCACGAGCGCAACGGCCTCGTCGTCCCCGCCGGCGACGCCCCCGCGCTGGCCTCCGCGCTGCGGCGCCTCCACGGCGATCACGAGCTGCGCGCCGAGCTCGGCGCGAACGCCCGCCGTGACGTCGCGGCCTACACCTTCGAGGCATGGGCGAGCGGCTTCGAGACCGCGATCGCCTCGCTACGGTAGACGCCGATGCGCCTGCGTCTCGCGATCTTCACGCTGCTCGCCGTCCTGCTCCCCGCGAGCGGGGCGCCGGCGTCCGCCAAGGACGTCATCCGCGACTGCACCGACGACGAGGTGATGTCGAAGACCTACACGCAGAAGGAGTACCGCGCGGCGCTCAGGGAGCTGGCCGCCGACGCCGACCAGTACGGCAACTGCCGCGACGTGATCCTGCGCGCCCAGCAGGCGGCGCTCGCGGCCGGCAAGCGCAGGACCGACGGCAACGGCAGCGGGGCCGGCGCGCCCGCGGGCGGCGGCTCCGCTCCCAGCGGCGGCGCCGGGGCGATCGGCAGCGCGCCCGCCGACGAGCAGCTCACGGCCGCCACCGAAGCCGAGCGCCAGGCGGTCGAGCAGGCACGCGCGACGCGCGGCGGACCCGTCTCGCTCGACAGCGCGAGCGTCGATGCCGCAAAGGTGGGCACGGTCCCCGGCGTCAGCCAGGTCTCCGATCTGCCGGCCTCGCTGGTCGTCCTGCTGGCGCTGCTGCTGGCCGGCACGCTTGCGATCGGCAGCCTCCGCGTCCGGCGCCTTGTCAACGCACGCCGCGCTTGACGACCACGGACGTGTCGGTGCGCTGAGCGTCCCGACGCCCGCGGTCCACACGCTCCTGACGGCGGGCCTGGCGGCGATCATCTGCGCGGTCGCGCTCGTCGCCGACGGGGGCCTGCGCGTCGGGCGCACGACGCCGGTCGAGATCGGGCTGGTCCTGCTCGGCGGCGGCGCGGTCGGCGGCGCGCTGCTGCTCGCGCCGCGCCGCGAGCGGATCTGGGGACTGGGGCCGCTGGCGCTCCTGCTCGCCCTCGCGGTGCTGACGGCGCTCTCGATCACGTGGGCGGCGAGCCCTTCGGAGGCGTGGCTGGAGGCCAACCGCACGCTCGCCTACGCCGCCGTCTTCGCCGGGGCGGTCGCGCTCGCGCACAGCGTCCCGGGCCGCTGGAGCGCGGTCGTCGGGGCGATCACCCTCTCGGCCGTCGCGATCAGCGCCTATGCGGTGCTGACGAAGATCTTCCCCGGAGCCCTGAGCCCGGACGAGATCTACGCCCGGCTGCGCGAGCCGTTCGGCTACTGGAACAGCGTCGGCCTCGCGGCCGCGCTGGGCGTTCCTGGCTGCCTCTGGCTCGGCACCAGGCGCGCCGGCCACCAGGCGCTCAACGCGCTCGCCTACCCGGCGCTCGGCCTGCTCGTCCTGACGATGCTGCTGTCCTTCTCGCGCGGCGCGGTCCTGGCGGCGGTCGCCGGCGCCGCCTTCTGGCTGGCGACGGTGCCGCGGCGCCTGCGCGCCGCGGTGCTGCTGATCGCCGGCGTCGCGGGCGGCGGGGTGATCGCTGCGTGGGCCTTCGGCCAGGGCGCGCTGACCGACGATCGCGTGCCGCTCGCGCTGCGCAACACCGCGGGGCTGCAGCTGGGCCTGCTCGTCGTCGTGATGCTCGGCCTGCTGGCGCTCGTCGGGCTCGGCATCGGCTTCGCGCGCGCGCAGCGCACGCCGTCCCTGCTGCAGCGCGACCGCGCCGGCGTCGCGCTGCTGGCCGCGCTCGCGCTGGCGGGCGCCGGCGGCATCGCCGCGCTGGCGCTCGGCGAGAAGGGGCTGACGGGCTCGATCTCCGGGCGCTGGCAGCAGCTGACCGACACGTCGGCGCCCCTGCCGCGCAACGACAACAGCCGCCTCACGTCGGCGGGCAGCGTGCGCGCGCGCTACTGGGACGAGGCGCTGCAGATCTTCGCGGACAACCCCGGCGTCGGGGTCGGCGCCGGCGGCTACGCAACCGTGCGCAAGCGCTACCGCACCGCCGATCCCGCGGTGCGCCACGCACACGGCTACGTCGTGCAGACGCTCGCCGACCTCGGCCTCGTCGGGCTCGCCGTCAGCCTCGCCCTGCTCGCAGCCTGGCTTGCGAGCGCCGCGCGCGCGACCGGCCTGCGGCGGCGCGACCGCGGACGCCCGTACACGCCGGAGCGGATCGGGCTGCTGACGCTGCTCGCCGTCGTGATCGTCTTCGGCGTCTCGTCGTCCATCGACTGGACCTGGATCGTGCCCGCCAACGCGGCGGTCGCGCTGCTGGCGGCGGGCTGGCTCGCCGGTCGCGGCCCGCTCGGCACGCGCCACCCCGGCACGGACGAGCGCTCGCCGCACGCCGCGCCGGCGCTGGCCGAGCGCCTGCGGCGCGGGATCGGTGAGCGTTCGCGCGCCATCTCCGCGGCCGCCGTCGCGCTGCTCGTGGTCGCCTCGGCATGGACCGTCTACCAGCCCCAGCGCGCCGACACGATCGCTCAGGATGCGCTGGACACGCTGGCAACCGGCAACGCCGACGCGGCGCGCGAGCAGGCGCAGCGCGCACGCGACATCAACCCGCTCTCGCTCGACCCGCTCTATGCGTTGTGGACGATCGAGGCGTCGGCCGGCCGCAATTCTGCGGCCCGTCGTGCGTTGGAGCAGGCAGTGCGCCTGCAGCCCGCCAACCCCGACCCGTGGACGCGACTTGCCGAATTCGAGTTGAATACGCTCCAGCGGCCGAAGGTCGCGCTGACGGCGATTCGCCCGGCGCTCTACCTCGACCCCCGCTCTTCTGACGCGGTTGCCGTGTTCCTTGCAGCGCAACGACAGACCACCGCACCGTGAAATCACTCTCCTCCCTCATCGCCGCCATCCTCGTGCTGGCGGCCCTTCCCTCGCTGGCGCATGCGTCCCGGACGCAGGAGTCGATGTTCCAGGACGACCCGCTGCTCGTCTACGGAACGCCCGAGAAGATGACCTCGACGCTCGACACGCTGCAGTCCTTCGGCGTCGACCGCATCCGCGTCTCGGTCTTCTGGGCGCTCATCGCGCCGGCCAACGACCAGACGCAGAAGCCGGCGTTCGACGCCTCGGACCCCGCGCAGTATCCCGCCGCGCACTGGGAGCCCTACGACCGGCTGGTGCGCGCAGCGCAGGCGCGCGGGATCGGCGTCAACTTCAACATCACCTCGCCCGTGCCGCGCTGGGCGGCCTCGGAGTCGCCGCGCGCCGACATCCAGGCGACGTTCGGCCCCAACCCCGAGGAGTTCGAGATGTTCGTTCGCGCCCTCGGCACGCGCTACAGCGGGACGTACGCCGAGCTGCCGCGCGTGGACTACTGGTCTGTCTGGAACGAGCCCAACCAGGCGGGATGGCTGACGCCGCAGTGGGGCCCGGACCCGCGCAACGCCAAGAAGTTCGTCGACGCCGCGCCCGCCAGCTACCGAGCCCTCGTCGCGAGCGCCTGGCAGGGCCTCGCCGACAGCGGCCACGGCACCGACACGATCCTGATCGGCGAGACGGCGCCCCAGGGCACGAGGAAGGCCAGGGGCCTGTCGCGATCGATCGACGCCCTGAAGTTCATCCGCCGGATGTACTGCCTCGACGACAACCTCAACGTCCTCAAGGGCTCGGAGGCGCAGGTGCGCAACTGTCCCGGCGACACCGCGACGTTCGTCGCCCAGAACCCGGCCCTCTTCCGCGCGACGGGCTTCGCGCACCATCCCTACGCGCTGCTGACGTCGCCCGGGCGGCGCTCGCGGTCGGCCGACTGGGTCTCGATGGCCGACCTGCGCAGGCTCAGCCGCGAGCTGCTGCGCATCTACCGCCGCTACGGGCAGCGCACGCAGACCAGACGCGGCGTGCCGCTGTACCTCACCGAGTACGGCTACCAGACCAAGCCCGACCCGTTCGTCGCCAACGTGGTGACGTTCAACAGGCAGGCGGCGTGGATCAACCAGGCCGAGTACATGGCGTTCCGCAACCCGCACGTGCGCGCGGTCAGCCAGTTTCTGCTCGTCGACGACGCACCCGTCCCCGGCGAGACCGTCGCGAACCTGAAGTGGCGCACGTTCCAGAGCGGGCTGCAACTGCTCGCCGGCAGGCGCAAGCCGTCCTACAAGGCGTACATCACGCCGATCCACCTGAGGTCGACCCGCGTGCGCCGCGGGCGCTCGACGACCGTCTTCGGGATGACCCGTCCGGCAGCCCCGACCGCGCGCGTGCGGGTTCAGATCCAGTTCCGCACCCGCGGCGCCAAGCGCTGGGCGACGCGCAAGCGGATCACCGCCAAGGGCCCGCGCCACTACTTCCAGACGCGGCTGCGCCTGACGCGCAGCGGCTACGTGCGGATCCTCTGGAAGAACGGCTCGCGCGCGACGGCGAGCCGCCCGGTCGCGGTCACCGTCAAGCGCCGCTGAGCGTCAGCGCGAGGTCGCGGCTGCCGACGTCCCGGGCGTATCCGGCGAGACCGGGCCCGTCGCGTCAGCTCGCCAGGCGGCGGCCGCCCTGCTTGATGTCGTAGAGCGCGACATCGGCCGCGTCGACGAGATCGGCGGCCGATTGCGTTCCGTCGAACTGCGCGAAGCCGATCGAGTACGTCTGGCGCGTCGGCGCCGCCGCGAGCAGCCGCGGCAGCAGCTGCTCGGCGTGGTCGGCGTCGCAGCCGGGCAGCAGGATCGCGAACTCGTCGCCGCCCAGCCGGGCGACGATGTCGTCGGGGCGCAGGTGCTCGCGCCAGGCGCTCGCGGTCTGCTCGAGCAGGCGGTCGCCGCTTCCGTGACCGAACGTGTCGTTGAAGGCCTTGAAGTCGTCGAGGTCGAGCATCGCGACGGTCAGCGGCTCGCCGGTCCGGCGGGCGCGCTCCAGCGCCCGCTCGAGCTCGCCCGCCCAGGCACGGCGGTTGGGCAGGCCGGTGAGCGGATCGGTGTGGGCGAGCTCGTCGAGGCGGGCCATGAGCTCGTCGCGCTCGCGGCTCTGGGCGCGGATGCGGTCGACGAGGCCGTGGACCGTCACGCCGACGACGGCGGCGACGGCCGCGAAGAGGATCGCGACCCACAGGCCCGATCCCGGATAGGCCGAGCCTCCGGCGAGCATCACCGGCACGGCGAAGAACGCGACCAGCGCGGCGAGCGCGATCACGAGCTGGGCGCGCGACCCGTACAGCGCAAGCCAGAGGACGGGCAGCAGCGTCAGCGCGCCGACCCCCAGGTTGGTCTCGCCGGCCGCGTTGCGCAGGATCGCGAGCGCCACCATGTAGACCAGCGGCGGCAGGACGCGCGTCCACGCCGGCAGCCGCGACCAGTCGCCGAAGATCGCGGCCGCGCCGACGAGTACGGTGAGCGCGATCGAGAGCAGCAGCTGTGCGGTGTGCCAGTGCGTCTCGGCCAGCGCGAGCAGCGCGTACGGCAGGCAGGCGGTCGCCGCGAACGGCGCAAGCCGACGACCTCGCCGACGAACAGCCTCCGGATGGTTCCGCACACAACGAAGATCGGTGGAAAACCGCCCGGGCGTGACCGTAGTTGCCCGCAGACTCCGCGAGCCGGCACGGCGGGAGGCTTCGTGAGCTCCTGCGCGGAACGTGCGGACGGGTCGACTAGCCGGCCGCGACGGGCATGCCGGCGCCGTCGACGAGCTCGGCCGGCAGCGAGCCCGGCCCGCCCATCTCGCGCACGCTGACGAGCAACTGCTCGTACTCGTCGGTGACGGCATCCCACGAGTAGCGGCGCGCGCGCTCACGGGCGCGTGAGCGGAAGCGCTCGACGAGCTGCGGCTCGTCGAACAGGCGCTCGAGCTGCGCGGTGAGCGACGGCACGCCCTCCCTGCCGGAGAACGTCAGGCCGGCGTCGCCGACGGTCTCGACGTTCGGCGCGTGGTCGTTGACGAGCACGCAGTTGCCGGCCGCGAGCGCCTCGAGGATGACCGGGTGCGTGCCGCCGACCTCGGTCGGCGCGCAGAAGACGTAGGCGTGGCGCTGAAGCTCCCAGTACCCGCGCCCGAAGACGTACCCGGGGAAGATGACGCGCGGATCGCCCGCCCGCTGGACCTGCTTGATGTAGTCGTGGGCGTACGGCGCGCCGCCGACGACGACGAGCTTCATCCCCTTCGCGCGCTCGGTGGAGATGCGGCTGAACGCCTCCACGAGCACGTGCGGGTTGTTCTCGGGCTCCAGGCGGCCGACGAAGAGGACGTACTTGCGCGGCTCGAGGCCGAGCCGGGCGAGCGTCTCGGTCCCCTCGTGGCCCGGATCCTCGACGCCGTAGGGCACGACGCCGATCCGCTGACCGTAGCGCTGCTCGAAGATCTCGGCGACCGCGTGCGAGTCGGTGATCGCCGTGTCCGACCAGCGCGGCGCGTTGCGCTCGGCGAAGCGCAGGTAGGCCTTGGCCAGCGCGGGCCACTTCGAGCGGTCGGAGTCCAGGCCGTCGACGTTGATGACCGTCGGGATCCCCGCGCTGCGCGTGACGAGGCACATCGGGCTGTTGCCGGCGATGAAGAACAGCGCGACGTCGGGCCGCAGGCGGCGGGCGGCGTGCAGCGAGGACAGGAACGTGTGCGTGAACGTGTCGAGGTACTTGTTGCGCACCGCAGGGACGTGGACCAGGCGCGCGCCCTTGTGCTCCTTCAGGCGCCTGTCGACGACGTGCGGCCGGCAGTAGACGACGACCTCGTGGCCGCGCTCGGTCAGCCGCGAGGCGAGTTGCTCGGCGGCCGTCTCGAAGCCGCTGTAGGACGCGGGAATGCCGCGCGTGCCGAGGATCGCGACCCTCATCGGGCGGCGGTGGTCGTGCGGAGGTCAGGCATCCTGGGCAAGCGTATAAGCCTCGATGTGCGCGCGCGCCGAGGCGCGCCACGAGAAGGCCGCCGCGCGGTCGCGCCCGCGCGCGGCCAGAGATGCGCGCAGCGCGTCGTCGTCGGCGACCCGGCCGAGCGCGGCGGCGAGCGCGGCGGCGTCGTAGGGATCGACGTAGAGGACGGCCTCGGCGCATGTCTCCGACAGACCGGGCGAGCGGGCCGCGATCACGGCGACGCCGGAGTGCATCGCCTCCAGCGGCGTGAGCCCGAAGCCCTCGTGCAGCGCGGGATGCACGAGCGCCGCGGCGCCGCCGAGCAGCGCCGCGAGGTCAGGCCGGGGCTCGCAGCGCACGCCCTCCTGGCTCGCGCGGGCGCTGCCCGCGAGAACGAGGTCGAGCGCGGCGCGTCCCGCCTCGGCGCGATAGCGCGCGTGCGCGTCGAGCAGCAACGCCAGGTTCTTGCGCGGCTCGTCGTCGCCCACGTAGAGGAAGTGCTCGGCGGCGCGGCCCTGCGGAACGTCGGGCTCCTGGCCCGGTCCGTGCGCGGCGACCACGATCCTCGCCCCCTCCACGCCCCAGCGCGCCATCGCGTCGCGGCGCGTGGTCTGCGAGACGCAGACGACCGCGTCCGCGCCGCAGGCGGCACGGCGATGCGCCACGGACGCCCAGCGCCGGTAGCCTGCGGCGAAGTGGTCGGGCAGGCGCTCGAACGCGAGGTCGTGGACCGTGACGACCTGCGGGCAGCCGGCGCTGCGAGCCAGCGCCGGCAGCGGGTGGTGCAGCACGTCGGCCTGCACGGCGCGCGCGCGCCGCGGCAGCGCGACCTGCGTCCACCAGGCGTCGTGCGCCAGGTTGCGCGCGCTCGCGATCCCGCCGCCGCCGGGCGGCGCGCGCCGCTCGTCGGCCGCCGCGACGACATCGACGCCCTCCGCCCGCAGCGCCTCGCTCAGGCGCCGGAGGTACACCGCGGTGCCGCTGGGACCGCGCAGCGCGTAGGTCATGTCGAGCAGGACGCGCATCCGATCAGCCGCGAACGGCGCGCGCGAGGATCGTGCCGTGCCTGACGCGCAGCCGGGCGACGTCGAAGCCGAGGTCGTCGAGCAGCTCGCGCAGCGTGCGCGGCGAGAAGAAGCGCACGTGGTCGGAGCGCGGCTCGAAATGGCGTGCGAAGCGCCGCCGGCTCAGCGCGAGCCCGACCAGCGTCAACGGCCCATGGTGCGGCGTCGTCAGCAGCAGCGTGCCGCGCGGGCGCAGCACGCGGCGCACCTCCGACAGCCACGGTGCGACGTCGAGCACGTGCTCGATCACCTCCCCCGCCCAGACGGCGTCGACGCTCGCGTCCGCCAGCGGCAGCGGCTCGCCGTCGCGCCACAGGCGCAGGTCGAGGCCCGGCACGCGCACCTCCGCGCGGCGCAGCGCCTCGCGCGCGACGTCGACCGCGACCGGCGTGGCGCCTGCCTCGGCCAGCGCCGCGCTGAACTCGCCCGCGCCGCAGCCGAGATCGAGCACGGTCTGGCCCGGCCGCACGTGCTCGAGCAGGAAGCGGCGGCGCAGCGCGAGGCGCTCGGGCTCCGCGTCGGCGGGCACCGCCTCCCAGATCGCATCGTGCAGCGCGCTCACCACGTCGCCGAAGTCTCGCAGCGCGCCGCTGCCTGCGAGGATCGCGCCGTGAGGATCCTCGCCGTATGCGCCGTCGCCCATCCCGGCGGCGCCGAGATCGGGCTGCTGCGGCTCGCCCGGCGCCTGCTCGCGCGCGGCCACGCGATGACGCTCGCGACGCCCGCCGCCGGGCCGCTCGACGACGCCGGGCTGCCGGTCGTCCGGCTGGCGCTCGGCGGCCTGCAGCGAGGCGCCGGCGCGCGCGCTGCCGCGAGCTTCCCGCGGGCACGGCGGCTGGCCGCGCAGCACGACCTCGTCTATCTCAACGGAACCGTCGCCGGGCGCCTGCTGCCCGCGCTGGCGGGCCGCCGCAGCGTCCTGCACGTCCACGACATCGTCGAGCGGGTGCCGCGGTTCTGGTCGCTGGCGGGCGCCGTGCTCGCCGACTCCGGCGCCGTCGCCGAGCGCCTGCCGGGGCTCGGCGCGCACGTCGTCTACTGCCCCGTCGAGCTCGACGCCGCGCCGGCGCCGCCGCCATGGCCGCCCGACGAGGGCGACGAGGCGCGACCGGTCATCGGCTTCGTCGGGCGGATCGAGCCGCGCAAGGGACCGCTCGACCTCGTCCGCGCGGCGCCCGCCATCCGCGCCGGCGTGCCGAACGCGCGAATCGTCCTCGTCGGCGACGACCCCTACGACAGCGCGCCCGACTACGCGCGCCGGGTTCGCGAGGCCCCCGGCGTCGAGCACATCGCCTGGGTCGCCGACGGGGCGGCGGTGATGGCCCACCTCGACGTCCTCGTCGCGCCGTCGCGCCAGGAGCCGTTCGGCACGGTGCTCGCCGAGGCGATGGCGGCGGGCACGCCGGTCGTCGCGACGCGCGTCGGCGGGCTCGCCGAGGTCGTCGCCGACGGCGTGACGGGGCGGCTCGTGGCGCCGGGGCGCCCCGACGAGCTCGCCGCGGCGGTGCTCGAGGTGCTCGCCGCTCGCCGGCGCATGGGCGCGGCCGCGCGCGAGCGCGCGCAGCGCTTCGGCGCCGACGCCTACGCCGACCGCGTCGAGCCGATCCTGCTGGCGGCCGCACGCATGTCCGCGGGAGGCGCATGAGGGTCACGTTCGACAGCCGTCCGGCGCACGACCCGCGCGGGATCGGCCGCTACGCGAGCTGCCTGCTGGCCGCGCTGCGCGAGACGAGCCCTGCCGGCGATTCGCTCGTCGAGGGCACGCGGCCGCGGCGCGGCGACGTGTTTCACTCGCCCTGGATCGACGGCGCGCTGCTGCGCCCGCCGGGCCCGCAGGTCGTGACCCTGCACGACGTCGTCCCGCTCAAGCGCCGCAGCGAGTACCTGCGCAGCGGGATCCGGTTTCGCATGCGCTACCTCGCGGTGGGGCGCTCGGCACGGGTGATCGTCCCGACGGCGGTCGTGGCCGGCGAGGTCGTCGAGCACGTCGGCATCGACGCCGAGCGGATCGTCGTCATCCATGAGGCGCCGGCGCCCGCGATGTACGCGCGCGGCGCCGACGAGATCGCGGCGGCGCGCGCCCGCCACGGGCTGCCCGAGGCGTACCTGCTGTGGGTCGGCGGGCTGCAGACGCCCGATCCGCGCAAGCGCATCGCCGCGCTCGCCCGCGCGCCGAGCGAGCTGCCGCTGGTGCTCGTCGGCGCGACGAAGCCGTGGGCGCACGAGCTGCCCGGCGTGACGCTGACGGGGTTCGTCGCAGACGAGGAGCTCGCGGCGATCTACTCCGGCGCGCACGCGCTCGTCTTTCCCTCCGACGATGAGGGATTCGGATTGCCGACCGTCGAGGCGCTGGCCTGCGGGACGCCCGTCGTGGCGAGCGACATCCCCGTCCTGCGCGAGGTGCTGGGCGGGCGCGCGACGTTCGTCGACGCGGACGACCTGGAGGGCATGCTGGCGGCCGGGGCGGCGGCGACGCGACCGGCTCCGCCGCCACCGGACTGGACCTGGACGGACGCCGCGCACGCGACGTGGCGCGTCTACGCGGACGTGGCGCGGACCGGCTGAGGAGACGAGGGGCCCGGGCGCGGCGACGTGCGCGGCGCCGGACGATCGCCGTGCGGCGCGCCCTCGCGCGCGCCGCACGGGATCGGACCTGCCGTGCCTCAGACGCCGGCGGGAACGCGCTCGCGCTCCGGCTCGGTGACGGGCAGCGGGATCTCCTTCTCCCACTCCTCGCGGAGCCGGTCGAAGGCATCCCAGTCGATCTCGGACTTCGGTTCGGGCTCGGGCTCGGCACGCCGGGCCCAGGCCGGGATCTCGATCGCGTCGTCGTCGCTCGGGCCCGGGTCGGGCTCCAGCGCGTGCTCGGCGTCGTCGTCGGTGTCGTCGGCCTCCGTGGCCAGGAACCAGTATCCGAGCGATCCGAGCGCCAGCATGCTGACGGCGCCGACGACGAGCGCCAGCGGCGCCGCGCCGATGCCGAACAGGAGGCCTGCCGCCGGACACGTGACGGCCCAGGTCACTCCGGCGCGCAGCGGGTACGGATCGTCGAACGAACCGCGGATGATCGCCAGCAGAAGCCAGGTCAGACCGGCGGCGAACAGTACGAGCGGTATAGCAAAGCCATCCATAGGCGATGTCCTGTGTTGTTTGATGGTGGCTCCCCCAGACTGCCTGAGTGTTTCACAGGCGCAGGCCCTGCAAACGTCGGCGGACCGTTTTCTTGTCGCTCAGGCGTCGGCCGCAGGACGCTCGTCCAGCAGCGCGCGCGCAGCGTCGGTGCCGAGCCGCACGCTGTAGTTCGTCCCGCGGTCCTCCGGATAGATCTGCGTCGTGTTGGCGAGCACGAGGCCCGGCACCCCGGTCTGCAGCGGCGGGATGCGGCGGTGGTAGCCGACGGTCACGATCGGCTGGGCGGCGGGCTCGCGGTGCAGCCACCGCGCCCGGATCCAGTTCGGCGAGAACTGCGGCTGCACCTTGCGCAGCCCCGGCAGGTAGACGCTCAGCAGCTGCTCGGCGGAGAGCGACAGCAGCGGGTCGCCGGGCGCGAGGTAGTTGGCGACGTAGAGGAACCGGCGGCCGCCGTAGCGCTGCGGCGAGATCAGGTTCGTGTGCTCGACGAGGCCGACGAACGGCAGCTCGGGATCGGCGATGTTGGTCCAGTAGAACGGCGAGAATTGCCGGTCCAGCTCGAGCAGCAGGCACAGCGCCGTGTGGTACTCCGTGGCCTCCAGGCGGGCGAGGTACCGGCGCCCGATAGCCGCCGCCAGGTCGTCGTCGAGCAGGGCGCCGAAGACGTCGCTCGGCACGGTCGCGACGACGCCGTCGTAGCGCTGCTCGCGACCGGGATCGGGTGCGGGCACGAAGCGGCGCGGGTCGTGCCCCGCGCGAAAGGAGCCCGCGGCGCCGGCGGTGACGTGCAGCGCGCCGTCGCCGTCGCGCCGCAGCGCCACCGCGGGGCGGTCGATCAGCACGCGTCCGCCGGCGGCGGCGATCGCGTCGCGCAGCGCCTCGAACAAGCGCTCCCACGAATGCGACGGATAGCCGAGCTGCTCGTTGCGCGCCTCGTCGCCCTCGAGCTGGCGGCGCAGGGTCAGCTTGCTCCACAGCCATGCCATCGAGATGTCCTCGGCGCGCTCGCCGAACTTGCCGCGCAGCAGCGGTCCCCAGATCTTGCGCCACGGGCCGCGGCCCATGCGCTTCTCGATCCACTCGCGCGCCGTGATCGACTCAAACGGCTCGACCTGCTTGGCGCGCTTCTGCAACAGCAGCACGGCGAGGCCCATCCGCAGGCGTGCGGGCGGCGCCAGCGGGCCGAAGCGCAACAGGTCCAGCGGCGTGTTGAACGCCCACTGCCGGCCGTCGACGAAGAACGCCATCGAGGACGCGTGCCACTCCAGCTCGTCGCCCATGCCGAGCTCCTCGTAGAGCGCGACGATGTGGCGATCGCTCGTGAAGAGGTGGTGGTAGTAGCGCTCGAGCAGGTCGCCGCCGCCGACGTCGAGCGTCGCCGCCTGCCCGCCCAGCCCCGGCCAGCGCTCGTAGACGTCGCAGACGTGGCCCTCCTGCGACAGCCGGTACGCGCAGACGAGTCCGGCGACGCCCGCGCCGAGCACCGCGACCCTCATCGCGAGGACCAGCGATCGAGGATTCCGCCGGCCGCGGGCGAGCAGCGGCGGGCGATCATGCCGCCCGCACCAGCGCGCGCATGCGATGAAGGCCGCCGTAGCCGCCGACGAGCACGACGAGCCCGATCAGCGTGATCGGGACCGTCACCACGAAGCGCAGCAGCAGCACGTAGGACAGCGCCTGCGCCCCGCTGTACTGCAGCGCGCGCACGCCGAAGACGACCGCCGCGTCGAAGGTCCCGACGTAGCCGGGCCCGCTCGGCACGAGCGCGAAGACCGACGCCAGGCCCATCAGGTAGCCGACCTCCAGCAGCGCGAGGTCCAGGCCGACGGCGCGCGCCGCCAGCCACCAGCCGATCCACTCCAGCGCCCAGACGAGGAAGGTGATCGCGAGCAGCTGCATGCCGTGGTTGGATCGCAGCCGCCGCGTCGCCTCGGCCATCGGCGCGAGGAAGGCGAGCACCCGCCGCAGGTGGCCGCGGCGATGCAGCAGCCAGGCGACGGCGGCGCCCGCGGCCAGCAGCCCGGCGACGAGCAGCGCCGCGAAGCCGAGGCGCCCGGCCGACGGGGCGTCGATCCCGCCGAGCACGACGTAGGCGAGGACGACGAACAGCCCGACGAGCACGACGACGTCGAGTACCCGCTCGGCGACGACCGTGCCGATCGCCGTGCGCGCGTCCGTGCGCGCGCGCGGCGCGATCAGGACCACGCGCAGCGCGTCGCCGGCGCGGGCGGGAAGCACGTTGTTGCCGAAGTGCGCCACCGCGACGAGACCGTATGCGTCCAGCCGGCGCGGCTGCGCGCCGTTGTAGCGCAGCAGCTCGTACCAGCGCTCGGCGCGCACCGCGCAGCCGGCCAGGTAGAAGGCGACGGCGCCCGCGAACTGCGCGAGGTGGCCCGCCGAGCTGGGAAGCGCCGGCGCCTCCTGGTGGGTCGCCCAGACGACGATCGCGGCAAGCGCCGCCACCGAGATCATCGCTCCGAGCGCCGTCAGCGCCCGCTGCCGCCGGATGCCGTTGGTGGTTCGTGCTGTCGAGCCGTGCACTTATACGGCGGAACGCTCGCGCTCGTCCTCGGCGGCGCTCACGTTGGTCCGCTCGCGCACCACGTATAGCGGCCGCCGCTTGACCTCGTCGTAGATGCGCCCGACGTACTCGCCGATCATGCCGATCGCCATCAGCTGGATGCCGCCCAGCAGCAGCACCGCGACGACGGTCGTCGTCACGCCGGGGACGAACTCGCCGAAGATCCGGAAGACGATCGCGACCGGGATCGCGAGGAAGGCCAGCAGCGCGCAGACGAAGCCCGCGACGGTCGCGATCTGCAGCGGCGCGTGCGAGAACGATGCGATCGCGTCGAGCGCGAAGCGGATCATCTTGCGGACCGGGTACTTCGTCGTGCCCGCGTGCCGCGCGCCGCGCTGGTAGGGCACCGCGGTCTGCGTGAAGCCGACCCACGACGTCATGCCGCGCAGGTAGCGATTGCGCTCGCGCATCGTCAGCAGGGCGTCGAGCGCCTGCCGGTCGAGCAGCCGGAAGTCGCCGGAGTTGGCCGCCAGCGGCACGTCGGAGAGGCGGCCCATGATGCGGTAGAACCACTCGGCCGTCTGCAGCTTGAACCTCGACTCGCCCTCGCGATCGGTGCGCGTGGCATAGACGACGTCGGACCCCGCGCGCCAGTGCTCGAGCATCGTCGGGACGAGCTCGGGCGGATCCTGGAGGTCGGAGTCGATCATCACGACGACGTCGCCGGAGGCGTGGTCGAGCCCGGCCGTGATCGCCGTCTGGTGGCCGAAGTTGCGCGACAGCGTCACGACCTTGACGCGCTCGTCGGCGCGCGCCACCGCGGCGAGGATCTCGCCCGTGGCGTCGCTCGAGCCGTCGTCGACGACGACGAGCTCCCAGGGCAGGCCGTCGAGCGCCGTGCGCACGCGGTCGCAGAACGCTTGCGCCGTGCCCTCCTCGTCGAGCATCGGCGCGACGATGCTCAGCAGGCCCAGATGCCGTTCGGCCACGCCGCTGATCGTAGTGCGTGCTCCGCGCGGCGTCCCGTGCGCGAACGCCGTCGTCATCTGCAGCGCGCAGCACTCTGCGTAGGCTGCGCGGCGTGACCAAGTGTGCAGCCTGCGGCGCTCGCGGCCTCGTGCCCCATCTCAAGGTCGCCGGCGATGCCGGGCCCGACGGCCTGATCCCGACGACCGACCGCTTCGGCACCGCGCTCGCCGACATCGTGCGCTGCACGGAGTGCGGCCACCGCCAGACCGACCCGATGCCCGCCGACGCGGTGCTCGAGAGCGCCTACGCGGACGCCGCCTCGCAGGACTACGTCGCCGAGGAGGCCGGTCAACGCGAGACCGCCCGCCGCGCGCTGACGCGCATCGAGGCGCGGCTCACGCCGGTGCCGATCCCGCCGGACAACGGCGGGCCGCGGCACCGCACGCTGCTCGACCTCGGCTGCTGGGTCGGCTTCCTGCTGGCCGAGGCGAGCGAGCGCGGCTGGGAGGCGACCGGCGTCGAGCCGTCGGAGTTCGCGTCGGCTTTCGCCCGCGATCGGCTCGGCCTGGACGTGCACACCGGCGACCTGTTCACGACCGAGCTGCCGCTGCGCCACTACGACGCGATCGTCATGGGCGACGTGATCGAGCACCTGCCGCGCCCGGGCGAGGCGCTGGACCGGATGGCGGAGCTGCTGCGCCCCGGCGGGATCGCATGGATGGCGCTGCCCGACGCCGGCAGCGTCGTCGCCCGCGGCCTGCGCGCGCGCTGGTGGTCGGTCATCCCGACGCACGTGCAGTTCTTCACGCGCGGCTCGCTGCGGACCCTGCTCGAGCGTCGCGGCTGGACGGTGCTGGAGGTCTCCAGCTCGCCGAAGGCCTTCAGCGTGCGCTACTACCTCGAGCGCGTCGGCGGCTACTCGCCGGGACTGGCCCGGCTGCTCGTGCGCGGCGCGCGGGCCGTCCGGCTCGCCGACCGCATGTGGGCGCCGGACTTCCACGACCGGATGGCGGTCATCGCGCGCGCGCCGGATCGCGCGTTCGACGACGAGGATCCCGAGGAGCGCTGACGTCCGTGGATCTCGGGCTCGCCGGCCGCGTGGCGCTGGTCACCGGCGCGTCGCGCGGAATCGGCCGCGCGATCGCCGATGCGCTCGAGGCCGAGGGGGCGCACGTCGCGCGCGCGTCGCGCAGCTCGCGGTACGCGTTCGACAGCCACGAGCTCGCCGCCGTCGGCGGCCTCGTCGATGCCGTCGAGGCCGACCTCGGGGCGATCGACGTCTACGTCGCCAACACCGGCGGGCCGCCGCGCTTCGGCGACGCGCTCGCTCCGGCGGCGGCCGACTGGGAGGCGGCGCACCGAGCGCTCGTCGTATCGCCGCTGCTCGTCATGCAGCGCCTCGTCCCGGGGATGCGCGAGCGCGGCTTCGGACGGGTGCTGGCGGTCTCCTCGATGGTCGCGCTCGAGCCGCTGCCGGGGCTCGTGCTGTCGACCGCCAGCCGGCCGGGGCTGCTCGCCGCGATGAAGCAGCTCGCGCGGGAGAACGCCGGCGCGGGCGTGACCTTCAACGCCGTGCTGCCGGGCAGGATCGCGACCCAGCGGCTGTTCGACGGCGCCGGCGGCCGCGCGGCGGCCGAGGCGGCCGCGCGCGCCGAGGTGCCGGCGGGCCGGCTCGGCACTCCGGAGGAGGTCGCGGCCGCCGCGGCGTTTCTCTGCTCGCAGGCGGCCGCCTACGTCACGGGGCAGTCGCTGCTCGTCGACGGCGGCCTCACGCGCTCCTGGTAGGCGCCGGCCGCAGCTGCGCGTCCTCGAAGACCGGCGAGCGGGCGGCGGTCCAGGCATCGCCAGGGAGCCGATGTCGTGCTCCTTGTACTTAAGTATCTACTTGTATATAGTCGTAGCGGTACGCAAGGAAAGGAGGCCGGCCATGACCGCCGAGCCCGCATCGAAGGACAAGCAGATCACGATCGACGTTCCCGCGCACCGCGTTGCCGAGTTCTACGCGCTCTACGGGCGCTTTCTCGCCGGCCGTCCCGGGCGGCGCGGCCACGGCCGCGGCCACCGCTGCGGCGGCCACCATCACGCGCACCCCGGCGAGAGCGCCGGCGCCCAGCCCGGGGCGCAGACGGCCTGATGGCCGACAAGCAGATCACCGTCGCCGTGCCGGAGGAGCGCGTGCCGGAGTTCTACGTCTGGTTCGCGAGCTTCCTGGCGGCCGAGCCCGGCGCGCATCCGTCGGGCGGCGGGCGCGGCGGGGGACGTGGGCGCCGCGGACCGGGCGGCGGCCACGGCTGCGGCGGTCCCGCTCCGTGGTCGGCGGCCGACGCCGAGCCCGCCGAATGGCTGTACGGCAAGCTCGCACCGCCGGCGCGCGCGCTGCTGGATCTGCTGATCGACGCGCCCGGCGAGCGCATCGCCGGCAACGACGTCGCCGCGCGGCTCGGGCTGGAGAAGGGCGCCCACGGCGTCGCGGGCATCCTCGCCTGGCCCGGGCGCTACTCGCGCAAGCTCGGCCGCGAGCTGCCGCTCGCCACCGAAGGCCGCGACGACGGCGGCACCGACTACTACATGGAGCCCGCGGTGGCCGAGCTGTTCGCCGCCGCGCGGCAGCGGGTGCGGGAGCGGGGGCGGTAGCCCGCTGCGGGTGAGCTGGATCGCCCCGCGAGCAGAGGCGGTAGCCGCTCCGCATCCGCTCTTCGCCGTTGCGCGACGGCGCGCGGTCGGCCGGTACGGGTCAGCTCCTCACCCCGGCGCGCGAGCGTGCGCATCGGTCAGGCGCGGGCGCAGCTCGGCAGCCGTTGCGGCGCCGCGCTCGACAACGTCGCCGTACGTGTAGGCGAGGTGGGTGGAGCGACGGCGGCGTGCCACGTCCGCCTCGAACGCGCGACGCGACGCGTGAAAGCGGTAGCCGAGCAGTTCGACCGTGAGATCGAATCGCGGCCAGTGGCAGTCGAGCTTGTCCTCGTGCTCGATGGTGTTCGTGCGCGGAAGCGGAAGGTCGTGACGTCTCAGCAACTCGAGAAACGCATCCTCGAGGAAGGAGAGCGTGACGTCTGCGCCGAGCGCTCGGCGGAGCTTCCCGGCGCCTGGCTTGCGCGGGTTTCGCGCGATCCAGGCCTCGATCCTGTCGCCTGCGCACTCATGCAGCACCCACGCCTCGTGGCACATGCGGCTGAGGTCCTCGTGCGCCGTCGTCGGCGCGAGGTCGAGCAGCACCCGTGGCACGGTCGTGATCGGGATCTCGTCGAGCGTCGCGGTATCGAGCACGTGCAGCGCTCTCACGCGGTGGATCACGATTCCGGCGCGGCGGCGATGCGCGGTGGTCGGCACGGTCGTCTCCGGCGCCGGTGGCCGCCCGCGCAGCAACCGGAGCCTGAACGCCGCACTCCGGTGGCTCAGCACGGCGCCCGGCCCGCTGGCGAGCACCGCAGCCATGTGGTCGCCGTCCAGTGACGGCGCCACGTGGCCGACCGCGTAGACGCCCTCGTAGACCGACCGCAGACGTCCGTCGGCGCGCCAGCGCTCGATCGTGTGGCGATCGACGCCCCGCGCCACGAGCTGCCGCCACGCCACGCGCCCGTGCTGCTGCGCAGCGATCCACGCGGTCGTGGCGAACATGCTGCCCATGTCACTGCATAGCTGCCACCGCGTCTTCCTTCGCCCCCGGCGGTCGGTGGCCTGGCGGGGTGCTGCCGATGTCGCTGCAGAGCTGCCACAACCGGGCCCGGCCCGGCGCCCGTGGCCTGCGTGGCACCTCTGCCGCCCATGTCGCTGCATAGGTGCCACGACGGCGTCGCGCCCCTCCGGCGCTCGTGGGCCCGTGGCACCTCTGCCGCCGATGTCGCTGCAGGGGTGCCACGAGCGCGCCACAGCCCCTCCGGCATCGCGGCGCGAGCGTCGCGGCTATCGCCGCGCGCGCAGCCCGAACGGCGGGCGGATGCCGCGGGTCCGCTTGCCCTGCACGACCGCGCGTCGCCGCCGAGCCGCCGGTAGCGCGCGCGCCGCGGCCGCGTACGCGCGCAGCAGGTGGCGCTCGCGCAGCAGCACGTGACCCAGGGCCAGCACCTCGTAGAGGGCGATCCGGTGCAGGTCGCCGCGTACGTCGGCCCACGAGTCGTTCTTGGCGATCATCAGCAGGCGGTTGCGAAACTGCAGCCGGCGGTGGGCCTCGGGCAGCGCGTCGCGCGTCGTCGGCGAGTAGAAGCGCATGTGCCACCCCACCGCGCGCGGCTCGTACATGCAGCGCCAGCCGAGCAGCCGCGCCCGCCACGCGAGGTCGGCGTCGGACGCCCACAGCTCGAGCTCCTCGTCGAACACCTCGCCGCCGACCGCGCACGCCTCCAGGACCTCGCGCCGGTAGAGGACGCAGGCGCCGTCGCCGCCGAAGACCTCTGCCGCCTCGAGGTAGCCGGTCGCCGGCTCGTCGTGTCCGACCAGGCCGTTCTTGCGCCGCCGGTCGATCACCATCCCGACCGCGTCGATCCGGTCGAGGCGATCGGCGGGCCCCATCCCCGTCGAGCGCAGCAGCCGCGGGGCGACCGAGCCGACGCCGTGCTGCGACAGCCGTGGCCGGGCCGCGGCGAGGAAGCCCGGATCGAGGACGCAGTCGGCGTTGAGCAGTAGCACCGCGTCGCCCTCCGTGGCCACGATCCCGGCGTTCATCGCCGCCGCGTAGGACACCCGCTCGCGCAGCCCCAGCACCTGCGCGCCGCATCGCTCCGCCACCGACCGCGTCGCATCCGACGACGCGTTGTCGACGACGACGACCTCCGCGCCCGGCTGCGCCACCGCCGCCGGCAGCGACTGCTCGAGCAGGTGCGCCTCGTCGACGCTCAGCACCAGGACGGTGGTCCGCTGCGCCGGCTCGCTCATGGTGAGAGCGCACCACCGGCGCGCCCCGCGCCGGTCACCTCGGCGTCTCCTCGCACACCAGGACCGCCGCCGCGCCCGCGCCGGTCACGTGAGCAGCTCCTCGTAGACGGCCGCCGTCAGCGCCGCGCTGCCCGCCCACGAGAGCCGCCCCGCGCGCTGCAGCCCGAGGCGCGACAGCTCGGCATGGCGCTTGCGATCGCCGACGACAGCGGCGATCGCGTTGGCCATGTCACGGACGTCGAGCGGGTCGAAGTACGCCGCCGCGCCGCCGCCGGTCTCGGGCAGCGCCGTCGCGCGGGCGGCCACCACCGGCACGCCACGCGCCATCGCCTCGACGACCACGAGGCCGAAGCCCTCGTAGAGCGACGGGTGGACGAGCGCGTCGGCGCCGCGCATCAGCGCATCCAGGCGGCCATCGGAGAGGTAGCCGGTCAGCCGCACGGGCTCGCCGCCCGCCGCCGCGCGCACGCGCTCGGCCTCCGGCCCCCGGTCGACGCCGGCGAGCACGAGGCGGTGCGCGAGGCCCTCCCTGCGCAGCAACGCGAAGGCATGCACCAGCCGCATGAGGTTCTTCTTCGGCCGCAGGTCGCCGACGGCGAGCAGGTACGGACCGTCGTCGGGCACCGGCTCGTCGCCGATCGGCAGCGACGGTGCGTTGGGGATGATCCGCACGCGCGCCTCGTCGACGTCGTAGCGGCGCACCACGTCGGCGGCGGTGTAGCCGGAGACGCAGATCACGCGCTGCGCCGAGCGCGCGGCACGGCGGGTGAACGTCCTGTACTTCCAGCCGGTGCGCCTGGAGAAGTCGTCGGGGAAGACCTCGAATGCGAGGTCGTGGATCGTCACGACGCCCATGCAGGGGCGCGCCAGGGGCAGAAAGCAGTTGGGCGCGTGGACGAGGTCGGCCGCCTCGCGCCGCAGGCGGATCGGCAGCTCGATCTGCTCGAAGAGCACCTCGGGCCCCCGGCCGCCCTCGGAGATCACGCGGTACTCCAGGCCGGGCCGCTCCGGCAGCGCGTCGACGAGCTCGCGCACGTAACGCCCCCAGCCGCGCAGCTGCGGGGCAAACGCGTCGCGCGCGTCGATTGCGACGATCGGCACGGGGGAACCATCTCACGGCCGCTCGATCGGCCGCCGGCACGGCACACGCGGAGCGATAGGTTCCCGCCGGTGAGCGGCCGCCTTCATGTCTTTCGCGCCGACGACCGGCGCTCCGCCGGCGAGCGAGCGCGGCGCCTGGCGCTGCAGGCCCGCAGCCTCGCGCAGCTGCCGCGGCCGGTCGCCCGCTTCTGGCTGCGCGCGATGCGCCGCGCCCAGGCCGAGCGCGACACGTGGAGCATCGACGTGGCCTGCCGGCCGGCCGAGCTGCGCGTCCTGCTCGACACGCTCGCCGGCGCCGGCCGCATCGCCGAGATCGGAACCGCGGCCGCCTGGACGACCTGCTGCCTGGCGCTCGCCCAGCCCGGGCGCGAGGTGCACTCGTGGGACGTCGAGGCGCATCCCGAGCGCGAGCGCTACCTCGGGCTGCTGTCCGCCGCCGACCGCGAGCGGGTGCACCTGCACGACCGGCCCGGCGGCCTCGGGCCGGCCGACCCGCCGGTCGTCGACGCCGTCTTCATCGACTCGTCGCACGAGTACGACGAGACGGTGGCGACCTTCCGGACGTGGGAGCCGGCGCTCGCTGCCGGCGGCGTCGTCGCCTTCCACGACTGGCAGGACGATGCCTACCCTGGCGTGACCGAGGCCGTCCGCGATCTCGGACTGGAGGGCGAGGGTCGCGGGCACCTGTTCGTCTGGCGCAAGCCGGCCGCGTAGCGGCTGCTCGACCGACGTGGAAGATCTCGAGCCGGCCCGAGCGGATCGTTGGCTTGCCCGGCCGGTGCCGGTCGTGCAACGGACCATCTAGGATCCCGGGCGTCGTGCCAGAGGTCACGGAAGCCGCCATCGCGCCAACGGAAGCTCGCCAGTCGAGGATCTTCGAGCTCCCGATCGAGCTCGGGCACCCCGACGAGCTGCTCGAGCGGATCGTCGGCTGGGTCGGCAGCGGCGAGCCGACGCGGCGCGTCATGTACGTCAACGCGCACGTGCTCAACCAGTCGCGCGAGGACCCGGCGCTGCGCACCGCGCTCGAGCAGGCCGACCTCGTCTACTGCGACGGCTACGGCGTCCGGCTTGCCGCCAAGGCGCTGAGCGCGGAGATCCCGCACCGCATGACCGGCGCGGACTGGATCTGGAACCTCGCCGCGCTCTGCGAGGCGCAGGACCGCTCCGTCTACCTGCTCGGCTGCGACCCCGGCGTCGCCGCGCAGGCCGGCCAGCGCCTGCGCCGCGCGCACCCGAAGCTGCGCGTCGTCGGCACGCACCACGGCTACTTCGAGATCGGCTCCGGCCACGACGAGCGCGTCATCGAGGACATCAACGCGCGCAGGCCCGACATCCTGCTCGTCGGGATGGGCACGCCCAAGCAGGAGATCTGGGCGCAGCGCACGGTCGACCGGCTGGCCTGCGACGTGCTGTGGAGCGTCGGCGCCCTGTTCGACTTCGTCTCCGGGCGCGTTCCCCGCGCGCCGGCATCGCTGTCGGACAACGGGCTGGAGTGGATCTTCCGGCTGGCGATCGAGCCCAAGCGGATGTGGCGGCGATACCTCGTCGGCAACCCGGTCTTCCTCAGCCGCGTGATGGCGCAGGCGCGCCAGCGCCACGAGACCGCAGCGCGGCGCGGCGACAGCTCCTAGCAGCCTGCTAGACGACCGACCGGCGGGCGGGATCGGCGAGGTTGGCGTTGCGCGTCTCGAGGATCTGCTCGAGCGCCTGATGGCCGTGCTCGCGGACGTACTGCGCCTCGGCGGGCAGGATCGGCACGAGCCACAGCACGACGGTGCTGCGGTCACCCTTCTCGTGGACCTCGAACCCGGGCCCGAACGGGTACGGCGGCAGGACGAGCAGGTGATGGGCCCACGAGCTCGCCATCCACGACCGGCGCAGCGCGATGATGCTGCCGACGCCGAACTTCTGCTCCGCGTCGGCGTTGACCAGCGCAAGCGTCGCGAGCATCTCGACGAGGACCGGGTCGGGCGCCGGTGCGAGCAGCACGTACTCCGCGCCGTGCTCGCCCGCAGCGGCGCTCTGCGCCGCGCCGCAGGTCGCGTAGATCCACGGCTCGCCGGCCGCGGCCGGCGCAAGCCGCAGGACGCGAAAGCCCGGCAGCCGCTCCTCGACGCCGGCGCGCACCGGCGCGATCACGGCCTGCGAGCTGCCGGGATGGAACCGCTCGAGGTGCTCGGCGAAGCTCACCGCGCCATCGTCACACACCGGCCGGGCGGGCAGCACTTCGTAGGCTCTTATCTCACCGTGGTGTGCTGAACCCAGGAGCATCTGTGACCAAGGTCCTCGTAGTCGACGACGAGCCGGGCGTGCGCGCCGCGCTGCAGCGCGCGCTCGCGCTCGAGCGCCACGACGTGACGCTCGCCGAGGACGGCCAGCAGGCGCTCGACACGCTCGCGCAGGGCGCTGTCGATGCGATCGTGCTCGACGTGATGATGCCGCGCGTCGACGGCCTCGAGGTCTGCCGCCGGCTGCGCGCCGCGGGCGACCGCACGCCCGTCCTCATGCTCACGGCGCGCGACGCGATCGACGACCGGGTCGACGGCCTCGACGCGGGCGCCGACGACTACCTCGTCAAGCCGTTCGCGCTGCGCGAGCTCAACGCGCGCCTGCGCGCGCTGCTGCGCCGCGTCGATCCCGGCGGACCGACGCTCGCCTTCGCCGACCTCGTGCTCGACCGCGCGGCGCACGAGGTCCACCGCGGCGGGCGCCGGATCGAGCTGTCCAAGACCGAGTTCTCGCTGCTGGAGACGTTCCTCGAGCACCCGCGCCAGGTGCTGACGCGCTCGACGCTGTTCGAGCGCGTCTGGGGCTACGACTTCGGGGCCACCTCCAACGCCCTGGGCGTCTACATCGGCTATCTGCGGCGAAAGACCGAGGAGGGCGGCGAGCGACGCCTGCTGCACACCGTGCGGGGCGTCGGCTACGTGCTGCGCGAGCCATGAGCGCGCGGCGCCGCGCCGCGGTCGCGCACGTGCAGGCCGCAGGCGGCAGCGTACGATGATGGCCCTGCGCCACCGGCTGACGCTGCTCGCCGCGGCGACCGTCGGCGTCACCGTCGTGCTCGTGTCGGTCGCCGCGTACTTCGTGCTGCGCAACGAGCTGCGCAGCCAGATCGACGAGGGCCTCGCCGAGCAGTACGTCCAGGTCGAGCGCGCGGCGGTCCGCGTGCTGCGCAGCACCGAGCGCGGCTTCCGCTTTCCGGCGCCGCCGGCCCGCGCCGGCAGCCCGGGCGGTCCGGTCCAGCTGCTCGCCTCCGACGGCGAGATCGTCGTGCCCGCCGACAGCGACCTGTCGGTGCCGGTCGGCGACTCAGACCGCGCTGTCGCGGCGGGGCTGTCGCGCGCCGAGCTTCGCGACGTGCACAGCGGCGACGGCGTGCGCCTGCGCGTGCTCACGGTCGCGCTGCCCGGCGGCGGCGCCGTCCAGCTCGCGCGCAGCCTGACGAACGTCGACGCGACGCTTTCGCGGCTGCGGCTCGTGCTCGCCCTGCTGTGCGCGGGCGGCACGCTGCTGGCCGCGTTCTTCGGGCGGCTGTTCGGCCGCCAGGTCATCCAGCCCGTCAGCGAGCTGACCGCGGCCGCCGAGCACATCACCGAGACCGACGACCTCGGCCGGCGGATCGAGGTTCGCTCCGACGACGAGGTCGGGCAGATGGCGCAGCGCTTCAACGCGATGCTCGATGCGCTCGAGCGCTCGCGTCGCGCGCTGGACCACTCCGTGCATTCGCAGCGCCAGCTCGTCGCCGACGCGTCGCACGAGCTGCGCACGCCGGTCACGTCGCTGCGCACGAACATCGAGGTCCTGCTCGCCGAGCAGGGCGAGCTGGCGGGCGACGACCGGCGGCGGCTGCTCGAGGACGTCCGCGCCGAGACCGAGGAGCTGACGGCGCTGATCACCGACGTGATCGAGCTCGCCCGCGGCGACGAGCCGCTGTCGAGGACCGACGACGTGCAGTTCGACCACGTCGTCGCCGAGGCCGTGGCGCGGGCGCGTCGCCGGCGGCCGGGCACGTCGTTCGACGACCGGCTCGAGCCGACGCTCGTGGAGGGCGTGTCCGAGCGCCTCGGGCGCGCCGTCGACAACCTGCTCGACAACGCCGCCAAGCACGCACCGCAGGGCACGGTCGTCGAGGTCGCGCTGCGCGACGGCGAGCTGACCGTCCGCGATCACGGACCCGGCATCTCGCCCGACGACCGCCCGCACGTCTTCGATCGCTTCTACCGCGGCGCCGCCGCGCGCGGGCGCCCCGGCTCGGGCCTCGGGCTGGCGATCGTGCGCCAGGTCGCCGAGACGCACGGCGGCACCATCACCGTCGAGGAGGCGCCCGGCGGCGGCGCGCTGTTCCGGCTGACGCTCGCGCCGGTGCACGTGCGCGGCGCGGCCCCGCGCAAGCGCGAGCCGGTGGACGGCGGCGACCCGCGTCAGGCCGCTTCGCCCGCCGCCGCCCCGGCCGGCGGGGCCTCGGCGACGACCGGCACTACGACCGGTGCGCCGGGCGCGACCTCGAAGCGCTGACCGTCGCTGATGATCGCCAGCGGCGCCCCGTCGAGCAGCGTGTAGCGGGTCGCGTCCTGCGTCATCTCGACCTCGAGGCGGTTGCCGCGGAAGATCAGCCGGAAGCGCATCCGATCCCAGTCCGCGGGCAGGCGCGGCGTGAACCGCAGGTCGTCGCCGGCGACGTCGCGCAGACCGGCGAAGCCGTTGACGAGCGCCATCCAGACTCCGCCGCAGGAGGCGACGTGGATGCCGTCGCTGACGTTGCCGGCGAGGTTGGCGAGGTCGACGGCGACGCTGAGCAGGAAGTAGTCGTAGGCCGCCTGCATGTCGCCGACCTCGGCCGCCATCACGCTCTGCACGCACGACGACAGCGACGAGTCGCCCGTCGTCAGCGGGTCGTAGTACTCGAAGACGCGGCGCTTCTCCTCCAGCGAGAAGCGGTCGCCGGCGAGGAACGTCGCGAGCACGACGTCGGTCTGCTTGATCACCTGGTGGCGGTAGATGTTCAGCGGGTGGTAGTGCAGCAGCAGCGGGTAGTGGTCGACCGGCGTGCACTGGAAGTCCCACGGCTTGCGGTTGAGGAAGTGCTCGTCCTGCAGCAGCACGCCCGCGCGCTCGTCGTAGGGGATGAACATCTGCTCGGCGGCGCGACACCACTCGGCAGGCTCGTCGGCCTCGATCCGCAGGCGCGCGACGAGCCGGTCGTACGCGTCGGGATCGGTTTCGCGCAGCAGCTCGAGGCCCTCCGCGGCGGCGGACAGGTTCTCGCGCGCCATGAGGTTCGTGTACGCGTTGTTGTCGACGACCGCGGAGTACTCGTCGGGCCCGGTGACGCCCTGGATGCAGAACGCGCCGTCGCGGCGCTCGGAGAAGAAGCCGAGGTCGGCCCACAGCCGCGCGGTCTCGACGAGGATCTCGACGCCCTCGCGGGCGAGGAACTCCTCGTCGCCGGTGACGCGCACGAACTGCCGCACCGCGTAGGAGATGGCGGCGTTGATGTGGTACTGGGCGGTTCCCGCGGCGTAGTACGCCGACGCCTCCTCACCGGAGATCGTGCGCCACGGAAACAGCGCGCCGCGGTGGCCCAGCTGGCGCGCGCGGCGGCGCGCCGCCTCGAGCATCTCGTAGCGGAAGTGCAGCAGCCGCCGGGCGACGTGCGGCTGGGTGTACGTCAGCACCGGCAGCACGTAGATCTCGGTGTCCCAGAAGTACTGGCCCTCGTAGCCGCGGCCGGTCAGCCCCTTGGCCGCGATCCCGTGGCCCTCGACGCGGGCGGACGCCTGGCGGATCTGAAAGAGGTTGAAGCGCACGGCCTGCTGGATGTCCGGTGGGCCCTCGATCTCGATGTCCGAGTGCTGCCAGAACGCGGCCAGGCGCTCGCGCTGGACCTCGGCGATGCGCTCGAAGCCGTCACCCGCGGCGCGGTCCAGCGTGCGGTTCACGCGCCGCACGAGGTCGCCGGGCGGCGCCTGCGCCGCGTGGTGGTAGCCCAGCAGCTTCGTGATCGTCGCCGGCACGCCCGGCTCGGCGTCGAGGAAGAACACGACGCGCCCCTCGTCCTCGTGCACGCTGGACTCGATCGAGTGGCGCAGCTCGGTGTCGATGCGGTGCTCCATCCCGCAGGCGAGGCCGATCCCGCTGGAGCGGGTGCGCAGCTCCAGCAGCACGCGCGTCGCTTCGCAGAACTGCTCGATCGGCTCGAGCGCGGATTCGTCCATGCGAACGCCGATCCGCGGATCGTCGTGGCCCTTGGGACGCGGCAGGTGGGTCACGAGCTCCGAGGCGAGCGCGAGCTCGGCCATCCCGGAGACGAGCGTGACCTCATAGGAGATCGCCGCGAGGTGGCGCCAGTGCAGCGACGCCAGGCGCTTGGAGCACAGCTCGACGACGGCGCCGCGCGCCGTGCGGAAGCGCGCGGTTCGCTCGAGGATCCCGGTCCTCATGTCCAGGACGCGCTCGTAGTGCAGGAGCTTGGACTCTCCGAGCACGAGCGGCTCCTCGTCGACGTAGAGGCGGATCACCGAGCCGTCGGGAGCGCTGACGATCGTCTGGCCCGTCGTCGCGAAGCCGAACGCCGCCTCGCCGTAGGGAATCGGCCAGGTCTCGTGAAAGCCGTTGAGGAAGAAGCCGGGATCGTTGGACGGAAGCCCCTCGTCATGGGCGCCGCGGATGCCCATGTAGCCGTTGGCGATCGCGAACAGCGTCTCCGCCTCGGCGGGGCTCTCCAGCGAGAACCGCCGCGAGACGAGCCGCCACGGATCGATCGGCATGGCCTTCAGCAGGCCGGGTTCCTCCCGCGCCTCACGGATGCGATTGAGCGCCGCGAGGCGCGAATCCCTCAGGCTCAAGCCAGCAACTCCTCGAGGTCGGCGATCGCCCGCCGCCTCCGATGTGAGCGAGCGGGCGTCGGCGTCATCTTACGCAGCGGTCTCGCCGCCTGTCAGGGCGACCGGGACGTCGAGGTCTCGCGCCAGCACGGTCAGCGCAGCGTCGACGACGCGGGGGTCGAACTGCGTCCCGGCGTTCGCCCGCAGCTCGGCTGCCGCCACGACCGGGGACATCGCCTCGCGGTAGGACCGTCGCGTGGTCATCGCGCTGTAGGCGTCGGCGACCGCGACGATCCGCGCCGAGTGGGGAATCGCCTCGCCGCGCAGCTTGTCGGGATACCCCGTTCCGTCGTATCGCTCGTGCGAGGAGCGCACCACCGCACCGACCTCGTGCAGCGTCCCGCCGACCTGGTCGAGCATCCGCTGGCCGTCGATCGTGTGCTTGCACATCGTCTCCCACTCGTCATCGTCGAGCGGGCCGGCCTTGTTGAGGATCTCCTTGGGCGTGGACATCTTGCCGATGTCGTGCAGCAGCGCGCCGAACTCGACCATCCTGCGCTCCTCCTCGTCGACCTTCAGCTCGTCGGCGATCGCGAGCGCGAACACGACGACGCCCTGACTGTGCATCCCGGTGTACTCGTCGTCCTCGGTCAGCACGTCGCCGAGCAGCAGCGCCGTCCCGCGGTAGGCGGAGCTCAGCTCGATCGCGGTCCCGATCCGCTCGCGCCGCTCGCGCGCGAAGACGCTGAGCAGCGCGCCGAGCGGCAGCACGAGCAGGAACGCGTAGCGCTCGATCGCGCTCGCCAGCGCCGCCAGCAGCCCGATCGGCGACAGCAGCACGTCGACGAGCCAGACCTCGCGCAGGATGTCGAGCTGGATCTGCGGCCTGACCCCCCGCCCGATGCGCTCGCGCAGCGTCGAGCTGCCGAGGTCGCCGGCGAACTGGGCGGCGAGCGCGAGGACGTAGACCGGCCAGTCGGCGAACGCGGGCTCCCGGACGTCGAAGACGACGAACACGATCGCCGGCCCGATCGCGAACGTCGCGTCGGCGACGGCGCTGATCAGCCATGACGGATGCTGGCGCCGGCGGATGACGTCCGGCAGCGAGCCCACGACGAAGCCGGCGACCACCACGAGCGGCGCGAGCGCGGGCGCGAGGACGAAGAGCATCGGCACGAATGCGAGCTGCGTCGGCACGAGCGAGCCCGCCCCCGTCTCGAACTTCAGCCGTCCCATGACCGCCAGCAGCAGCACGAGCAGCACGACGTCCAGCGCCTCGATCGAACCCGGGGGCGCGACGGCGAGCAGCAGCGCGACCGCCACGAGGAACGGCGCGGCGGCGATCGCCTCGCTGGCGAGCACCCGCGCCGCCATCCGCTCGCGGCGCAGCGATCGTGTCTCCTCGGTCAGACCGATCGGCTCCGCCATGGTGGGCGCAGGGTAACCCGGCGCCACGCGACCGGAGCCGCCGGCACCGTTTCCTGGACGCTCGTCCGACGAAATGCCCCCAATCGCTCGGCTCTCGGCGACCTGACCGATAACGGCAGCGAGCGCAAGTCCGCGCTCCCATCTACCGGAGGGGTCGTCACCGTGTCGTTCACCACCGCCCGTCGCCGTGCCATGCTCGCCTGCGCCGCCGCGTTCGCCGCGACCGCTGTGCTCAGCGGCCCCGCTGCGGCGGACGACTCGACCGCGACCGGCGGCTGCCCGGTCGTCCCGACCGTCCAGCCCTTCACCCCGTGGCAGGACGCCGCCGACTACTTTCTGGCTCCCGACGGCGGCGTCGAGGCCGGCGGCGCGGGCTGGGACGTGCAGGGTGGCGCCACCGCCGTCGAGGGCAACGAGCCGTTCTTCGTCGGTGGTCCCGCCGACCGCATGTCGATGCACCTGCCCACCGGCGCAGCCGCGACGACGGCTCCCGTCTGCGTCGGCATCGAGCACCGCACGATGCGCTTCTTCGCCCGCGGAACCGGCGCCGGCGTGCTCCAGGTCGACGCCGTCTACGCCAAGCGGACCGACAGGGAGAAGAGCGTGCAGCTCGGCACGATCGTCGCCGACGGGACGTGGGCGCCCTCACCCGTCCTGCCGATGCGCGTCAACGAGATCGCGCCCGACTTCGACAACGCCCTGCCGGTCTCGCTGCGCTTCGTCGCACGGGGCGAGGGCGCGTGGCAGATCGACGACGTGTACGTCGATCCCTACCGCCGCGGCTGAGCCGCACGTCCAGCCGCTCCGCGCGCGCCGAAGCTGATCGCGCGCCGCGACGCGCGACCGGCTCGCGCGCCGCGGCCCGGGCCCCCGCGGGCATCGGTGCGATCATCATCCCGATGCCGGGCACCCTCCGCCAGCTGCGCCACGAGCTGACCGGCCGCCTGCGCAACGGCGCGACGCACCTGATCACGGGAATGCCGGAGGACCGCCGCGCCGAGCTCGGCGCGCGCCTGCGCGCCGGCCGGGCGCGGCGCGCGCTGCTGGCGCGCGCGTCGCACTGGTACGGCCGTGCGCCGGTCCCGATCGCCGGCGGCCTCGGCCACCTGCTGCAGGTCTCGACAGCCGACCTGCCGCTCGACCACGCGCACGCCGGCCTGATCGTCCGCGGGACGCTCGAGCCGCCGGTCCAGGAGGCGCTGCGCCGCCTGCTCGCGCCGGGCGCCGTCTTCTACGACGTGGGCGCGAACGTCGGCTTCTTCACGATCCTCGGTGCCCGGCTGGTCGGCCCGCAGGGGCGCGTCGTCGCCTTCGAGCCCGTTCCCGAGTGCGCCCGCGCCGTCGCGCGCAACATCGCGCTCAACGGCTTCGCGCACGCCTCCGTTCGCGAGCAGGCGGTCGGCGCGGCCGCCGGGTCGGCGCGGTTGCTCGTCGTCGGCGAGGCGAGCTGGTCGCATCTCGCGTCGACGGGCCGGCATGCCGACGTGCGCGACGAGATCGACGTCCGCGTGGTGTCGATCGACGACCTCGTGGGGACGGGCGAGATCCCGCCGCCCGACGTGCTGAAGATCGACACCGAGGGCGCCGAGCTGCAGGCCGTCGAGGGCATGCGCGCGACGATCGCGGCCAACCGCCCGGCGATCGTCTGCGAGCTGCACGACACCAACGCCGAGTTCTGCGCGCTGATGGACGAGCTCGGCTACGTGACGACGAACCTCGACGGCCCGCAGCCCGTGGCCGAGGCCGGGCCGGTGCACGCGCTCGCGCTCGCGCGCGAGCGCTGATCCGGCTCCGCCACGGGGGCTGCGCCGATCGATCCCGGCCGGCGCACGCCGCGGCCGGCGCCGTCGCGGGCGCGCGGCGCGACGACGTCTGCGACGTACACCAGCCGTGCGGCAGCTTGCGCCTCCCCCGCGCCGAGGAACGTGTCGCGGCTTACCGGCTCGAGCCGGCGGGGAAGCTCGATGACGCGCGGTGAGGTCATGTCGACGAGGAGCACGATCGGCTCGCTGCGGATACGTGCGTGTCGTCACATGCCGCGGATCAGCGATCGAGCGATTCGAGCGCCTCGCGCAGCGTCTGCGCCGTCCGCTGCGGGGCGTATGCCGCAACCCGCGCAGCCCCGCGCGCGCGCAGCTGCTCGCGCAGCTCGCCGTCGCCGACGACGAGCGCGAGCAGCTCGGCGGCGACGCTCTCGCCGTCCTGCCCGTCGAGCAGCAGCGCGGCGTCGCCGGCGACCTCGGGCACGCCGCCGACCGCCCGCGCCACGACCGGCACGCCGAAGTGAAACGCCTCCAGGAGCGGGATGCAGAAGCCCTCGTGCTCTGAGAGGCAGAGGAAGGCGTCGGCCGAGCGCCAGCGGTCGGCGAGCTGCTCGCGCGTCAGCCCCGACTCGATCGTCACCCGTCCCGGCGACAGCTCCTCGGCGAGCTCGCGCATCGCCGCGTCGTAGGCCCAGTTGATCGGCGCCCCGACGAGCACGAGCCGCGCGTCCGGCGCGTGGCGGCGGCGGTAGAGCTCGAACGCGCGGATCACCGCGTCCTGGCGCTTGTGCGGCGCGAGGCGCCCGACGAAGAGGACCGTCGGGTGTGCCGGCGCGACCCACTCGTGTGGCTCGGCCGGCACGCGCGGGGCGCCGAGGCCCGATGGGTCGAAGAGGATCGGGATGACGGTGTCCGAGCCGAACTCGCGGGCGTTGTAGAGCGAGACGCCGGCGGCGACGTCGACCGCGGCCGCGAACTCCGGCAGCTGCTTGCGCCCGAGCGCGCAGACCACCGCCGCCTGCGGGTCGTGGTCCCAGAACCAGCGCGCGGGCGTGATGTTGTGCGAGATCAGCAGCTTGCGCTGGGGCAGCTCGAGCACCTCGCGCAGCTTCGGCGCGTACGCCGAGTAGTGCACGAGCAGCACGTCGCCGTCGCGCGCGTTCAGCGTCCGCAGCGGCGCGATGCGGTCGCCGATCCGCGGATCGATCTCCGCGGCGACGTCGCGCCCGCCCCAGCTCCAGCCGCGGAAGAGGTCGCGGAAGGCGAGCGCCTGCGTCGTCACGGCGTCGTAGGGACCGGCGCCGCTGAGGATCTGGTGGACGTTCAACCCGGGTCTGCCCGACCGCGGTCCCCGGCACGGTCCTCGAGCCGCGCCACGCGGTCCTCGAGCTCGGCCAGCCGGATCAGGACGTTGAGGTTGAAGCGCGTCTGCTGGGACTGCAGCTCGCGCAGGTACTGGCGCATGACGTGGACGAGCTGGCGCTTGGCCCACGTGATCGGCGCGCCCAGCCGCCGCGTCGAGCGCATCAGGTCGGGATCGGGCTCGATGTTCGCCCATTCCATCAGCTGCTCGATCGAGACGCGCTCGGTCGGCTCGATCGACATCCCGGCCGGCAGAACGTCGTCGCGCTGCGCCGCCGCCGCGCGGGCGGCCGCGAGGGCCTGCTCGGGCTTCATTGCGGCGACACCCGCTGACCCAACGGCTCACCGGGCACAGGCGGAACGCTGTCGGCCGTGCCCATCAGCCGGTGGTAGAAGGGCATCCCCTCGTCGACGGGGCCGTCGAACACCTTGCGCCCGCCGTCGAGCACGACGAGCCGCTCGCAGGTGCGCTCGATCAGCGATGCGTCGTGCGAGACGAGCACGAGCGTCGCGCCGCCGGCGATCTGCTCGGCGATGCGCGCCTCGCACTTGCGCTGGAAGGCCTCGTCGCCGACGGCGAGCACCTCGTCGATCAGCAGCACGTCGGCGTCGAGGTGGGCGGCGATCGAGAAGCCCAGGCGCAGGAACATGCCCGACGAGTACGTCGCGACCGGTGCGTCGATGAAGTCGCCGAGTTCCGAGAAGTCGATGATCGCCTCCAGCCGGGACTCGATCTGCTCCTTCTGCAACCCGTGCAGCGCGCCGTTGAGGAAGATGTTCTCGCGGCCGGAGAACTCGCGCCCGAAGCCGGCGCCGAGCTCGAGCTGGGAGACGACCTTCCCGCCGCAGCCGACGCGGCCGGAGTTCAGCGGCACGATCCCCGCGAGCACGCGCAGCGTCGAGGACTTGCCGGCGCCGTTGCGCCCCACCATCCCGACCGTCTCGCCCGGCTCGATGTGCAGCGACACGTCGCGCAGCGCCTCGACGGGCGGCGGCCCGCCCGCGCGCCTGCGGCCGATCAGCATCTCCTTCAGCGTGCGGCCGCGATCGGCGCGGACGCTGAAGGCGCGCGAGGCGCGCTGCATCACGATCTCGCCCGGTCGCAGGGAGCTCTCGAGCTCGCTGCTCACACGACCACCGCCAGCTCGCCCTGCAGCCGCCGGAACAGCAGCCGGCCGCCGAGCAGCGCGATCGCCGCGGCGATCGCGACGTACGCGAGCTGCGGGGCGGCCGGCACCACGCCGCCGTAGATCACGTCGCGGATCGCGCCGATGAACGGCGCGATCGGGTTGACCCACTCGAGCACGAAGCGCGCCGTCGCCTGCTCGGTGATCGACTCGGGGCGAAAGAAGATCGGCGATACGAAGAACCACGGCAGCAGCGCCGCCGAGAGGATCGGCGCCACGTCGCGGAAGTAGGCGTGCAGGATGCTGACGACGAGCGCGAAGCCGAGGACGAAGGCGAACAGGCAGGTGAGCACGAGCGGCAGCAGCAGCAGCGCGACGTCGATCGAGCCGCGGATCGCGATCGTGACCGGCGTCAGCAGCGCCAGCAGCGCGAGGAACGTCACGAGCTGCACGGTGACGACCGACGCCGGGATGATCTCGCGCGGAAAGCGCGCCTTGCGGATCAGCGCGCCCTGGTCCAGCAGCGACGGCGCGGCGCTGACGACCGCCTGGTTGAAGAACACCCAGACGACGAGCCCGACGAGCAAGAAGAGCGGGTAGTCGGGCTCGGACGCCTGGTCGAAGATGACCCCGAACATGAGGTAGTAGGCGCCCATCAGGACGAGCGGGTTGATCAGGTACCACAGCACGCCCAGCGCCGAGCCGCGGTACTTCTGGCGCAGCTCGCGGCGCACCATCTGCTCGAAGAGGTAGCGGTAGGCCACGCGGCGATTATCGCGGCAGCGCGCGCCGGACCCGGCGGCGGCGTCGCGCCCCTGCTTCGCCGGCCGCCGCTGCGGCGCGGCGCGCGCGCGACCGGCGGCGGAGGTGTGGCGAGCGACCGTCGCCATCCGACGACGATTCGTCACACCCGGCCGCGGCGCGAAAGCCCGTCCGCACGCCGCTATCGCGCGAGCAGCCGCTGCACGGCGGCGAACGCCGGCTTGGGTTGCAGGTCCTCGTCGAGCAGCGTCGCGGCGCCCATGCCGGCCTGTGTCTCGGAGATCCACGAGCGCCCGTCCGTGAAGCCCCAGAAGGTCAGCGAGCGGCAGTCGACGGCGAGGCAGCTGCGCACGATCTGCTCGTAGATGCGCGCCTGGGCGCGCAGCTTGCTCTCGTCCGGCGGCATCGGGATGCCGACGTCGGCCTCGGTGATCGCGATGTCCAGCCCGAGCGCCCGGAAGCGCCGCATGTTGGCGACGAAGTCGCCGGGCAGCCCGTCGAGGTTGGCGTGCACCTGAAAGCCGACGCCGTCGATCGGCACGCCCTGCGCCCGCAGGCCGCGCACGATCTCGTAGAGCCGGTTGGACTTCGCGTTGACGCCCTCGGCCCCGATCTCGTTGAGGTAGAGCTTCGCGTCGGCGTCGGCGACGCGCGCGGTGCGAAACGCGTCGGCGATGTACGCCTCGCCGAGGCGGCGCATGAATACCGAGTTGCGCAGGCCGCCGTCGTCGCGGACCGGTTCGTTGACGACGTCCCAGACGCCGACGTCGTCCTCGTAGTGCGCGATCACGCGCCGGATGTGCTCGCGCGTCGCCTGGCGCAGCTCATCCGCGCCGAGCCGCTTGACCCAGTCGGGCAGCTGCGCATGCCAGACGAGCGTGTGGCCGCGCACCTTCTGATCGGCCTCCCGTGCCCGCTGCACGATCTCGTCAGCGGCGTCGAAGGAGTACTCGCCGCGCTCGGGCTCGATCGCGTACCACTTCATCTCGTTCTCCGGCGTGACCGTCGAGAACTGCGCCGCCACGGTCTGGCGGTAGGCGCGGTTGCGCCCGAGCGCGTCGCCGCGCACCGCGGTGCCCAGCTCCATCCCGCGGGCCTTGGCGAGGTCGCGCAGCGGAGGCCCGGGCAGCGGCTCGGCATCCTCGCCGCCGCGCAGGACGTAGCCGACGAACAGGGCGACGACGAGCAGGAAGACGGCGCCGATCGCCGCCCGCCGCGCGGTGCTCAGAAGGCGCCCCGCCGCGTGAAGACGGCGGGGACCGTCTTGACGAGGATGCTCAGGTCGAGGAACACCGACCAGCGCTCGAGGTACAGGAAGTCCAACCGCACGAGGTCGTCGAAGTCAAGCTCCGAGCGGCCGGAGACCTGCCACAGACCGGTGATCCCGGGCGTCACGAGATAGCGCTTCTTGTGCCACGCGTCGAGGCGCTGGAAGTCGCGCTCGGGCAGCGGCCGCGGGCCGACGAGCGACATGTCGCCGCGGACGACGTTGAAGAGCTGCGGCAGCTCGTCGAGCGAGTAGCGGCGCAGAAAGCGCCCGACCGGCGTCATCCGCGGGTCGTCGCGCATCTTGAACAGCGCGCCCGTGGCCTCGTTGAGCGACTCGAGGTCGGCCTGGCGCTGGTCGGCGTCGCGGTACATCGTGCGGAACTTCAGGCAGGCGAACGGCGCGCCGCCGATGCCCGGCCGCATCGAGCGGTAGATCACCGGCCCGCGCGAGCTGAGCCGGACGGCGAGCGCGCTCGCCGCCATCACGGGGCTCAGGACGAGCAGCAGCAGCGACGCGCCGATGAGGTCGAACGTGCGCTTGACGAAGTAGTCGAAGCCCTCGAAGACCGGCGGCTTGAGCTCGAACAGCGGCACCGCCTCGCCGGGCACGAACTCGGCGCGGTGGACGAGCAGCTCCATCGTCGACGGTGCGATCCGCACGCGGACGCCGTTGGAGTGCGCGACGTCGACGAGCTCGACCGCCTGCGGCTGCGGGAAGTCGGGGTCGGCGATGATCACCTCGTCGATGCGGTGACGGTGGATCACCTGCGACAGCTCGTCGAGCGTTCCCAGCGACAGCAGCCCGTTGTTCGGCCTCGGCGTCAGCGAGATGAAGCCGACCACCTTGACCGTCGGGTGGGCCGCGTCGCGCAGGGCATGGCCGACGGCCTCGATGTGCTCGCCTGTGCCGACGAGGACGGCGCGGCGCTGGTAGCCGGCCGCGCGCAGCAGCATGCCGGTCACCTTCTCGTAGGCGCGCCGCAGCAGCGAGACGTAGAACACGGCGAAGAACAGCGAGCCGTAGAAGATGTAGTACGAGCTGAACTCGCTTCCGCTCGCCGTCGCGTAGACGAGCGCGACGAGCGCGACCTGCGCCAGCGACGAGACGATCCGCGACAGCCCCGGGCGCTCGCCGCGAGCGGAGTACAGCCCCGAGCGCGCGAACAGCAGCACGGTCAGCAGGAACGCGAAGTCGAACAGCTCGTCGGTCTGCGGCGCCTGGTGGCGGGCGACCCAGTCGCCGGTCAGGATGCCCGCCTTCAGCCACAGTGCCGTCAGGATCGCCAGGTAGACGCCGAACGAGTCGAGCACCAGCAGCGTGCTGACGCGCACGATCTTGCGCAGCGTGTCGAGCTTGAGCAGGAAGGAGAGCACCGGCGGGCGCTTGCGGCGCACGTCGCGTTCTGACAGCGCGAAGTCGGGCGCCGGCCCCTGCGCCGGCGCCGTGGACGAGCCCTCCCGTGGCTTCTGCTCAGTCGTCGGCATGTCCCTGCTCTAACGGTCGACGATCGCAGATGTTCCGCTGCGCCGCCACCCGGCCCCGCCCCTCGAGCGACCGCGCGCCCATCGGCCGGCCGTGCCGGCGCTCACGTCACACGATCGTCGAGGCCTGCGTCGAGCCGTGGGCAGGCGACCGCTCGCGCTCATCGTCTCCCCGCGCCGATGAGCGTCGCGGTGCCGGCCTGCTCGACGGTCCGTCGCAGCCCCTCGCGCAGGTCGACCTCCGGCTCCCAGCCGAGCAGCTCGCGGGCGAGCGTGATGTCGGGCTGGCGGACCTGCGGATCGTCCGTCGGCAGGGCCTCGTAGACGATCTCCGAGCCGGATTCGGTGACCTCGATCACCGCCTCGGCGAGCTCCAGCAGCGTGAACTCCTTGGGGTTGCCGATGTTGATCGGCAGGTGCTCTCCGGACTCGGCGAGCGCGATCATCCCGCAGATCAGGTCGTCGACGTAGCAGAACGAGCGCGTCTGGCTGCCGTCGCCGAAGACCGTGATCGGGCGGTCCTGCAGGGCCTGGCGCAGGAACGTCGGGATCGCTCGCCCGTCGTAGGGCCGCATCCTCGCGCCGTAGGTGTTGAAGATGCGCATGATCGCGGTGTCGACGCCCTGCTGGCGGTGGTAGGCCATCGTCAGCGCCTCCGCGTAGCGCTTGGCCTCGTCGTAGACGCCGCGCGGGCCGATCGGGTTGACGTGGCCCCAGTAGGTCTCCTTCTGCGG
>JBKHXR010000070.1:0-28802 GCA_046565905.1 Thermoleophilia bacterium | reverse complement strand
AAGGTGGGCTAGCCCTCCTCGCCCTCGCCGGACTCAGCGCCCTCTTCGCGGGCTCGCTCCTCGGCCTCCTTGCGCTCGTCGGTTTCGTCCTTCTCGCGCTCGACGGACTCGTCCTTCTCGGCCTTCTCCTCGGTACCGGACACCTGGTCGATGCCGCCCTTCATGTAGAAGGCGCCCTCGGGCAGGTCGTCGTGCTGGCCGTCGAGGATCTCGCGGAAGCCGCGCACCGTGTCCGCAACCGGAACGTACTCGCCGGAGCGGCCGGTGAACGCCTCGGCGACGAAGAACGGCTGCGAGAGGAACCGCTCGATCTTCCGGGCCCGGTTGACCGTGAGCTTGTCCTCGTCGGACAGCTCGTCGATGCCGAGGATCGCGATGATGTCCTGCAGCTCCTTGTAGCGCTGGAGGATCTCCTTGACGCGGTTGGCGACCGTGAAGTGCTCCTCGCCGAGGATGTCCGGCTTGAGGATCGTCGACGTCGAGTCCAGCGGGTCGACCGCCGGGTAGATGCCCTTCTCGGAGATCGCCCGCGAGAGCACCGTCGTCGCGTTGAGGTGGGCGAACACCGAGGCCGGCGCCGGGTCGGTGAGGTCGTCGGCCGGGACGTAGATCGCCTGCACCGACGTGACCGAGCCCTCGCGCGTGGAGGTGATGCGCTCCTGCAGCAGGCCCATCTCGGTCTCGAGCGTCGGCTGGTAGCCGACCTGCGACGGCATCCGGCCCAGCAGCGCCGAGACCTCGGAGCCGGCCTGCACGAAGCGGAAGATGTTGTCGATGAACAGCAGCACGTCCTGGCCGCCCTGCTCGCGGAAGTACTCCGCCATCGTCAGCCCCGAGAGCGCGACGCGCATGCGGGCGCCGGGCGGCTCGTTCATCTGGCCGAAGACGAGCATCGTCTTGTCGATGACGCCCGACTCCTTCATCTCCAGCCACAGGTCGTTGCCCTCGCGCGAGCGCTCGCCGACGCCGCAGAAGGCCGACAGGCCGCCGTGCTCCTGGGCGAGGTTGTTGATGAGCTCCTGGATGAGGACGGTCTTGCCGACGCCGGCGCCGCCGAACAGGCCGACCTTGCCGCCCTTGGCGTACGGCGCCAGCAGGTCGACGACCTTGATGCCGGTCTCGAACATCTCCGTCGTCGGCGTCAGGTTCTCGACGTTCGGCGCCGGGCGGTGGATCGGCCAGCGCTCGGTGTACTCGACCGGGCCGCCGAGGTCGATCGGCTCGCCGAGCAGGTTGAAGATCCGCCCCAACGTCCCCTCGCCGACCGGCACCGTGATCGGGCCGCCGGTGTCGACGACCTCCATCCCGCGCGACAGGCCGTCGGTCGTGTCCATCGCCACCGCGCGGACACGGTCGTCGCCGAGGTGCTGCTGGACCTCGCAGACGAGGACGTCGCCACCTTCCTTGGGCGCTACGCCGTCGGCCTCCCGCGCCTCGGTGGAGGGCGTGCGCTGGATCGTCAGCGCGTTGTAGATCTCGGGCAGCTCGCCCTCGTTGAAGGTCGCTTCGAGCACGACGCCCTGGATCTCCTCGATCCGGCCGACCGCGCCCTTCTTGGTATCGCCGCTGCGTGGTGTCTCTGTGGTGGCCATTCGTTCTCCTGTAAGTTGGTTTCGGCCTACGGCCGTCGCAAGCTCCGGCCTACGGACGACGTCACACCCGGCCGCCGCAGGCTCCGGCCTTCGGACGACATCACGTGAGGCTCTCCGCACCGGCCACCACTTCCATGATCTCCTGGGTGATCTCGGCCTGGCGGGCACGGTTCATCTCAAGGGTCAGATCCTCGATCAGCTCGCCCGCGTTCTCGGAGGCGTTGCGCATCGCGGTCATCCGCGCGCCGTGCTCGGAGGCCGTGGACTCCAGCAGCGCGCGGTAGACCGAGATCTCGACGTAGTCGGGGATCAGCCGCGCGAGGATCTCGTCGGGATCGGGCTCGTATTCGACGAGCGCGTGCCGCGAGGCCTGCTCGTCCCCGTCGACGCCCTCGCTGTCGGGCTCGGTGCCCTCGAGGATCGTCGCCTGCTGCAGCGGCAGCAGCGTCTCGCGGCGGACCTCCTGCGTGAGCGGCGAGATGTAGCCGTTGTAGAAGATCTCGACCCGGTCGGCCTTGCCGTCGACGTATGCGGCGATCAGGTCCTCGGCGATCTCCCGCGCGTCGGCGTACGACGGGCGGTCGGTGAAGCCGACGTAGCGTCCCGCGGGGTCCTTGCCGCGGAAGTTCAGCGTCGACACGCCGCGGCGGCCGACGGCGCTGTAGAGCACCGCGCGGCCGTCGCCCTCGTGCTCGCGCGCGGCCCGCAGGCCGGCGCGGATGATCTGCGAGTTGAAGGCGCCCGCGAGTCCTCGGTCGCCGGTCACGAGCAGCAGCGCGATCGTCTTCTCGGACTCGTGCTCCTGGAGAACGGGAACGCCCGAGATCTCGCTGCCTGCCGCCTCGGCGGCCTGGCGCGTCATCCGCCGGATCGCGCCCGCGTATGGCCGCAGCGCCTCGATGCGCTGCTCGGCGCGCCGCAGCCGGGCGGCCGCGACCATCTCCATCGCGCGGGTGATCTTCTGGATGTTCTTGACCGAGCCGATCCGGTTCTTGACGTCGCGCTGCGATGCACTCATCGCGAGGACCTGCGTCGCGGGCCGGGCCCGGCTGTTGTCGAGCAGTCGGACGATCTCACGCGGGTACGGCCTCCTCCTCGGGCTCGTCGGCGGTGACGTCGTCGGCGGCGGTCGCGCGAGCGCTCGTCTCGTCGGCGCCGGCGTCGTCCATCGCGCCGCCGTCCTCGTCGAGGTCGTAGCCGAAGTCGTCGGCGAACTCGGCGACGGCGTCACGCACCGAGCCCTCGGTGTCGTCGCTCCAGTCGCCGCCCGAGATCTTCTCCAGCAGCTCGGCGTGCTCGGCCCGCATCCGCGCCACGAGCGCCTCGTGGAACTCGGGCACGCGATCGACGGTGATGCGATCGAGGAAGCCGTTCGTCGCCGCGTAGATCACGACGACCTGCTCCTCGACGGCCATCGGCGAGCGCTCCTTCTGGTTGAGCGTCTTGACGAGCCGCTCACCGCGCGCCAGCGTCGCCTGCGTGTCGGCGTCGAGGTCGGAGCCGAACTGCGCGAAGGCCTCCAGATCGCGGTACTGCGACAGCTCGAGCTTGAGCCGGCCGGCGACCTTCTTCATCGGCTTGATCGGCGCGTTGCCGCCGACCCGCGACACCGAGATGCCGACGTTGATCGCCGGGCGCACGCCGGAGAAGAACAGCTTTGGCTCGAGGAAGATCTGCCCGTCGGTGATCGAGATGACGTTGGTCGGGATGTAGGCCGACACGTCGCCGGCCTGCGTCTCGATGATCGGCAGCGCCGTCATCGACCCGCCGCCGAGCTCGTCGTTGAGCTTGACGGCGCGCTCGAGCAGCCGGCTGTGCAGGTAGAAGACGTCACCCGGGTAGGCCTCGCGCCCCGGCGGACGCCGCAGCAGCAGCGACATCTGGCGGTAGGCGAACGCATGCTTGGTGAGGTCGTCGTAGACGCACAGCGCGGCCTTGCCGTCGTAGAGGAAGTGCTCGGCCATCGCGCAGCCCGCGTACGGCGCGAGGAACTTCACCGGCGCGGCCTCGTCGGCGGCGGCGGCCACGATGATCGTGTTCTCCATCGCGCCGTACTCGCGCAACGTCTCGGCGATCTGCACGACCGTCGCCATCCGCTGGCCGATCGCCACGTAGACCGAGACCAGGCCGCTGCCCTTGTTGTTGATGATCGTGTCCAGCGCGATCGCCGTCTTGCCGACCTGGCGGTCGCCGATGATCAGCTCGCGCTGGCCGCGGCCGATCGGGATCATCGAGTCGATCGCCTTCAGGCCGGTCTGCATCGGCTCGACGACCGGCTGGCGCTGGACGACGCCCGGCGCCTTGAACTCCGCCGGGCGGCGCGTCGAGGTGTTGATGTCGCCCTTGCCGTCCAGCGGGTTGCCGAGCGGGTCGACGATCCGGCCCAGGAGCTCCTCGCCGACCGGGATCTCGAGCAGCGAGCCGGTCCGCTTGACCGTGTCGCCCTCCTTGATCAGCTGCCAGTTGCCGAACAGCACGACGCCGACGTTGTCGGACTCGAGGTTCAGCGCCAGGCCGGTGACGTCGTGGGGCAGCTCGAGCATCTCGAACGACATCGCGTTCTCGAGGCCGTGGACGCGGGCGATGCCGTCGCCGACGGAGAGGACCGTGCCGACCTCGGTCAACTCGGCCGAGCCGGCGTCAAGGCCCTCGATGCGGCTCTTGAGGATGGAGGTGATTTCGTCGGGCTTGATCTGCATGTATGCCTTTCCCGTCAGGCCGCGCCGCGCGCGACGGCCCTTCTCAGGTTTTCAAGTCGGTTGCGAATCGATGCGTCGAGGATCGAGTTGCCGACGCGCAGGACGATGCCGCCGAGGATCTCCGGGTCGACGGTCTGGGTCAGCTCGATCCTCTGGCCGGTGGTCTGCTCGATCTGCTCGCCGAGCTGCCTCGCGACGCCCTCGTCGAGCTCGATCGCCGTCGCGATCTGGACGGGCAGGATCTGGTGGGCCCGCTCCCAGAGCGAGTCGTAGTGGCGCCGGATGCGGAAGATCGCCGGCATGCGGTGCTTCTCGATCAGCAGCTCGAGGAAGTTGACGAGCTCGTCGTCCGCTCCGTCGAGCAGCTTCACGAGCCCGTCCTTCTTCTCCTGCGTGGAGAAGTAGGGCGAGAAGAAGTAGACGGCGAGGTCGCGGTTGTCGTCGAGCGCGCCGGCGAACTGGCCGAGCTGCTCGCGGATCTCGTCGGTCTTGCCGTGCTCGGAGGCGACCTCGAACAGCGACCGACCGTAGACCTCGGCGATCTCCTCCATGGCTACGCCCTGCTCCCTTCGCCGGCGAGCGCGGAGAAGTCCAGCTCGGCGAGCGTGTCCTCGACGAGCTTGCGCTGGTCGGCCTCGGTGAGCGTCTTGCGGGTGATCTTCTCCGTCGCCAGGATCGTCAGGTCGGCGACCTCGTTGCGGATGTCCTGGATCGCCCGCCGCGTCTCGGTCTCGATCTCGCGCTTGGTCTGCGCGAGCAGCTCCTCGCGGCGCTCCTTGGCCTCGGCGAGCGTCTCCTGCTCGCTGATCTCGGCGGCCTTGCGGGCACGAGCCAGGATCGCCTCGGCCTGCTCGCGGGCGGCGGCGAGCCGCTCGCGGTACTCCTCGAGCAGCGTCTCGGCCTCCGCCCGTGTCGCGGCGGCCGTCTCCAGCGAGTCCTCGATGATGCGCTGGCGGCGGTCGAGCGCCTCGGCGATCTGGGGAAATGCGTACTTCTTGAGCAGGTAGCCCGAGATGGCGAAGACGAGCAGCGTCCACAGCATGAGCCCGACGTCGGGCTGGACGAGGAAGCTGCCGCCCTCGTCCTCGCCTGCGGCCTCGGCCGCCAGGATAAACGCCGAATCGAGCATCGCGGCCTAGAGGAAGAAGGCCAGCAGGCCGGCGACGAGGCCGTAGAACACGCAGGCCTCGGTGAGGGCGAAGCCCAGCCACTGGATCGAGGTGATCTCGTCCTTCATCTCCGGCTGGCGCGTGACCGCCTGGATGACGTTGCCGAAGATGTAGCCGATGCCGATGCCGGCGCCCGCGGCACCGAGTCCGCCACCGACGCCGAGGGCGATCTTGCCGCCGGCGCTGGCGCCGTTGGCCTCGGCCTCGGCCAGCGCGTCAGCCGCGCTCGAGGCCTCGGCGATGATGCTTACGAGAACGCTCACGAATTGCTCCTTGTGTTCAGTTGATCAGTGGTCATGGGCGACGGCGCCGCCGAAGTAGATCGAGGCCAGCGTGGCGAAGATGAAGGCCTGCAGCGTCGCGACAAGCCCGACCTCGAAGATGAACAGGGCCACGCCGAGCGGCAGCGTGACCACGCCGATCGCCGCGTTGCCCAGCAGCACGGCGATGCCGCCGGCCATGAACAGGATGATGAGATGGCCGGCGAGGATGTTCGCGAAGAGTCGAACGCTCAGCGAGATGAGCCGCAAGAGGTTCGAGAACAACTCGAGCACGAACAGCACCGGCTTCAGCCCACCCGGAACGCCGGCGGGCACGAGCGCCTTGAGGTAGCCGATCGGCCCCTTCGCGCGCAGGCCCTCGACCGTGTAGCCGACGAAGACCACGACCGCGAGGACGAGCGGCACGGACAGGTTCGCGGTCGCCGCGTAGATCACGAACGACGGGAACTCGATCCCGAGGATCGTGCTCGGGTGCTCGGTGTTCGTCGGCAGCGGGACGTACCCGACGAGGTTGGAGATCCAGATGAAGAGAAACAGCGTCGCGATGAAGGGAAACCACTTCGCCGCCATCGTCGCGTCCATGTTGTTGCGCGTGATGTTGTCGCGCATCACGTTGAAGACCGTCTCCACGAGCGTCTGCACGCGGTTGGGCTTGGCCTGCATGCGGCGCGCGATGTAGATCATCCCGAGCACCGTCAGCGCGGCGGCACCCATGACGTACACGACGGCCTTGGTGATGTCGAACGGCCCGGGCAGTTCGATCCAGGGCTCGAGCCGGAACTCGTTCTGCGGCTGGAAGGCCTCGTTCTTGCCCGACGAGCCGAAGATGGCGTACACCACGGCGATCGCCACGACGTAGATGCCCAGGCCGGTGAAGACTTTCGCGCGTGTGCTCATGCGTGCTTGGCAGTTCCTGGTCGAGGTGCGGAGCGGGTCAGCGAGCGGGTCAGCAGCGTCGCCGCGAACGAGACGGTGAAGGTGGCGAGCAGCACGACGGCGGCGGCGACGCCGTCCTCGCGCTCGCCGGCGACGCCGGCGATCACGACGGTCGCGCCGATCAGCCACATGCGCACGATCATCGTCACCACGTTCAGGCCGATCGCCTCGCGGGCGCTCTCGCGCGCCTGCGCCCGCCGGTCCATCTCCAGCGCCGTGAGCCGCTGCACCGTCCAGACGACGGCGGCGAGCAGCACGCCGAACTGCGGCGCGCCGAGGACGAGCGCCAGCGGCACGGTCAGCCACAGCAGGACGAGATCGATGTAGCGCAGGACGGCCATCGCTACAGGTCCGGGAAGCGCGAGCGCACGACGGCGACGCCGACGACGAACCCGACGAGGACGCCGAGCGTGAGGAAGATCCCGAGCGCGCCGGTCAGGGCGCCGACGACGGCGCCGATCGCGCCGAACAGCAGCAGCGCCGCGAGCAGCATGAAGCCGGCGACGGCGCCGCGCGCGACCGGCTTGCGCTCAGGCGCGGTCATGGCGCAGGGGTGAGTGAGGGCGGCGGCGGGCACAGAGGGTCGCGGACCCTACAGACAGCAAGACCGCGCAGGAGGCGCGGCCACTACTGAGGTCCGGTCGGATGACGCGGGCAGCATATCGCTTGTGCGGACTTTGTAACAACTTCGTGACAGGCGGCACGACGGCCGGTGGGCTGAGCCCTCCCTCTATGGGTCCTTCAACCGTCCGCTCGCAATGACCGGGGGCGATGCGGCGCGTACGATCGGCAGCGTGCACGGCCCTCATCACCATGCCCACGGGGATTCCCATGCAGCGCACTCGCATGCGCCGTCCGCGCAGGCCGATCGGCGCTGGCTGACGGTCGCGCTGGCGCTGATCGCGGGCTTCATGGCCGTCGAGATCGTCGCCGGCCTGCTCGCGGGCTCGCTCGCGCTGCTCTCCGACGCCGCCCACATGCTCACCGACGCGGCGTCGATCGCGCTCGCCCTGTTCGCCGCCGGACTGGCGGCGCGGCCCGCCAAGGGCGCCTTCACCTTCGGCTTCGGCCGCGCCGAGATCCTCTCGGCGCAGATCAACGGCGCCACCCTGTTCGCGCTCGCCGGCGTCATCGCCGTCGAGGGCGTGCGCCGCCTGGGGGCGCCGCCCGACGTCGACGGGACGGTCGTGATCGTGGTCGGCGCCGTCGGAGCGCTCGTCAACGTAGCCGCGTTCTGGGCGCTGTCGCGCTCCGAGCGCCAGAGCCTCAACGTCGCGGGCGCGCGCGCACACGTGCTCGCGGATCTCTACGGCTCGGGCGCGGCCGTCGTCGCCGGCGCCGTCATCGCCTCGGGCGGCCCGGCGGAGGTCGACGCGCTCGCCGCCCTGACGGTCGCCGCGCTCATGCTGAGATCGGGCTGGGCGCTGCTGCGCGCCTCCACGCGCGTGCTGCTGGAGGCGGCGCCGCGCGGGATCGATCCCGACGACGTCGGCCGCACGCTCGCCCGGATGCCCGGGATCGTCGAGGTCCACGACCTGCACGTCTGGGAGGTCACCTCCGGCTTCGTGGCCGTCGCCGCGCACATCGTCGTCGCGCCGGACGACGACTGCCATCTGCGCCGCCGCGAGCTGCAGTCGGTGCTGCACGACAGGTTCGGCATCCGCCACACGACGCTGCAGGTCGACCACGAGTCGTGGCATCCGCTCGTGCAGATCGACCCTCGCCGCTGAGGCGGGGCCGCGGGCGCGCGCGCCGGCGCGAGGCCACGGACGTGGCTGCGCCTCGGAAGCCGCAATCCAACGTGCGGCCGGGACGACACGGGGTATCCACGCCCTCCGCGACCAATGCAGAGAGGGGCAGACCCGTGTTCTTTCATCACTCAGACCTCGCCTACAAGGTCCGCGTCGACAATCCCAATCCAATGTACGCGCGGATGCTGCAGCAGGCGATCGGCGGCCCCGAGGGCGAGCTGCGCGTCATGTCGCAGTATCTCTTCCAGGGCTTCAACGCCCGCGGGCCGGCGCGCTATCGCGACATGCTGCTGTCGACGGGCACCGAGGAGATCGGCCATGTCGAGGTGCTCGCGACGGCGGTCGCGATGAACCTCGAGGGCGCCAAGTCCAAGCTCGTCGACGAGGTGGCGACGAACCCGCTGATCGCGGCGCGGATGAGCGGTATCGAGCCGCGCCACTTCCTCTCGACCGGTGGCGGCGCGACCCCGGCCGACGCCAACGGCGTTCCCTTCACCGCCGGCTACGTCGACACCGGCGGCAACCTGCGCGCCGACATGCGGGCGAACGTCGCCGCCGAGGCGATCGGCCGGACGCTGGCGACGCGCCTCTACGAGGCGACCGACGATCCCGGCATGAAGGACATGTGGCGCTTCCTGATCGCCCGCGACACGATGCACCAGCAGCAGTGGCTGGCCGTGCTCGAGGAGCTCGAGGACCCAGCCAATGCGCCGGGCGACTTCGAGAACGAGGGTGACTTCGAGAACGTCGCCTACGGGTTCTTCAACCACACCGACACGCCGCCGCCGCCGGACGCGTCGTGGATCAACGGGCCGTCGCTGGACGGCAAGGGCGAGTTCCACATCGTCGACCCGCTATCGACGAGCGCCCCGCGCCCCGAGCTGCAGGACGCCCCCCACGACATGCACCGTGGCCCCGAGGCGACGATGGCCGGCGAGTCGGGCGCGAACGGAGGCGGCTCGCCCGGGCTGCTGTCGCAGATGAAGGACATGCTGAAGGCCTGACCCGGCGCCGTCACAGCGTGCACTCGCCACAGCGCGAACACGCTCGGCCGGCGCGACGACCGCGTCGGCCGCCACGGCGAAGGCGTCAGAGCGCCGACGCACCGATCACCTCCTGCCACCAGGCCCGCTCGGCGTCCGTCGCGGCCGTGCGCAGCCGTCGCCGAGCGTGCCACTGCAGCTGCTCGCGCGCGCCCACGAGGACATGCGGTCCGGTGACCGCGTAGCGCCCGTCCTCGAGCACGACGAGGGCGCCCGGCACGTCCCACCGGGTGTTGAGCCGCTCGACGACCTTGAGCCCGAGCACGTGGGTCGGCGCATCGGGATCTCCGTCGTCCACGCTCCACGGGCGCGTCGTGAAGATCGGCGCACCGCTCGGCGGCGAGCGCTCCGGGCGCGGCGCCGGCCCGACCGGACCGGTCCGCCAGCGCTCGCGCGCGTCGTGCAGCGCAGCGACCGCCGACTGGCGCGCGACGATGTACAGCAGGTCGCCCGCCTCCAGCCGTGTCGAGCCGCGCGGCGGCAGCGCCTCGTCGCCGCGCACCAGCACGTTGACGAGCGCGTCGCGCGGCAGCCCGAGGTCGCGCACGCGGACGCCGATCGCCGCGTCGCCATCCGCGATCGGCACCTCGACGACGTCCGCGCCGAGCTGGCGGATCGAGCCGACCTCGACGAGCGGGCGCGGCAGAGCTGGTTCCTCGGTCGTCGCCTTGAGCGCGCGCGCGATCGGCTCGAACGTCGCGCCCTGCAGCAGCGTCGACACGAGCACGGCGAAGAACGCGATGTTGAAGAACGTCAGGCTACCGTCGACGCCTTCGATGATCGGGAACGTCGCGAGCACCACCGGCACGGCACCGCGCAGCCCCGCCCAACCGAGCACGAGGCGGTCGCTGCCGCCGAGCGGAGCGAACGCCGTCGCGACCATCACGGCGACCGGCCGCGCGACGAAGACGAGCACGAGCGCGATCAGCGTCCCCTCGAGTGCGATGTCGCCCAGCTGCGTCGGGAACACGAGCAGGCCCAGCGTGACGAACATCGCCAGCTGCGCGACCCACGCCAGCCCGTCGTGGAACGCATGCACGGTCTGGCGCGCCGGCAGGTTCGTCGACCCCATCGCCAGGCCGGCGAGATAGACCGCGAAGAAGGCCGACCCATGCAGCACGTCGGCCAGTCCGAAGGCCAGCGCCACGACCGCGAGCGAGGCCACCGGGTACAGGCCGCCCGTGGCCAGCCGCGTGCGGCGAAACGCCTGCACCGCCAGCCAGCCGACGCCGATCCCGACGACGGCGCCGATCCCGAGCTGCTGCACGAAGAGGACGGCCATGTCGAAGATCCCGAAGTCCGGCCGCTTGATCCACTCGATGAAGCCGAGCACGAGCAGGACCGCGACGGGGTCGTTCATCCCGGCCTCGCCCTCCAGCGTGCGCGCCAGGCGACGCTTGAGCGTCGACCCCCGCAGCAGCGCGAAGATCGCGGCGCCGTCCGTCGCCGACACGATCGCGCCGACGAGCATGCCCTGCAGGAGGCTGAGGTCGAGCAGCAGCGAGGCGGCGACGCCGGTGACGACCGCCGTCACGAGCGTGCCGATCGTCGCGAGGCTCAGCGCCGATCCGAGCACCGGGCGGATCTCGGGCAGGCCGGCGGCGAGCCCGCCCTCGAAGAGGATCAGCGCCAGCGCGATGACGCCGATCGTGCGCGCGAGCTCGTAGTCGGTGAACGAGATCAGCCCGAGGACGTCGGACCCGACGAGCATGCCGACGCCGAGGAAGAGCACGAGGCCAGGGATCCGCAGCCGCCCGGCGAGCAGCGACGCCGCGAGGCCGAGCGCGAGCAGCAGGCCCGCAACCAGGATCAGGCTGCCCTCGTGCCCCATCGCGCGATCCTGCTACAGCCAGCCGGCTCGGCGCAGGACCCGGTGCAGCACCAAGCCGACGAGCAGCATCGTGATCAGCGCCGCCGGATAGCCGTACCGCCAGTCGAGCTCGGGCATGTGCTCGAAGTTCATCCCGTAGATGCTCGCCATCAGCGTCGGCACGGTGATGATCGCCGCCCAGCCCGAGATCTTCTTGACGACGTCGCTCTGCTGCAGCGAGATGACGGCGAGGTTGGCCTGCAGGATGCTCGTCAGCAGCTCGCGCTGGGTCGTGATCGCATCCTCGATGCGCTTGACGTGGTCGGCCACGTCGCGCAGGTGCTCGCGCAGCAGCGAGGAGACGTCGGGGTACTCCGCCGACACGATCAGGTCCATCGGCTGCATGACGGGATGCACCGCGCGGTAGAACTCCGCGAACTCGCGGCGCAGGAAGTAGATCCGCTTGGTCTGGTCGTCGCGTTCGGCGAAGACGTCGACCTCGACCTCCTCGACGTCGTTCTCCAGGCCGGCCATGACCGGCTCGTAGTCGTCGACGATCTTGTCCATGATCGCCCAGACCGCCGCGGCGGGGCCCTCGCGCAGCAGCGTCGGGTTGGCCTCCAGGCGCTCGCGGGCGGAATGCAGCTCGCTGGCCGCGCCGTGGCGGACGACGATGACGTAGCGCGGGCCGTTGAACACGTGCACCTCGCCGAACTCGACCTCCTCGCGGTCGTCGAGATAGCGGGCCGTGTGCAGGACGAGGAAGTAGCCGTCGGCGTAGTTCTCGATCTTCGGGCGCTGGTGGGCCTTGCTCGCGTCCTCGACCGCGAGCGCCGGAAGCCCGAAGCGCTCCGCGACCTCGCGCAGCTCGGCGGGATCCGGATCGTGCAGCCCGAGCCACACGAAGCCGTCCTCGTTGCACCGCAGCGCCGCCTCCTCGACGGAGAGCGGGCCCTTGTGCTGGCGCTCCCCGTCTCTGTAGTGCGCGCAGTCGAGGATCACCGTCGCGCCAGACTACCGGCGCTCCTGACGACGTCAGCGCCTGATCGCAGAGCGGAAGTTCGCGCCCGGACGCAGCCCGAACCGCAGCACGCGCGCGAGCACGAACAGCGCGCTGCGCTCGCGGCCACCGGGCGTGATCAGCGCCGAATCCCACGTGTCCTTCCGCGAGCCGGAGTTCCAGTGGTACAGGTAGACCCTCGTGATGCGCGGGTTGCGGGGCAGGATGCGATCGAAGATGAACCGCGTGACCTCGCCGGCGTGACGCGGGCCCTCCGGGATCCTCGTCCTGCTGCCGTTGTCGCGGCGCACGAGCCCGCCGGTCTCGGTCAGCCAGATCTCCGAGCGCCGGGTGACGCGCAGCAGCTGGCGCAGCCGCCTGGTCTTGAAGCGGTTGGCCTCGACGTAGTTGTGCAGGCCCCAGATCTTCGGCGAGAACCCGAGCCAGTGGTTGAACCTCCTGACCCAGCTGCGCATGTTGGGCATGTCCAGCACCTCGGGCGCGAGGATCGTGCAGCTCGGGCACTCGCGGCGCAGCGCGCGGTAGTAGGCGGCGGCGAGCCGGGGGCGATGGCACAGCGGCTCGCCGCAGTGGTTGGCCTCGTTCCAGGTCGCGAACGTCGTCACCCACGGCCACTGCTTGCGGAAGCGCCGGAACTCGTACTTCAGCCGTTCCGGGGTCGGCGCCTTGCGGCGCTGCGTGCGCGAGCGCGAGTGCATGAAGGAGATGAGCGGCTCGGCGCCGGCCGCCCGCGCGGCGCGCAGCCAGAGGTCGATCTCGGCCACGTCGCGCGCCTTGGTCAGCGAGTCCCAGCCGATCGCAAGGCGCGCGTGCGTGATGCCGAGCTCGCCGAACCGCTCGTCGAAGAACATGTCGGCCTTCTGGTCGGCGATGCCGACCTCGACCCCGGGCGCCGTCGCCTTCAGGGCGCCCGGCTGCGGCGGGATCTGCGAGGCGCCGGCGGCCTGCGCGCCGAGCGCGAGCGCGAGCACGGCGACGAGCATCGGCGGCGCCAGCGGCGCGCGACGGCGCGGCACGGCCGTCAGCCGCCCGTCAGGACGGTGTCTTCGTTGCTGTACGCGGGCGCGCAGCAGCACAGCAGCCTGAGCGGCTCGTCGCCCGTGTTCGTCAGCTTGTGGATCTCGCCGGGCGGGATCACGACGCACTCCCCCGCGCGGACGTCGCGGTACTCGTCGCCGACGCGCAGGCGCCCCGTGCCCGACGTGAAGAAGTACAGCTCCTCGCTGACGACGTGGTAATGCTCGGCGGTCGCGCCGCCGGCAGGTACGGTCGCCTCGGCGAGCGACTGGTTGTCCGTCGGCAGCGACACGCGCCCGGCGAGCTCGCGGATCGTCGAGCCGTCGAGCGTCACGAACGCCTCGGCCGACTCGAGGTGGGAGACGTGCATCGCGGAGGAACGGTAGTCGCTGCTGCGGACCAGGCACCCCGATGAGGCGTACCCTGCGCCATGAGATGAACGTCCAGAGCCTGTCGCGGCGACCCGACTCGCCGACCGAGAAGCGGCAGGCGATCGAGGCCGCGGTGCTGCAGGCGATGGAGGAGCTGCTCGGCGAAGGCGCGTCCTACGCGAGCCTGAGCGTCGAGCGGATCGCCAGGCGCGCCGGCATCTCGCGCACCGCGTTCTACTTCTATTTCGCGGACAAGCGCGAGTTGCTCATGCGGCTGGCGTCGAAGCTCGCGGACGAGCTCTACCGCGAGGCGGACGCCTGGTGGTCGGGGGCCGGCGACGGCCCCGAGCAGCTGACCGCGGCGCTGGGCAAGATCGCCGCGCTGTACCGCGCGCACGGCCCGCTGGTCTGCGCGATCGTCGAGGTGTCGACCTACGACGAGCTCGTCGGCCCGTTCTGGCAGAGCCTCGTCGGGCGCTTCGTGGACGCCAGCGCGGGACGGATCGGCGCCGAGTCGCGGCGCGAGTCGCGACTCGCCGCCGCGGCCGCGCCGCCGCATCCGCCGACGCCGACGCCGACGCCGACGCCCACGCCCACGCCCGAGGCAACCGCCTTCGCGCTCGTGTGGATGACCGAGCGCACGCTGCACCAGATGCTCGTGCAGGACGCCGGCGTCTCCGACGAGGGCCTTGTGCGCGCGCTCGCGGGAGTCTGGGTGGCGACGGTGTACGGGCGGTGAGACCGCACCGCGGCGTGCGCCGCGTTGGCGTCGTCGCGAGGCGTTTCGCGGCGTTCGTCTGAGGGGTTGGGCGCTCGCGGGGCGGATGCGCGGGGCGCTCCGGGCGGCGCCTCGGGCGGCGCGGCACCTCGGGCGGCGCTGCGCTCAGCCGATCAGGGGTTCCGGCGCTCGCCGGGATCGATGAGGAAGGGGCTCCTGGCGCACGCGCCGTCGATGGCGCATTGACCTCGAATATCGCGGTGAAGACGCCATAGCCAGCGTGCCGGCGCTGGCGCCGTGCGCGCCGCGGCGGTCTGTGGCGCGAACAGCTCGGATACCGAGCGCCGCCGCCCGCCCTCACCGCACCGTGGGCGCGACGGCGAGCACCACGGCGCTACATCCGCAGCCGCTCGAACTCCTCGGTCTCGCGCCGCACCGCCTCGAACTCGCCCGTCGCCAGGCGCTCGGCGACGTCGGAGTCGATCTCCTCCTCGGTCGCATCGGGCTTCACGCGGCGCAGGCGCATCGCGTCCAGCCGCTTGAACTTGAGGATCTCGAGCACGTAGACGAGGTAGACCGACGCGATCAGCGCGACGAGGCCGAGCGCGGCCATGACGCTCGCCCAGCCGGTGTGCAGACGTCCGCTGTTGTCCGAGTAGGGCACGAAGCGCATCGCCAGCGCCAGGCCCGCCAGCATCAGCGTCCAGGCGTAGAGGTACAGGACCGTGCGCCGCGTCGAGAAGCCGATCCGGTCCATCCGGTGGTGGAAGTGCTCGCGGTCGGCCTGGTAGACGGGCCTGCGGTACTTCAGCCGCTTGAGCACGACGAACGTCGTGTCGAGGAACGGCACGGCGAGGATGACCAGGGGCAGCACGAGCGCGATCAACGACTGGGTCTTCAGCGTTCCCTCGACCGCCACGCAGGCCAGCAGCAGCCCGAGCAGGTTGGAGCCGCAGTCGCCCATGAAGACGGTCGCCGGATGGAAGTTGTGGACGAGGAAGCCGAGCGCCGCGCCGGCGATGATCGCCGCGAGCACGGCGGCGTTCGCGCGATCGAGGTCGAACGCGATGACGACGAAGGCGGCTGCCGCGATCGCACAGACGCCCGCTGCGAGGCCGTCGATGCCGTCGGAGAAGTTGACGACGTTCATGATCAGCACGATCCCGAGCACGGTCAGCGGGATCCCGAGGTCGCCGAGCTCGACGCGGTGCACGAACGGCAGCGTGAAGTCCGAGACGCGCACGCCGTCGAGCACCGGGATCAGCGCGGCCACGACCTGCCCGGCGAGCTTCACCGGTGCGTTCAGCTCGAAGATGTCGTCGAGCGCGCCGACGACCGTGATCACCACCGCGCCGGCCACGATCGCCCCGAAGCGGCCGTCCATCGGCAGGAACAGCAGCGAGCTGACGACCACGCCGCAGAAGATCGCGACACCGCCCAGCCGCGGCATCGGCCGGTCCGACAGCCCGCGCGCCCGCGGCTCGTCGACGGCGCCGATGCGGCGCGCGAGGCGGACGGCGAGCGGGGTCAGGCAGACGACGACGACGGCCGCGACCGCCGCGGCCGCGACTGCGTCCCAGGTCGAGGGCGGCATCGCGAACAGCATCCCATCCTGGACGGACCGGTCGGCGGGTCGCCGTCGCGCGTGCCAGACTGTCGGCCCCGGCGCCGCCGGAGGACGACGCTGCTCACGCGGCGAACGGCAGTCGTCATGCGGATCTGGATCGACCTCACAGCCCCAGCGCATCCGGTCGTCTTCAGGCCGCTGCTGACGCGCCTGCACGCCCGCGGCCACGAGCTGCTCGTGACCGCCCGCGACTACGCGCAGACGCTCGACCTGTGCCGGTTGCACGGCATCGACGCGACCGTCGTCGGCGTGCACGGCGGCGCGAACATGGCCAGCAAGGCCGGTCGCCTGCTGTCGCGCACGGCGCGCCTCCACCGCCGCGTCAAGAGCTTCGATCCGAGCCTCGCCGTCGGGCACGGCTCCAACGACCTCGCGCTCGTGGCGCGCATGCTCGGCGTCCCCGCCTGCAACACGTTCGACTACGAGTGGGCGACGCTGCAGCACAACGTCGGCTGCCGGCTGGCGCGGATCGTGCTCGTGCCCGAGGCGATCCCGCTCGATCGTCTGCGCCGCTACGGCGTCACCGCCGCGAGGCTGCGCCACTACCCCGGCATCAAGGAGGAGTACTACCTCGCCGACTTCGAGCCCGACCGCGGGCTGCTCGACGCGCTCGGGGTCGACCGCGAGCGGACGGTCGTCGTCGTCCGGCCGCCGCCGGACGTCTCGCTGTATCACCGGCGCTCGAACCCGCTGTACCTCCAGGTCCTCCAGCACATCGGCCACGACGACGGCGTGCACGCGGTCGTGATCCCGCGCACGCAGCAGCAGCGCGAGGTGCTGAGCACGATGGGCCTGCCGAGCGTGATCGTCCCCGCGGGGGCGATCGACGCGCAGAGCCTGATCGCGCTCGCCGACCTCGTCGTGTCGGCGGGCGGCACGATGAACCGCGAGGCGGTCGCGCTCGGCACGCCGGTCTACACCACCTACGGCGGCAGGCTCGGCGCCGTCGACGAGGCGCTGATCCGCAGCGGCCGGCTGCGGCCGGCGACCGACGTGCGCGCGATCGAGATCGTCAAGCAGGAGCGCCGCGAGCCGACGGTGCGGCGCGACCCCGGCATGCTCGTCGACCTCATGCTCGAGGCGGCGTGACGCCGCGCCTGCTGCGTGCGCTGCCCGAGCCGCAGGACGCGGCGCAGCGCGGCCGGTCGGCCGAGCTCGAGTTCACCCAGGACCTCGCCGCCCGCTACGCGACGCTCGGCGACCGCGCGCTGCGGCCGCGGCCCGTCGACCGGCTGCTGCGCGCGCTGGACGTCGTGCTCGCGCTCGTGCTGCTCGCACCGGCCGCACCCGTCCTCGCCGTGGCGGCGCTCGCGATCAGGCTGACCTCGGGCTCGCCGGTGCTCTACCGCGGCGCGCGCGTCGGGCGCGCCGGCCGGACCTTCACCATGTACAAGCTGCGCACCCTGCGGCCCGACGCAGAGCAGCGCCTGCGCGGGCTTCAGGACGTCGCGCTGGACCGCCTGACGGAGGACGAGCACACGCGCGTCGGCAGGGTGCTGCGCGCCACGCAGCTCGACGAGCTGCCGCAGCTGTTCAACGTGCTGCGCGGCGAGATGTCGATCGTCGGGCCGCGGCCGATCCGCCCCGTGTTCTTCGAGCAGCTCGTCATCGACATCCCGCAGTACTGGCAGCGGCTCGTCGTGCGCCCCGGGCTGACCGGCTTCGCGCAGCTGCGCATGCGCCGCGACACCACGTGGGCGGAGAAGCTCGCGCACGACCTCGAGTACCTCGCCGACCGCTCGGTGCGGCTGTACGTGCGCATCGTGCTGGCGACCGTCGCGCGGCTGCTCGGCCGGATGCGCGCCGAGCTGGGCGGCGCCGCCCCGCCGGAGGCATGACGTGTGCGGCATCTGCGGGCTCGCCGCCCTCGACGGCGCGGCGGTCGATGCCGCGCCGCTGGAGGCGATGAGCGCGACGCTCGTGCATCGCGGCCCCGACGACGCCGGATCGGTGACCGACGGCCCCGTCGCGCTCGCCGCCCGGCGCCTGGCGATCATCGACCTCGACGGCGGACATCAGCCGATCGCCTCGGAGGACGGCCGCGTGCACGCCGTCCAGAACGGCGAGATCCTCAACCACGAGGCGCTGCGGCGCGACCTGGAGCGCGACGGGCACCGCTTCGCCACGCGCTGCGACAGCGAGGTGCTCGTGCACCTGTACGAGCAGCGCGGCGAGGCGATGCTGGAGGCGCTGCGCGGGATGTTCGCGGTCGCGATCTGGGACGCGCGCGAGCGGCGCCTGCTGCTGGCCCGCGACCGCTTCGGCATCAAGCCGCTGTACTGGCGTACCGCCGCCGGGACGCTCAGCTTCGCCTCCGAGCTGAAGGCGCTGCGCGCGATGCCGGGCTTCCGCGACGAGCTCGATCCGGACGCGGTCGAGGCGTACTTCGCCTTCAACAGCATCCCGTCGCCGATGACGATCTACCGCGGCGTGCGCAAGCTCGAGCCGGGCACGCTGCTGTCCTGGCGGCCGGGCCGCGCGCCGCAGCTACGCCGCTGGTGCCGGCCGGCTCCCGCGCAGGCGGGTGCGCTGCGAACCGAGGACGAGCGCGAGCTCGCCGCCGAGCTCGCCGACCGCCTGCGCGACAGCGTGCGCGCGCACCTCGTCAGCGACGTCCCCGTCGGCGTCTGGCTGAGCGGCGGCGTCGACTCCGGTCTGCTGGCCGCCCTGGCGGCCCAGGAGTCCGGCGAGCGCCTGCGCACGTTCTCGATCGGCTTCGAAGAGCGCAGCTTCGACGAGCTCGACCGCGCGCGGCTCGTCGCCGGACGGCTGGGCTCCGATCATCACGAGGCGATCCTCGGGCCCGACTGCATCGAGCGGCTGCCGCAGCTCGCGGCGGCCTTCGACGAGCCGTACGCCGACAGCTCGGCGCTGCCGGCCGACGCGGTGTCGCGGCTGACGGCGCAGCACGTCAAGGTCGCGCTGAGCGGCGAGGGCGGCGACGAGCTGTTCGGCGGCTACCAGACGTACGCCGCCGACCTGCTGGCCGCGCGCTTCGGCGGCGTCGCGCGCCTGGCCCGCCCGCTCGTCGAGCGCATCCCGAGCTCGTCGCGGCGCGTGAGCCTGGACTACAGGGCGCGGCGCTTCGTCCGCGCCGCGCACCTGCCGGCGCTCGAGCGCCACCACGGCTGGAAGGAGATCCTCGCGCCCGAGCTGCGCGCGCAGCTGCTCGCCGGGCTGCACGACGGGCGCGCGGCGCGCGACCCGCTCGACCAGCTGCGCGAGCGCTACGCGCAGACGGCCGGCGCGCCGCCGCTGGCGCGCCTGCAGGACGTCGACATGGCGCCCTATCTCGCCGACGACCTGCTGACGAAGACCGACCGGATGAGCATGGCGCACTCGCTCGAGGTGCGCGTCCCGTTCCTCGATGCGCACGTCGCCGAGCTCGCGCTGGCGCTGCCGACGGCCGCGAAGGTACGCGGGCTGGCGAAGAAGCGGCTGCTGCGCTCGGTCGCGGGCACGCTGCTTCCGCGCGAGATCGCGCGCGGCGCCAAGCGCGGCTTCTCGATCCCGATGGCGGCCTGGCTGCGCGGGCCGCTGCTGCCGCTGGCGCGCGACCTGCTCGCGCCCGCCGCGCTCGCGCGGCGCGGGCTGCTCGACGGCGCCGTCGCCGCGCGGCTGCTCGACGAGCACGTCGCACGGCGCGACGACCATTCGCGCGCGCTGTGGGGCCTGCTGTGCTTCGTGCTCTGGCAGGAGCAGGACGCCCGATGAGGATCCTGCTCGTGACGCAGATGTGGCCGGGCCCGCGCGACCCGGACCTCGGGGTGTTCGTCTTCGACGTCGCGCGCGAGCTGCGCCGCCTCGGTCACGAGGTCGACGTCAGCGCGATCGACCGGCGCGGCGGCAGCCCGGCGAAGTACGCGCGCCTCGGCGCGGCCGCCGTCGCCGCCGCCCGCCGGCGGCGACCCGACGTCGTCTTCGCCCACTTCCTCTTTCCCGCCGGTGGCGCCGGCGCCGCCGCGGCCGCGGTCGCGCGGGTGCCGCTCGTCGTCATGGCGCACGGGACCGACGTCGAGAACGCGCGCCGCTCGCGCGTGCTGGCAACGGCGACGCGCGCCGTCACGGCGCGCGCGGCGGCGCTGATCTCGAACTCGCGCTGGCTGGCCGACCGGCTCGGGCCGGTCCGCCCGCCGGTGCACGTGATCGACTGCGGCGTCGACCTCGACGTGTTCGCGCCGCGCCCGGCCGCCGCCGCGCGCTCGCAGCTGGGCTGGGGCGACGACGGTCCGGCCTTCCTCGCCGTCGGCTCGCTGCTGGAGCGCAAGCGCGTCGTCGAGCTCGCCGACGCGTTCGCGCAGCTCGGGCGCGGAAGCCTCGCGTTCGTCGGCGACGGGCCGCTGCGCGAGCGGCTCGCCGGCCGGCCCGGCGTGACGCTCGCCGGACGCGTCCCGCACGCCGAGGTGCCGGCGTGGATCGCGGCCTGCGACGTGCTCTGCCAGCCATCGCGGCTGGAGCCGTTCGGGCAGGCCGCGCTCGAGGCGATGGCGATGCAGCGCAGCGTCGTCGCGACGGCGCAGGGCGGGCCGCCGGAGTTCGTCACGCCGCAGGCCGGCGTGCTCGTCGATCCGTCCGACGGCGCGGCGCTGACGACCGCGCTCGCGCAGGCGGCGGCGCTGCCGGCTCCCAACCCCGCCGCGCGCGCCGCGGCCGCCGAGCACGACGTGCGCAGGCAGGCCGCTCGGATGGCGGCGGTGCTCGAGGAGGCGATCGCGGCGCGCCGGCGCTGACGCCGCGCGCCGCCGCCCGTCGTCAGTCCTCGCCCTCGATCAGCGCGACGCGGCGCGCGTGGCGCCCGCCCTCGAACTCGGCGCCGATGAACGCCTGCACGATCGCGTCGGCCGCGGGACCATCCAGGCGGCGGCCCGAAAGGGTGACGACGTTGGCGTCGTTGTGGGCGCGCGCGAGCTGCGCCTCCTCGGCGTCGTGGGCGTTGACGGCGCGCACTCCCGGCACCTTGTTGGCGACGATCGAGACGCCGACGCCCGAGCCGCAGACGAGCACGCCGCGCTCGGCGTCGCCCTCGGCGACGAGCTGCGCGGCGGGTCGCGCGTAGCGCGGGTAGTCGGTCGACTCGTCGGAGGTCGGGCCGACGTCGATGACGTCGTGGCCGGCGTCCTGCAGCTGCGACTTGACGTGCTCCTTGAGATCGAAGCCCGCGTGATCTGAGGCGATGGCGATGCGCATGGATGCCATGGTACGCGGAGCATGGCCGACGTCCGCACCGCCCACACGGCGTACCTCGACCCCCCGCTCCTGGCCGCGGCGCGCGCCCTGCTCGAGGACGTGTTCGCGGGCGAGCTGAGCGACGCCGACTGGGAGCACGCGCTCGGCGGCATCCATGCGCTGGCGTGGGAGGGCGACGAGCTCGTCGGGCACGGATCGGTGATCCAGCGCCGCCTGTGGCTCGCGGGGCGCGCGCTGCGGACGGGCTACGTCGAGGGTCTCGGCGTGCGCGCCGATCGCCGCGGCTGCGGCATCGGGGCGGCGCTGATGGACGTGCTGGAGCTCGTCGTGCGCGGCGCCTACGAGGTCGGCGCGCTCGGCAGCACCGACGACGCGGCGGGCTTCTACGCAGCACGCGGCTGGCAGCTGTGGCAGGGCCAGTCGGCGGCGCTCACGCCGCGCGGCATCGAGCGCACGCCGGACGGCGACGGCGCCATCCACGTCCTGCCGGTGACCGTGCGGCTCGACCTCACGACCGAGATCGTCTGCGACTGGCGCGACGGCGACGTCTGGTAGGCGCTAGCGCGCCGCGAGCAGCGCGGACACGGCGGCGGCGCCGACGGCTCCCTCGCGCAGCACGCTCCAGGCGCCGTCGCGCTCGTAGGCGCGCAGGTCGATGACCGTCGACGGCGTGCCCGGCAGCGGACCGCCGTCGATGACCAGGTCGGCGCCGTCGAGCACGCCGGGATCGACCTCCTCCAGCGCGCGCGCGTCGGGCTCGCCCGAGCGGTTGGCGCTCGACTGCAGCACGGGCACGGCGACCGCGGCGAGCGGTCCGGGCGCCGGCACGCGCAGGCCGAGCGTCCACGGATCCGGACCGCAGGCGAGCGGGTAGCGCGCGAGCGGGTTTGGCAGCAGCAGCGTGAGCGGCCCGGGCAGCAGGATCCGCAGCGCGGACAGCAGCCGCGGCGTGAGCTCGGGGAGCTCCGCGAGCGCCGCCGCGAGCGAGAAGAACATCACCGCGGCGGGCTTGTCAGCCGGCCGCCGCTTCAGCGCGTACAGGCGCGCGACGGCCGCCGACGAGGCCGGATCGCAGGCGACGCCGTAGACCGTGTCGGCGGGGAAGACGGCAACCCCGCCGCCGGCGACGCAGCGCTCGAACCGCTCGGCGTCGCCCGTCACCGCCGGCCGACCGCCACGCGCTCGATGCCGGCCAGATCGCGCCGCGCCTGCAGGTCGCAGAATCCGGCCTCGCGCATCAGCGCCGCCACGGCCGGGGACTGCCCCTCACCGTGCTCGATCGCCAGCAGGCGCGCTCCCGCGCGGGCCGCTGCGGGCACGAGCCGGCGGATCACGTCGAGCCCGTCGGCGCCCGCGAACAGCGCGCCGGCCGGCTCGTGGCGGGTGATCTCCGGCGCGAGGCCGGCGCGCTCGCCCTCGGCGACGTACGGCGGGTTGGAGAGCACCGCATCGACCGCGCCGAGACCGGCGAGCAGGTCGCCGTGCGCGAAGGCGACGCGCCCCAGCCCGAGTTGATCGGCATTGGCCCGCGCGACCGCGAGCGCATCGGCGCTGACGTCGGTCGCCAGCACCTCGAGGTCGGTCCGCTCGCTCGCCAGCGCCAGCGCGATCGCGCCGCTGCCGGTGCCGACGTCGACCACCCGCGCGCCGCGAGGGACCAGCTCGAGCGCGACCTCGACGACGAGCTCTGTCTCCGGCCGCGGCACCAGCACGCGCGGATCGACCGCCAGCTCGATGTGGCGGAAGCCGCGCGTCCCGGTGATGTACGCGACGGGCTCGCGGCCCGCCGAGCGGCGCCGGACGGCGTCCTGGAACGCGCGCACGGCCGCGCCCCGCAGCTCGCGCCCCGGCTCGAGGAACAGCGCCGTCCGGTCGATCCCGAGCGCCGCCGCTAGCAGCACCTCGGCGTCCAGGCGCGGCGTCTGCGAACCGGCGGCAGCGATCGCGATGACGGCGGAGTCGAGCGCCTCGCGAACGCTGGCGCCTCCGAAGGCGCTCACCGGCGACCGCCCGCGCAGCCCCTACGCCGTCGCCTGAAGCTCCAGCACACGACGCTTCTCGTCAGCCTGCAGCGCCTCGGTGAACTCCTCGAGCGCGCCCTCGAGCACCTCGTCGAGGTTGTGCACGAGCAGGTTGATGCGGTGGTCCTTGACGCGCCGCTCGGCGTAGTTGTAGGTGCGGATCTTCTCGGCCCGCTCGCCGGTGCCGACCTGCGAGCGGCGGTCGGCGGCCACCGACGCCTGCTGCTCGGCGAGCGCGTGCTCGTACAGGCGCGCGCGCAGCACTCGCATCGCGCGCTCGCGGTTCTGCAGCTGTGACTTCTCGTCCTGCATCGAGACGACGACGCCGCTCGGCCTGTGCGTGATCCGGACCGCGGAATCGGTCGTGTTGACCGACTGCCCGCCGGGGCCGGACGAGCGGTAGACGTCGATCGGCAGGTCGTTGTGGTCGATCTCGATGTCGACGTCGTCGGCCTCGGGCAGCACGGCGACGGTCGCCGTCGACGTATGGATCCGGCCCTGCGACTCCGTGGCGGGGACACGCTGGACGCGGTGCGTGCCGCCCTCGAACTTGAAGATCGAGTACGCGCCCTCGCCCTTGATCGCGAAGGTGAACGCGCCGTCGGCGACCTCCAGCAGCTCGACCGAGTACCCGCGCCGCTCGGCGTACTTCGTGAGCATCCTGAAGACGTCGGCGGCCCACAGGCCGGCCTCGTCGCCGCCGGCGCCGGCGCGGATCTCGACGATGACGTTCTTGTCGTCGTTGGGGTCGCGCTCGACCAGCGCGAGGCGGATCTCCTGCTCGATGCGCTCGATCTCCGCGCGCGAGGCGGCGAGCATCTCGCGGACCTCTGGATCCTCGCCCTCGGCGAGCAGCTCGCGCGCGCCGGCCTCGTCGTCGACGGCGCGCCGCCACGCCTCCGCGAGCTTCGCGGCGGCCTCGAGCTGGCGGTAGTTGCGTCCGGCCGCGGCCGCGCGCTGACGGTCGGCGAAGATGTCGGGGTCGGACATCTCTCGCTGGGCATCGGCGAACCGCGCCTCGATCTGGTCGACAAGTCGCTCGATCATCGGGATCGAGGGTAGTCGAGGCGGGCGGTGGAACGCCCGCCCTGAAGAGCTTCGACGGCGCAACCGCTCGACGTCGACGCTCGACCGATGAGCGATCTCGTGCGGTTTGAAGCGCTGTCCCACGAGCGGGCGCGAAAGCGCTGGAGCGGCCGTCGGCCGACCATCTAGCGTTTACGGCGTGCCGATCGTCGCCGTCGTCGTCCTGCTGGGCTGCATCGCCCTGACCGTGCTGATCCTGCGTGGCCGGCAGGGCCGCCGCGAGGTCGAGCACGAGCGCGACCCCGAGCTCGAGGAGGCGCTCGAGCGCATGCGCGCGTGGGTGCGCCGGCCGGCCGTCGTCGTCGCCGGCGCGACGGTCCTCGGGCTGGGGCTCGTCGGCACGCTCGCACGCAACCCGACCCGCTGGCCGGTGCTGCTGCTGGCGCTGGCCGTCCTCGCGGCGGCCACGACCGGTTTTCTCGTCACCCAGCGCAGGCGCCGCGAGCGCGGCTAGCGACCGCTGGGATCTCCCCCACCTGCGAGCGCCTAGGCGACGACCTCCATGCCGACGCGGTCCTCCTCGCCGGCCTCGTCGGGCGACTCGACCTCGAGCACCGCCTCCAGCGCCGCGATCGCCACCGCGAGCTGCGCGAGCTCCGGCTCGCGCGTGGTCAGCAGCTGAAGCTTCATCCCGGGCGTCATGAGGACCCGCGCCCAGCGCTTCGTGCGGTTGCGCCCGAACCACTTGATGACCTCGAACGCCAGCCCGGCGACGATCGGGATGCCGACGACGCGCGAGATCAGCAGCCAGTACCACGCCGGCGTGCCCAGCGGCGCGAAGACGACGACCGCGACGACCATCACGATCAGCAGAAAGCTCGTCCCGCAGCGCGGGTGCAGCCGGCTGAAGCGCTGCGCGTTCTCCGGCGTAAGCGGCTGGCCCGCCTCGTAGCAGGAGATCGTCTTGTGCTCCGCGCCGTGGTACTGGAAGACGCGCTGGAGGTCCTTCAGCCGCGACACAGCCCACAGGTACACGAGGAAGATCGCGATCCGGATCAGCTTCTCGACGATCACGAAGGCGACCGAGCTCGGCAGGGAGTCGCGAAACAGGCTCGTGATGCCGACCGGCAGCAGGAAGAACAGGCCGATCGCCATCGCCAGCGCGAGCACGACGGTCCCTGCCCACGTCCCGCCCGAGATCTCCCTCTCGCCCTCGGGCAACTGCGCGTTGGCGGAGATGTTCAGCGCGCTGAGCCCGAGCTTCAGCGACTCGCCGAGCGCGACGACGCCGCGGACGATCGGCCAGCGCAGCCAGCGATGGCGCTTGAGCACCGAGACGAGCGGAAAGCTCTGCACCCGGATGTCGCCGAGTGCCGCCTCGTCGCCGGCCATCCGGCGTCCGCCGGCGACCTGCTCGGGCGACGGCATGCGAACGGCGACGGCCCAGGTCGAGACGCCGCGCATCATCACGCCCTCCAGCACCGCCTGACCGCCGACGGGCGCGTCGCGCGCGGCGACCAGCGGCGCCTGCTGTCCGGCTTGCGGCTGGGCGGCGTCCATGCCTTGGCGGGTGGGGTTACTTCGCGCGGGCCTGACGCCTGGCGGCGCGGCGCTTGAAGCGGTCGACGCGGCCACCGGTGTCGACGAGCTTCTGACGCCCCGTGTAGAACGGGTGGCAGTTCGAGCAGATCTCGACATGGATCTCGCCCTGCGTGGAGCGCGTCATGAACTCGTTGCCGCACGTGCAGCGCACATGCGCGGCGACGTACTCGGGATGGATGTCGGTCTTCATAGTGCGGGCCAGTCTACCGAGCACCGGCGGCATCGCTGGACGCTCAGCCGAAGACCAGCGGGCAGCGCCGGCGCGAGGCGTTGCCGCGCTCGGCGGACTCCTCGACGCGGCGATCGGCGTCGACGCGCGCGAGGATCGTGTCGCCCGGCCGGCAGGCCAGCGCGATCACCGCCACCGCGCGCGCCTCGCCGGCATCGAGCGACTCGATCTCCGTGCTGCCGGTGCCGACCCGCACCGCGAACGGGCTCGCCCTCGATCGGCCCGTGTTGCGGACGACGAGCATGTAGATCGCGATGCCGGGCTGCGCGTCGAGGATCGCCGTCAGCGCGCCGGGGACGAGGTTCGGCCGCAGGTCGGGCTGGGCGCAGGCCGCCGTGCGCCTGTGCGCCCGCCGGACGACCGAGCCGTCCCTCGCAAGCCACTGGAAGCGCACGCGGGCGCGATAGCTCGCCGGCACCCAGAGTCCGTTGACACGCTTGCGAAAGACGAAGCCCGCGACGTTGGCGGCCGACCGCTCCCAGGTTCCGAAGCCGCGCGCGCGGATCCGCCGCCAGCGCTTCTCCCCCGGCCGCCGCCGCTCGAGATCGAAGCGCAGCCGCATCCGCGCGGCACCGGCGCGCGCGGGCATCGAGCCGACGAAGGTCGCGACGCGCTCGACCGGCAGCGGGCTCGTGAGGCAGGACGCGAGCGTCGCCTTCAGCCGCGGCGGCCTGTTCTGCCGGCCCGTGGCGGCGGCGAGCACGGGCGACGCGCTCGCCGAGAGGGCGACGACGGTGACGAGCAGCAGCCGGCGAACCATGCGTCCGTAGGACAACGCGCCGGCGCCGGAGTTGCGCCCGCGCACGCTCCGCGCGGTCCGCGGGCGACGGGGGCGGGCGCCATCGGGCAGCGCGCCGGGAGCCGGCGATCAGCCCTACGTGATCTGGTACAGCGGCCCGTCGCCGCCCTCGGGCGTCGTCAAGCGCCCGCCCTTGGCGGTGATCGCCCCGCACTGCACGCAGTTGGTGTAGTTGACGATCACGTCGACGGGTCCGCTCCCGGGCGCGTCGTCCGGGATCTCGTAGACGCCTGCCGGGCACATCCACGCCCACGTCTCCGCGATCTCGCGCGGCACGCGCTTCTGGACGCGGATGTGGTTGGGCGCGTCGTCGCGCGTCGCGTTGCCGGTGATGAAGACCGACGAGAGCTTGTCGAAGGTGTACTTGCCGTCGGGCTTGGGATAGCCGTCCTTCGTGTCGCCGATGAACATCGGCCGCTCGTCGTTGCGATGCCACCTCCAGCGTCCGCCGGGGAAGCGGCCCTTCGTCAGGATCATCAGGTTCACGAGCGGCCCGCCGCGCAGAAAGCCGCGCTGGAAGGGCTGGCGCGTGTTGCGGACCTCGTAGAGCTCCTTGCCGATCGACGACTGCGTGACGGCTTCCTCGTAGGAGGAGACGTCGCCGTCGCCGCGCTTGAGCGCGGCGTAGATCGCCTCGCCGGCGAGCTTGCCCGACAGCACGGAGTGGTGCACGCCCTTCAGCGCCACCGTGTCGACCATCCCGGCCGAGTCGCCGACCAGCAGCGCGCCGGGCATCGTCAGCTTGGGCATCGACCACCAGCCGCCGGCCGGCAGCGCCTTCGCGCCCCAGCTGACGCGCTCGCCGCCCTCGAGGATCTCGCGGACGAGCGGGTGCAGCTTGAACTGCTGGAGCAGGTCGTGCGCGGATGTCGTCGCGTCGGCGTACTCGAGGTCGACGACGAAGCCGATCGAGACGAGGTCGTCGCCGGTCCGCTCGTCCTTCATCGGGTACAGCCAGGTGCCGCCGATCTGCCCGTACTTCGGCTTGAGCTTCAGCGGCCACGGGCCGATCGTGTGGATCAGGCGGTCCAGCGGCCGGGGGACCTTCCAGACCTCCTTGACGCCGAGCTCCCATACCTGCGGCTCGCGCCCCTCGCCGAGCCCGAACTCGCGGATCGCGGCGCCCGTCAGGTGGCCCCAGCAGCCCTCGGCGAGGACCGTGAACTTGGCCTTGACGTCCGTCCCCGGCTCGAAGTTGCGCAGCTCCTCGCCCTGCTTGCCGCGGCCCTTGTCGCCCGACCGCACGCCGACGACCTCGCCGTCCTCGACGATCAGCTGCGTCGCCGCGGTCTCGGTGAGGATGTAGGCGCCGCCGTCCTCGGCCACGCGCTGCTGGTAGCGGGCGAGCGCCGCGACCGACACGACCTCGTTGCCGTGGTTCTTGAACGGCGGCGGCGTCGGGATCTTCACCGCCTTGCTGGCGGAGGGCATCAGGTAGACCGCCTCCTTGTCGACCGCGCCGTAGGCGAAGCCCTCCCGGCGCCAGTCCTCGCGGCTGAGATCGGGGAACAGCTCGTGCAGCGGTCCCGGGCGCATCACGGCGCCCGACAGGTTGTGCCCGCCGCAGGTCTTGGCCTTCTCGATCACCGCCACGGGGACCTCGCCCAACGACTCGAGCAGCTCCTCGTCGTCGGCGAGCAGCGCCAGCAGGCGGTTGGCGCACGACAGGCCGGCCGTCCCGCCGCCGACGATCGCCACGCCGACCTCGATCAGCTCGTCTTCGTCGTCGAGCCCGCGCTTGATGAACTCGGTCTGCGAGTCGACCGGGGGCGGGAACTGCCTCGGGGCCGGCCGGCCGCCGTTGGAACCTGCCATCGCGATCTAGCCCTTCTTCGCCTTCACTGCCTCGGTGAGCTTGGGCAGGATCTTGTTGAGGTCGCCGACGATGCCGAGGTCGGAGTAC
>JBKHXR010000069.1:0-11190 GCA_046565905.1 Thermoleophilia bacterium | reverse complement strand
CGCCGAGGCGCTGTACCGCGAGGTCTGCGACACGATCGTGCGCGTCTCGACGCCGGAGGCGGCCGAGCTGACGAAGCTGCTGGAGAACATCTTCCGCTCGGTGAACATCGCGCTCGTCAACGAGCTGGCGATGCTCTGCGACCGGATGGGGATCGACATCCACGAGGTCGTCGACGCGGCCGCGACGAAGCCGTACGGGTTCATGCGCTTCGACCCCGGCCCCGGCATGGGCGGCCACTGCCTGCCCGTCGACCCGTTCTACCTGTCCTGGCGCGCGCGCGAGTTCGACATGGCGACGGAGTTCATCGAGCTCGCCGGCAAGGTCAACCAGCAGATGCCCTACCACTGCGTCGCGAAGGTCGAGCGGCTGCTCAACGGTGCCGGCAAGCCGGTCAACGGCTCGTCGATCGCGATCCTCGGCGTCGCCTACAAGCCCGGCGTCGGCGACGTGCGCGAGTCCCCCGGGCTGAAGATCGTCGCGCTGCTGACGGCGCTCGGCGCGCGCCTGCGCTACCACGACCCGTTCGTGCCCGAGCTGCCCGAGCACGGGCTGCGCAGCGAGCCGCTCGACGACGTGCTCGCGGGCGCCGACCTGGCCCTGATCGTCACCGCGCATCCGGGCGTCGACCACGACGGCGCCGTCGCGCGCGTGCCGCTCGCGCTGGACCTGCGCGGGACGACGCGGCACTCCGGCGGGCGCGCCGTGCTGCTGTGACGAGCGCGCCGATCAACGGCGGGATCGCGGGGCTCGGCTACTGGGGGCCGAACCTCGCGCGCAACGTCGACGGCGTCGCCGGCGCGCGGCTGACGTGGTGCTGCGACGCGCGCGACGAGGTCCGCGAGCGCCTGCGCCCGCGCCACCCGGGCGCGCGCTTCACGGCCTCGCTCGACGACCTGCTCGCCGACGACGAGCTCGACGCCGTCGTGCTCGCGACACCGGTGCCGACGCACGCCGAGCTCGCCGTGCGCGTGCTCGAGGCCGGCAAGCACTGCTTCGTCGAGAAGCCGCTGGCGCAGTCGGTCGCCGACGCCGAGCGCGCGGTCGCGGCCGCGCGTGCGAGCGGGCGGACGCTCATGGTCGGGCACCTGCTCGAGTACCACCCGGGCGTGCGCAAGCTCAAGGAGATCGCCGACTCGGGCGAGCTCGGCGAGATCCACTACATCTACTCCAACCGCCTGAACCTCGGCCAGCTGCGCGCCGACGAGAACGCGCTGTGGTCACTCGAGGCGCACGACATCTCCGTGATCCTGCATCTCGCCGGCGAGGACCCGCACGAGCTGCACGCGCACGGCGAGTCCTACATGCGCGCCGGCGTCGAGGACGTGGTCTTCGCCTTCCTGCGCTTCCCCTCGGGGCTCGCCGCCCACCTGCACCTCTCGTGGCTGGACCCGCACAAGGAGCGCCGCTTCACGGTCGTCGGCTCGCAGCGGATGGCGACCTTCGACGACATGGACCTCGAGCGCAAGGTCACCGTCTACGACAAGGGCTTCGACCAGTCGGCGAGCTCCTACGGCGAGTACATCACCCGCGCCGGGGACATCTGGTCGCCGCGGATCTCCAACGCCGAGCCGCTGCGCCTCGAGGTGGAGCACTTCGTCGAGTGCGTGCGCACCGGGGCGACGCCGCGCTCGGACGGCGAGAGCGGGCTGCGCGTCGTCCGCGTGCTCGAGCGCCTCCAGCAGGAGCTCGACCGCTCGCGGCGGACGTAGCCGCGGCGCGGGGCGAGCCGGCGATCAGTCCTCGCGCGTTGACGAGCACGACGACCTCGCTGCCGTCGGACCTGCGCACGTGGGCGCGGTAAGTGGCGCCGTGGCCGCCCTTCTCGCTGCGCAGGACGGTGGCGCCCGGGACCCTCTCGAGCGCGGCGGCCTTGACCTTCGCCGCCGTGTCACCGGTCAGCGCCTCGTGGCGCGGTCCGCCGGGACCGCCGCGCCGGCCCGGCCCGCGGGCGGGGCGCGTCCGCACGGACGTGGACTCGAAGCTCGCGTCGACGAGCACGACGACGTCGCTGCCGTCGGACCCGCGCACGTGGGCGTGGTACTTCGTGCCGTACGGACCGCCCTCCGCGGCGCGCAGGAACGTGCCGCCGGGCACCTTCGCGAGCGCGGCGGCCTTGACCTTGTCGGCCGTCTCCCCCGTCAGCGCCGCCGGGCGCGGCGCGCGCTCGGACGTCGCGGCCGGCGGCGACGGGGTCGTGCTGGTGGCCGCGCCCGCAAGCGTGGCGCCGCCGGCCGCCAGCGCCGAGACGGTGGCGATCGCGGTGAGGGTCTTGCGGGACGATGCGAGCATCGGGATTGTCCTCCTTCGTGGGTTCATGCGAGGAAGATCGATCCCGCGGCTGGGAGAACGTCCGGCGCGGGCTGGGAATCTGCCGAGAGTGCGCGCCGCCGCCCGGCGCGCCACCGCGAGCGGCGCCAGCGGGCGCGCTCAGGAAGCGAGGACGGCGCGCACCGCCGCGACGACCTCGGCAGCCTGCGCGGCGTCGAGCACCGGGCTCATCGGCAGCGCGAGGTGCGTGCGCGCGAGCTCGTCGGTCGCCGGCAGCTCGACCCCGCCGGCGAACGGCGCCATCGCCGGCTGGCGATGGACCGGCAGGCGGTAGTAGGCCTTGCAGCCGATGCCGTGCGCGGGCAGCCCGGCCGCGAGCTCGTCGGCGCGCTCGGAGCGCACGACGTACAGATGCCACGCGGGCTCGGCGCCCGGCGCCGGCGCCGGCAGCGTCACGAGCTCGCCGAGCCCGGCCTGCTCGTAGTGGCGCCCCGCGGCGCGTCGCCCGTCGGCCCAGCCGTCGAGCGCGGGCAGCTGCACGCGCAGGATCGCCGCCTGCAGCTCGTCGAGGCGCGAGTTGTAGCCGATGTGCTCGTAGGTGACCTTGTCGTGGGAGCCGTGGAAGCGCAGCATCCGCGCGAACGCGGCGAGCGCGTCGTCGTCGGTCGTGATCGCGCCGCCGTCGCCGAAGCAGGCGAGGTTCTTGGAGGGAAAGAAGCTCCACGTGGCCGCGCTCCCGAGCGCCCCGGGGCGCCCGCCGGCGCCGCGCGTGCCGGCGGCCTGCGCGGCGTCCTCGAGCACCGGGACGCCGAGCGCCTCGATCGCGGCGACCGGCGCGAGGTTGCCGAACAGGTGGACGGCGACGACCGCCTTCGTCGCCGGCGTCAGCGCCGCCGCGACCGTCTCCGGCGTGATGCAGAACGTGTCCGGATCGACGTCGCAGAAGACCGGCCGCGCGCCGGTCGCCGGCACCGCCTCGGCGGTCGCGTAGAACGTGAACGAGGGAACGACCACCTCGTCGCCGGGGCCGACGCCGATCGCGCGCAGCGCGATCGTCAGGGCGTCGGTGCCGTTGGCGACGCCGACCGCGTGGCGCGTGCCGCAGTACGCGGCGAAACCCTGCTCGAAGGCGGCGACCTGCGGGCCGAGGATGAAGCGCCGCTGCGCGACGACGTCGGCGATCGCGGCGTCGATCTGTCCGTGCAGGGGCGCGAGCGCCGTTGTCGTGTCGAAGAGGGGGACGGGCATGAGCCGCCCGTCAGGCTATTGCGGGCGGCAGATCTCGCGGGCGGTCGAGTCGACGACCTCGCCGCGCGAGAACCCGCCGGGCACACGCGCCCGTGCGGCGAGCGGTCGCCGCCGCCGGACCCGCGCGAGCTCGCCGGCGGATCCACCGCCGCCTCAGCGGTCCGGGTCGGCTGCCGCCCCACGGCGCTCGGGTCGCCGGCCACCGTCCGCCTGAGCTCTGACTCGTGGCTGTCCGCGGCCGGCGGCTAGCATCAGCGCCACCGTGGCGCGCCTCGTGGATCCAGACTTCTGGCGCGGCCGCTCGGTCCTCGTCACGGGCCACACGGGCTTCAAGGGCGCGTGGCTGTCGCTGTGGCTGCAGTCGATGGGAGCGCACGTCACCGGCTTCGCCGACGAGGTTCCGACGCAGCCGTCGCTGTTCGAGCTCGCCCGCGTCGGCGAGCTGCTCGCCGACGTACGCGCCGACATCCGCGACCGCGGCGCGGTGCTCGACGCGGTCGCGGGGCATGCGCCGGAGATCGTCGTCCACATGGCGGCCCAGCCGTTCGTGCGCCGCTCGTTCGTGGATCCGCACAGGACGTACGAGACGAACGTCATGGGAACGGTGAACCTGCTGGAGGCGGTCCGCGCGACGCCGTCGGTCCGCGTCGTCGTCAACGTCACGTCGGACAAGTGCTACGACAACCGCGAGCAGCGGCGGCCGTTCGTCGAGGACGATCCCAAGGGCGGCCACGATCCCTACTCGAACTCCAAGGGCTGCGCGGAGCTCGTGGCCGACGCCTACCTGCGTTCCTACTTCGCCCCGCAGCCGGATGGTGCCCGGCTCGCCTCGGCGCGCGCCGGCAACGTCATCGGCGGCGGCGACTGGGGCGAGGAGCGGCTGATCCCCGACATCATGCGCGGCGCCCTCGACGGCGCGCCGATCGCGTTGCGCAACCCCGGGGCCGTGCGGCCCTGGCAGCACGTGCTGAACCCGCTGTCGGGGTACCTGCGCCTCGCGCAGGCGCTGCACGGCGACCCGGCGCTGCAGGGCGGCTGGAACTTCGGCCCGGCGCCCGGCGACGCGCAGCCCGTGCGCACGGTCGCCGACCGCCTTGCCGAGCTGTGGCCGGGGGAGCTTCGCTGGGAGCTGGACGACGGACCGCAGCCGCACGAGGCGCACTTCCTGGCGCTGGACTCGACGAAGGCGCGCGAGCGACTGGGCTGGGAGCCGACCTGGGACCTGGACGAATCGCTCGCCGCCGTCGTGGCGTGGTACGGCGCGCTGCGCGACGGCGAGGACATGCAGGCAGCGACGCTCGCGCAGATCGAGGCGTTCGCCGGAGCGCGCTCGGCCGCCTGACCGACATTCGAAGTCGCGCCGGTACGAACCCGCCGGCCGCGGTTTGCGACCCACGTGAGCGCAACCAGCCGTCTGGCCGACCTGAGGATCCGCCGTCTGTCCGTCGGCGTCGCGCTCGTCGCGCTGCTGTCCGTGCCGGCCGCGGCGCAGGCCGTGTTCCCGGGCGTCAACGGGAAGATCGTCTTCACGAGCAGCCGTGACGGCAACCGCGAGATCTACTCGATGGACCCGGACGGTCAGAACCAGACGAACCTGACGAACGACCCCGGCGCCGACTACGCCGCCGAGGCTTCCGCGAGCGGTGCGACGCTCGTCTTCGCCGGTCAGCGGTCCAGCGGTGCCGGGATCCACCTGATGAACGCCGACGGCTCGCAGGCGAGGAGGATCACGGACACGCCGGGGATCGGCATCGGCGACCCGACCTACTCCCCCGACGGCGGTCGCCTCGCTGTCGTGCTGGGCACGAGCGACGCCTACGGCTTCGCGGCCATGAACGGCGACGGCAGCGGCCTGATCCCGCGCATGACGGCGCGCGGGGTCGTCCCCGCCGGCTACCACGATCCGGCGTACGCGCCGCGCGGCGGGGGTTTCCTGATCTCGCACACCGTCAAGACCTACAGCCGGATCCTCGCGGTTGACGACGGCGGCTCGATCGAATGGAACTACGTGGGCGAGGGCGAGCACCCGTCGTTCTCGCCGGACGGCTCGAAGGTCGTCTTCACGCGGTCGAGCGGGGGCGGCTCGCTCGGCCTCGGGGTCACCGACGGCGACGGCTCGAACCCGGTGGCGCTCACCGTCTCGCGCCCGGGCGGCTACGACTTCGAGCCGTCGTACAGTCCCGACGGCACGAAGATCGTCTTCAGCCGGGTGCAGGGCTCCGCCACCGATTTGTACTCGATGAACAGCGACGGCACCGCCATCACGCGCCTGACCTCGACCGGCGTCGACAGCGACGCGTACTGGTCGTCGGTGCCGCCGACGGCGGCGGTCGCGCCGCCGGTCGCTCCCGCGCCGCCCGCCACCGGGATCTCGTGCCCACGCGGCACGTCGAGCTCGGTGCGCTGCTGGCGCGACCGCGGGGGCCGGCTGGTCATGCTCGGGACGCGCCGCGGCGAGCGCTTCGTCGGCTCGCGCGGCGTCGATCGGATCTTCGCGCTCGGCGGCAGGGACCGCGTCCACGGCAAGGGCGGCGACGACCGCATCTCGGGCGGCTCGGGCGCCGATCGCATCGGCGGCGGCGCCGGCGGCGACAGGATCTCCGGTGCCGGCGGCGCCGACCGGATTTACGGCGGGCCGGGCAACGACCGGCTGACCGGCGGCGACGGGCGCGACCGGCTCTTCGGTGGCACGGGCGACGACCGGCTGTCGGGACAGCGCGGGCGCGATCTCGTCGTCTGCGGTCGCGGCCGGCGCGACCGCGCGACGCGAGCGCGTGCCGATCGCATCGGCGCGAGTTGCGAGCGGGTCTCGCGCTGACGGGCGCGAGCGGCTGACCGCTTCTCTAGCGGGCGAGCAGCCGGAGGTCGGAGCGGGTCATGATGCGGATCAGCGTCTCGAAGCTCGTCTTCGGCTCCCAGCCGAGCTTCTGCTTGGCCTTCGCAGGGTTGCCGATGAGCTGGTCGACCTCCGCGGGGCGCAGAAAGGCCGGGTCGATCCGCACGTATCGCTCCCAGTCGTCCACGCCCGCCTCGTCGAAGGCCACCTGCACGCACTCGCGCACCGTGTGCGTCCGGTTCGTCGCGATGACGAAGTCCTCGGCGACGTCCTGCTGGAGCATGAGGTGCATCGCCTCGACGTAGTCCTTCGCGTAGCCCCAGTCGCGCTCGGCGTCGAGGTTGCCGAGCGCCAGCTCGTCGCGCAGGCCGTGCTTGATCGCCGCCGCGTGCCAGGTGATCTTGCGCGTCACGAACTCCAGCCCGCGGCGCTCGGACTCGTGGTTGAAGAGGATGCCCGAGCAGGCGAAGAGGTCGTAGGACTCGCGGTAGTTGACCGTGATGAAGTGGCCGTAGGCCTTGGCGACGCCGTAGGGCGAGCGGGGGTAGAACGGCGTCGCCTCGGTCTGCGGGACCTCGAGCACCTTGCCGAACATCTCCGAGCTCGACGCCTGGTAGAAGCGCGCCTCGGGGCAGGCCTCGCGGACGGCCTCGAGCATCCGCGTCACGCCGACGCCGGTGAACTCCGCGGTCAGCGTGGGCTGGATCCAGGAGACCGCGACGAAGCTCATCGCGGCGAGGTTGTAGACCTCGTCGGGCTTGGCGGCGCGCAGCGTGTCGACGAGCGAGCGCTGGTCGAGCAGGTCGCCCTGGTGCAGCGTGATGCGGTCGCGCAGATGCTCGATGCGATCGAACTTCTCGGTCGACGCGCGCCGGACCATGCCGTGGACGTCGTAGCCGTGGTCGAGCAGCAGCTCCGCGAGGTAGGAGCCGTCCTGGCCCGTGATTCCGGTGATGAGTGCGGACTTCGCCATGGGCGCGGACCCTACCGACGCCCGCCGCAGCGCCGCCGGCCGCCGCGCGTCTCGACCAGACGTGACGACACCCGCGCGCACTACGCTGGCCGCGTGAAAGCGATCATCCTGGCCGGCGGCCTCGGCTCTCGTCTGAGCGAGGAGACCACGGTCAAGCCCAAGCCGATGGTGGAGATCGGCGCCAAGCCGATCCTCTGGCACATCATGAAGATCTACGCCGCCCACGGCATCGACGACTTCGTCGTCTGTCTCGGCTACAAGGGCTACGTCATCAAGGAGTGGTTCGCCAACTACGCGCTGCACACGTCCGACGTGACGTTCGACATGGGCAGCGGCGAGATGGAGGTCCACGCGTCGACGACCGAGCCGTGGCGCGTGACGCTGGTGGAGACCGGCGACCAGACGATGACCGGGGGGCGGCTGAAGCGCGTGCTGCCGTATGTCGGCGACGAGACGTTCTGCCTGACCTACGGCGACGGCGTCGCCGACGTCGACATGCGCGCGCTGATCGCCCACCACCGCGACGAGCGCCGCCTGTGCACGGTCACCGCAGTCCAGCCGCCCGGCCGCTTCGGTGCGCTGGAGATCGAGGGCTCGCAGGTGCGGCGCTTCGCCGAGAAGCCGCGCGGCGACGGCACCTGGATCAACGGCGGCTTCTTCGTCTGCGAGCCGGCGGTCGGCGAGACGATCGCCGGCGACGACACGAAGTGGGAGGAGGAGCCGCTGCGCGGACTCGCCCGGCGCGGCGAGTTGTCGGTCTATCACCACCGCGGCTTCTGGAAGGCGATGGACACGCTGCGTGAGCGGATGGAGCTCGAGTCGATGTGGGAGTCCGGCTCAGCGCCGTGGCGCGCGTGGTAGCCCCGCCCTGCCGCTTCTGCTCGGCGCCGCTCGAGCACGTCTTCGCCGACCTGGGGATGTCGCCCGTCGCCAACGACAACGTGCCGATCGAGCACGCCGACGCGATGGAGCCGTTCTTCCCGCTCAGGGCGCTGGTCTGCGAGCGGTGCTTCCTCGTCCAGCTGGCGCCGTTCGAGACCGCGAAGCCGCTCTTTCGCGAGGATTACGCGTACTTCTCCTCCTACTCGAGCTCGTGGCTGGAGCACTGCCGCCGCTACGTCGAGCAGATGACCGAGCGCCTGGCGCTGGGCCGATCCAGCCAGGTCATCGAGGTTGCCTCCAACGACGGCTACCTGCTGCAGTACTTCAAGCAGGCGGGCATCCCGGTGCTCGGCGTCGAGCCGACCCGGAACACAGCGCAGGTGGCGCTCGAGAAGGGGATCCCGACACGGGTCGAGTTCTGGGGCGAGCGGACGGCGCGCGCGATCGCCGAGGAGACGCAGGCCGACCTGCTGCTCGGCAACAACGTCCTCGCCCACGTGCCGGACATCAACGACTTCGTCGCCGGCATGAAGATCGCGCTCAAGCCCGGCGGCACGATCACGATCGAGTTCCCGCACCTGCTCAAGCTCGTCGAGCTCAACCAGTGGGACACGATCTACCACGAGCACTACTCCTACCTGTCCTTCGCGACCGTCGGCCGCGTCTTCGCGGCCCACGGCCTGCGCCTGTTCGACGTCGAGCAGATCCCGACGCACGGCGGCTCGCTGCGCATCTTCGGCTGCCACGACGACGACCCGCGCGGGCGCAGCGCTGCGGCCGAGGAGATGCTCCAGCGCGAGCGCGCGGCCGGCCTCGAGGACGTGCAGACCTACCTCGACTTCGGCGGGCGCGTCGCCGCGGACAAGCGCCAGATCCTGGCGTTGCTGATCGAGCTCAAGCGGGCGGGCAACGCGATCGCCGGATACGGCGCGGCGGCGAAGGGCAACACGCTGCTGAACTACTGCGGCATCGGACGCGACTTCATCGACTTCACGTGCGACGCCAATCCGCACAAGCAGCAGCACGTCCTGCCCGGCACGCACATCCCGATCCTGTCACCGGACGCGATCGCGCAGCGACGCCCCGACGTCGTGCTGATCCTGCCCTGGAACATCAAGGACGAGGTCATGCAGCAGCTGTCCCACATCCGCGAATGGGGCGGGCGGTTCGCGGCGCGGTCGCCGGAGCTGCGGCTGTTCGCATGAGGTTGGTGCAGACGCCGCTGCCCGGGGTGATGCTCGTCGAGCAGGAGCGGCTCGGCGACGAGCGCGGCTTCTTCGCGCGGACCTACGACGTCGAGCAGATGCCCCCGATCGTGCAGATGAGCACCTCCTTCAACGTACGTGCCGGCACGCTGCGCGGGTTGCACCTGCAGCGCGCGCCTCATGGCGAGACCAAGCTCGTACGCTGCACGCGGGGCGCGATCTTCGACGTTGCCGTCGACCTGCGGGCGGAGTCGCCGACCCTGTATCGCTGGTTCGCCGTGGAGCTGACCGCCGACGACGGCCTTGCGCTGCAGATCGCGCCCGGGTTCGCGCACGGCTTCCAGACCCTCGCCGACGACAGCGAGGTGCTCTACGCGATGGACGCGCCCTACGTCGGCGGGGCCGGGACCGGCGTGCGCTGGGACGACCCCGCGTTCTCGATCGACTGGCCCGACCCGCCGCCCGGCGGGCGCGTCATGTCCGAGCGCGACGCCTCCTATCCCGACGTCGCCCTGCCGTGACCGCGTCGCGCCGGGTGCTCGTCACCGGGGCGACCGGCTTCATCGGGCGCCACGTGCTCGAACCGCTGCTGCGGCGCGGCTTCGACGTCCACGCCGTGACGAGCCGTCCTGCGCCGCCGGCGCAGGCGCCCGCGGGCGTGAGCTGGCATCGTGCGGACCTGCTCGACCAGCACGCGCACGGCGCGCTGGTCGCGGCCGTCGCGCCGAGCGACCTGCTGCACCTCGCCTGGTACGCCGAACACGGACGCTTCTGGACGTCGACGGAGAACCTGCGCTGGAGCGCCGCCACGATCGCGCTGGTCCAGGCCTTCGTCGAAGCCGGCGGGCGCCGCGCGGTCTGCGCGGGAAGCTGCGCCGAGTACCGCTGGGGCGATCCCGGCCCGTGCGTCGAGGGCTTGACGGCGCTCGAGCCGGCGACGCTGTACGGCACGGCGAAGCACGCCACCCGCATGCTGCTCGAGGCGGCCGCCGACCCGCTCGGGATCGAGCTGGCCTGGGGCCGCGTGTTCCTGCTCTATGGGCCCGCCGAGGCGCCGGGCCGGCTCGTCGCGTCGGTCGCCCGCGCGCTCGTCGCCGGCGAGCGCGCGCGGACGGGCGACGGCACGCAGATCCGCGACTTCATGCACGTCGCCGACGTCGCCGGCGCGTTCGCCGCGCTGCTGGACAGCCGCGTCGAGGGCGCGGTCAACATCGGATCGGGCGAGGGCCGCCCGCTGCACGACGTCGTGCGCGCGATCGCCGCCGCGGCAGGAAGGCCTGAGCTGCTGGACATCGGGGTGCTGCCGGCGCGAGCCGGAGACCCGCAGCAGCTTGTCGCCGACGTGAGCCGGCTGCGCGACGAGGTGGGCTTCGTTCCGCAGATCGGGCTCGACGAGGGCATCGAGCGGACCGTCGCCTGGTGGCGCAATCAGCCGCGCGTGCCGTAGCGCCCGTGGAGGAACGCCCGCTGGATCGGCTCGGGATGGCCCGGCCGGGCCCTCACCATCGCGAGGGGCTGGAGCTGGGGTTCTTCAGCGTGCGCCAGTGGCGCGACGGCTGCACGACGACCGGCGCGCGCTCCATCTCCTCCCAGATCGCGCCCAGATCGGCCAGCGCCGACGCGGAGCCGGAGCCGGGTGGCACGGCGGCGCCGTAGCAGGGCGCGGCCGGGCCCCCGCAGCTGGCCGTAGGGTTGCGCGATGAACGAAAACGAGTGCCGCCCCAGCGCGGACTTCGCCCGGTGACGCCGCTCTCGATCGACGTCGCGCTCGTCGCCT
>JBKHXR010000068.1:0-54214 GCA_046565905.1 Thermoleophilia bacterium | reverse complement strand
GCGATGATCTGTCTCGCCGTGGCGATCTTCAACCGCACCGGCAACACCGGCGTGGACTCGATCGAGGCCGCGCACGACGGTCTGTCGACGCTCGTCGGAGGCGGCGCAGCGCTCGCGTTCGCCGTCGCGCTGCTCGCCTCCGGCCTGTCGTCGTCGAGCGTCGGCACCTATGCCGGTCAGGTCGTCATGCAGGGCTTCATCCGCCGCCGCATCCCGATCTTCCTGCGCCGGCTCGTGACGATGACGCCGGCGCTCGTCGTCCTTGCGCTCGGCCTGCCGACGACCGAGACGCTCGTCATCTCGCAGGTCGTCCTCTCCTTCGGCATCCCGTTCGCGCTCGTCCCCCTGATCCTCTTCACGCGGCGCGCGGACATCATGGGCGCGCTCGTCAACCGCCGCGTGACGACGACCGCCGCCGGCGCGATCGCCGCGGTCATCATCACGCTGAACGTCTTCCTCATCGGTGACACGCTGCTGGGCTGACACCGCTCCGAAAAGCGGTCGATTCGGCATTCCCAAACGGCCCTTGACGCGCTCCGGGCTGGTCCATACGGTCCTGCCCCGTGAGCGTCCAGACCTCCTCGGCCGGCCCGATCACGGCGACCGGCACGCATCCGCGCAACCACGACGGCCAGGTCATCGCGATCACCGTGTTCAGCACGGTCAAGCTTGCCGGCCGCGCCTTCCTGCCGGTCCTGTTCGCCGTCACGCGGCGCTTTCCGAAGCTCACCTCGACCCTGCGCCAGCTGTCGTTCATCCACTTCGCCCGCTGGTGCGTCATCGGCAGGCTGCCGTACAACGGGCCGCCGCAGAAGAAGGGCCGCTTCCGCTACCCGCACATGTACTTCGAGAGCAACTTCAACGGCGGATGGGAGGAGTACATCGACGCCTTCTCGCACATCCTCACGAACGGGATGACCGCGTTCTGGGGCACCTCCTACGGATTCCCGAAGCCGCTGCCGACGGCGCCGTTCAAGAAGTACATCCAGGTCAACGAGACCGAGGCCGATCACTACTACTGCGCCTATCCGGACGCGACGAGCACGATGATCCAGCGCGCGCTGGAGCTCGACGCGAGGCTCACGGCGCTCAAGCGCGACGCCCAGCGGCTCGATCCCCACGCCTTTGCGGCGGCATACCGCCAGTTTCTGACCGACACGCAGAACGGGCTCTAGTGGCCTCCGCGAACGTCTCCGGCCAGGCCTATGCCTTCATGGCGATGACGCCGGTCAAGCCGGGCGAGGAGCGGCCACTGGCCGAGTACCTGCGCGGCCTGCGCGACCGCGGGCCGAGCCCGCTCGCCAAGCTCGCGCGCACGCACGTCGCGCGCTTCGTGATCGTGCCGGACTTCCACCACGACCCGACGTGGAAGCAGCGCCACGAGGAGCACCTGGACCTCAACTACCTGATCTTCACGAGCAACCTCGACGGCGACATCGACAGCTACCTCGACGAGCTGTGCGAGAAGCTCGCCCCCGAGGCCGAGGAGATCTGGGGGCGCTGCGTCGGCTGCCCGGAGAACCCGCGGGGCGCCGCACTGAAGACGTACCTGCTGCACAACCAGATCAACACCGGCCTCTTCTTCGCCGCCTACGGTCAGGCGACGGTCGGCGCCGTCAAGAAGGCGCTGCGCGAGCGCGAGAAGACGATCGGCTTCGCGATCGCGGCGCAGGGCCTGCAGCCGGAGGCCCTGCACAGGCGCTTCCTCGCCGAGTTCGGAGGCACGGACTGATGGCCTCGTCCGCCGTCCGGATGGATCTCGGCGACATCCAGGGCGACATCCTGCGCGCCTACGGCAACGACTACGACTGCACCTCGTACGCCTTCGTCAGGATCGAGTGCCCGCCCGAGCAGGCGCGCGCCTGGTTTCAGGACGTCGTCGACCACGTCACGACGGCGGCGCCGTGGCCGAAGGGCGAGAAGCCGCGGACGACGCTCAACGTGTCGGTCACGGCCGCCGGACTGCGCGCGCTCGGCGTCTCCGACGACGTCGTCGGATCGTTCTCGAAGGAGTTCCGCGAGGGGATGTCGAGCCGTTCGGCGCTGCTCGGCGACGTGGGCCCCAGCGATCCCGGCAGCTGGGAGCCGGGCCTCGGCACGGGCGACGCGCACGTGCTGCTGACGATCAACGCCCAGCAGACCGCCGACCACCAGCGCGCGCTGGGCAAGATGAAGGCCGCGATGGACGCCGCCGGCGGTCTGCGCATCGTCTTCCAGCAGGACACCGAGCTGCTGCCGGGCGCGCGCGAGCACTTCGGCCACGCCGACGGCTTCGCCCAGCCGGCGATCGAGGGCTCCAGCGACGACAAGGCGCGCGGCGGCGGCGTGCCGCTGAAGAACGGCAAGTGGCGCGCGCTGGCAGCCGGCGAGTTCATCCTCGGCCAGCCCGACGAGGACACGCGCGTCGATCCGAAGAAGCGGCTGCCCAACGCGCCCGCCGCGCCGCTGGGGCGCAACGGGACCTACATGGTGTGGCGCAAGCTCTACCAGGACGTCGCGCTCTGGCGCCGTGTGATGCGCGACGCCGCGAAGCTCTATCCCGGCGGCGACGAGCACGAGCTGTCGGCGAAGGTCGTCGGCCGGTGGACCAACGGGGCGCCGCTCGAGAGCTATCCCGACAAGGCCCCCGAGGGCTACGAGCCGAAGACCGCCGGGGACGTCAACGACTTTCGCTACGACGAGGACGTCGACGGGATGCGCTGCCCGTTGGGGGCGCACATCCGCCGGTCCAATCCGCGCGATGCGCTGGCCGCCGTGGCCGGCCCCAAGGGCGTGATCGGCTTCAACGGCCACCTGAGCTTCCGCCACCGCATGATCCGCCGCGGGATGCCATACGGCAAGCCGCTGCCCGAGGGCGTGACCGCCGACGACGGCGAGGATCGCGGCCTGGTCTTCGTCTGCTTCCAGGCCAGCATCTCGCGGCAGTTCGAGGGCGTGCAGGTCCAGTGGCTGAACGCCGGCAACATCTTCGGCCTCGGCCACGACAAGGACTTCCTGCTCGGTGACCCGCATGGCACCGGCAAGATGACGATCCAGGGCAAGCCGCCGTTCTTCCTGTCACCGCAGGAGGTCTTCGTCCGCACGCGTGGCGGCGAGTACCTGTTCGTGCCGGGGATGACGGCCCTGGCCGCGCTTGCCGACGGCACCGCCGGCTAGCGGACGGTCCGCCACCAGTCCCACCCAGGAGGCCTCACATGGGCATCGTCGACGAGATCAGGGAGGTCGCCGAGAAGCTCGGCGACCAGAAGGACAAGCTCACCGAGAAGGTCTCCGACCTCGCCGGCGTGCTCGCCGACCGCGGCTCCGCCGAGGGCTTCGAGGTCATGCGGCGCCACCACCCGATCCTCAGCCTGCCCGGCGGCGTGACGATCGTCGCGCTCAACGAGGACGTCAAGGAGGTGCTCGGCGACCCTGCGCGCTTCACGGCCGATCTGTACGGACCGAAGATGGAGGCCGTCACCGGGCCGTTCATCCTCGGCGTCGACGACGTGCCGCTCTATCACCACGACCACGCCGCGATGGACCGCGCGGTGACCCGCGAGGACCTGCCGGCGCTGGCAGACCGCATGTACGAGACCGCGCGGGCGCTCGTCGCCGCGCGCCGCGGCGACGGCGAGATCGACGTCGTCTCCGAACTCGCCGATCCGGCGATCGACAGCGGCATCGCCGCGTACTTCGGCACGCCGGGGCCCGACCCGGAGACGCACGCCCGCTGGGCGCGCAACATCTTCCAGGAGCTCTTCATCAACGTCGGCAATCTGCCGACCGTGCGCGAGCGTGCGCTGGCCGACGCCGCGAGGTGGCGCGTGCACCTCGACGGTCTCGTCCAGTCGCGCAAGCGCCGGCTCGCGGAAGGCGAGGAGGTGCCGGACGACGTGCTCACGCGCCTGCTGCGCTACCAGAGCGAGGGCGAGCCGAACCTCCACGACATCGCGATCCGCCACAACCTCCTCGGCATGATCACGGGCTGGATCCCGACGATCTCCAATGCGTTCGCGCGCATCGTCGACGAGCTGCTCGACCGCGAGGACGAGCTCGAGGGCGCTCAGCGCGCCGCCCGTGAGGGAGACCGCGAGCTCGTGGCGGCCTACTGCTTCGAGGCGTCGCGCTTCAATCCCCAGAACTTCGCGCTGCTGCGCTATGTCCCGCAGGACACGGTCATCGCCGCGGGCACCGATCGCGAGACGAAGGTCAAGGCCGGCTCGACGGTGTTCGCCGCGACGCTGTCGGCGATGCACGACGAGCGCGCGATCGCCGATCCCGGCGAGTTCAGGACCGACCGGCCGTGGAGCGACTACATGCTCTTCGGCTACGGCCTGCACACGTGCTACGGCCAGCAGATCGTCCGCGCGCAGCTGCCCGCGATGGCGCAGGCGCTGCTGGCGGGACCGCGCCTGCAGCGGGCGCGCGGGGGGGACGGGAAGCTGCGCTTCGACGGGCCGTTTCCCGGCCGGCTGACGGTGCGCTTCGACGATTAGGCGACCGCGGCGGCCGCACGGCGCCCGCCGGGTGTGACGAAACTTCGTCCCCGGCCGACGGCTGTTCGTCACACCCCAGGCCTGAGCGAGCCGGCGACCTGGCCGCGCGGTCGCCAGACGTCAGCCGGCGTGGGTGCCGCAACCGCCGCCGCCGCAGCAGCCCATCTGGGCCATCGCGGCGCCGACGTCGCGCTGGAACCTGCGCTGCCCCGACGCGAGGTTCGGCGTCAGGAACGTCGACAGGAGACGCTCGGTCCGCTCGTTGCCACACGTCGGGCAGGCTGGCGGCGGTGCATCCGAGCGGACAAGCTCCTCGAACTTGTCGTCGCAGGTCACGCAGGCGAAGTCGTAGATCGGCACGGGGAGATCGTGGCCTTCGCCCGGTCTGCTGTCAAGGCAACGCCGGGCACGGCTCTATAGTGGTCTGCAGGCGCCTGTCCGACGGCAGGCGCCGGGCGGGTGCGCCTCCTTCCATCCGCCGCGATCGATTGTCTGACCCGTGCGCTCTTGGGAATCGCGCGACCGCTGCCGATAAGCACCATGACGCAGGCATCACGCACCGCGTGATGAAGCAACGCCAGGACGAGAACAGGTCAAAGGATGCGAGATCACGACCACACCACGCGCTACAGGCTCGAGCTCGACATGCTCGAGCGCGATGCCGCGATCGGCACGCACAACGCCATCGAGCTGCTGCGCGCCGAGTTCGCGCGTGCGCTGAATGCCTCCTACCTGCTCGCGCTGTCTCCCGGCGACATCCGCGTCGGCGCGATCGGGCGGACGATCCCGCAGGAGGGGGTCGCGCGCTACGAGGTCGAGCTGCTGCTCGAGGAGCGCGTGCCGTCGATGAGCGACGAGCAGGTCGCCGAGCTGCTGCAGCGCGAGTTCGCCCGCGCGCAGAACGCGTCGCACTTCATTCGCATCGCCTGCGAGGACTTCGCCGTCAGGCTTGCCTCGCGCGAGCGCGTCAGCGCAGCGCCGACGTCGCTCAGCACGGCGTAAGCCGCGGCCGCGCCGCCGCTAGCCATCCGCCGCCTGGAAGGCGCGCGGGTCGCTGTCGTCGATCTCGAGGATGCACTCGGGGGTGCAGCCGAGCGGCAGCAGCAGCTGCTCGCCGGTCCACCACCAGGCCTCGACCCGCTCGACCGTCGCGTCGGGGACGTCGAGCGTGAAGACCACGCAGGAGTCGGCACCGATCGTGATCGCGCGGTCGTAGGCGTAGTCGCGCGCGAGCGCGATGTTCGGCGCGACGTAGGTCCCGGGACGAAGTCCCTCGGACTTGATGCCCTCGAGGCAGTCGACGGTTGTTCCGTGGTAGACGATCATCGTGGTGCGCAGTGTCGTTCATACCCGATCGGGTAGCCGGCGCGCACAGGCGGCGTGGCAGCGGTATGCATCCACGAACCCGTACGACCGCCGCCGCCCCGGCGATCATCGCACTGCGCCTACCGCCTGGCGCCGCGACGGCCGGCGGCTGGGCGACCGTCGCGATCGGGGCGCTCGCGCTCGACCGTCGCGATCGGGGCGCTCGCGCTCGACCGTCGCGACCGGGGGCGCTCGCGCTCGCCGTCCTCGCGCGACCAAGGCAGCCGGTCGAGCGTCGCGAGCTCGACGCGCTCGTCGCCTTCCTGCCTGCGACGACACGGCGCTGATCGCTCCAGAGCAGGCGCTGCCTTCGATACCTTCCCGCTCGCAATGGGCGCCGACGCCAAGCGGATCTCGATCGAAGACGCAAGGGAGCTCGTGCTCGCTCACGTCGCGCGCCTCGAGGGCGAGGAGATCGAGCTCGCCGACGCGCTCGGCCGCGTGCTCGCGCAGGACGCGGTCGCGCCCGGCGACCTGCCGCCGTTCGATTCCTCCGGCATGGACGGCTACGCGGTCATCGCGACCGACACCGACGACGCGCCGGTCGCGCTGAAGATCATCGGCGAGGCGCGCGCGGGAACGCTCGCCGAGGACCGCGTCACGCACGGGACGGCGATCCGCGTCTCGACCGGCGCGGTCGTGCCCGATGGCGCCGACGCGATCGTCCGCCAGGAGCTCACGGAGGTCGAGGACGGCGCCGTGATCGTCAACGAGGAGGTCGGCGCCGGAAACGACGTGCGCTACGCCGGCGAGGACATCCGCGCCGGGGAGACGATCCTGCATGCCGGAACGCTGCTCGGCGCGGCTGAGATCGGGGCGCTCGCCGCGGTCAACATCGCTCGCCCCGTCGTCGCGCGCAGGCCGCGCGTCGCGCTCGTCAGCACGGGCGACGAGCTCGTCTCGCCCGGCCCCGAGCTCGAGCCCGGCCAGATCCGCGACGCCAACGCGCCCGCGCTGATCGCGGCGACCCACGCTGCCGGCGGAGAGATCGTCAGGAACATGCGTGTCGGCGACGACCGCGCCGCCACGGTGGCGACCCTGCGCGAGGCGCTCGAGGGCGCCGACGTCATCGCGACCGTGGGCGGCGTCTCCGTCGGCCCGCACGACCACGTGCGCCCGGCGCTCGAGCAGCTCGGCGCGCGGCAGGTCTTCTGCCGGGTGAGCCTCAAGCCGGGCGGGCAGGTCTGCCTCTATGTCGCCGCCCACGGCACGCTCGCGTTCGCGCTGCCGGGCAACCCCGCGTCGGCGCTGACGGCGTTCCGCGTGCTGATCGTCCCCGCGATCTACGCGATGCTCGGTCGCAGCCTGACGCTGCACACCGCGCGCGGCGTCGCAGCGACCGATCTGCCCGGCACGATCGGCCGCACGTCGGTCATCCGCTGCACCGCCGAGATGCACGACGACGGCTGGCACGTGACGCCGAACGGCGATCAGCGCTCGCACATCCTCACCTCGATGCTCGGCGTACCCGTGCTCGCGCTCGTGCCCGAGGACCGTGAGGTCCTGCGCGCCGGCGAGCCGGTCGACATCGAGTTCGTCGGGTAGCGGCCGCAGCGCCTCGTCGTGCAGCCGCGCGTCGCGATCGCCACCTGCGCGGAGCATCCCGACCTCGACGGCGAGGGCAACCTCCTGCTCGACGCGCTGCGCGAGCTGGGCATCGCGGCCGAGCCGGCGGTGTGGACGGCGCTGCCCGAAGGCGGCTGGGACGCATACGACCTCGTCGTCCTGCGCTCGACGTGGGACTACACGTCGATGCCGGAGCGCTTTCTGCGCTGGACGCAGAGCATCCGTGCGCCGCTGCTGAACGCGCCCGCCGTCGTCGCGTGGAACGCCGACAAGCGCTATCTGCTCGACCTCGCGCGGGCCGCGATCGCGACGATCCCGACCGAGCTCGTCGCCCGCGATGCGGCGTTCGCGCCGCCGGCCGGGCGCTTCGTCCTCAAGCCCGCGATCGCCGCCGGATCGCGCGGCGCGGCGCTGTTCGACGCGGCCCGCCACGAGGCCGCGCGCGAGCACCTCGCGGCGCTGCAGGCGGATGGCCACGACGTGCTCCTGCAACCCTATCTCGACGCCGTCGACGGGCCCGAGGCGGAGACGGCGCTGGTGTTCATCGACGGAACGCTGTCGCACGCGATGCGCAAGGGGCCGCTGCTGGCGCTCGACCTGCCGCCGCCGGAGGGGCTGTTCCGGCAGGAGCAGATGAGCGCGCGCGAGGAGCCCGCGGCCGACGTCGTCGCGCTCGGCATGCGAGCGCACGCGCACGTCGAGGCCCGCTTCGGGCGCCCGCTGTACGCGCGCGTCGACGTGCTGCGCGACCGCGCCGGCCTGCCGGCCGTGCTCGAGCTCGAGCTGATCGAGCCGTCGCTCTTCCTCGACTTCGCGCCGAACTCGGCGCAGGCGCTCGCGCGCGCCATCGCCGCGCGGCTGGCGGCCTGAGGGCGCTACGGTCGCGGCCATGGCGCGCGTGCTCGTCAGAGGCAGCGGCGACGTCGGCTCGGCCGTCGCCCATCTGCTGTCGCGACACGGTCACAGCGTGGTCCTCCACGACGGCGCGCAGCCGGCGGCGCCGCGTCGCGGGATGGCGTTCGCCGACGCGATATTCGACGGCGCCTGCGAGCTCGACGGCGTGCGGGCGCGCCGTGTGGACGACCCCGCAGATCTGCGCGAGGATGCAAGTGCCGGGGTGCTGATCACGACGACGGCGCTGGAGGGGGCGCTCGCCGCGTTCGCCCCCGACGTCCTCGTCGACGCGCGCATGCGCAAGCGTGCGCGGCCCGAGCGCCAGCGCGGCCTTGCGCCGCTGACGATCGGGCTGGGGCCGAACTTCGTCGCGGGGGAGACGACCGACCTCGCGATCGAGACGCAGTGGGGCGAGCACCTCGGCGCCGTCGTCGAGCGTGGTCCGACGCGGCCGCTCGGCGGTGAGCCGCGAGAGTTCGGCGGCCACGCGCGCGATCGCTTCGTCTACGCGCCGCTCGCCGGCGTGATGCGGACGCAGGCGCAGATCGCGCAGTCCGTGCGCGCGGGCGAGGTCGTGGCCACGATCGGCGACGAGCAGCTGCTCGCGCCGCTGGAGGGAATCCTGCGCGGACTGGTCCACGACGGCGTCCCGGTCGGCGCTGGGGCGAAGGTGCTCGAGGTCGATCCGCGCGGCGACGCGTCGAAGGTGGTCGGTCTCGGCGTCCGGCCCCTGCGGATCGCCGAGGGCGTGCTCACGGCGATCCGCGGGTCAGGCGCCAGGGGCGTGACCTAGCGCCGCGACGTGCGCCGGTACAGGAACGCCACGAGCCGGCGCTCGCGGCCCGAGCCGGCGCGCAGCTGCACGCGCTTCGTGGCGCCGAAGTCGCGCGCCGCCGCGCGGTAGCCACGGACGCGACGCGGCTGGCGGGCGCGTACCCAGCGGCGCACGAGGGCACGCGCCTGCCGGCAGCTGAGCCCCCTGCCGGCGCGGCGCACGTCGTACGCGCCGCGTCCGGTCGTGGCGATGTCGCCGCAGCGGGCGTCTGTCCGCGGCGCCGGGATGGCCTGCCAGTCGGGCGACTCGTCGGCGCCGGCGTAGCGCGTCAGCCGGCGCAGGTCCCGCCCCGCGGCGGTCATGACGCGGATGTCGAGATGGTCGTCGTCGGAACCGCTCGAGTAGGCCAGCAGGCGCCCGTCCGGGGACCACGACGGGCCCTCGTCGTGCGCGCCGTTGCGGGTGAGCTGCGTCGGGTTGCTGCCGTCGGCGTCCATCACCCACAGCTCCATGTCGCGCTCGGGGTTCGCGCCGCCGACGTCGGCATCGCTCTCGAACGCGATGCTCGCCCCGTCCGGTGACCACGCCGGTGCCGAGTCGTAGGCGCCGGCGACGTCGAACAGCGTCCTGAGGTCGCTGCCGTCGGAGCGCTGGCTGAAGATGCCGCGGTCGCTGTCGCCGATGGCCGAGAGGATCGCCGTGTAGAGGACGCGGCGGCCGTCGGGCGCAAAGCTGGGATACAACGGCGGCTTGAGCGTCGCGAAGCGCAGCGCGGGTGCCTGCCCGACGGGGCCCATCTGCCAGATCGAGCCGACGCGGCTGGTAGGTCCGCTGCGCCGAAAGAGGATCCCCCTGCCACCGGGCAGCCACGCGGGCTGGCTCGACGCCTGGTCGACCGGCGTGGTCGTCAGGCGGCGGTGGCGCGTCCCGCCGGCGGTCATCCGCGCGACCTCGAAGTTCTTGGCCGCGGCGGGCTTGTCGATCGTGTAGGCGATCGCCGTCCCGCCCGGCGACCAGTCGGGCTGGCGGTCGCCCTCCGGATTTTTCGTCAGCCGGCGCAGACCGCTGCCGTCGGGGTTCATGCTGAAGATGTCGAAGCTCTCGGCGTGCGCGTCGCCGCGAACGCTCGCAAAGGCGATCCGTCCGTTGAAGACGTCGTCGGACGCGGCCGCCGAGGCGGCCGCCAGCAGGGTGCCGGACGCGCAGAGCACGACACCCCTCGCCAGCCGCGGCGCCGACGCGCGCACGATCTCCCAACCCGTCATCCGGGCACAACCCTAGATGGTGGATTGCGCGGCCGGTGCCGCCAGACGCCTGCGGATTGCGTGCCGATCGTGCAATCGGCCATCCAGTTGCGATGATGGCGGCGATGTCGACAACGCCCGAAAAGCTGACGGCGGACGAGCGCCGTCAACTGCGCCGCGCGCACGAGCGGTTGCGCACCGCCACACAGGAGGTCATGGCGCTCGTCGCCACGGAGCCGATCAAGAACCGCTGGGAGCCCGAGGTGCCACCGGCGGAGATCCTCGATGCGGCACGCGGGGAGCTGCAGGCCGCGTGGGACGATCTGCGCCGCAGCTATCGGGAGCTGCTGGGCTGGGAGGCGCTCACCTGACGGCGGTTTGCGCCCGCCGCAGGCGGTAGCCGAGCAGCCGCCGGCGGCCGGTGGCGACGTCTGCGTACTCGCGTTCGATGCAGTGCCCGGCCCGCTCGAGCTCGTAGATCGCGTTCGCGGGATCCTCGATCCCGGCCTCGGCCAGCGCCCGCAGGCCGACGGGTCTGCCGTCCGCCTCGCGCAGAACCCCGAGCAGCCGCCACTCGACGGAGGGCGGCGGCGCATCCGCCGGCGCCCGGCGCGACGGGCCGCTGCACAGCGACAGCGTGCCTCCGCACACCCCGCACGGAACGCCGTGGCGGATCATGCCGGCTGCCTCGGCGCTGCTGATGATCGCCCGGCAGCGCTCGCACCGAACCAACGTTGGCGACTGCGTCATCACATTGCTCCCCTCGTTCCCCGTTACGAGTGAGATCCGCGTCCGGCTCGTGACCGTCGGCGTCTCCCGGATGCATCCTATGAACGCGGGACGCCTGATGTCGGCTGCCCGCTTGCCGGGAAGTATGAGCAGGACGTCGGAGGTCAAAACCCCGGCCGGGGGAAGTCGATGCCCGGGCGGCTGAGGTCTGTGGCGCCGGCGGTGCCGGAGCGCGGTCGCGCCCCGGCGGGAGGTGTGCCGCCGCAGGTGGATCCCTAGGCGTGCGTGAGCTCGCGCTCGGCGGCACGCAGCACGGTCGTGCGGGCCTTGTGGCTGCGCTCGTACTCGCGCACGCGGGCTGCCAGGTCGTCGTCGCCGTCGCGCAGGCGGTCGACGGCCTCCTGCGCGTTCATGTCGTCATATCCGGCCCACGGCTCGTCGCCGCGCAGCGTGGAGATCCGCTCCAGGATCGTCTTGCGACCGTTCTGCTTGCGCTCGTAGACGTCGATCTTCGTCAGATCGACCTGGGAGAGCTGGGGCAGGCGCTCGAGGATCTCGTCGGCGTTGAGCGAGTCGTACCCGGGGATCGCCAGATCGTCCTCCGACGCGACGGCGCCCTTGGCGGCGCCCTCCGCCTGCGCGACACCCGGCACGCGACGCGCCTGGCGCGCCGTGCGCTTTACGCTGTCGCCGGCGTCGCGAGCGGTCCTCCTGGTCTGCTCGACGGCGTCGCGTGCGGCCTCGCCCGCGCCCGTCTCGGCGATGTCGTAGGAGCCCTCGCCCCTGAGGTCGGCGGCGACGACGGCCTTCGTCAGCGCCGGCAGCTCGTCGCGGATGCGCTCGAGCATCGCCTCCTCGTCACGGCAGATCGACGCTGCGAGGTCGGCCGTCTTCTCGTCGCCGATCGTGCGCGCGAGCTGCTCGAGCGAGATGTAGGTCGCGATCTCGAGCGCCTCCGTGGCGCAGGCGTCCTTGGCGTTCTTTAGCACCTTCTCCTCGCCGCCGGAGCCGCGCACCATGTCGAGGGGTGCCTTGGCGATCGCCAGCGCCTGGCCGACGGCGTCCTGGGCCAGGCCGACGATCATGCCGATCGGGTTTGCACGGCCCTCGAGCTCGCCGCGCCGCGTGGCGACACGGTCGGCGTGGCTGCGCGTCTCGCGCAGATGCTTCTCGAGGGCGTTGCGGTAGCGGCCGCGCGGAGTCATGCCGATCTGCTCCTGGAGAACGCGAGCCAGCGCGACCTCGGAGGCGTGCGCCTCGTTGAGGTACTGAACGATCTTGGCCTTCTCGGAAGATGTCATCTGGTCGGGCTACCCGTTCGGGCGTGCGCGACTCGCGCAGATCGGCGCCAGTCCCCGTCGCCGGCGCTCCTCGGCGGGCGACGGGGCGGCGGATATGGCGGGCATGCGCGCGCAGCGCGAACGCTCGCCGAGCTCGTGCGCGCGTTCGCGCTGGCAGCCGGGGTACCGTCGGGGGTGACGATGTGCCGACGCGAAGGAGCCGGAGGATGACGGAGACCATCGAGGTGCAGGAGCGCGGGCGCACGATCGCCTGGTCGTTCGACGAGATCCTGAAGTACCACGGGCCCGGATCGCCCGGCGGCGTCGCGGTCGCGTTCAAGGTCATGCAGCGGTCGTTCGCGCTGCTGTCACCGGACGGCCCGCCTGCACGGCGCGAGATCAGCGTGCGCACGTCCTTCGGCGGCCCGGGGGCACGCGACGCCTTCGAGGCCGTCACGCGCGCGGTCACGGGCGACCGCTTCCAGCGCGACGCCGAGCTCGCCCGGCCCGAGCGCGGGCGGGTCCTCGAGCGCTTCGTCTTCGAGGTCGGGCTCGCCGGGAGCAGCGTGACGCTGCTGCTGCGCGACGGCTTCGTCACGGAGGAGTTCATCGACCTCGCCCGCAAGGACGGGCGCAGCGGCGAGGAGGAGGCGCGTCTCGACATCCTCAAGGCCGAGCTCGCCGAGCGGGTCATGGGCGCCGAGGCCCCCGCCGTGTTCGACCTGGCCGCCGACTAGGCTCCTTGGATGCACGTCTTGGCGGCCCTCGGTGACGCGCCGACAGCGGCGATCGCGGTGATCGCGATCCTGCTCGGGCTCTTCGTCGTCGCGCGCGGTAGGCGCGGAGACGGCGCCGAACGCGGCGAGCGCGCAGACGACAAGGCGGCGCCGCCGCTGTTGGCGGTGCCGACTGCGGCCCCCGGACCCGCCGACGAGCCGCAGCCGCTGGCGACGATGGCCGCCCACGACATCGGCCATGGCACGATCCGCCTCGGCGGAGTCTCATCGCCCGATAGCGATTCCGCCGCCGAGCGGGAGGCGGTAGGGGAGCCGGCAACGCCCGGCGAGCAGCCAGCGGCCGAACACGTCGCGTCGCCGGATGTCACGCCGCAGGACGGCGCGCCCGAGCCGCTGTCGCCGTCTGCGCCACCGCAAGCATCAGCACTCTCGCCGCAGGAAGCTGCGCCTGCGGCGTCGTACTGGACCGCGCCGCCCGTCGAGCCGGCGCCGCCCGCCCAGCCTGCGGCCGAGGCGGTCGGCGAGCAACCGCCGCCCGCCGAGCCGGCGCCCGCCGAGCAACCGCCGCCCGCCGAGCAACCGCCGCCCGCCCAGCAACCGCCCGCCGAGCCCGCCGCCCTCCCGCCGCTGCCGTCGTCGTCGTCGCCGCCGCCGCCGCCGCCGTCGCCCGAACCGGCCCCCGCCCCGTCGCGGGTTCCCTTTCGCCAGGGGAAGATCCGCCTGCGCAAGCCGCGCGGACGGTAGCTCCCGACGACCGAGCGCCCGCGGGGGCGGGCGCTCGGGGTGCTGCTCTGCCTGGGGTCGCGGCGTCTACGCGGCTTCGCGAAGCCCCGCGAGCGTCGGCTCGTCGCCGAGCGTGCGCATCGCGGCCTCCTCGATCTGGCGGGCGCGGTCGCGCGTGAGACCGAGCTCACGGCTCGTCGCCTCGATCGAGCGCTCGCGCCCGTCGCGCAGGCCGAAGCGCAGCTCGACCACGCGACGCTCTTCGCCGGTCAGGCGCCCGAGGGCGTCGGCAACGGTGCGCTCGAGCTCACTGGACTCCGCCTCCTGGCTGGGATCCGGCCGCTCGCTGGCGATGAAGTCGCCCAGGTTCGAGTCGCCGTCGTCGCCGATCGGCACGTCGAGGCTCGTCACGTGGCGACGGGCCTCGCGCAGCGCGAGGATCTCCGGGACGGTCATGTCGGCCGCCGCCGCGACCTCCTCGTCGGACGGGTCATGCGACAGCTTCGCCGTCAGATCGCGCTCGACGCGCGCCAGCCTGCGCTCGCGCTGCTCGATGTGCGTCGGAAGCCGGATCGTCCGCGACGTGTTCGCCAGCCCGCGCTGGATGCTCTGGCGGATCCAGAGCGTGGCGTACGTCGAGAACTTGAAGCCCTTGCGCCAGTCGAACTTCTCCGCCGCGCGGATCAGCCCGAGCGTGCCCTCCTGGACGAGGTCTCCGAGCGGCAGACCCAGTCCCTGATAGCGGCGTGCCTGGGAGACGACGAGGCGCAGGTTCGCGTTGATCATGCGGTCCTTGGCGACGATGTCACCACGCTCGATGCGCTTGGCGAGCTCGATTTCCTCCGCCGCGGTCAGCAAGGCGTAGCGCGACGCCTGGTTGAGGAATGTCTGCAGCGAATCGGCCGTCATCTCGGCCTGGACGCGGGCGCCGTGCTTCGCGGCGTCCTCCGCAGAGATGCGGCGTCGCGGGCGCTTCACTGGTGCGCTGTGCTCGCCGCGACGGCGTGCGCTCGTCGTTGTGGTAGTCCTGGCCATGCGTTCCCTTTCAGATGTGTCGGAGCGCCGCTGTTCGCGACTCACCTCGACCCGTCCGCCGGTTGCCCACCATGAGGCGCGGCACGTCAGAAGAGAGGAGAGGAGGCGGTCGAGCAATCGCGAGACACCCTCATCGCAGGGCTTCCCGCACGACGCCACGAGGAATCGTAGCATATGATTGCGTGAGCAACAAATCGTGCGCGATAGCCTCTGCAGGGCGCATGTCAGGCCTCCTGCTCAGCGTCCGATGAGCTCGGTCGCCCGCGCTGGGCGACGCCGGCTCGGTCGCCTGCGTCAGGCGACGACGTGCAGCTCGAACGTGATCCGCCCGCCGTCGATCGTCGCCTGGCCCATCGTGTGCACGGGTGCGCGGCGGCGCTCCGTGGGTGAGCCGGGGTTGAAGATCTGAAAGCCGTCGAGCTCCGCGTGCTCGGGCATGTGCGTGTGGCCGAAGACGACCGCGTCGCATGCGGGAAAGTCGGCGCGCAGCCGTGCGAGGCGACCCTTCGCCGCGCCCGGGACGTGGGTCATGCCGACGCGCGCACCGCCGAGATCGAGCTCGAGACGGGCCGGCAGCAGCGCGCAGACCGCCGCGCTGTCGACGTTGCCGTGGACCGCGTGGACGGGGGGACCGAGCGCGCGCAGCAGGTCGAGCACCGGCATGTCGAACAGGTCGCCCGCGTGCAGGATGGCGTCGGCAGCCGCGCAGCGGTCGATGCATGCCTGCGGGAGCGTCCGCGGGCCGCGTGGCATGTGAGTGTCGCTGATGATCGCGATCTGCATCGGTTGGGGGCGCTACCGTCGCCGGGTGGCTTCAGCCAGTCAAGGCTTGACCGTCGCGGTCACCGGGCCGACCGGCACGTTCGGGTTCGGGCTGATGCCGCTGTTGCAGGCCGAGGATGCCGTCGACCGTATCGTCGGCATCGCCAGGCGTCCGTTCGACCCGCTGGCGCAGGGGTGGTCGAAGATGGAGTACCGCCGTGGCGACGTGCGCGACCCGGCGGCGCTCGAGCAGGCGTTCGCGGGCGCCGACGTCGTCGTGCACCTCGCCTTCCTGATCACCGGATCCTCCGACCGGCGCACGATCCGCGACATCAACGTCGGAGGCACGATGAACACCTTCGCGGCCGCTACGGCGGCCGGCGCGCAGCGGTTCGTCTACGCGTCGTCGGTGGCCGCCTACGGGTTCGCCTCCGACAACCCCGCCGCGATGACCGAGGAGTGGCCGACGCGGCGGGCCGAGCACCTGTTCTACGCGCAGCAGAAGGCCGAGGTCGAGCGCCTGCTCGCGGACGCCGCGGCCGAGCACCCGGCCGTCGGCCTCTACGTCCTGCGCCCGTCGATCGTGCTCGGCCCGCACAGCGTCGGCGCCAAGAGCCTCCTGCCGCCCGCGCTCGAGCCGCTCGCCGGCCGTGCGGCCTCGCTGGCGTTGCGGCTGCCGGTTCGGATACCGGCGCCCGTCGCACCGCTGCCCGTGCAGTTCGTCCACGAGGAGGACGTCGGCGAGGCGCTGCGGCTCTGCGTCGTCGGGGCCGGCCCGCCGGGCGCCTACAACATCGCGGGCGACGGCGTGCTGACCGCGACAGACGTCGCGCGAGAGGCCGGCCTGCTGCCGGTGAGCGTGCCGCTGGGGCCGGTCCAGGCGGCGGCGCGGCTGGTCGCCGGGCTGCCGTTCGCGCCGCCGCAGGCGGGGTGGGCCGAGGCGATCTCCGGCCCGGCGATCATGGATGCCGGCAAGGCCAGGCGCGAGCTCGGCTGGATTCCCCGTCACACGGCGCTCGAGGCGCTTCGCGACACGCTGCGCGCCCGGCGCGAGCGGTAGCTCAGCGCTCCGAGAACGCCAGCGCGCAGCGGACGATCACGCGAGCGATGGCTTCGAGGTCGGCGATCGCGACGCGCTCGTCGACGGCGTGCGCGAGCTCGATCCCGCTCGGGCCGAACAGCACGCACGGGATCCCGCGGGCGCAGAAGAGGCGCATGTCGCTGCCGTAGCCGACGCCGGTCAGCGGCGGCGCGGTCCCCAGCTCGGCGGCCGCGGCGTCCCGGACGAGCGCGACCCACGGGTGATCGAGCGCCGTCTGCCCGGGCGCGAACTGACCGCCGCTCCAGGTGATCTCGACGGGCGGGCCCTGGTCGTCGGCGCTCGCGGCGACGGCACGCTCGAGGGCGGCGCGCGCGTCCTCCAGCGACTGGCCGACCGGGACCCCGAGCCGGCCCTCGAACGTCAGCTCCTCGGGCACCTGGCTCGACCAGCGGCCCGCGCGCAGCTTGCCGACGAGCAGCGGATAGGGCAGCGGGTGGTCGACGAGCAGCGGATGGCGCGGGCGCGCGTTGACCGCCTGCTCGTGCTGGTGCAGGGCGGCGTGGATCGGCATGTAGCGGTCGATCGCCGATACGCCCTCGAGGCGCAGCGCGGCGTGTGCGGTGCGTCCGCGGACGCTGCCCGTGAAGGTGAGGGCGCCACCGTGGGCGCAGACGATCCGCAGCTCGGTCGGCTCCGGGATCAGCGCCGCCGCGAAGCGATCGTCGCGCTGCAGCGCGGCGAAGGTGCCCAGGCCGCCGTCCTCCTCCGAGGGGACCGCCTGCAGGACGACGTCGCCGCGCAGCGGAGCGCCGGCTGCCTTCAGCGCCGCCATCGCGTGCAGCGCGGCGATCACGCCGCCCTTCATGTCCAGCGAGCCGCGGCCGTGCACGAGCCCGCCGGCGATCGCGCCCGACCACGCGTCGCGCTGCCAGCGCTCGGTCCCCGGCTCGACGACGTCGATGTGCCCGTTGAGCGCCAGCCGCGGCGCGTCGGGGTCGCTGCCCGCCAGCGTCACGATCGCGCCGACGAGCTCGTCGCGCGGCGCCTCCTCGCCGGGGTAGCCGGGGGCGGCGCGGGCGGCTTGGAGGTCGAACTCGACGAGCTCCGCCGTCAACCCCAGCTCGCGGGCGATCTGCGTGATCTCGCTCGCCACCGCGCGCTCGGTCCCGGTGACGCTCGGCACGCGCACGACGCGGCTGAGGTCGCGGCCGATGGCGTCGGCGCTGACGTGTCCGAGCGCGCGGCTCACGCCCGCGACGCGGCGCTCGCGCTGTCGCCGGCGATCACGCCGTGGTGGGCTGTGGGTGTCGTCGGCGCGACCACGCGTGCAGTGTGTCAGCGGCGCCTCGCGGCGGTGCCGGCGCGTCGTGGCTCGATCACCCGCGCCAGCTCGTCCGATCGCGGGCCGCGGAGGCGCCGCGGTCAGCCGGCCGCGTCCGCGCGCGCGAGCACCCGCAGCGCCGCGACCCGCACGGCCTCGTCGAGCATCTGCCCGTCCAGCGCGACGGCGCCTGCGCCGCCCGCCTGCTCGGCCTCCTGCAGCGCGGCGACGACGGCGCGCGCATGCGCGACCTCGTCCTCGGAAGGTGTGAACAGCTCGTTGAGCGCCGCCACCTGCGCCGGGTGGATCGCCCACTTGCCGTCGAAGCCCATGTCGCGCGCGCGCTCGGCGGCGGCCGTGAACCCCTCGTCGACCGCGACGCCGAGATACGGGCCGTCGATCGCCAGCAGGTCGTGCGTTCGCGCCGCCACGAGCACCGCGTCCTGGATCGCGCGCCACGAGTCCAGCTCCGCGCCCGCTCCCGCGGCGCGCCCCAGCGACGCCGACAGGTCCGCGTAGCCGAGGATCAGCGTGTCCAGGCGCGGCGACGCGCCCGCGATCTCGTCCAGCCGCGCCACGCCGGCGGCCGTCTCGATCAGCGCCTGTACGCGCAACGGCTCGTGCTCGCGGCCGGCGGCCGCCTCGACGCCGTCGAGCAGGCGATCGACGAAGGCCAGGTCGCCGCCGCTCTCCACCTTCGGCACGATGATCGACGCCGGGCGCTGGGCGAGCGACGCCAGCGCGATCAGGTCGGAGTGACACCACGGCGTGCGCGGCGCGTTGACCCGGACGGCCGTGCGCACGCCCTCGTACTGCGGCTCGGCCAGTGCCGCGACGGCCGTGTCGCGCGCCTCGTCCTTCGCCGACGTGGCAACCGCGTCCTCGAGGTCGATCACGATCTCGTCGGCTCCGCGCTGCGGTGCCTTGGCGAGCATCGAGGCCGAGGAGCCGGGCACGGACAGGCAGGAGCGGCGGGAGCTGGAGGCGGGGATCGTCGGCATGCTGCGGCAGCGTACGACGTGGCCGGCGCGGACGTCCTGCTCAGGCGGCTCTGACCGACGCGATCGCCGGCAGCCGCGAGGCGACGCCGAACCAGGTCTCGCCGGCGTCGGCCGACCCGAAGATCTCGCCGGAGGTGGCGCCGAAGTACAGCTCGAGGCCGCGGCCGGAGCCCGTCGCGGTGAACGACTGGCGCAGCACCGACAGCCAGGCGTTCTCCTGTGGCAGCCCGCGATCGCGGGCGATCCACGTCCTGCCGGCGTCGCGCGTCTCCCAGACCGCGACGCTGCCGTCGGTGACGCGATCCTCGGTCGTCACGGGGATGACGAACGCGCTGTCCGGATCGGCCGGGTCGAGCACGACCGGGAAGCCGAAGTCGTGCGGCAGGCCCGCCCCGATGTCGGTCCAGGTGCGACCCGCGTCGTCGGAGCGGTAGACGCCGCCGTGAAACTGCAGGAACAGCCGCTCGGGACGTCGCGGCGCGCGCTCGAGGTGGTGCACGCACAGATCGATCGCGCCGGCGCGCGCCTCTTCGGGCAGGTAGTCGGCGACGATGCCCTCGTTGCCGTGGCTCCACGTCGCGCCGCCGTCGTCGGTCAGCCACACGCCCGCTGCCGAGATCGCCAGCGCGAGGCGGTCGGGCTCGCCCGGCCAGGGGACGATCGAGTGCACCGACAGCCCGCCGGAGTCGCGCCGCCAGCGCGGACGCGTCGGGTGCTCCCACAGCGCCCGGTTGAGCTGCCACGTCGCGCCGTCGTCACGGCTCTCGAACAGCACTCCAGGGTCGCCGCCGGCGTACAGGAGGCCGTCCGCCTCGCCGGCCGTGACGACCCACACGCGCTTGAGCGCGTCCTCGCCGCCCCTGGGCAGCGCGACGCCGCGCGCCGGCTGCCAGTCGTCGGCGCCGGGATCGCCATCGGTGAACCAGATCCGCGGTCCCCAGAACGGCGACGTGACGGCGGCGAACAGGCGCCCGGTCCGGGCGTCGCGCGTCGCGTAGTCGACGGGATCGCCGACGAACGCGCGCGTCGTGATCTCGAAGCGCCGGCCCGGCTGGCCCTCGAGCACGAAGAGGCCCTTGCGGGTCCCGACCAGCAGCTCGGTCATCCAGCGGTCATCCGCCGGAGATCGCGGGCAGGATCTCGATCCGGTCCCTCTCCTCGATCGAGCTGTCGGGATCGGCCGGCTCGCCGTTGACGAAGACGTTGATGTGCCGGCGCAGCACGCCGCGCTCGTCGAGGATCCAGCCCTCCAGTCCGGAGTGCTCGCCCTCGAGCGTCTGCAGCAGCTCGCCGACCGAGCCGCCGGGGACGGTCAGCTCCGATGCTCCGGCGAGCTTCTCCAGTTGTCCGCGCAGTCGAACGGTCGCCATCGCGCAATCCTATGCGTCGGGCTGCGCCCGGGCGAGACGCGGGCGCGCCCGTCCGCGCGCAGGTGCTCATCGCGGGCTGTTGATCATGTGCGTCGCGGTGGACTCCAGGTAGTCCCACAGCTGGTCGCGGTGGGCCCGCTCGAGCCCGGCCTCGTCGACCGCGATCCGCATCGCCCGCAGCCATGCGTCGCGTTCGCGCGGGCCGATCCGAAACGGCGCGTGGCGCATCCGCAGCCGCGGGTGGCCGCGGCTGTCGGAGTAGGTCGTCGGCCCGCCCCAGTACTGGATCAGAAACAGCCGCAGGCGCTCCTCGGCGCCGTCGAGATCGTCGAGCGGGTAGACGGCCGCCAGCACGTCGTCGTCGGGCACGAGCGCGAAGAAGCGCGCGGTGATCCTGCGAAACGCCGGCTCCCCTCCGACGGCGTCGTAGAAGGTCTGCACGGGTCCGGTCAAGCGGCGCTCCAGGACGCGAGCACGCCGTTCTTGTCGGCCGCCCGCAGCTCGTTGAGCCCGCCGAGCGGCTCGCCGTTGACGACGATCTGGGGAAAGCTCTCGAGGCCGGTGACCTCCGCGAGCTCGGACTGCAGCTCGGGGTGCTCGCTGAGGTTGACCTCGTCGAAGGCGACGCCGCGCTTGCTCAGCAGCGACTTCGCGTGCTCGCAATAGGTGCAGGAGTCCGTCGAGAAGAGGATGACGCGGGAGGGCATCGGCCCAGTATGGCCCCAGCGCGGCGGGCACGGCGCGGCCGGCGTCGCGAGAGATGTCGCGCGCAGCACGACCGCGCAGCGCCCGTCTGCGCCGGCAGGCACCATGCGGGGATCGAGCCCGACGACCTCTACGGCCTGCCGCTGGACCGGTTCATCGCGGAGCGGACCGCGCTCGCCCGCGCCCTGCGCGGCGACGGGCGGCGCGACGAGGCGGCCGCGGTCGCCGCGCTGCGCAAGCCGTCGGTGGCCGCCTGGGCGGTCAACCAGCTGATCCGCTCGCAGGGCTCGGCGGTCGCCGAGCTGTACGCGGCCGGCGACGCGCTCCGCGAGGCGCAGGCGAAGCTGCTTGCCGGCAGCGGCGACGGGCGCGCGCTGCGCGCGGCCAACGAGCGCGAGCGCGAGGCCGTCGAGGCGCTCGTCGAAGCCGCGCGCGGCCTGCTGGACTCCGAGGGCCACGAGCTGAGCGCGACCGTCGTCGAGCGCGTGTCGGGCACGCTGCACGCGGCGGCGCTGGACGAGGGGGCACGCCAGCAGGTTCGCGACGGCTGCCTCGAGCGCGAGCTGCGCCATGTCGGCCTCGGCCTCGGCGAGTCGGTGCTCGCGCCTGCTTCGCCGCCGCGCAAGGGCTCCGGCACGAGCAAGGCGCGGCCGAAGGGGGCGCCGGCGAAGGCCGGCAGGCGGCCGGCCGAGCAGGGACAGACGAAGGCGCAGCGCGCTGCCCGCGAGCGCGAGGCGCGCGAGCGGGCGCAGGCCGCCGAGCGAGCTGTGCGCGAGCGCGAGTCCGCGCGCAAGGCGGCACGCTCGGCCGAGACCGCGGCGAGGCGGCGGGCGCAGCGCAGCGCAGATGCGCTGCGCGCTGCCGAGGAGCGCCGCGAGCGTGCCGCCCGCGCGCTCGCCGAGGCCGATGAGGCGCTCGCATCCGCGCGCGCGAAGGCGCGCGACGCCGCCGCCGAGCACGAACGCGCGCGGGCCGACGTCGAGCGGCTGTGAGCCGGCCGGGGGAATGAGGTACAACGCACGCATGAGCCGCTGGTCAGGTGCCCGTACGAGCATCGACACGATCAACCGCTTCGGCGATCTCCCCGAGCTCGGCGAGGACCCGGGCGTCACCGCCAAGGCCTGGAGCGACGCCGGCTTCCACGACGAGGAGACGGCGAAATGGCTCGAGGCCCGCTGCTTCGCGCCCGAGTCGGCGCGCGAGCTCGCCGACCTCGGCGTCACGCCCGGGCAGGCGAGCAAGCGCACGCGCGACGGGCGACGGGACTACCTCGACACGATCGCCTTCAAGGTCGCCAGTGGAGACCTCAGCCCGCGGCAGGGCGCGGCGCGGGCGGCCTCGAGCCGATGAGCGCCGCCGCGGACCGCCACCCCGACCACTGGCCCGATCCCAACGAGCGACCGTGCGATCAGTGCGGCCACGTCTGGTTCACCGGCGAGCGGCCGCACGCGTACCTCGAGCACGACGCGGAGCGCGCCGAGGACGTCACTGTGCTGTGCCGGCTGTGTCGCCAGCAGCGCGGGCTGCGGCGCGCGCCGGCCGGGACCGGCTAGCGGCGCGGTAGCCGGAGGCGATCTTCTCGCCGACGGCGAGCGTGTAGCCCTGAGCGGCGGCGCGTGACCGGGTCGCGCCCGTCGCGATCGACGTGAGCGAAGCGGCTGCGCGTCGCCATGTCGGCGCTGATGAGCTCCACCACGACCGCCGCGCCAGGCAGGGCAACGATCGCGGCTGGCGACGGACGAAGCTCCGAGCGGGCGACCGCGCCGGCGGTCGACAGATGGCCGGACTGCGGCTGATCGGACGGCGCTGCGGGTACATGTCCCCTCCGCATGACAGACGAGGAGCAACACTTCGGCGAGGGGCAACCGTTCTCGCTCGGGCTCGAGGAGGAGTTGTTCGTCGTCGATCCCGACGGCGGCCAGCTGCTCAACCTCGGCGGCGAGGTGCTCGAGCGGCTCGGCGATCTCGAGCGCGGCGCGGTCAAGAACGAGCTTCATCGCAGCCAGATCGAGCTGATCACCGGCGTCTGCACGTCTGTCGACGACGCGATCGCCGAGCTGTGCGACCTGCGCGCCCGGGTCCTCGCGACCGGCGTCGGGCTGATCGCCTCCGGTACCCATCCGACGGCCCGCGAGGGCGACTCGATCATCACCGACAAGCCGCGCTACGAGCGCATCAACGACTGGCTGGGCGATGCCGGCGCCACTCCGGTGTGCGCACTGCACATCCATGTCGGGATGCCGGACGCCGAGACCGCGATCCGAGCGTTCAACGGCCTGCGCCGCTACGTGCCGCTGCTCGAGGCGCTGAGCGCCAACTCGCCCTTCCGCCACGGCCGCGACACCAACCTCGCCTCCTCCCGCGAGCTGACGCTGCGCTCGTGGCCGCGTGCCGGGGTTCCCCGCGCGATGGCCGACTTCGACGACTTCGTCGAATCGACCGAGCTGCTCACGCGCGTCGCCGAGGTTCCCGACTACACGTTTCACTGGTGGAAGCTGCGCCCGCATCCGCGCATCGGGACGGTCGAGATCCGGGCGCTCGACACCCAGGCCTCGCCCGAGCACACCGCGGCGCTCGTCGCCGCCGTGCACGCGCTCGCGCGCCATGAGGCCCAGGCCGATCCGGTGCAGGGACCGCCTGGCGAGATCCTCGACGAGGCCTCGTTCCGGGCCGGGCGCGAAGGCGTCGCCGCGACGTTGCCCGACGGCGCGATCCGGCTGCGGCCGGTGCCCGAGCTGCTCGCGGAGCTCGTCGCGACGATCCGCCCGGCGGCGCGCGAGCTGCGCTGCGACCATCACCTCGACGGGCTCGACGCGCTGCTCGCTGCGGGTGGCGGCGCCGGGCTGCAACGTACGGCGCACGAGGAAGGAGACTTCGACGGACTGCTTCGCACGCTCGTGGCCGACGCCTGCAGGGCGGGCGAGGGCGTGCGCTCGCCGGGCTGAGTGAGCGGCGCGGGATGCGCGTGAATCCGCGGACGGGCGGCAGGCGCGCGCGCCGCGGCGGCCCGCAGTACCGTCCTTGGCCGTGGTCAGCACGCAGGCCCATTCCCGGCCGCCGTCCGAGATTCGCCCGTACCGGCGGCCTCAGAACGACGAAGGCCCGCCGGGGGCGGGCCTTCGCGGAGGGGAGGAGACTCAGGTGTCATATCGGCTGGTGCGAGCGCGAACTTGAGCCCTTTTTCGCGGAGCCGCGACGGGATGGCGCGGGGCGCGTGAACGCGCGCAGCGTGCGGCTTCCCGCGGTGCTCGCCGATCGGCTCGCCGGTCGGGGTCAGGCGCTGCTCGCGCTGGGAGACCTGCTCGAGGACGAGCATCTGGCGCAACCCGCTGAGCGCGAGGCGCTGCACGAGCTGACCGCGCGCCTGCGCAACACCTATCCCTATCCGGATCCGCGCTACGCCGGGCAGATGCTCAAGCCGCCGGCTGCGATCGCCTGGGCCGCATACGCCACGACGATGCTGCTCAACCCCAACAACCACGCGCTCGACGGCGGTCCGGCGACCGCCGAGATGGAGAAGGATGCGGTCGGTCAGCTGGCGGCGATGTTCGGATTGGGGCAGCACCTCGGCCATCTGACCTCCTCGGGCACGATCGCGAACCTCGAGGCGCTGTGGGTCGCGCGCGAGCTGCACCCCGACGCGGCGATCCTGTCGGGCGAGAACGCGCACTACACGCACGCCCGTGTCTGCGCGGTGCTCGGCGCGCGACACGAGACGGTCGCCGAGGATGGCCGGGGGCGGATCGATCTCGACGCGCTCGAGCTGCGGCTGCGGCGCGGCGGCGTCGGGACCGTGGTCGCGACGCCCGGGACGACGGCGCTCGGGGCGGTCGACGACGTCGGCGCAGTCGCCGGTCTGTGCGCGCAGCACGGCGCGCGGCTGCACGTCGATGCGGCGTACGGTGGCTTCTTCGGCCTGCTCGCGGACGGCGGCGCGCCGGCCGTCGCTGCCGGTCCGTTCGCGGCGATCGCCCGCGCGGACTCCGTCGTCGTCGATCCGCACAAGCACGGCCTGCAGCCCTACGGGTGCGGCTGCGTGCTCTTCGCCGACCCCGCCGTCGGGCGGCTCTACGCGCACGACTCGCCGTACACGTACTTCACCTCCGAGGAGCTGCATCTCGGTGAGATCAGCCTGGAGTGCTCGCGCGCCGGGGCCGCCGCCGCGGCGCTGTGGACGACGCTGCGCGCGCTGCCGTTGACGCGCGCCGGGCTGGGCCGGCATCTCGCCGGCGCGCGTGCCGCCGCGCTCGCCGTCGCCGCCGCGCTCGAGGACGACGCGCGCACGCAGCTCGTCGCCGAGCCGGAGCTCGACATCGTCTGCGTCCTGCCCGCCGGCGCGCCGGCGCGCGCGGCTGGCGTCGCGGCGACGCGCGCGTTCGACACGCTCGCGCACGACGGCTGGCATGTCGCGAAGCTCCGCGTCGGCACGGAGTGGCTGCGCCGCCGCCATCGCGAGCTCGAGGCGGATGCGCCCACGACCACGGTCCTGCGCTGCTGCCTGCTCAAGCGCGACCACGCCGCGGTGGCGCCGCAGCTCGCCGCGGCGCTGGCCGACCATCTGTCCGCCGCGCTGCCGTGAGGCGGTCCGCCGGGCTGCTCCTCTTCCGCGAGCGCGCCGGTGTCCTGGAGGTGCTGCTCGGCCACATGGGCGGGCCCTTCTGGGCGCGCAGGGACGAGGGCGCGTGGTCGATCCCGAAGGGCGAGCTCGACGAGGGCGAGGAGCCGCTCGCGGCGGCACGGCGCGAGTTCGCGGAGGAGCTCGGCCAGCCGGCGCCGCGCGGACCCGTGCTCGAGCTCGGCGAGATCCGCCAGCAGGCGGGCAAGGTCGTCGTCGCCTTCGCCGTCGAGGGCGACTTCGATCCGGATCGGCTGCTGCCGGGAACGTTCGAGCTGCAGTGGCCGCCGCGCTCCGGCCGGATGCAGACGTTCCCCGAGGTCGACCGCGTCGCGTGGTTCGACGTGCAGACGGCGAAGCGCAGGATCGTGCAGGGCCAGGTCGTCCTGCTCGACCGGCTCGTCGACGGGCGCTCACCCGGTCACGGCGTCAGCGGCGCTCGCCCTGGCCGGAGATCGCCATGATCGCGCGGGCGATGCTCGCCGCGAGGGCGTTCGGCCGCCGCTCGTCGATCGTCACGCGCGCCTGCCGCGAGCGCTGCAGCGCGCCGCTCGGCGCACCTGCCGCGGCCCCCCGGCGCGTCGTCACGCGCAGCGTGCTTGCCCGCGCGCTGTGCGGCGCGGCCGCGTCGCCGACCGCCACGAGCAGCCGCCGCTCGGGCTCCCGCGCGAACGCGGAGCGGACCGCCGCCGCGGTGCTCGCGCGCTGACGCCGGGGGCGGGCGCTCGCCAGAGCGGAGGCGGGCAGAGCGCCGCTCGCTCGGGCGCTGGCGCCGTCGATCACCGACACGCGCGTGCCGGGCGCATGGTTGGCGGCAAGCCAGCCGCCCAGCGCCCGCAGCTCGCGGCGCAACGCCGCCTGGTCATAGGCGCCGTCGACGACGAGCGCGACGCGTACCTGCGGCACCTTGTCGGGCGCAAGACGTACCTGCGGCATCCCGACGCCGGGGAGCGCGAACCCGCCGCCGGCGGCCGCCGCAGAGCGCGAAGCCTGCTGCGTCGCGTCGCGCGTCCGGCGCTCGTCGTCAGAGGAGGCCAGCAGGGCCAGCAGCGCGAATGGCAGGGTGAGCGCGAGCAGCCCGAGCAGGACACGGCGCGGGAACGGCACGCGGATGCCCCTCAGCGCACGAGCGATCCGCCGTGCCGCGTCGCGCAGCGCGGCACCGGCGGCGCGCACCGCGGCGGACGTCCGCGCGAGCGACGCAGCCAGCGCGCGGGCGATCGTCGGATCGCGCAGGAACGCGTCGAACTGGGCCAGCAGCAGCTGCCACGTCGACAGCTCGTTCTCGGGCACGGCCGGCCGGCCGGCGCCGACGGCCTCACGCCCCGGCTCGCCTCGCGCCGCGAGCCGTTGCTGCGACGCGCGCGCCGGCACCGCCGCCCCGCGCGTGCGCCGCGCCCGGCCCGGTGACCGTGGGCCCGCTCCCGTGCGTGGACGCGGGGCCTGGCGCGGGCCGCTCACTCCGGCAGGCTCTTCGGCGCGGCCACGTTGCGGCCGAGCAGCTCGGCGATCAGCGCGTCGACGTCGGCGAGCTTGTCGGGCACCGTCAGCCCCGCGGTTCGCGTGAGATCGGCCTGTGCGTGATGCGCCTCCCCGACCTCCGGCATGCCGCGGAAGGGCGAGCCCGAGCGCGGACTCCAGGTGCCGTAGAGATGCGGGAACTCGTCCGCGCGCTGCAGGAAGGCGACCTCCGGATGCAGTACCGCCTCCTGGTGCATCTGGCGCATCGCGTTGGCGACCGTCGTCGCGATCTCCGCGCGCTGGGCGACGAGCGCGCCGACCTGCTCGGCGAGCTCTGAGCGGATGCGGTCGCGATGCTCCAGCGTGGCCGCGTCGCGCCGGCGCCGGCGCTCGCGCGCCTCGCGCGCAGGGTCGACGAGCAGGTAGGCGACGCCGATGCCGAGCAGGAACACGGAGGCGGACACGAGGAAGTAGACGCCCGGCTCGCTGGCCGACGGCTGCGTGTTCTCCGTCAGCCGCTGCGCTGCCGCGCCGCGTGCGCCGGCGGCCTGATTTGCCTGCTGGCGCGCGGCGGCGGCGTTGTTCGCGGTCGTCCGCGCGCTCTGGATGCCGTACCAGAGGCCAAGACCCGTGATGATGACGGCGAGCGCCGCGCCGTAACGGGCCGCCCGCGACAGGTCGCGCTCGAGCAGCGGCCGGCGGCGCTCAGCGGTTGGCTGCGGCTGCTTCTCGGCGGTGGGCTGCGGCTCCTGCTCCTGCTCGGCAGTGAGCTGCGGCTCCTGCTCGGCAGTGGCCTGCGGCTCCTTCTCGGCGGCCGGCTGCGGCTCCTTTGCGTGCGCCAGGCGCAGGTTCTTGCCGACCGCCTTCTGACCGATCGCGATCAGCAGGGCGATCACGATCGCCGACAGCGCGGGGGCGCCCTCGCGCAGCAGCGACGGGTCGCTCGCGCGAAAGCGCGCGAGCTCGCGGAAGCCGTCGTAGGCGAACAGCGCCTCGGCGATGCCGACGGCGAAGAACAGCGCCAGCAGGCCGCCGCCGGCCGCCATCCGCGCTGTCAGCCGCCCCCGCCTGGTCGCCGGCGCAGCCGCCGCGCGCGCCTCACCGGGCGGCGTCTCGATCTGCTCGGCCGCGGCGCTCGCCCTGATCAGGTCGTCGTCGAGCGTCCGGACACGGACGGCACGTTCCATCAGCGGGCCCAGACGCGAGCCGATCGCGTGGTCGGCGTGCTGGGCGATGCTCTCGGAGACGATCGTCCCGCGGACGCGGTCGGCATCGTCGCGGGGATGGACCGCGTCCGTGCGCCGCCCCTCGGCCAGCCCCGGGGCAGGCGGCGTGCCGTCGGCGATCGGCCGCATGGCGTGATCCGGCGCCTCGGCGGGCTCCTCGATCGCGGGGATCGCGAGCAGGGGTCGCGGCAGTTCGGGGTACGGGCCGTGGGTCGTCTCGTCGCGCGGGGCCTCGCGCGTGTCGTCCGTCGTCTCGTCGGGCGTGTCGTCGGGCGTGTCGTCTGTCGTCATCCGGCGCTCCTCGTCATGCGGCGCTCCTCGGCTGTGGCGGCCTCATAGCTCTGTTGTCGTCGCGCAGTTCGTGGCGCCCGTCTGCTCGCAGGCGGCTCTCCAGATCTCCACCAGCTCGTCGGTGCGGCGCGCGCTCTGGTTGACGCGGCCGGGCAGGCGCCCGAGCCCCACCGCCTGCAGCACCTCGACGCCCTCGGCGCTGCCGAGCAGCTCGCCCAGCTGCGCTGCGAGCCCGTCGCGCGGAGCACCGGCTTGGATCCGGCGGGCGAGCATGAGCTGGTCGCTGGCCTGCACCCCGTCGGACACGAGCGTCATCACCTGCGCGCCCGAGCGCTGCTGCAGCATCTGCAGCGCGTTGCGCACGGCGCGGGCGATGTCCGACGTGCCGCCGCGGGTCAGCTCGCGCACGCGCGCGGTCAGCGACCGGTCGTCCTGGTTGACGCCGAGTGCGCTGTCGAGCGTCGCCCCGAGCGCGGCGCGCAGGTCCTGCTCCATCGGCCCGCGACGCGTCTCGTCGAGCTCGCGGAGCGTCGGCACGTCGTCGTCGTAGATGACCTCGACGGAGTTCGCGTCCCCGGCGAAGACCACCATCCGCAGGTGGCCGCCGGCCGTGATCGTGTGCTCGGCGGCGCGCAGCGCCGCCGAGCCGGCGTCGCGCGCGAGCGAACGGTCGTGGATCGCGCCGGTCGCATCCACGGCGATCGCGGCGCTCACCGGACAGTCCTCGGGGGCCCGCACGCTGCCGGGCGCCGCGCCGGGCGTGACGGCGCACTCGGAGTCGCTGCCGCCGCAGCCGGCGAGGGCCAGCACGGCTACGCCGAGAACAGCCAATGTGGTCCGGCGAGAAGTCATGCGCGCGCTGCCCCTGGATCGGCGGAACCGAAGCCAGATGGTAGATAAACGGCGCGCTGCGCACCTGCGGTTGGCGCGTCGTCACTCCTCGAGCGTCTCGGCGATCTCCAGCCAGGTCGCCTCTACCCGCTCCCGCTCGGCCGCGCAGCCCTCGAGCTGCGCCTGCAGTTCGCGCAGCCGCTGGTGGTCGGTCGCGCTCTGCGCCATCGCGGCGTGCAGCTCGTGCTCGCGCGCGCCGAGCTGATCGAGGCTGCGCTCCAGCCGCTGGATCTCCTTGCGCGCGGCGTGCGCCGCACCGCCACCCACGCGCGCGGCCGCTGCGCCCGCGCCGGTCGTCCCGTCCGGCGCCGAGGAGAGCCGGCCCGCGGGCGGCGTGGACGAGGCGGCGGCCCGCCGCGACTGCACGTACTGCTCGATGCCGCCCGGCATGTGCCGGATCGCGCCGTCGCCCGTCAGCGCGTAGACGTCGTCGCAGACGCGCTCGACGAAGTAGCGGTCGTGGCTGACGACCACGAGCGTCCCCGGCCAGGCGTCGAGCAGGTCCTCCAGCGCCGTCAGCGTCTCGATGTCGAGGTCGTTCGTCGGCTCGTCGAGCAGCAGGACGTTGGGCTCGGCCATCAGCAGGCGCATCAGCTGCAGCCGGCGGCGCTGGCCACCGGACAGGTCGCGGACGAGCGTGCGGGCGAGATCGCCGCGAAAGCCGAAGCGGTCGCAGAGCATCCTCGCCGTGATCTGGCGGCCGTCGCTCAGCGTGGCGACGTCCTTGACGTCCTCGAGCGACTCCAGCACGCGCAGGTGCCCCGGGATCTCGCCGGTGTCCTGCGACAGCCGGGCGAGGCGGACGGTCGCGCCGCGCTGCACCTCGCCGGCGTCGGGCTGCAGGGCTCCCGCCAGCAGCGACAGCAACGTCGTCTTGCCCGAGCCGTTGACGCCGACGAGCGCGACGCGGTCGCCGGGGCCCAGCCGCCATGTCAGGTCTCGCAGCAGCGGCGGGCCGTCCGCGAACGCCAGCTGCACGTCGACCGCATCGAGCACCTTGTCGCCCAGCCGCGCGGTCGCGAAGCGCAGCAGCTCGGCCTTGTCGCGCACCTCGGGCTCGTCGGCGATCAGCTCGTTGGCGGCGTCGATGCGGAACTTGGGCTTGCTGGTTCGTGCCGGCGGCCCGCGCCGCAGCCAGGCGAGCTCCTTGCGCAGCAGCTGGCGGCGGCGGTCGTCGCGCGCCGCCGCCTGGCGGTCGCGCTCGGCGCGCGCGAGGACGAAGGCCGCGTAGCCGCCCTCGTACTGGTGCACGGTCTCCGCGGCGACCTCCCACGTCGCGGTCGAGACGGCATCGAGAAACCAGCGATCGTGGGTGACGACGAGCAGCGACCCGCGCCGCGCCGCGAGATGGTGCGCGAGCCAGTCGACCGCCTCCACGTCGAGGTGGTTCGTCGGCTCGTCGAGCAGCAGCAGCTCGGGCCCGTCGAGCAGCAGCCGGGCGATCGCGATCCGCCGCCGCTCGCCTCCCGACAGGTCGCCGATCGCGGTCTGCATGCCGTCGGGGAAGCGGGTCAGCCCGACGCCGCCGAGCAGCCCGTCGAGCACGGCGCGAAACGCGCTGTCGGCGGCCCACTCGTGGTCGGCGCGGCGGCCGACGAGCGCGTCGCGGATCGTGGCGAAGCGGTCGAGCTCGTCGCCCTGGTCGAGCAGCGCGAGCTCGAGGTCGCGGGCCCGCGTGACGTTGCCGCTGTCGGGCTGCTCGGCGCCGGCGATCAGGCGCAGCAGCGTCGACTTGCCGTCGCCATTGCGTCCGACGATCCCGATCCGCTCCCCGGCGGCGACGCCGAGCGTCACCTCGCGCAGCACCGAGCGGCTGCCGTAGCCCTTGCAGACCGACTTGAGGTTGAGGAGGTTGCGCGCGACGGCCATGGCTTCAGACGGGCGGCGAGCCGGTCACCAGCGCAGCCGGCATCGCGCGGTCGTACAGGCGAAGGTAGAACAGCGCGCGCGCCGGTGGATGACCGTGCGGGCAGCCTGCGCGACAGCGACCCGCGCCGCCGACCGGCGCCGCCGCCCTACGTGTACTGCTGGTAGGTGCTGCGCACGCGCCGCTTGCCCCACTTGCAGGTGAACGTCGCGTTGAACTGCGTCGGGATCGACGAGCTCTTCCTGGCGCTGCACCGCCAGCGCCTGAGGACTCGCTTCGTGCACTTGTAGGACGACTTGGAGCGGCAGCGGTGGAATGCCCGCATCACCTTCTTCGCCGTCGAGCACCGCGTCCTCTGCTGCTTGAGCGTCAGGTTGTAGGTCGGCTTCTGACCCGGGGGGTCGCGGTCACGATCGGACAGCCTGCACTTCTTGTACGCCGCGGCCGACGCGTCCTGCGGGCCGACTGCCATCGCCAACGCGGCGAGCGCGGCGAGCATGGCGATGGCGGTGAACACCGACGAGCGGCGGGTGAGAACGATCACTGCGAACCTCCCTGGAGCTGGCGCGCGGCATCGTGACACATGACCCGGGCAGCGGAGCCGGCGTCTCATAGGTCCCTCACGAGCGCGGGCCGATGGCGCGATCGAGGCCTTCGCTCGCGATCGCGCCGCGCGCCTGCGCCAGACGCGGCCGTCGCGTGCCGCGGAAGTCCCGCAGTTCTGCGCGCAGCGGCCGATCACCGCGACGATGCGTCGCCCGTCAGCACTTCTGCCCCTGCTCGCGGCCACGTGCTGGCTGGCGCTGCTGGCCGTGCCCGCGAACGCGGCGGCGCCGGCGCCGACCGGCCTGCCGAGCATCACCGGCAACGCACGCGCGGGGCAGGTCCTGACCGCGACGACGGGGACGTTCTCCGGCACCGCGCCGATCACCTACAGCCGCGCCTGGCAGCGCTGCGACGAGACCGGCGCCGCGTGCGCGCCGATCGCCGGCGCGGGAGCCGCTACGTACACGCTCACCGGCGCCGACGTCGGCAGCACGATCCGAATCACCGTGACCGCGACGAACCTCGAGGGTTCGGCGAGCGCCACGTCGCCGGCCACCGCGACGATCGCTCCGCTCGCCCCGCCGCTCGGCGACCCCGACGCGCCGCCGGTCATCTCCGGCACCGTGCGCGACGGCCAGATCCTGAGCGCGACGAACGGCAGCTGGACGGGGACGACGCCGATGACGTTCACGCGCATGTGGCGCCGCTGCGACGGCACGGGTGGATCGTGCGCGCCGCTCGCCGGCGCGGCGACGCACACGCTGACCAGCAACGACGTCGGCGCGACGATCCGCGTCGAGGTGACCGCCAAGAACGCCGACGGGGAGGGCGTCGCGACGTCCGCACAGACCGCCGTCGTCGACGCCGCCGCGCCCGTCAACACCGTCGCGCCGGCGCTCAGCGGAGCGGCTCGCTCCGGCCAGACGCTGACCTCCAGCACCGCCGGCACGTGGTCGGGGACCGTGCCGATGACCTACGCGCGCCAGTGGAGCCGCTGCGACACCGCCGGCGCCGGCTGTACGCCGATCCCGGGTGCGACCGGCCTGACCTACGTGCTCGGCGACGACGACGTCGGCCACACGATCCGCGTGGCGGTCACCGCCACCAACATTGAGTCCTCGGCGACCGCCGCATCGGCTGCGTCGGCGACCGTCGGGCCGAGCGTTCCGCCCGTCAACACCGCCGCGCCGGCGATCAGCGGCGCGCCGACGGACGGGCAGGCGCTCAGCGCGAGCGACGGCAGCTGGAGCGGAACCCCGACGATCACGACGGCGCGGCGCTGGCAGCGCTGCGCCCCGCTCGGCGTCGACTGCGTCGACCTCGCCGCCACGAGCACGGCGCTGACCCTCACCAGCGCCGACGTCGGGTACGCGTTTCGCACCCGTGTGACCGCGACCAACCCGGACGGATCGACGCAGGCCGTCTCCGCGCTGACGGCGGTCGTCGCGCCCGCCCTGCCGTCCGCGACGGCAGCGCCGGTCATCAGCGGCACGGCGCGCGAGGGGCAGCTGCTCAGCGCGACGCAGGGCACGTGGAAGGGCACGCCCGCGATCTCGTACGCGCACTCGTGGCAGCGGTGCGAGAGCGGCGTCTGCAGCGCGATCGACGGCGCGAGCGCCGCGACGTACCGCGTCACCGCCGCCGACGTCGGCCGCACGCTGCGCGCCGTCGTCGCCGCGACGAACGCCGCCGGCACCGCGAGCGCGCAATCGGCGCCGACGGGGACGGTCACCGGTGGCCTGCCGGTCAGCCTCGCCGTGCCGGAGCTGTCGGGAACGCTGCCGCGCGACGGCGAGCTCTACAGCGCGACGCTCGGCACCTGGGCGGGGAGCGCGCCGATCGTCCACGACCGCCAGTGGCTGCGCTGCAGCGCCACCGGCATGTCCTGCACGCCGCTCAGCGGGGAGATATCCGCCGGCTACCGCCTCACGGCCGCCGATCTCGGCAAGACCGTGCGCATCGAGGTCACCGCGACGAACGCCCACGGCGCGACGAAGGCGCAGTCGCCTCCGTCGCCTGTGATCCTCGCCGCGCCGCCGCAGGCCGGCGGCGACCCGACGATCGCCGGCACGCTGCGCGACGGCGAGCTGCTCAGCGCCGACAGCAGCTGGAGCGGCACCGCCCCGATCACGCTGAGCCATCAGTGGCAGCGCTGCGAGGCGGCGGCGGCGACCTGTGTGGACATCGCGGGCGCCACCGGGCAGACGCACCGCCTGACGTCGGCCGAGGTCGGGTCGCGGATGCGCGTCCGGGTCGGCGCGCTCAATGCGGGCGGGGGAGGGGTGGCGTGGAGCGTTCTCGCAGACGCCGGCGACGCGGACGGGATCGTCGCGCCATCCGCGCCGCATGCGACCGGCGCGCCGCTGCTGACCGGCGCGGCGCGCGAGGGATCGACGCTGGCGAGCACGGGAGGCACCTTCAGCGGAACCACGCCGCTGACGCGCTCGATCCGCTGGCAGCGCTGCGACGACGGCGGCACCGGATGCGCCGACATCCCGGGCGCGACGGACTGGGAGATCGCGCTGAGCGCCGCGGACCGCGGTTCCACGCTGCGCGCCGTCGTGACCGCGACGAATCCGTCCGGCAGCGACAGCATCGCCTCCGCGCCAAGCGGGGTCGTCGCGCTGGCACCGCCCGTAAGCATCGTCGCGCCGTCGGTCTCGCCGGACACCGAGCTGCGCGACGGGGCGACGCTCGTCGGCACGGCCGGCGGCTGGGCGGGCTCCGAGCCGATGACGCTCGCGTACGCCTGGCAGCGCTGCACGACCGCGACCACGAGCGTCTGCACCGTGGTGCCCGGCGCCGCCGCTTCCGCGTACATGCTCACCACCGCCGACGTCGGCTTCGCGCTGCGGCTCGTCGTCAGCGCATCCAACGGCGCGGGCACCGTCTCGCAGGCATCGGCGGCGACGGGCGTCGTCGGCACGAACCCGCCGATCAGCGTCACCCCGCCGACCGTCAGTGGAACCCCGCGCGACGGCGGCGTGCTGACGGTCGTCGACGGCGTCTGGGCGGGGCCGGTCGTCGTCGAGACCAGCTACGAGTGGTGGCGCTGCGATACGTCCGGCGCCAACTGCACGCTGATCGCCGGCGCGACCGGCCAGAGCCTGGTCCTCGGGACGGCCGACATCGGGTTGACGCTGCGCGCGCGCGTCGTGCGCACGAGCGCGGGCGGGACGACCGGGGCGTTCACGCTGCCCACCTCGCCCGTGCTGGCCGCGCCTCCGGCGAACGTCGTCGCGCCGCAGATCACCGGCGGCGCGGCCGTCGGCAAGCTGCTGAGCGCCGAGCGCGGCAGCTGGACCGGCACGCCGGCCCTCGACTTCGCCTATCGCTGGCGGCGCTGCGATGCAGACGGCTCGGCCTGTGCAGACATCGACGGGGCGACCGATGCGAGCTACCGCGCGACCGAGCAGGACGAGGGCGCGCGGCTGCGGGTCGTCGTGACGGCGACGAACAGCGTCGGCAATGCGAGCGCGGCCTCGGCGGCGACGGCGGAGATCCAGATCGATCCGCCGCTGATCGTCGATCCGCCGCAGATCGAGGCGCCGGCGGGGCCGGTCGCGGTCGGCGCGATGCTGACCGCGCGGCCCGGCACGTGGAGGGGGGCGCAGCCGATCTCCTTCCAGTACGCGTGGGCGCGCTGCGACGCCGCACTGGCCGCCTGCAGCACGATCCCCGGCGCGGACACGAGCACCTACGCGCTCGCGGCGGCCGACCTCGGCAGGCGCATCGTCGTGCGCGTCACGGCGACGAACGTCGTCGACGCGACGACGGAGCAGAGCGCCGCCACGACGGCGGTCCTGCCCGCTCCGCCCGCCAGCGTCGGGCTGCCGACCGTGACGGCGCCGGGCGGCGTGCGCGACGGCGCCAAGCTCGTCGCAAGCCAGGGGACGTGGACCGGCGCGACGCCGATCTCCTACGCGGTGACATGGTTGCGCTGCGACGGGGCGGGCGCCGGGTGCGCCACCGTGGCGGCCGCGACCGGACCGAACTACACGCTCAGCGGCGACGACGTCGGCCATCGCATCCGTGCCCGGGTCACGGCGACGAACACGACCGCCGAGACGATCGCGGAGTCGGCGGCGACGGCGCCGGTTGCGCCGGCCCCGCCGCTGGCGACCGCGCTTCCGAGCGTCGTGCTGCTCTCCGAGAAGGTCGCCGTCGGCGCGTCGCTGCGCGCGCAGACGGGCACTTGGAGCGGCACCGCGCCGCTGGCGCTCGCGGTTCGCTGGCAGCGCTGCCCCGCGACGTCGACCGCCGTCTGCGACGACGTCCCCGGTGCGACCGGCAACGAGTACGTTGCGACCGCGGCCGACGTCGGCCGCCGGCTGCGGATCGTCGTCACGGCCGCCAACGCCGCGGCCGCCGCAGTCGTGGCCGTCTCGACGCCGACGATCGTCGTGCCGGCCGTCGCCGCGCCCAAGGCGGGAACGGCGCAGCCGGCGACGGCGCCTGCGACGAGCGCCACCGCGAAGCCGACCGCCACGACCGCCGCGAAGAGGAAGGCGACGGCGAAGAAGAAGAAGCCGACTGCCAAGCGGAAGCGCAAGGCCTCGACCGCCAAGCGCAGGCCCGCGGGCAGGGGCAAGCCGATCGCCGCGGTCGAGCGCCTGCGGCTGACCCCCTCCGGGCGGCTGCGCCTGACGCTGCGCTGTCCCTCCAAGAGCGCGCGCTCGTGCGGCGCCACGGGGACGATCGTCGCGGGCACCTCGCTCGGCGAGATCGTCGAGAAGACGTCGCTGCGCTTCAAGGTCGCCGCCGTCGCGCTGCGCGCGGGCAGGACGCGCGCGCGCTCGTTCAAGCTCACGACGCGGCAACTGGCCGAGCTGCGCGAGCTGCGCGACGTGAACTTCCGCGTGCGGCTCGCGGCGCCGGCGGCGACGAAGCGCTTCCGCGAGCTGTTCGTCCGCACGCGCGTTCCGGCGCAGCTGCGCGGATAGATCGGCGCAGGCGCGGCGGCCGTGGGCGCGCGTTGACGGCGCACAGCTGCGCACACAAGGCGCCCACCGGCACGAGGCGGCGCGTCGTGTGCCACCATCCCGGCCGTTGCCTTCCGCCGACCTCAGCTGGGCGCCGCGCAGGTCGACGCGCCTTCTGCTCGCGACCGCCCTGATCGTCGCCGTCGTGCCAATCGTCGGCGTCGGCACCGCGGCAGCAGCCAAGCCGAAGTGCTTCGGCGCCGCCGCCCGCGACGCCAAGCGCCCGTGCTTCAACCCGTCGCGCTCGTTCACGCCCTCGCTCGCCAAGGCCGACCTGACGAGCGCCTCTCCCTGCCGGATGACCGACGAGGAGCCCGAGCCGGTCTGTGCCTTCGGCGTCTCGGCGTCGAAGGCCCGCAAGCACGTCGCGCTGATCGGCGACAGCCATGCCCTGCAGTGGCGCGGTCCGCTGGACTACGTCGCGCGCTCGCAGCGCTGGCGCGGATACTCCGTGACGGCCCCTGGATGTCCGTTCTCCGCCGCCGTCAGGTACCTCCCCGAAGGGATGCGGGAGTCCTGCGAGAGCTGGTATGCAGGCGTGCAGAAGTGGATCCGCCGGCACCCCGAGGTGACGACGATCTACGTGTCGCAGATCGCCGCGATCCCGCTGGCCCTGCCCGCCGGCAAGACGGAGTTCGAGGTCAAGTCGGCCGGCTACCGCAAGGCATGGTCCTCGCTGCCCAGGACCGTCAAGCGCGTGATCGCGATCCGCGATCCGCCGATGACGACGCGCGAGACGCGTCGCTGCCTGCGCGACGCGCTCGCCGCGCGAGCGCGGCGGCCCGGGGTCACGTGCCGCGTGCCGCGCGGCAACGTGCTCGTCGAGGACGACGCCGTCAGGACGGCGAAGCGGCTTCGCTCCAAGCGCTACGCGTTCGCGGACTTCACGCGCTTCTTCTGCAACAGCAGGTTCTGCTATCCGGTCATCGGCGGCGCGCTGGTCTACCGCGACACGTTCGGTCACATCACGCTCTCCTACGCCGACTCGCTTGGGCCCTACCTGCTGCGCCGAGTCCGCTTCCTCGGCGAGACCGCGCGCAGGGCGCGCTAGGCACCCGTCGCCGAACGGCGCGCGGGGGAGCGGCGAACCCCGGATGCCGACCCGAGCGCAGCCTCGACGGCTGCGGCGCCCACAAAGCACGGCTGGACCAGCCGGACCTCCGACGCCTTCGCGACACACTCCTGGGCGACGGCGGTGGTAAGGACGGCCTCGGGCGCGACACGAACTCCGAAGCGCCGCACTCCGGCGGCGTACGAAGAAGGAGGAGCGTGTTCATGGCCGTCACCGCCCGAGACCCGCAGCAGGACCGCGCACCGGTTCGAAGCCATCGCGGCGCAGCCGTGGCGCGCGTCCCGCCGTCGGCCGGCCCGGCCTCGGTCGGCCGCGCGCCCGGGCGGCCGCGTTGAGCGCCTCGACGTCAGCGGTCGCCGCGCTGCATCCGGTCAGTCTCGTCGCCGACGAAGGGCGCCCGACGATCGACCGTCGCGCAGCCGAGAAGGCCGTCCGTGACCTGCTCGAGGCGCTTGGCCGCGACGTCGCCGACCCCGGGCTGCGCGAGACGCCGCGGCGGGTCGCCGCCGCCTACGGGGAGTTGCTGACGCACGAACCCGTCTCGATGACGACATTCGCCAACGAGGAGGGCTACGACGAGCTCGTCGTCGTGCGCGAGATCCCCTTTCACTCGCTGTGCATGCATCACCTGCTGCCCTTTCACGGCGTCGCCCACGTCGCGTACCTGCCGGGTGATCGGATCATCGGGCTGTCCAAGCTCGCGCGCGTCGTCGAGCTGTTCGCGCGCGACCTCCAGGTGCAGGAGCGCCTGACGATGCAGATCGCCGAGTGCCTGCAGGAGCATCTGCAGCCGAAGGGCGTCGGCGTCGTCATCGAGGCCGAGCACCTGTGCATGTCGCTGCGCGGGGTGCAGAAGGCCGGCACGCGCACGACGACGTCGGCGCTGCTGGGCCTGCTGCGCGACGACGCCCGAACGCGTCAGGAATTCCTCGCGCTGGTCGGGAGGTGACGTAAGAATCGTCGCGCCGGCGACGCAGATCACGCTGATGGGACGACCACCCTCGCATCCGATCGGCTCGGCGCCGCGCGTCGCGATCGGCGAGTGGCGACGGCGCCGGCTGATCGCGGCGGGCTTCGACCCGCCGCTCGCGGCCGACCTCGCCGACGCGCCGGCCGTCGACCTGCACGAGCTGCTCACGCTGCTGGACCGTGGCTGTCCGCCGCAGCTCGCCGCGCGCATCCTCGCTCCGCTCGAGGCCGGCGGGTCGTGATCGTCGAGCAGCCCGGTCGCGGTAGCGTCTCGGCGGTGACGTCACGCGCCTCCGCGATCGGTGCAGCCGCGGCGAGCGGCCTCGACGTCGACTCGCGGCGGTGGCTGCATGACCTGGGCGCCGACGGCCATGTCCGTGCCGCCGCCGTGGCCCGCCTGCACGAGCTGCTGCTGCGCGCCGCGCGCTACGAGGTCTCCCGGCGACGCGTCACTCTGCCTCACCTGCGCGGCGGCGATCACGACGATCTGGCCAACCAGGCCGCCGATGATGCGCTCGTGGCCGTGCTCTCCAAGCTCGACGACTTCCGCGGCGAGAGCCGCTTCACCACCTGGGTGTACAAGTTCGCGCTCTACGAGGCCGCGGTCAAGCTGCGCCGCCGCAGCTGGCAGGAGCGCGAGCTGCCGCTCGAGCCGGAGAGCTGGTCGCTGATCGCCTCAGGCTCGGTGTCGCCGTCGAGTCACGCGCAGCAGGACGAGCTGCTCGCGGCGCTGCAGGCGGCGATCACCGATGCGCTCAGCGCGCATCAGCGTGAGGTGCTCGTCGCGATCACGCTCAACGGGGTGCCGATCGACGTTCTCGCCGAGCGCCTCAACACGACGCGCGGCGCTCTCTACAAGACGCTGCACGACGCGCGCAAGAAGCTGCGCAGCCGGCTCGCCGCCGACGGCTTCGACGTCGCCGACATGGACGGCGCGCAGCCATGACCGCTTCGTCTGAACGCCGCCGCCGGCTGCTCGCGGCGCTGCTCGGTCCCGCCGAGCCGGAGCTGACGTGCGAAGCGTGCTTCGAGCAGCTCGACCGCTACGTCGATCTGCAGGTCGCCGGCGCCGACGCCGACAGGGTCGTGCCCGGGATGCGCCCGCATCTCGCGGGCTGCCCGGCCTGCCGCGACGACCACGACAGCCTGCTCGACTTCGTCACCACAATCGACGCCGCAGGCCGGTCGTAAGCGAGGACCCGGACCGGCGCGCGTAAGACGGCGCGTCCGGTGCGACGCAAACAAGCATGATCGAACTCACCGTCCTCGCACTCATGAATCGCCTGATGCACTGGGGGCGCGAGCCAGTCATCGCGACCCGCCAGATAGCTGCCGACGCCGCCGGACTGCGCGACCTCGTCTCTGACCCTGCGCGGCAGTCAAGGCTCGTCGCCGCCATCGGCACGCGGCTGCGACCGCAGCCGCCACGGCCGACCGCGCGACTGGTCGTGGTCTGCGCGCAGCTCATGGGGCGAGACGCGCTGTGGCTCACGTGGATTCTCACTTCGCGGCGCGGCACGACCGACGTCGATCTCGCCGCGCAGCTCGATTCGCGCGGCGTACTGGCGCGGCTCGCGCTGCTGCTCGGGGGCAGGCGCTCGCTGCAGCGCAGGCTCGAGAGGAGCCTCGACGTCCTCGCGGCCATGGCGCATGCGGCTGCCGAGAACGTCGAGTCGGTGGACTGCGAAGGCTCGCTGGACGGTCGGCGCGCGCGATCGCACGGGCGCGCGCGGCGTATGAGGCCGCCGTCCCCGAGGACCGCCGGCTGAGCCCGATCCGGCGCTTTCGCGGCGCATGCGAAGCGCGGCTGCCGGCCCCGGAATGCTCGCGGAAGCTCCAACAACGCGGTGGGGACTGCAACCGCATGACGTCCCGTTGCCGGATATCCGCCCGGGCGGGTCTATCGGGAACCCGTCCGTCCGGTCGCGCTCACATACGCAGGGCGCGCGGGACCTGGGTCGGCGATCGGAGGTCGGCGTGGAGACTTGTCGGCGGTCCCAGCCTGTTCGCGGTACGCGGCTCAACTGCGGCTTGCGTTATCGGCGCGTGCGACTGCCGGCCGCCGTGGCGCCCGCAAGCAGCCGGCGTCGGTTGTCGCGTTCGATCGCGCGGTACACCGTCGAGCGCCCGACGCCGAACAGGTCGGCGAGCTCGGTGCTGCTGTGCTCGCCGGCGCCGTGCAGGGCGACGAGATGCGCTTCCTGGACTGCGTTTGAGCTTGGGCTGTCTGCCGCGCAGGCGCCCCTTGGCCCTGGCGACGCGCAGTCCCTCCTTCGTTCGCAGCCGGATGAGATCGGACTCGAACTCGGCGGCCATCGCCAGCACGTTGAACAGCAGCCGTCCCACAGGGTCCGTCGGGTCGTGGACCGATCCGTTGATGCTGAGTCTGACCTCGCGCCTGGTCAGATCTTCGAGGATCTCGCGGGCGTCCGGCAGCGACCGTGCCAGCCGATCGAGCTTGGTGACGACGAGGGTGTCGCCGCCGCGGCACGCCGCAAGCGCCTCCCGGAGGCCGGGACGCTCGCGATTGGTGCCGGTCAGTCCGTGATCGACATAGTCCGCTCGGCGCTCACGCCGAGCGACGACAGCGCGTCTCGTTGTGCCGTGAGGTCCTGCTCATGAGTTGAGACACGGGCGCAACCGATCAGCAGTGCGGACATGACTCCTCCTTCGGTCGAAGCCCGGCTCGCGTGCCGTCAACAGTGCCGCTCGGACGGCACCGACGATCTCGAGGTGCCTCGTTGAGCCGCGAGCCGGGGAGTATCCAAGCAGCATCCGCCCCGCAAGCCCGCGGCACAACGGCTTCACCTGGCGGCCCGCCGGTCGCGTCGCTGCCGGACTGTTCGCCGTCGCGGTCACTTTCGCCATTCCGGGACTCGTGGCGAGCGAAGTCCCAGTCGACGCCCGGCGTGGGAACGGGTTTCGACTCCGGGCGGGGTTGGCTATCCCGGTGGACGACCGGCGTGTGGACCGCGGCGTGGCGCGTTCGGCGCCGGAGTGCGGCTACGTGTGGGGTCGGCGCCGCCGTCGGTGCAGCCTTGTGCCTACGACGATCAGGGCCAGCGCGAATGACGCCACAGCGGCCGGCCACGCGACAGACCAGGGCGAGGATGAGTCTCGTTGCGTCGCGTCGGTGGCGGCGGGGACGGCAGGCGTTCGTGGTCGCGCGACGACGCCGGCTGTTTCTCGGTCCGCGTCGATGACGTGCAGGTATTCCCAGGTGTTGTGGGCGCCGCCCTCGTTGCCGTCGAAGATGAGCACGAGGTAGACGCCCGGCGGCGTGCCGGCGGGAACTCGAAATCGGGCGCGGCGCGTCGGGCGGTCGTGAGGACGCGACAGGACCGTGGTGGTCGCGACGTCGGCGCGGTACGCGCTGGCCAGCAGGCGGGGCGCGATGCCGAGGTCACTTGGATGCGGGTTGAAGACGACGCGGTAGGCGGGGTAGCCGCGACCTGTTGTCAGCCCGACTTCGATCTCGAAGGCGATGCGTACCGGGCTGCCCGCCTCGGCAAGCCGCGGATCCAGACAGCGGCACGGGCCGTGGGCGACAGCAGGCGTCGTCATCCAGCCTCCGATGACGATCGCCGCCGCGATGAGGATCAGCAGACCACGAAGACCCGAGGGCGAGGCATTGACGGCGACCCGCGACTCGATCGGCACGATTCGGGGTCCGCCAGCATGCTCGACAGCCCGCCGCACAGCGTGGTTGAAGTCCGGTTCAGCCGGCATCGTCGACGGTGAAGCGGCTCATCGCCGCGGCGATCTGAACGATCAGGGCTTCTTGGTCGTCGCCGTCGTGCTTGCTGGGCTCGGCAAAGTGCAGGGAGAGCGTGTAGCCGTGGTTTCCTTCGTTCCAGATGATCGCCAGGTGGCCGCTGTGCACGCCGCCGTCGGGGTAGTCGGTGACTTTCAGTAGCAGTGCTGGATGCTTGCCCAGACTCGACCGGCCGACCAGCTTGAGCCGCACGCGCCGCTGCTCGTCGTGGCGCTGGCCGGGCTTGAGCGGCTTCGCTCCGACAAGCCCGAGATCGCGGGGTAGGCGGGTGTCCACCGGCCACTTTGCGTTGGTCGTCTCCAGCGAGAAACGTCCGCGCCGGCCGCCGGCAAGAACGTGCGACGGGTCGCCCGCGCCACCGGGCTTGGTCTCGAGGTCGGTCAGGTACTGGTTGCGCCCGCCGCGCAGCGTCTGATGGGCGACATACCACCGCGCCTTCGGAAGCCGAGTGGGGCACAGCACCGGGATGTCGCGGCGCGGCGCCAGCGCGACGCAGCGCCTCACGGTCGCCGCGGGTAATGACACGAGGTGGTCGACGGCCGTCAGCGTCGCCGGCCGCCGCGATGTGGTGGCGTCTCCTTGTCCGGCGTGGCCGCCACAGCCGACAGCCAGGCCCCCGGCGGCGACCAGAGCCACGACGACGCGCGAGGACACCATCCTTCTGCGAACCGTAGAGCCCCTACGGTTTCCGCGGTCGATCGCGGTGTGGCGAGACGGCAGGAGTACGGTGGCTGTGTGTTGGTGCGTGCTCTGCTGGGTGGGCTCGTCGTCGTTGTCGCGGTCATCGCTCTCGGCTTGTCTGGTGTCTTGGATCGCAGCGCACGCGACGATCAGGCAGCGGCGGCACAGCCGCCCATCGTCGACTGCGACACGCATGTTGAGCCGGGCCTGAAGCGATTCGACGCGGCGCGCGACACGATCCGCGGCCCGTTCGCCGTCATCACCACCGCGCGTGACGTGGCGCGGCGTCCGGCGTCGTCGTTTCGCCCCAGACGCGGGCGACTGCAGGGCGCGAAGCTTCCCGTCGGCTTGCGGGCCGGTTCCCGGGCGACGCTGCGTGTGAGCCCGGCGCAGCGCGCCCACGCTGCGCTGCTGTTCCGCGCCCAGACGCGCGATGCCTCACGGATCGCCGATGGCGACCAGGCGGTGACCTTCGACCCGTGCGCGCCCGACACGCCGGCGTTCTCGGGCGGCACGGTGGGGCCGATCACGGGCTGGGCGGGCGCCCTGATCGTGACCGGCCCACGCTGCGTCCGCCTTCAGCTACGCGTCGACGGGCGGCGCCAGCCCGACATCCTCCTTCCGCTCGGGCGCCGCTGCCCACAGCTCGCCGGCGCACGACCTGGCCTCAGGACGGCCGGCTGCGCGAACCGTTCCATGGCCGACTTTCCCGCTGCGTTCTCACGCCCGCAGAACCTCATCGTCGGCCCAGTGGTGTTCGTTGCGCTGCTGGCGGCACGATCAAGCCGCCCGACGGAGATCCGCCGATTCGGCGGCTGGAAGAGCCCGCTGCTCGTCAAGAACGGCCGCTCGGCCACCGTGACGATCACGCCCGCCAGCCGGTCGGTCGCACGGCTTGACTACTCGCCCGCCGACGACCGCGGGCATCGGCGATTCCGCGATCTTCCCCACACGATGCGCTTCCTGGGCTGCGCTGCAGACGAGCGCTCGGGCAGTACCGCCGACAACATCCCTGTCACCTTCTGGTCGGGAGCCTTCGCCCTCAGACGCCCATCTTGCGTCAGCGTGCGCATCGTCGCCGACGGCGAGCCGGCCGTCACGCGCCGCGTCGGCTTCGGCCGGCAGCGCTGCTGAGCAGCGAAGCCATCCTGTAGGCGTTCCGCTCGCGGGAGTCCCGTTTGCGGACCGCCTATGTAAACCGCAAGGCACGTCTAGAGACCTACTCCCGGATGTCGAGGCTCGCAGACGAACGGTGAGCCCGACGGCCGCGCGCGCAGTCAGACTGCGTCGGTGGACCTGACTCTAATCCTCGCCACCTTGGTGTCCATTGCGATCCGTGGGCCGCTGCGAAGCGTTCGGCTTCGTCGCGGCCGCTGCCCGCATCGGCCGTTCGCGATGGCGATCGTTGTCCCCGGACTGGGGCATAGGTCCGCGCGATGCGTCGGGCGATGGCCAAGACGGCGGGCCGCCCCAGGTAAGCCTCGGTGTGACCAGGTTCACACCGCGGTGCTCCAGTGGGCTGGGAGCATCGGCAGGCACCTGTGAGGTAGGGACCACACGGGCGCGGCCGATTACCCAGTCTGCGAGGAGCGGGAAATGCGTCGCCGTGACATCTATCTGAAGATCGAGAAGCTGCCGGCGTACAGCCCGGTTGCGCCGGACGACGCCGAGCACCACCTCCACCGCCGCGACTGCATGCGCAACCATGGTCACGAGGACGGGACGATCCCTCAGGCGGAGGTCGATCGTCGGCGCCTGGATGCGATCGTCTATCGCGAGTACCTGGATTCGGGGTACACGACGGCGCAGGACGCGCCGCTGATCGCCGCCGACGTCAACGAGCCGCGGGCCGAGCGACGGATCCCCGGAGCGATCATCTACACAGAACCCGGTGAGCGGCTCTACGTGCACGTGCTCAACGAGGACGACGAGCCGCACAGCCTGCACGTCCACGGCCTCGTCTACGGCGTCGACTCCGATGGCTCGTGGCCGTTCGGGGTGCATCGTCACGAGGGCGGCCGCAGCGACCAGATCTGCCCCGGCGAATCGTGGTGCTACGTCTACGACGTCACCGAGGACGCGATCGGCGCTTGGCCGTTTCACGACCACCACATGCACATCGCAGACGTCACGAACCGCGGGCTCTTCGGCGGCATCGTCGTGCGCGATCCGAACTGGTGTGAGGTCGACTACGAGGTCCCGTTCTTCTTTCACCTCCTGGAGGGGAAGCGCGGGGAGGCGATCTTTGACAGTGGCACGCTCAACGCGGGCGATCCGCCGTTCAGCCACACGTTCACGGAGGAGGGCACGTACGAGTACTACTGCCGCTTTCATCCGATGCGCGGGACCGTACGCGTCAGTGTCGGCGGCGCAGCGAGCGCGGCGGTGTCGATCCTCGACTCGCCACCGGATGGGCCGCGCTACGACCCGCTCGAGGTGACGGTGGCGCCTGGTGCGCAGGTGACGTGGACGCACGCCGGCGACCAGCCGCACACCGTCACCGATGCCGGCGGCGCCGGCCTGTCGTCGGGCGCGATCAATGGTCGCGTGTTCGTCGGCAACACGCCGACGATCGTGGCGCAGAGCGGCAAGCGCATCCGCTGGTACGTCTTCAACCTCAACCTCGGCGAGTTGTGGCACAACTTCCACGTCCACGGGGCACGCTGGCGCGTCGGCGACGAGTACATGGACACGCGCAGCATCGGACCCGCGGAGTCGTTCGTGGTCGAGACGATCGTCCCCGACGTGATCCTGCCACCGCTGTCGAGCGAGTACGAGCCATCGCACGGGCACGGATCCGAGCATGAGCACGGCTCCGACCATGAGCTTGAGCACGGCTCCGAAGGTACGCTCAGTCACGGGTCCGAGCAGCACGCGTCTGGACAGCCCGAGCAGCCCGGACACCACCACCCATCCGGCTCGGGACACCACCCCGAGAAGCGCTGCGTCACGCTGCGCGGGGACTTCCTCGTCCACTGCCACGTCGAGATGCACATGATGGAGGGCATGGCGGCGCTCATCCGCGCCGTCCAGGAGGTGGAGATCAGCGCCGAATGGGCGGAGGAACTCGGCTTCGAGCTTCCGCTCGACCATGGTCACGAGTGCCCCGACGTCGAGCACCACTCGTGCGGCGGCGACGAGGGCACATGGGAGCCGCTGCCCGACGCTCCGATCTTCATCGTCCATGCGGCCGTCCTGCACAACGGCAAGGTGTTGCTGTGGTCCGGAACCGCGGAGGTCGGCGACCCGCTCGAATCGCGCGTATGGGATCCGACCACGGGCACGATGACGGTCCAGACCTACACCGAGGACCTGTTCTGCGCCGGCCACGCTTTCCTGCCCGACGGGCGACTGTGCGTCGCCGGCGGAGCGCCGCAGAACTCGATGGACTCGACACACATCTTCGATCCGGTCGCCGAGACATGGACGAAGGTGGCTGACATGAACGACGCGCGCTGGTACCCGACCGTGCTCACCCTTCCCGACGGCCGCATCCTCGCCGCGTCCGGTACGGGCGCCCCGGAGCTCGAGATCTACGATGCCGCCGCGAACACGTGGACGGTGATCGCCGGCGCCACGCGGACCTTCGCTGAGCTGTACCCCAGCCTGCATCTGCTGCCGAGCGGTCAGATCTTCTACTCGCGCGCCGGCTGGGCGGCGGCCGACGCCCTTCAGACGCAGACGGCGTACCTCACCATGACCGGGCCGAACTCAGGGGCCTGGACGAACCTCGGCCAGCAACAGTTTGCCGATCGCCAGGAGGGGACAGGCGTCATCCAGATCGACACCACGACCACACCGCCCGCAACCCGCGTCACTGTCATCGGCGGCGGTGTCAGCGGCGCACCGACCGCGCGCAACCCGCTCACCGCCGAGACGATCGACATGACAGCGCTGGCGCCGCCCCCGGCATGGACACGGACCGCTGACATGAACTTCGCGCGCACGAACGTCAGCGGAACTCTGCTTCCGGACGGAACGATCATGGCCGTCGGCGGCCAACGCAACGGCAAATGGAACAGCGATCCGCAGCACGTTCTCGAGGCGGAGATCTACGATCCCGGCGCTGACACGTGGACCGCGACCGCGCCGATGACGCACCCGCGCCAGTATCACTCGATCGCCGTGCTGCTGCCCGACGGCCGCGTCCTGACGGCCGGCGGCGTCGATCCCTCTCCGGGCATCGTCGAGCGCGACCAGCGCTCGATGGAGCTCTTCAGCCCGTCGTACCTGTCTCGCGGTCCGCGTCCCACGATCAGCTCCGCGCCCGCAACCGTCGCCTACGGCGCGGCGATCGCCGTCAACACGCCTGACGGCGCCGACATCGACTCGGTCGTGCTGCTGCGGCCGTGCTCCATGACGCATCACACCGACGCGGGGCAGCGCTACATCAAGCTCCCGATCGTCAGCCAGAACGCCACGGCCGTGACCGCGCAGGGACCGGCCGACGGTAACATCGCGCCTCCCGGTCACTACATGCTGTTCATCCTCAACGCAGATGCAGTGCCGTCGGAGGCCGCGTTCATCCACGTGTCCTGAACGGACCTGGCGCCGTCCCAGCAGAGGTTCCTCAGCGGGATGAGCGGCGACTACGCCAGTTCGCGTCCTCCCCCGCCGTTCGCGTCCCGCTGAAGGACCGGCTTCGGAGCGAGCTCAGAGCACTCGTAGCGTCGAGACGCGAGGCCCTCCTGCTTGCGGTCGCTCGGGCGGGCGCCGGGCAGGGCGCGCAGTTGTGTCGCGCGAGGGGGAGCTATCGGCACCACATTCGGCACGACCGACGAGACCCGTGCCCGCGGCCGCCACCGCAAACGGGCGCGGAGCCACGTCCTCGATAAACGTGTCCGACGAGATGGGCTCAGTCCGGCGTGGCAGTTCTCTGACGGTTGGCGTGATCATGACCATCCAACCCGCCGAGCCCACCGGCAATTACGCTCGCTTCGCAGGACTGGGCGCGTCGCGCGGGTGGTTGACCGGCGCCAACGCGCGACATCGTCGCGGTCTTCGTCACACGGCGCGCGCTGCTGAGATCAGCTCAGCGCCAGGCGGGCGAGGCCTCGCGCTCGATCCTGTCGGGCCCGGTCCCGCTGGTGGCCATCAGCAGCGCGCCGCGGGGGGCGACGGCCACCGAATCCACCCGGCGCCGCGGCGCGTTCTCCTGCCCGATGAAGTCCTCACCGAGCACCAGTCGTTGGGAGCGGCGGCTCGATGCGGCGCGGCGGATCACCGTGGTCGTGCCGCTGATGTCGGTTCGCGTCTGGGCGACGTAGACCCAGCTTGAGGTCAGCGCCAGGCCGGCGAAGGTCGTCTCCTGATTGACGCTGTTGACCCCGGCGAGCGCCGTGACCGGCGTCCGGCCCGGTCGCACGAGCTGCACGCGGACGGGCCCCGTCTCGTCGGCCCGCAGATTGCGTTGCGACGTCGAGATCGCGAGCACGCGCCCGGAGAGCTCCAGCCCCTCCACGCGACGGGCCGCGCCGCCTCCGGGCACCGAGCGTAGCTGCGGCCGGCGTGCGTGCAGCTTGGCGAACACGAGGCGGTCGACCGCGCGCCGTCCCGATCCACGCGCCAGCACCCACCCGACGCGGCCACGCGAGACGGTCGGGTGTCGCTCGGTCAGGCCGCGGTGCGTAGCTCGCAGGCGGCGCGCCCGGCGCGTGACCGGATCGAACACCCACACGTCACCGTGGCGGATGAAGACGACGATCACGCGGCCGCGGCTATCGGTGCCGAGGTCCGGCTGACGACCGCCGGCCATCGCTGCGCGGGGCTCGCCGTCGAGCACGATCTGCGACTTCGAGCTCGCCGTCGCAGGTTTGACCCAGACCAGGTGACCGGCCAGCGCGTCGACCTCGCGCGCGTCCTCGGCAACGGGCTGCACAGCGGCAGAGGCGGGCGCCGCGGCCGCGAGGGCGGCGGCGGATGTGGTGAGAACAGCGGTGTACGTCAACATGTCACTCCAACGGAACGCTGGCGCCAAGACTTACGCTACCGCCGCGAAGCCGCCCGCAGCGCAAGTCCGGCGCGCGGCGCGGTCAAGCAGCGCATGCAGGCTGCGGGCACGCGAGAACCCTACGATCACGCCGACGCGCGCAGTGCGACATCCATCACAGACGATGGCTTGCTCGAGGAGCGCTCCTTGTCTTCGTCTCGCCTACCCCGGCAAGGGTTCGGTTGTGGATCCGTTTGCCGGCGCCGCGAGCGCGTCCATGTCCGCCTCCAGCGTCCCGCTCGAGGACCGGTATCTCCGACGGGGTTGCGTTAGGCCGGAAACGTCGCCGTACGAATGGCGTCTGCGCTGCGCCAGCTGAATGTCCGCCCCGTCGCTGACCGCCGCAGCGATCGCGGCTGCACGCCTGCACCGCGGTCAAGCTCGACGACCTGCGCTGAGCCTCGGCCCATGGCGCTAATGCTGACCTCGGGGGGAGTCGCTACGCAGCGGTCGCCATCCCCGAACCCGGAGTCGCCGCGGTGCACAGAAGCTGCTCGACACGCCGTCCACGCGACCGCGCCATCCGCGCCAACGACGACGTCAGCAATCGCCCACCGCGAGCCGGTGGTGTCTGAGCGCTGTGACGGTGCATGGAGCACGCGTTTGGGAGCCGACAGCCGCATCGATCGCACCTCGGGCAACCACGCCGTTTCACCGTCGATGCCATCGTCGTGCTGGAAGACGCCCCACGCGACGTAGTCGCCGCGCACATCCAGCGCGTGCGGGCCGGCAAACTCCGTCAAGACGCCAGGGCTTCCACCGAGGGCGACCCGTCGCCCGCCGCGCTTGTCGCACGCCACCACGACGCGCGACGGACGCCTCATCACGCGCACGCGCGACGTGTTGACGTACTCGGCTACGACCGGACCGCCGCAGCGCGTCGCCGCGGATGCGGTCCCGGTCGAAGCGGTCCCGGCCGCCGAGATACCGCAGCTAGCAGCGACGGCTACGGCCGTGACCAAGATGAAGGACCCGCGCACTGATTGATCCACCCAGTCCGGCCCGGATTAGTTGCGTCGGTCACGCCTCGCCCATCGCGGCACACATGGCCGGCGCTGGTCCACCTCCGCACGCCCGGGACCTCGCCCGCGGCGTGAGCGGAGCTGGGCCGCGTCAGTCCCGGCTGACGTTCGTCTGTGGGATCCGCCTGCCGGCACCGCGACCGCGTCGATCTCCGCTCGAGGACCGGCTTGGGGACGCGGGGTCGTGGGTTGCCGGCGGGTCGAGACTGGGCCGGAGCGGCGAGTCAGACAGAGCCGAAGAATTCGTCGACGACACGAGCGTCGGCAGGTCCGCCGGTGAGCGACCCGATCTCTTCTTCTCGATACTCCACAGCGAACTCGATGTTCGCCCGCTGAGCGAGCTGCGACATGGCTTCGATCAGTGCGGCAGCGTCTCGCCGAACAGCAGCCTCATCCGAGCTCTCCTCGGGTTCGGGCAGCTCAACGTAGACGCCAACGGTTCGCAGGGCCGGCTCGTCGCCCGGCGCGATCACGGGCACTTCATCCACTTGATCGACGAACGACGGCGGGTACGTCCACTCGTGGCCGGTCAGCACCTCGAACTGTGCACGGCAAGCCTGCGCATCGTCCTCAGACGCGCTGCCATCGACGCAGACCAAGAACACAGGCACGGCTACAGACGGTAGACGGCGTCGTCGCGCCGGTGGAGGACACGCCACGACACGCGCTGACACCGCCCCCGGGCGTGGTCTTTCGCGAGCGCCGAAGACCGCGCTCAGACGGCCGTACGGGACCGGTGCCCGCCGCCCAGAAGCTCGCGGCGGGCACCGGGGCTGCGCGCTTGCGCAGGCCAGATCAACTCAATCACGACCGGTGCGTTGGCTCCCGTCGAGGCGCGGGTTCGCGAACCAGCGCTCAATCCTTGGCGATCGCCATCCCCAAGAAGATGCCCACAATCAGGCTGATGAAGCCGGTCGCCATGACCGCCCACGTGCCCGCCTGCGCTGCAGCCTGCGCGGCCTGCAGCGCACCCGTGGTGGCCGTCTGCGTCGCCTCCATGCCAGCCGTCGTAGCGGCCTGCGTGGCCTGCGCGGTCTCTAGCGCGTGAATGCGCTCCTGCGTCTCATCAGCGTCCACTGCCATCTCCTCGTGTTCGTTATTGGTCTCCAAAACGGCTGCCGCTGTACCCGTGACCAAGCAGCCGCAATCTTCGATGACGCAGACGCGCAGCCAGCGCGTTAGCTGGATGTTCGCTCGGGTTCGGATGGCTGACGGCGAGGGTATGAGGTGCCGGCGCGTCATCCGGACGCCACACCTTTTATGGAGGAAGGTCACCATGGCTGCAACGCCTGCACCATCACCCACCACCCCCGTCGAGCGCGTAGACGCCCGCACTGCCCTACAACGCCGTTTAACTGAGACCAAGCACTCGTCGAAGACCAGCGAGCTGTACGCGATGATCGCCGTCATCCTCGGAATCCTGATCGCGGCCGCAGTGATCAAGGGCGGCGACTCGGGCGGTACCGACGAGTTCATCGCTCGCCAGGCATGGCTGTACGTCGCGATCGTCGCCGCCGCGTACATGATTAGCCGCGGACTGGCCAAGAGCGGCAGCCGCGACCCGTACAGCTCCCACACGCATGACCGCCACGACCACTAGCTAGTTGGTGATCTTTGGGGGCGGACGGCAACGCGGCTACCGCGGGGGCCGGTGCGCGTCATCGGGTGCGCGCCCGGCTGGCTAGTTACCTCGCTGCTGCTCTCGCGACGCGACGATCATCCTCAACGTCATCATCCTCCGCGCACCCCGCGGTGCCCGCGAGCCCGAGCGACGCCAGGCCGCCCGTCGGTCGGGGCGTGCCAAAGAGATGTCGTGCGCGATCGTAGGTAGCGTCGTAAAATCGCGCCCGTAGACCGTCGACGCCCGCAGCGAGTAGCGCCCTCGCGATCGCTTGTGCAGCGCCGCGAGGCGCTGCAGCGCGCCAACGCGGTGCGTGCGCAGCGCGCACAACTCAAGCGCGATCTGAAGGAGGGTCGCTGCGCGGTCGACGTGCTGTTGGCTGATCCGCCGGCGTGCGTGCAGACGGCGGCGGTCGCGGCCCTGCTGCTTGCGCTGCCGAAGTACGGGCCGGTGAAGATCAACAAGCTGCTCGCGGAGTGCCGGATCGCACCGACCAAGACGGTCGGCGGGCTCACGCCCCGCCAGCGCGAGGAGCTCCGTCACGCGCTAACCCCACCCAACGGCCACTTGGAGCCGTCAGCGCCAACCAATCCCGATTGCGGTTCCCACCTCGGGATGGCTGGCTCGCATCGCTGCACTGAGGTTCTGGTGCGTCGTGGGCTTATTTTGGCCAGAGGATCCTGAGCTCGTGCGCGTAGATGCCGTAGATGTATGGGCCCGGCCGCTCCGCTACGCCCACGATTCGCGGGAGGTTGTTCACGATCCGCTCCGCTTGCTCGACGCCGGGAGGTTGGCGTTCGTGAGGCAGAACGCGCGCACGCCATGCTCGACCACGGCCTCCAGCTCTGCTGGGCGGTACCGAATCTTTGCGCCTTCATCAGGACGATCCAGCCTCGGCGTCCGGCGTTGCCGATCCACTCCTCATCCTCGAGACCCTGGCCGATTCGTTCGCCATAGACGTCGGCCATCGCGTGAACGACGACGCCGGCCGCGCGCAGCGCGTCCGGGACGAGATGCCGGCCAAGGCTGCGGTCGACGAAGAACTCAGGCGGCGAGCCGGAGTGCAACGCGGATGACGTCCTCGACCTCGGGCGCTGGAACGCCGAAATCGGCGGCGATGTCGGCGAACCCGTCGCCGGCCTGGAAGCGATCAACGAGGTCCTCGACGCGAGCGCTGCCGTGAACGACGAGCGGTTGACCGAACGCCTGGCGCGGGTCGACGACGACCTCTGCTGTTGTGTAGGCCGGAAGTCTGAGCTGCTCTGCCCAGCCGTCCTCGCCGTACGTGATCCGCTTGAGATAGCCGCGGACGATCTCCTCGAAATGCTGCTGCCCCGTGCGGACGACCGTCAGCAACGCGGGGTCGTCTGCCTGCTTTGCGTAGTCGAAGATGACCTCGGCGCCGTCGGTGTACACACGCTGCGAGGCGAGGGCGTGATCGAGCCCGAACTCCTTGCTGAGCTTGGCGACCGCCGGCCGGATTCGCTGCATCGGGACACCCGCCTTGCGCAGCGCGCTCAGAACGAACCCTTCGGTAAATCCGACGAACGGAACCGTTGCGCTGCGGCCGGCACGCGGGAACACCGTGACCAATGGCTCTGCGTCCGTCGGACGCGCCCACAGGTGCAGCGTTGATGCAGGCACGTCGAGGTACGCGGCGCTCTCCCGAAGCGTAAACAGCGGCCGAGCTAGCCGCGGATCATCCGGGGGAGCGTCGGAAGGGCTGGGCTCGTCGTCGCCACACAGCGATCGTAACCGCTGCCCAGGTCGCTGCTCGCCGACGGAGCCGCAAAGCCCGCACCGCAGCGGTCCGGCTATCGGAACGCTTCCCGTGGGCCGCCGATCTCCGCCCCCGCCCGCGATCTTGCCGGTCGAAGCGGTGTCCGGGTCCGTCCCGCAATAGACGCGCAGTTGACGCGTAATCACAAGGCGCTTCGCTCCCGATGGGGGTTCGCCGGTGGGACGGCGAGCCGGGAAGCGATCAAGCTCGAGCAGGTTCGTGATCGGGTGCAGGCAGGCGACCGCTTGCGGCGCGATCAGAGCACCCTTAAGGCGAAAGCGGAAGTCTCGCTTTCTTACGCCACGGCCGCCGCCAGCGCGGAGGTCGCGCGCGCTGCGCTACGGCGGGACGGCGGGGGCATCATGCGGCGTAGACGGTTCACGGGTAGGGCTTCTCGCC
>JBKHXR010000067.1:0-81393 GCA_046565905.1 Thermoleophilia bacterium | reverse complement strand
GATGCCCGCTGGGGGGCGAGCGGGCGCGCTGCGGCGCGCCGTCTCGCGCCCGTTCGCGTGACGTCTACGAGCGTGCGAAAGGGAGTGGCGCTGTGAACGAGGATGCGAGGAACCGCTGGAACTCGGCGGCGGCGGAGTGGGGCCGGCACGCCGACCGGATCGACGAGGAGGCCGGCGCCGTCACCGAACGGCTCCTGGCGGCGATCGCGCCTGCTCCCGGGGAGCGCGTGCTCGAGCTGGGCGCCGGGCCGGGCGGCGTGGGGTTGCGGGCGGCAGCGGCGGTGGCGCCGGGCGGGAGCGTCGTCATCACCGACATCGCGCCCGCGATGCTCGACGTCGCCCGCCGGCGCGCGCAGGAGCTGGCGCTCGATGGCGTCCGCTTCGAGGTCGCCGACGCGACGCAGCTTGCGCTGCCGGACGAAGCCTTCGACGCGGCGGCGTGCCGCTTTGCCCTGCAGGCGATGAGCGATCCCGGGCGCGCGCTGGGCGAGATGCTGCGCGTCCTGCGTCCGGGCGGCCGGCTCGCGCTCGCCGTCTGGGGGCGACCGGACCGCAACCCCGGAACCGCTGCCGCGATGGCCGCGATCCGCGAGGCGGCGGGCGAGCCCGCGCCAGCAGGGGGCTCGCCGATCTTCTCGCTCGCCGACGAGACGCAGCTGGAGTCGCTGCTGACCGACGCCGGCTTCGCCGACGTGCGGATCGAGCACGTGACCGGCGAGCGGCGCTACGAGTCGTTCGAGGCCTGGTGGGAGCTGCGCCGCCGGCTTCCGCCGGGCGCGCAGACGACGTGGGCGTCGCTCGATCCCGCGGCGCGCACGGAGGTCGAGCGCACGCTGCGCGAGCGCGTCGCCGCCCATCGCGAGGGCGACGAGCTCGTGTTCCCGTGGGAGGCGGTCGTGGCGCGGGCGCGCAGGCCGGGCGGCTGAGCGCCCGCGCGAGCAGCGCGGGTCCGGCTCCCGGCAGCGCGATCCTCAGAGCGGGCGGGCGCCGGGGCATTCAGTCGCGCACGTAGGCCGCGAGATGCTCGCCCGTGAGGGTGCAGCGGGCGGCGACGAGGTCGGCGGACGTGCCCTCGAGACGATCCGGCCACCGTCGTGGCCGGCACCGGGGCCGAGGTCGATGATCCAGTCGGCGTGCGCCATCACCCCCCCGGTGGTGCTCGATGACGCGCAGCAGCGCCATCGAGCGCACGACGCGTGAACGCCGCCCCCGCGAGCGGCGTCAGCGCCGGCCGCGTGGCGAGTTTGTGAGCCAGAGCCTCACTTTCTCGCCGGTCAAACCCTGCGACTGCCGTTGCCGGCGGCGCGCTCAGCGAGCGGCGTGCACGACGGCGCGGTAGTGGTGCGGCCCGGCGCCGGATGCGAGCAGCTTCTCGTCCGGGCCGAGCACGGGGCGCGCCGTCGCGAAGCCCGCGGCGACGAGCGCGCCGCCGAGCGCCGACAGGTTCGGCGCCCACCAGTTCGAGACGTCGCCGTTGAGCTCGGCGCCGGGGAAGAACCGCCACAGCGCCTCGTGGTCGAACGCCGGGATCGCGACCGCCTCGGTCTCGACGACGGCAAGCTCGCGCGTCACCGCGGCGAGCCGCCGCAGCGCCCGCATCGGGTCCTCCATGTGGTAGAGCACCCCGAGGTACAGCACGACGTCCCACTGGCCGAGCGCGTCCAGATCGGCCTGCATGAAGTCGCAGACGATGTCCTCGACGCTGCTGCCGAGCACCTCGCGGGCGAGATCGAAGCCCTGCTTGCCCGGCAGCGTCTGCGGATGCCAGAACTCGGTCTCGTGGTACGGGCGCGGCGCGACGCCCTCGCGCATGCACCGCCGCCAGTAGGCCTGCTGGCCGGGTGAGTCCATCGCCCACATGTAGTGGTCGACGACGGCCACCCGCGCGGCGCCGCGCCGCTCGGCCTCGAAGGCGAAGTAGCCGTCCCAGCCGCCGATGTCGAGCACCGTCCTGCCGGTCAGGTCGGGCAGCTCGAGGGCGGCGAGCTCCGCGCGCAGGACGTCGGGGGGCTTGTGGCCCGGCGTCACGACGCCGTGACCGAGGTCGATCGAGTGCCACCAGAAGGGGACCTCGGCGACGCGGTCGCGCAGCCGGCGCCGCGCGCTGCCGAGCATCAGAACCGCAGCTCGTCGTAGACCTCGCGCAGCAGCGGCGCCTCGCGGTCGCGCTGGGAGACGAGCAGCTCGATGTCCTGCGGCCACTCGATCGCGACGTCGGGATCGTCATGGCGAAAGCCGCGCTCGAGGGCCGGGTCGTAGTAGGTCGAGCACTTGTACGTCACGTCGGCGACGTCCGACAGCACGCAGAAACCGTGCGCGAAGCCGACCGGGATGTACAGCTGATGCGCGGCCGTGTCGTCGAGTTGCACCGCCTCCCACTCCATCCACGTCGGCGAGTTGCGGCGCAGATCGACGACGACGTCGAGGATCGTGCCGCGCGCGCAGCGCACGAGCTTGGCCTGGCCGGCGCCGATCGAGAAGTGCATCCCGCGCAGCACCCCGCGGCCGGAGCGCGAGTGGTTGTCCTGCACGAACACGTCGTCGATGCCGTGCTCGGCCCAGACGTTCGCCCGGTAGCTCTCCAGGAAGAACCCCCGCGCGTCGCCGTGGACGGTCGGCTCGATCAGGATCGGACCGTCCAGCCGCGTGTCGATCTGCCTCATGGATGGAGTCTCGTCGGTCTGTGCCGGCGCAACCGCCGGGGCGTGCAGGGAAAGGGATCTGGTCGTCGGTGCGTGCCGCAACCGGCGAACCGCTCACGACGTTACCGTCTGAGCGATGGACGAAGCCCGAGCCAGGCGGCTGACGCTCATCGCCTGCATCCTCGGCTCGGCGGTCGTCTTCGTCGACGGAACGGTCGTCAACGTCGCGCTGCCGGCGCTGCGCGTCGACCTCGGCGCCACGCTCGCCCACCAGCAGTGGGTCGTCGAGGCCTACCTGCTGCTGCTCGCCGCGCTGATCCTCGTCGGCGGCTCGCTCGGCGACGTCTACGGCAGGCGCCGCATCTTCGCGATCGGCGTCGCCGGCTTCGGCGGCGCGTCGCTGGCGTGCGCGGTCGCGCCGTCGGTCGAGGTGCTGATCGCGGCGCGCGCGCTGCAGGGCGCGTTCGGCGCGCTGCTCGTGCCGACCTCGCTGGCGATCATCACGACCGTGTACCCGCCGGGCGAGCGTGCCGCCGCGATCGGCTCGTGGACGGCGGGGACGAGCGCCGCGATCGCCGTCGGGCCGCCGCTCGGGGGACTGCTCGTCGACGCGATCTCCTGGCGCGTGATCTTCGCGATGAACGTGCCGCTCGTGCTCGTCTGCCTGTGGCTGATCGCCCGCGCCGTGCCGGAGTGCGGCGGGGACGTGGAGCGGCGCATCGACGTGCCCGGGGCCGTGCTCTGCGTGCTCGGCCTCGCCGGCCCGACGTACGCGCTGATCGAGCAGCCGATGCTGGGCTGGTCTGACCCGGCGGTCTGGGTTCCGCTGATCGGCGGCATCGGAGCGCTCGGCGCGTTCGTGGCGTACGAGCGCAGCGCGCCCGCCCCGATGCTGCCGCCGTCGATCTTCGCGTCGCGCAACTTCGCGGTCGGCAACGTCGCGACGCTGACGACGTACGCCGGCCTCGGCGCGGCGTCGTTCTTCATCGCGATCTTCCTGCAGCAGATCTCCGGCTACAGCGCCTTCGAGGCCGGCCTCGCGCTGCTGCCGGTCACCCTGCTGCTGATCGCGCTGTCGCGCCGCTTCGGCGCCCTGGCGACGCGCATCGGGCCGCGGCTGTTGATGAGCGCCGGACCGATCGTCGGCGGGATCGGCCTGCTCGCCTTCACGCGCGTCGACGAGCGTGGCGCGTACCTGACCGACGTGCTGCCGGCGACGCTGCTCTTCGGCCTCGGCCTGGCGATCAACGTGGCGCCGCTGACGGCGACCGTGCTGCAGGCCGCCGAGCGCCGCCACGCCGGGATCGCGTCGGGCGTCAACAACGCGATCGCGCGCGTCGCCGCGCTGCTGGCGATCGCCGCCGTCGGTGCCGTCGTGTCGGCGCAGTTCGGCGCCGCGGTCGATCGCGAGCTGTCGCCGAGCGCCGCCACGAGCGCATACGTCGAGGAGGCGCGCGAGCGCCCGCTCGCGCTGCCGGCGCGGACAGTCGACGGCGCGACGCGCGCGGCCGTCGTCGACGCCAACGTGGAGGCCTTCCACCGCGGGATGATCGTCGCCGGGCTGCTGATGATCGCCGGCGGGCTGATCGCGCTGGCAGGAATCGAGAACCCGCGGCGCGAGCAGCGCCAGGCGCAGCCCGCGGTCGCCGCGGCCTGATCGGCGATCAGAAGGGACCCGGCCGCGACGGGCGGGCCCCTAAGCTTCTGCGCCGATGCCGGCCCGGCTGAACATCACGGTCACGCCCGCGCGCTACGCGCTGATCGCGCGCATGGCGCTCGTCGCCTTCACGCTGATCGTGGTGACGGGCGTCGGCGTTCGGGTCACGGGCTCGGGCCTCGGCTGCCCGACGTGGCCCAAGTGCACCGAGACGTCGCTCTACACCGAGCTCAACACGCACGGCGTGATCGAGTTCGGCAACCGGATGCTGACCGGCTTCGTCGGCTTCGCGGCCTTCGCGGCGCTGCTCGGCGCGTACCGGCGCCGGCCCTACAGACGCGACCTGATGCGCATCGCGGTGCTGCTGCCGCTGGGCGTCGTCGCGCAGGTCGTGCTCGGCGGCTTCACCGTCCTCTACGACCTCGCGCCCGGCTTCGTCATGAGCCACTTCATGCTGTCGATGCTGATCCTCGTCGCCTGCGTGGTGCTCGACTGGCGCGCGCACCACGACCCCGAGGAGCTGCAGGCGCGCGCGCGGACGCCGTCGGACGACCGCGTGCTGGCGTGGGGCGTGCGGTCGCTGATCCCGCTCGGCGCGCTGTCGATCCTCGCCGGCACGGCCGCGACCGCAGCCGGCCCGCACACCGGCGGGACGGGAACCGACGACGTCGTTCCGCGGCTGGAGTTCAAGGGCGCCGACACCCTGCGCTACGTCATCGAGCAGCACGCCCGGCTCGCCACGCTGCTCGGCGTCGTCGCGGTCGCGCTGTGGCTTCTCGCCCGCCACCGCGGCATCACGCGCGCGGGCCGCGCGCCGCTGACGTGGCTGTGCGTGCTGCTCGGCCTGCAGGGCGTGATCGGCGGCGTGCAGTACCAGCTCGAGCTGCCGGCGGAGATCGTCTGGGTGCACGCGTCGCTTGCCGCGACGACGTGGCTGGCGATCGTCTGGGTCGCCGTCGCGGCGGACCAGCTTCAGCCGCGCCCGGCGCCGAGCCCGCGCGGCGCGGCCGGCGAGGCCGCACCCGCGCGCTAGCGCGGCGGGCGCCCGCGGCCGGCCGCCTGCGCCGCATCGCCGTCGCCCTGCTCGCCGTGCCGTGGGTGGCGTGGGCGATCGCCCGCACGCTCGCGCTCGACGACGCACACCCGGTCGTCGCGGCGGTGTCGTCGAACGCCGTATGCCGCCGTGACCCGGCTCGGGCTCAGCTCAGAGCGGGAGCGACAGCGGCGAGCAGCGTGAGCGCCGTCAGCAGCAGCGCGCCGCCGATCAGCGCGACGCCGAGCGCTCCGCGGCCGCGCCTGCGCGTCCAGCGCCGGTCGCGACGCGTGACGGTGCTCGCGTAGATCTGCCGCGGCTGCACGAGGCGATCTTCCAGCATGCATCGGATGTCACAGGGGCGCGGGGCCCGCGGTCAAGCGCTCGATCCCGTCTTCCCCGCATTCTCCGCAGCAAAATGCGCGGCAGTCGGTGGCGCCGGCCGGCGGTGCGCCGCACTAGCCTCATGCGGCATGCGCCGGGCCCTGACCGTCGTCGTCATCGTCGTCGCCACGCTCGCGGGCTGCGTCGCCGCGCTGGCGACCTTCAGCATCGAGCGCAGGCTGGACGTCGGGACGGTGCGCCTGTCGGTCGACCCCGGCCACCGGGGCGCCCTGGACCTCTACGTCCCGCTCGTCGACTGGGGCGTGCGCTTTCCCGTCGTCCGGCTGCCGGCGCGCGTCCACGTCGACGTCCGCTCGATCGACCGCCGAGCCGTCGTCGCGCTCGCCGACAGCGGTCGCCTCGACGCAGCCGCCGTGCGCTCCCAGGCACGCGACGCGCTCGCCGCCTACCTGCGTCTCGCGATCCTCGTAGCCGTCCTGGCAGGCCTCGCCTTCGGGCTGCTCGTCGCTCTCGCGGTGCGCGGCGGGCACGGCCCGCGGCTGCGCGTCACGTTCCCGATCGCGCTCGTCACGGCGCTCGCCGCCGGGGCTGCGCTCGTCGTGTTGCTGCCGCCGCGATCGAACGTCGATGCTCCCCGCTACTACGCCAACGGCCCGGAGTTCCCGGTCGCGCTGCGCGCCCTCCGGTCGCTCGGCGCCTCGTCGCAGACGCTCGACGACGAGATCGACGAGCAGCTCGTCGGGATCGCTCGCTTCGTCAGCGCGCCCGCCGGCCGCGAGCCGCTGGGCAGCGGCCTGCCGCGGCTGACCGTCGCGTCGGACCTGCACAACAACGTCGTCGCGCTGCCGGCGCTCGAGCGCGCCGCGCGGGGCGGGCTGCTGCTCTTCGCGGGCGACCTCACCGATCGCGGCTCGCCCGTCGAGCAGGCGCTCGTGTCGCGCGTCGCGCGCGCCGGATCGCGGCTGGTCTTCGTCTCCGGCAACCACGACTCCGACGTCCTCGAGCGCAAGCTGGCGCGCGCGGGCGCGCTCGTGCTCACCCGCGGCGGGCGCCTGCGCGGCGACGGGAGGACCGACGGCCGCGTCGTGCAGCGCGCCGGCGGCCTGCGGATCGCCGGCTACGACGACCCGCTCAAGCGACTCGCCCGCGCGCGCTACCGCGACAACGGCGCGACGTACACCGCAGAGCACCAGGAGCGCTTCGCGACGTGGCTGCAGCCGCTGCTGGGCAAGGTCGACGTCGTCGTCGTGCACGCGGCGGCGCTGGCCGAGCTCGCCCTCGACAGCCTGCGGGGCGCCCCGCCCAACGCGCCGCTGCTGCTCGTCCAGGGGCACTCGCACAAGCAGTCGCTGGAACGGATCGAGACGATCAGCGTGCTCAACGCGGGCTCGGTCGGCGCCGGCGGGACCGGCAACCTCGCGGAGACCGGCGGCGACATCGGCCTGGCGCGGGTGACCTACACCGCGCGACCCGCGTTCCGGCCGCGCGCGGCCGACCTCGTGCAGATCGACCCCGGCGACGGCGACGCGCAGGCGCGGCGCCTGCGCCTCGGCGACGACCAGCCGAGGCCGCAACCTTCGCCGGCTGGCTAGGTTGGAGTGCATATGCCTCGACTCCTGCTTTTCTCCGTCCTCGCGCTGATCCTCCTGATCCCCGCGTCGCCCGCCTCCGCGCGCAGCTCGATCCGCGTCGGCGTCGCCGACCAGAGCCCGCGGATGTTCGAGTCGCCGTACTTCAAGCAGCTGAAGATCAAGCGCACGCGCTACTTCGTGCCGTCAGACGTCATGCAGAACGCCGCCGAGCGCGCCAAGGCGCGCGAGTTCGTGATCGCGGCGCGCCGCAACAGGGTCTCGACGCTGCTGCACATCTCGACGACGGACCTGCGCGCCAAGCGCGGCAAGGTCGTCTCGACGACGAAGTACCGCCGTGACGTCAACCGCATCGTCCGCTACTTCCGCAAGCTGGGCGTGCGCGACTTCGGCGCGTGGAACGAGGTCAACCACAAGACGCAGGAGACCTGGAACCGGGTCGGCAACGCCGTCTCGTACTACAAGAGCATGTACCAGGCGGTCAAGCGGCGCTGCAGGACCTGCGCCGTCGTCGGTCTCGACATCCTCGACCAGGCCGGCTCCGATCGCTACATCCGCAGCTTCTACAAGCGCCTCAGCCCGCTCTGGCGCAAGCGCCTGACGATCGTCGGGATCCACAACTACTCCGACGTCAACCGCAGCCGCTCGAGGGGCACCGCGAAGATCATCAACACCGTGCGTCGCTACAACAAGCGCACCAGGTTCTGGTTCACGGAGACCGGCGCGCTGGCGAGCTTCGGGCGCTCGTTCCCCTACAGCGAGCGCCGTCAGGCGTCGCGGATCAAGAACATGTTCACCTACGCCAGCCGCTACCGCAGACGCGGTGTCGAGCGCGTCTACTCCTACAACTTCTTCGGCCTCGAGACTGGCGGCGGATGCGGCTCGCGCTGTCGCTTCGACGCCGGCCTCGTGAACGCCGACGGATCGCCACGCCCGGTGTTCTCGACCTTCAAGGCCAAGGCCCGCAGCTACTCGCGCTGAGCCGGGCCGGCACGCCGCTGCGCGCCGTCGCGGCTACTGCTGCGGCGGCGCGTCGACGAGCGGCAGCAGCGCGCCGAGGCCGGAGATCTCGAGCACCCGCTCGATCTGGCGCGGCCCGCGGATGATCGACAGCGAGATGCCGCGCTCGCCGGCGATCGAGTTCGCCTGCGCCAGCGCGCGCAGGCCCGTCGAGTCCATGAACGTCAGCTCGCGCAGGTCGAGCACTATCTCCGTCACCGAGTCGGCCGTCGCGTCGCTCAGCGCCTGCTCGAGACCGGGCGTCGTGGCGATGTCCAGCTCGCCGCACGGCGCGATGTGCGTCGAGCGATCTTTGCGGACGATCCGAAGATCGAAGGACGGCATGCTCATAGGTGGCGGCTGATTCTAGTCACGCGCGTGGCCGCCCGGGCGCGCCGCTACAGGCCAGGTGGATGGCGGGCGACGTAGCCGCGGATCGGGCGCATCGTCGACTGCCAGCGCGAGCCTGTCACGCGGTTGCCGCTCGTGTCGAAGCGCACGCCGGCGACGACCAGGAAGACGTGGCCCGGGTTGCTGTAGATCGTCACCCACTTGCCCTTGCCCGGCTTGCCCCAGCTCATCAGCGGCCCGGACGCCAGCGGGGCGTTGAGCAGGCCTGCCGCGGCGAGCGCGAAGGACACCGACCCCGAGCAGTCATAGCCCTTGTCGAGCCACTTGCCGTGGCCGCCGCCCCACAGGTACGGCGTGCGCGCGATCTGGTTGCCGGCCTCGATGATGTCGCGGACCTGGCCCGGCGCCTCGATCGGCGGCAGCGCGATGCCGTTCTTCAGCACCTGGGCGTCCGAGATCGCCGCATCGCCGGTCGGCCCGCTGCCGCGCTTGCGGCCGCCCAGCGGCGCCGATGCGCCGGCCGGCGCGGGCGTCGGCTCCGCGGCCGGCTCCTCGCTCGGCAGCCCTGCGTACTCGACGCTCTCGCCGGCGACGGGCTCGACGGCGTTCGCGCGCGTCCTGCGCGTGGGCAGCGGCTCGACGCCGGTGTCCGCGGCGGCGCTGGACGCACTCTGCGTCGCGATCTCGGCCTCGCCGCAGGCCGACAGGGCGACGGCGGCCAGCATGGCGGTCAGCAACCCGAGCAGCATGAGACGACGGCGCGGCACCACGAAGAAGTATGGCGCTCTCGCGCCTGCGTGTTGACGTTTGGCCGAACGGACGAGCGAGCAACAGCGAGGCTGTGGAGTGCGACGATCCCGCCGAGGTACGCGAGCGCCTGGAGCTGCTGCGGATGGAGCACGAGCTCGCCGTCTCGATCGGCCTCGACGTCGATGCCGAGTACATGGCCGACCTCGAGCGTCAGCTCGCGATCTGGGAGGCCGCCTGGACCGCCGCCGCCGTGACCCGGATCGCGGTCATGCGGGCGCAGACACGGGCTCGCCCGCAGGGCTGACGCCGGCATCGGCATCGGCGTCCGCGCCGGTCTCGCGCCGCGCGCGGAAGCTGCGCAGCCGCAGCGAGTTGACGACCACGAACACGCTCGACGAGGCCATGGCGACGCCCGCGATCATCGGGTTCAGCAGCCCCGCTGCCGCCAGCGGCAGCGCCGCGACGTTGTAGGCGAACGCCCAGAACAGGTTGCCCTTGATCGTCTGCAGCGTCCGCCGCGACAGCCGCAGCGCATCCGCCGCGGCACGCAGGTCGCCGCTGACGAGGGTGATGTCGGAGGCCTCGATCGCCACGTCGGTCCCGGTGCCGATCGACATCCCGAGGTCGGCCTGCGCGAGCGCGGGCGCGTCGTTGACGCCGTCGCCGACCATCGCCACGACGCGGCCCTCGGCCTGCAGGCGCTTGACGACGTCGGCCTTCTCGCCGGGCAGCACCTCGGCGATGACGTCGTCGACGCCGACCCTCCTGCCGACCGCGCGCGCCGTCGGCTCGTTGTCGCCGGTCAGCAGGATCGTGCGCAGGTTCAGGCTGCGCAGCTGCGCGATCGCCTCGCGCGAGGAGGGCTTGATGCGGTCGGCGACGACGAACAGCGCCTGCGCCGCGCCGTCCCAACTCGCGGCGATCGCCGTTCGCCCCTCGGCCTCGGCGGCACGCCGCGCGCGCTCGAGGTCGGGCGGCAGCGCGAGCGCCGGGTCGGCGCTCTCCAGCAGCGCCGGCCGTCCCGCGATGATCGCGCGGCCCGCGACCGTGCCCTGGACGCCGAGCCCCGGGCGGTTGGTGAAGTCCTCGACCGGCGCGGGCGCGGACTCCAGGCGCTGCGCGGCCGCTGCGATCGCGCGGCCGATCGGATGCTCGGAGCCGTTCTGCAGGGCGCCGACCAGCCACAGCGCCTGCGCCTCGCTGACGCCGTCGGCGACCTTCAGCTCCTGCAGGGTCATCTTCCCGGTCGTGGCCGTGCCGGTCTTGTCGATCACGATCGTGTCCACGCGGCGCGTGGACTCGAGGATCTCCGGACCGCGGATCAGCACGCCGAGCTGGGCGCCGCGGCCGGTGCCGACGAGCAGCGCGGTCGGCGTCGCCAGGCCGAGCGCGCAGGGGCAGGCGATGATCAGGACGGCGACCGCGGCGGCGAACGCCAGGCCGGTGTCGCCGGTGCCGACCCAGAAGCCGAGCGTCGCCACCGCGATCGCGAGCACGACGGGCACGAAGACGCCGGCGACGCGGTCGGCGAGGCGCTGCACCGGCGCCTTGCCGGTCTGCGCCTCGGTGACGAGCCGGCCGATCTGCGCGAGCGCGGTGTCGGCGCCGACGCGCGTCGCGCGGACGATCAGCAGGCCGCCGCCGGCGTTGACGGTCGCGCCGGTCACGGGGTCGCCGGGGTGGACCTCGACGGGAACGCTCTCGCCCGTCAGCAGCGAGCGGTCGATCGCCGACGTGCCCTTGTAGACGACGCCGTCGGTGGCGACCTTCTCGCCGGGGCGCACGATGAAGCGGTGGTCGACGTGCAGATCCTCGATCGGGATGCGGTGCTCGACGCCGTCGGCGTCGAGAATCGAGACGTCCTTGGCGCCGAGCTCGAGCAGCGTGCGAAGCGCGGCGCCCGCGCTGCGCTTCGCGCGGGCCTCGAACCAGCGCCCCGCGAGCAGGAACGTGACGACGACGCCGACGACCTCGAAGTAGACGTCGCCCGCCGGCCCGCCGCGCTCGGGCAGCAGCGAGAGCTCGTGGCGCATGCCCGGAACGCCGGCGTCGAGGAACAGCAGCGAGACGACCGACCACGACCACGCCGCGATCGTGCCGATCGAGATCAGCGTGTCCATCGTCGCCGTGCCGTGGCGCAGGTTGATCCAGGCGGCGCGGTGAAACGGGAACGCGGCCCAGAAGAGGACCGGCGTGGCGAGTTGCAGCGAGATCCACTGCCAGTAGTCGAACTGCAGCGCCGGGATCATCCCGAGCAGGACGAGCGGCAGCGAGGCCAGCGCCGCGAAGACGAGGCGCCGGCGCAGGTCGTCGACGGGGTCGTGGTGGACCTCGCTGGCGCCGTCCGCGTCCGTCGGCAGCACGGCCTCGTAGCCGGCCTGCTCGACGGCGGCGATCAGGTCCTCGGGCGTCGTCGTGGCGTCCGGCGCCAGCTGCACGGACGCGCGCTCGGTCGCGTAGTTGACGGTCGCCTCGACGCCTTCGAGCCGGTTGAGGCGCTTCTCGACCCGGGTGGCGCACGAGGCGCAGGTCATGCCGCTGATCGGCAGCTCGAGGCGCTCGCTCACCGCGTGACCTCGTGCGTGAAGGCGACGGTGTGGAGGCGGTCTGCGTGACGGAACTGCAGGAAGAGCCGGTAGCGACCGGGCGGCGCGCCCGCCGTGTCGAAGGCGAGCCGGCGGCCCTGCAGCGGGTGGACGTGCTCGTAGGCGAGATCGCCCGCGCGGACCATGACGAGGTGCCCGTCGGCGCCGAGGTAGGGCTGAAGGTCGCGCACCGGCGCTGCGTCGCGGCGCACGGCGAACTGGAGCTCGCCGTCGTCGGCTCGCAGCGTCACGCCATAGCGTCCCGCGGACGCGGTCGTGGCCGGCGCGGGGAGCGGCAGCGGCTCGAAGACGCCCGCCGCGAAGAGGTCGGTGCCGAGCGTCCGCCGCGTCCCGGCGCTCTGGAAGTCGGCGAACGCGTGGTAGACGCCGGCGTCGGGCAGCGTGAGCGTCACGGTCCAGGCGCCGGGCGCCAGCTCCGTGGGATGCAGGTGCTGGAAGCGGCGCAGGTCGCGGCGCACGACGATCAGGTGCATGCGCCGGCCCTGCTCGACCTCGAAGTCGCGAAGTCGCTCGCCGTGCTCGTCGAGGATCGCGAAGTCCAGTCGCGACGGGCGGCCCGCCGTCAGCCTCGTGTCGCCGGCGGCGAGCCGCAGCGCGGCGTGCTGCCCGGCGGGGGCGGCGCCATGCGCCGGCGCCTCGTGGGCGGGCGGCCCGGCGTCCGCGGGCGGATCGATGGCGTTGCCGGCGATCGCGGCGGCCGCGAAGATCGCCACGAGCAGCGCGGTGAACGCGGCGACGCGCAGGCCGGCCGTCATGACACGAGGGTGTACCCCGCCTCGTCCACCGCCGCCTTGATCGCGCTGTCGTCGAACGACTCGCCGGCGACCGTCAGCTGCCTGGCGTCGAGGTCGACATCGGCGCCCTTGACGCCTTCGACCTGCAGGACCTCTTCGATCACGGACTTCCGGCAGTGACCGCAGGTCATGCCGTCGACGGTGTAGGTGCGCGTGGGAAGCATGGCTCCATTCCGGGGGTCTGAATACGGGGGAGGGGTATCTTCGATGCAGGCTAGCATACCCCCGCCGGGTACTGCTACCCTGGCGGGACCGTGACAGAACGAGGCTACTCCGCAAGCAAGGATCAGCTGCTCGCGCGCCTGCGCCGGATCGAGGGACAGGTCCGCGGGATCGAGCGGATGGTCGTCGACGACCGCTACTGCATCGACGTTCTCACGCAGATCTCCGCCGCCCAGGCGGCGCTGGACAAGGTCGCGCTCGGCCTGCTCGACGAGCATGCCCGCTCCTGCGTGCTCGGCGCCGAGGGCGAGCTGCAGGCCGATCGCGCCGACGAGCTGATGGCCGCCGTCGGCCGCCTCGTCAAGCGCGGGTGACGGTCGCCGAGCAGCTCGCGGCGTACGCCGCGACGGCGAAGCGCTGGCACGAGCTGCGTAGCGACGCCCGCTCCGCCAACCCCGTCTTCGACGAGAACGCGCGCCTCGCGCGCGAGCTGCTGCGCTGCGCCGAGGGCCGCGCCGGCATCGCTGCCCTGATCGGCCATCCGGCAAGCGGCGTCCGCGTGCTGGCGGCCGCGCACTCGCTCGAGTACGAACCCGCCGAGGCCGTCGCGGCGCTCGAGGCGCTGGCCGCGGCGGACGGGCTGCACGCGATCGCGGCGCGCTACGCGCTCGACGAGTTCCGCGCGGGAACGCTGCGGCTCGACGGCGATTGAGCCGCGCGAGAGTCGGCTGGCGCCGCCGGCCGGGTTCGTGAGAAGTCGGTGAGGGTGCTCTCGACCGCGCCCGGGGCGCGCTGGGATCCTGCCCGCGCAGGCTAGGACGAGAGCGTGGCACGGACCGCCTGGCATGGACCGCCGCGCCTGATACTGGGGCGACACACGAGGTACCGCGCCCTGAGGGGCTCCGGCTCAGCCAGGGTCCCTCGGGGCGCCGCCTCGGATCCGGCCCGCCGCGATCGGCGCGCGGCGACCTACGCGATCCGCGCAGGCTCCGGCACCCGGACGCGCAGCGCCAGCGCCAGCTCGAAGCGCGCCTCGGGATCGTCCAGCGCGCCGCCGAGCGCATCGCGCAGCTGGTTGAGCCGGTAGCGCACGGTCTGCGGATGCACGTCCAGCGCGCGCGCCGTCTCGTCGACGCGGCCCTGGCAGTCCAGCCAGGCGCGCAGGGTGTCGGTCAGCCGCGCGCGGACGGCGGGGCGCAGCTCGCGCAGCGGCGCCAGCCGCGCCTCGGCGAGCTCGCTTGCCAGGCCGCTGTCGGCGTGCAGGACGAGGGCCGCGGCGTGATCCTCGGCGTCCAGCAGCCCTTCGCGCGGCAGCAGGTCGAGCGCCAGCAGGTCAAGCGCCCGGCGCGCGCGCTCGGCGCTGCGCGCGCTGCCGGCCAGCGCGACCACGGGGCCCAGCGCCGCGGGCAGCCCCTCGACCGCGGCCGCGAGCTGGGCGCGGCGCCCCTCGCCGTCCGGATCGGGCACGAATGCCAGCACCCGGGCCTCGCGACCGTCTGCTGCGGCGCTGTCCGGGCGCTCCAGCGGTGCTGCGACGGCGCCCGGTCCGAGCCGCCTCGTCAGGCGCTCGGCGTCGATCCCGCCGACGACGAGGGCCGCGATCTGCGCGGGCGGTCGCCACCCGGCGCGCACGGCGGCGGCACGGACGTCCTCGCTCGTCGCGGGCGGGTCGGCCGCCAGCAGGAACACGAGCCGCGCGCGGCGGCGCTGGCGCTCGCCCGCGGCCTCGGACTGCTCGGCGGCGTAGCCCGCGATCGACTCGCCGGAGATCTCGTCGATGTAGGCGAAGATCGCCTCGCCCAGCCGGTACAGCGTCGCCGGCTCGAGACCGGATCGCACGCCGGCCTCGACGAAGCGCCGCCAGGCGATCTGCGCTCCGACGCGGTAGGCGGCGAGCAGCGCGTCGAGCGTCCGGCCCTCGCGCATCTCCAGGCGGCCGAGCTCGAAGTAGATGCGCCGGTCGCGCTCGCTGACCGCCCCGGGCGCCTCGATCGAGTCCACGAAGCGGCGCAGCGCGCGCTCGGTGCCGTAGCGCAGCGTGACGCCGAGGCGGCCCTCCAGCGGCCGCGAGTAGTCCGGCACCTCGCGGCCGATCGCGCGGATCGTCTCGGCGGCTAGCTCGGGGAGAACCGGGCGCAGGACATCGGCCACCTCCGACGGGATGCGTTGCATTGTCGACAACCTACAGAAAACGGCGCCTGCGCCCGCAGGAATCCGACAAGAACCGTGAATCATCAGTGCGTAGCCTCAAAGCCATGCCAAAGCTACAGCGCTACGCCAACCTGGGCGCCGTCGTTCTGCCGTTCATCGCATTCCTCGTCGCGGTCCCGCTGTTGTGGAACAAGGCCGTGGGATGGATCGATCTGACGATCCTCGTCGTCATGTACTGCGTCACGGGCCTGGGAATCACCGTCGGATATCACCGCCTGCTCACGCATCGCGCGTTTCAGACGAGCAAGCCGGTCGAGTACTTCTTCGCGGTCGCCGGCTCGATGGCGGTCCAGGGACCGCCGATCGCCTGGGTCGCCGACCACCGGATGCACCACGCGCACACGGACGTCGAGGGCGATCCGCACAGCCCGCACGTCGGCGAGGGCTCGGGCCTCAAGGGCCTGTGGCATGCCCACACCGGCTGGCTTCTGAAGACGCAGGGCAGCGCCGAGTTTCGCAAGTACGCGCCTGACCTCTGCGAGGACAAGGGGATGCGCTGGATCAGCCGCAACTTCCTCTGGATGGTCGCCCTCAGCCTGCTGATCCCGTTCGTCGCGGGCTTCGTCCTGCACGGCTTCTCGCTGACCGCCGCGCTCTGGACGCTGCTGTGGGCCGGCTTCGTGCGGATCTTCTTCATCCATCACGTCACCTGGTCGATCAACTCGGTCTGCCACTTCTTCGGCCGCCGCCGGTTCGACGTCGAGGACAAGTCGACGAACGTCGCCTGGCTGGCGATCCCGACGTTCGGCGAGTCCTGGCACCACAACCACCACGCCTTCCCGCGTTCGGCGCGCCAGGGCCTGGGCCGCTTCGAGATCGACCTCTCGGCGATGGTGATCTGGACGCTGGAGAAGCTCGGACTGGCGCGCAACGTCGTGCGCATCTCGCCCGAGCGCCAGAAGGAGAAGCTCGCCGGCGCACCGAGCGCGGCGAAGTCCGGCGCCGCCGCCTGACCGAGCACGACGTGGTGACGTAGCGTTGGCTGCATGGACGCGCCCGACGCCGACGGCGAGCAGCTCGAGCTCAGGCTCGGGCCGCTGTACCTCGTCGTCGTCGAGGACCGCGTGAACGGCCCGCTCACCGGCCGCCCGACCCGCCACTACCGTTCGCCGCCGCAGTCGCTGGACGACGCGCGCTGCCTGGCCGCGCTGCTGCTCGACCGCGGCGGCGACCTCGAGGACGAGGGGCCGTGGCGGCGGCCGCTCGCCGGCGGCCAGCGCCATGTGTCGATCGTCCTCGCGCCGAGCTCGCGGCTCGGCTAGGACGCCCCACGCTCACGGCCGCCGGCAGCGGACCTGGTAGATCGACGTGAAGCCCGTCTGAAAGCCGTTGCGCGCCGCGCGCAGGTAGAGCCTCCACACGCGCAGCCGCTCGGCGCCGGCCAGCCGCTCGGCCTCGGCGGCGTTCGCATCCAGCCGCGCCGCCCAATGCGCGAGCGTCCGCGCATAGTGCTCGGCGAAGCCCTCGACGTGCTCGCATACCAGGCCCGCCCGCTCGAGCGCGAGCAGCACGCGCGAGAGGTGCAGCGGCAGCGCGTCGGGGAAGACGTAGCGCTGCGAGAACGCGCCGGTGTCCGAAGCGTCGTGGCGCAGGCGCGCGATGCCGTGGTTGAGCAGCCGCCCGCCGGGACCGAGCAGCGCCGCGAGGCCCGCCGCGTAGCGATCGATCCGCGCTTCGCCGACGTGCTCGACCATCCCGATGCTGGCGATCGCGTCGAAGCGCTCGTCGGCCAGCTCGCGGTAGTCGGCGACGCGGATCTCGACGCGCTCGGCGACGCCCGCCGCGCGCGCCCGCTCGCGAGCCGACGCCGCCTGCGGCTCGGAGAGCGTGATCGCGACGACGTCCACGCCGTGGCGGGCGGCGGCGTGGATCGCGAAGCTGCCCCAGCCGCAGCCGACGTCGAGCACCCGCTCGCCGGGGCGCAGCGCGAGCTTCGCGCAGACCAGCTCGAGCTTGCGCTCCTGCGCGCGCTCGAGCGGCTCGGCTTCGCTCGACGGATCCTCGAAGATCGCGCACGAGTACGTCATCGAGTCGCCGAGGAACAGCTCGAAGAAGTCGTTGGAGACGTCGTAGTGGTGGCGCACGGCGCGGGCGTCGCGGGCGACGCTGTGCCGGCGCCCGCGCGGTCGCAGCTCGGCTGCCGGCGGTCGCGGCGGGCGCATCAGGCCCGTCGCCCGGACCGCCGCGAGCAGCAGGCGGCGCCGCGCGCCGCCGTCGACCGCAGGCGGCGACCAGTCGCGCAGCAGCGCGAGCACCGCGTCGATGTCGTCGACCTCGAGCTCGCCGGCGACGTAGGCCCGGCCCAGGCCGAGCTGCCCGGGCGCCAGCAGCGCGTAGGCGACGGCACGCGGCGAGCGCGCCGTGAAAGCCGGCCCCTCGCCGGTCGTCGAGGACAGCGTGCTGCCGTCCCAGAACCGCAGCGAGAACGGCCGCTCGGGCAGCGCGGCGGCAAGCTCGGCGCGCAGCGGCGCGGTCGTCGAGCCCAATCCCATGTTCACACGATAGGTTGGCGCGCATGCGGATGCGCGCCGCGGTGCTGGAGGAGTTCGGGCAGCCGCTCGTCGTGCAGGAGCTCGACCTCGCCGACCCCAGGGCGGGCGAGGTGCTCGTGCGGCTCGTCGCCTGCGGCGTCTGCCACACCGACATGTACAGCGCCTCGGGCGTCGACCCGTCGGGCTACGCGCCGACGGTCCTCGGCCACGAGGGCGCCGGCGTCGTCGAGGCCGTCGGCCGCGGCGTCAGCGATCTGCAGGTCGGCGACCACGTCGTGACGCTGTTCTCGCCGCAGTGCCGCGAGTGCGTGCACTGCCTCAGCGCGAAGACGAACATCTGCCTGGCGATCCGCGACGAGCAGGGCCGGGGGCATCTGCCCGACGGCACGACGCGGCTGTCGCGCGACGGCGAGCCGATCCGCCACTTCATGGGCACGTCGACGTTCGCCGAGTACACCGTCATGCCGCAGATCGCCCTGGCGAAGGTGTCGCCGGAGGCGCCGCTGGATCGCGCCTGCCTGTTCGCGTGCGGCCTGTCGACCGGCCTCGGCGCGGCGATGTTCACCGCCAAGGTCGAGCAGGGCGCGACCGTCGTCGTGTTCGGCGCGGGGATGGTCGGCCTCGGCGCCGTCGCGGGCGCGCGGCTGCAGGGCGCCGGGCGGATCGTCTGCGTCGACCTCTCCGAGGAGCGCCTCGCGATGGCGCGTCACCAGGGAGCGACGGACACGCTGATCGGCGGCGCCGGCACCGTCGATCAGATCCTCGAGATGACCGGCGGCTTCGGCGCCGACCACACGATCGAGGCGACCGGCAACGTCGCGGTCATGCGCCAGGCGGTCGAGTCGGCGCGGATCGGCTGGGGCCTGGCGACGATCTGCGGCGTCGCGGGCAGGGGCGAGACGCTCGACATCGTTCCGCGCTACCTCATCACCGGCCGGCGCGTGGCCGGCTCGTCGTTCGGTGGCGTCAAGGGCCGCGACCAGGTGCCGCTGCTCGTGCAGCGCTACCTGGACGGCGACATCGACGTCGATGCCTTCCTCTCGCACCGGATCACGCTCGACGAGGTCAACCGGGGCTTTGAGCTGATGGAGGCCCAGGACGGCATCCGCAGCGTGATCGACTTCGGCGCCTAGCGTCCAGGAGCGGCGCGGACCTCGACGCGCCCGTCGTTGACGCGCGCCTCGAAGACCGGCTGCGGATAGGTCGAGGGCCCGCGGACGACCGAGCCGTCCTCGAGGCGAAAGCGCGTGCCGTGAAACGGGCAGACGATGCAGTCGCCCTCGAGCTCGCCCTGGTGCAGCGGGCCACCGCGATGCGCGCAGCGGTCGACGAGCGCGTGGACGGTGCCGCTGCGCCTGACGATCATCAGGTCGCGCTGCCCGGCACGCGCGTGCGTCGGGCGGTCGTCGACGAGCATGCTCGCGTCGAGCACCGGCGTCCAGTCGTCGGGGTCCTCGTCGAAGAGCGTCTCGTTGACGCCGACCCCGCGCGCGAAGACGAGGTCGCCGCCGAGCCAGCCGCCGGCGGTCATCGCGGCGGCGCCGCCGAGCCCGAACAGCACGCCGGTCGCGTGCGCCCCGCGGCGGCGGGCGGCCAGCGACGCGCCGTACAGCCCGACCGCGACGCCGTTGGCGATCGCGTGCGCCATCCCGACGCGGCGCACGCCGTCGTTGCCCGGCTCGGTGTCGGCCCAGTCCGCCCAGCCCGCCCAGGCCGTCGGCGCGGACGCGGCGAGCCCGGCGCCGACCAGCTTCTGCGCGGCCGGCCGGCTCGCGCGGCCACCGAAGAGATCCAGCAGCGTCGCGCTCGTCCAGGCGCCGATCGGGATGTCGGTGAGCAGCGGGTGCAGCGTGTGGCCCGCCCACGTGCCGCTGATGACGTCCTTGATGCCGCCGCCGGACGGCAGCAGGTTGCGGATCTGCTTGGCGATCGCCTTGCCGGGGGCGTCGAACTGCTCGATCGCGGCGAGCCGCTCGCTCAGGTTGCGGGCCGCCGGGCGCGTCATGTCGACCATGGTCCCCCGCCCCCGGCGCGGCAAACGCCCGCTTGCCCCTACAGGCGCGACGCCGTTGTGCCGATTCGTCCAATATGGGGCGCCTGGGCTTCAGATCGTACGCGCGCGCGGGACTGCCAGCCGACGTCTGGAGCGAACGCCAGCGGTTGCTGCGGGCGATCGTCTGGGCCCACGCCGCCGTGCTGGTCCTGCTCGGAGCGGCGCGCGGCGAGCCGGCCGGCGCGATCGCCGCGTACTTCGCGGCGGTCGTCGTCTTCGCCGTCGCGGCACACCTGGCGGCGCTGCCGCGGCGGCTGCAGAGCGCCGCCGTGGCGGCCGGCCTGCTGAGCGCATCGGCCGGGCTCGTCGGCCTGTCCGACGGCGCCGCCGCGGCGTGGTCGCATCCGTTCCTCGTGCTCGCGCTGCTCACCGTCTACGAGGACGCGGCGCTGCTGGCGCTCGTCGTCGCGGTCGTCCTCGCCACGCATGCCGGCAGCGACCCCGCGGGCGAGCCGGGCGCCGGGCATGCGCTGCTCGTCGCGCTCGCCGGCGCCGCCGGCATCCTCGCCGGCTGGCTGAACGGCAACCTGCGCGACGAGGCGCGCGAGGCGACGCAGCGCTTCAGGTCGAGCTTCGACGGCGCGCCGATCGGCATGGCGATCGTGTCGCTGAAGGGCCGCTTCATCGACGTCAACGGCGCGCTGTGCGAGATCGTCGGCCACCGCCGCGAGACGGTGCTCGGGCTCAGCCTCCAGCAGCTCACCCACGAGACGGACCGCGACGCCGACGCGCAGCTCATGCGCCAGGTCGTGGAGGGTCGCCGCCGCACGCTGCGGCGCCAGCAGCGCTTCGTGCATGCCGACGGCCGCCTGGTATGGGTCGACGTCAGCCTTTCGCTGGTGCCGGGCACGAGCGGCGCGCCGGACTACCTGATCGCCCAGATCGAGGACGTCACGGAGCGCAAGCGCACGCTCGACCAGCTCCAGCACCTCGCCGACCACGATCCGCTCACCGGCCTGCTCAACCGCCGCCGGCTGGAGGCCGAGCTCGAGCAGCAGGTCGCGCGCTCGGAGCGCTACGGCGAGCGCGCATGCCTCGTCCTGCTCGACCTCGACGACTTCAAGTCGATCAACGACTCGTTCGGGCATGCGGTCGGCGACGAGATCCTCAACAACGTCGCCGACGTCCTGCGCAGCCGCGTGCGCCGCAGCGACCTCGTCGCCCGCTTCGGCGGCGACGAGTTCGCCCTGCTGCTGCCGCGGGCGACCCGCGAGCAGGGCCGCCGCGTCGCCGAGGGCATCGCCAAGGCGATCCGCGAGCGCATCGACATCAGAGGCGGGCACGAGCTGCGCACGACGGCGAGCTTCGGCGTCGCGACCGTCGAGCAGGGAGACGCCCCCGACCGGGTGCTGCTGCGCGCCGACCAGGCGCTCTACCAGGTCAAGCAGCGCGGACGCGACGGCGTCGCCGTCGCCGCCCCGCCGCTGCCGCCCGCGCGCGGCGTGCCCGGCGACTGACCGGCGCGCTTGGGTCCGCGGCGCGCGGCGGGTACGGTGGCGCCGTGAACGAGCCGGCCCGCATCCGTCGCGCCACGGCCGCCGACGGTCGCGCCTGCTTTGCGATCTTCCGCCGCTCGCTGGCCGACCTGCTCGCGCGCGTCGGATACCGGTCAGCCGACGGGCCGCCCGCCGACCTCGATGCGCTGTGGCCGCAGTACGAGACCCTCTTCGACCACCTGGCGGCGACGTGTGCGCAGTGGTGGATCGCCGAGGATCGCGCCGACGCGGCGCCGCTGGGCTACGCCCGCTCGCTGCAGCGCGGCGGGACGCTCGAGCTGACCGAGTTCTTCGTCGCTCCGGGAGCGCGCGTGGCCGGGCTCGGCCGCGCGCTGCTCGAGCGCGCGTTCCCGCTCGGAGCCGGCCGCCATCGCGCGATCATCGCGACGCTCGACGCGCCGGCTGTCGCGCTGTACCTGCGCTTCGGCGTCTGCCATCAGGCGACCGGCGTCGGCGTGACCGCAACCCCGCGCGCGGTCGCGCCGCCCGCCGGCTACGACGTCGCAGCGGCGACGCTCGACGACATCCTCGCGCTCGAGAACGAGTTGCTCGGCCACGCGCGCGAGCCCGAGGTCGCGTTCATGCTCGCCGACCGCTCGGCGGCGGTCCTGCGCCAACGTGGACGGCCCGTCGCCTACGCCTTCGAGGTCAACGAGCACGGCTTCGGGGGGCCGGTCGGCGCGCTCGAGCCCGAGCACCTGCCCGCGGCGCTCGCGCACCTGGAGGGCGCGGCGCACGCCGCCGGCGTGCAGAGCATCGACCTCACGCTGCCGCTCGGCGCGCAGACCGCCGTGAGCTGGCTCGTCGGCGAGCGCGGCTTTCGGATCGACCCGTTCTACTGCCTCTTCCTGGCCGACGCCCCGTGGGCCAGGCTCGACCGCTATCTGCCGTTCAACCCGTGTCTCTTCCTCTGACCTGACGCGCTTCGTCGCGATGCGCGTGCAGCGCGTCGCGGTTGCGCCCGCCGATGCGCCATCATGCGCGGCCAATGGCGCCCGTCGAGATCCGCGGCCTCTCCAAGAGGTTTCGCAACGTGCTCGCCGTCGACGACCTTAGCTTCGACATCGAGGCCGGGCGCGTGACCGGCTTCCTGGGCCCCAACGGCGCCGGCAAGAGCACGACGCTGCGCGCGCTGCTGGGCCTCGTGCGGCCGACCAGCGGCACGGCGACCTTCGGCGGGCGCCGCTACGAGGAGCTCGAGCGCCCGAGCGCGAAGGTCGGAGCCGTGCTCGAGGACGCCTCGTTTCATCCCGGCCGCACCGGGCGCAACCACCTGCGCGTGCTGGCGGTCACCGGCCGCCATCCGCCCGACCGCGTCGACGTCGTGCTGCAGATCGTCGGGCTCGCCGCGGCCGCGGACCGCCGCGTGAAGGGCTACTCGATGGGCATGCGCCAGCGCCTGGCGATCGCCTCGGCGCTGCTCGGCGACCCCGAGGTGCTGATCCTCGACGAGCCGACCAACGGCCTCGACCCACCCGGCATCGCCTGGATGCGCGGGATGCTGCGCGAGCAGGCCGACCGCGGCCGCGCCGTCCTGGTGTCGAGCCACCTGCTGGCCGAGGTCGCACAGTCCGTCGACGACGTCGTCGTCATCTCCCGCGGCCGGATGCGCGGCCACGGGACGCTCGAGCAGGTGCTCGGCGGCGACGAGGGCCCGGCGACGGAGGTGCACTCGCAGGACGACGCACGGCTCATGCGCGCGCTGCAGGCCGCGGGGCACGCCGTCACGCCGCTTCCCGCCGGCGGGCTGATCGTGCCGGGCGTCACGCCGCGGGAGGTCGGGGTGGTGGCGCACGACGCCGGCGTCTACCTCGTCGGCCTCGGACAGCAGTCGCGCTCGCTCGAGCAGGCGTTCTTCGCGCTCACCGCAGAGGCGGCGGCGGCATGAGCGCGCTGCTTGCGGCCGAGCTGCTGAAGCTGCGCACGACGCGGACGTTCGTCGCGCTCGTCGCGGCGGCGCTCGCGCTGTCGCTGCTCGTCGTCGTGCTCGTCTCGATCCTCGCCGACGACTTCACCGACCAGGACGTGCGCGACCTCTTCACCGCCGACTTCACGGGGCTGTTCATCATCCTCCTGGGAGTGATCGGGATGGCCGGCGAATGGCGCCACCGGACGATCACGAGCACGGTCCTCGCGGCGCCCGACAGGATCCGGCTGCTGGCCGCGAAGATGCTCTCCTACGCGGCCGCCGGCGCGCTGCTGTCGCTCATCGTGACGCTGTCGATCATGCTCGTCGGCACGGTCATCCTGTCGCTGCGCGACGAGCAGACGGCGGCCTTCGGAGATCTGCTCGACGTGCTGTGGCGCAACCTCCTCGTGGCGGCGCTCGTGGGCGCGTTCGGCGTCGGCATCGGCGCCGTCGTGCGCAACCAGGTCGCGGCGATCGTCGGCGTGCTGTTCGTCGCGTTCGTGCTCGAGCCGACGCTGATCGGCCTCGCCGAGGACTACGGCAGGTTCGGCCCGACGCAGGGTGCGCCCGGCGGCATCATCGAGGCGTCCGGCTTCGACGGCGATGACACCGAGTTCCTGCTCGCGCCGGGCTGGGCGGTGCTCGTGATGCTCGGCTGGATCGGGGCGTTCTTCACCGCCGGCGCGATCCGGCTGACCGTCCGCGACCTCGTCTGAGCGCGGCCGCCGGGACCTCCGGCGGCCGGCCGTTGCGACGTCTCAGCGCCTGGCCGTCCTGCGTTTCTTGGTCTTCAGCCGCCGGACCTTCAGCGTGCGCGACGAGGCGCCCAGCGTCGAGAGCGCGGTCTTCGCCGTGACCTTCAGCGAGCCGCCCCTCGCCTTCAGGCGCCGCGTCGTGCTCTTCGAGAGCGTCACCGTGACCGGCGTCGAGCGGCCGCTCGCCAGCGCGACGATCGTGGTGCGGATCGCCTTCCTGCCGGCGATCTTCGCGCTGAGCTGCACGAGGCAGCCCTTCGGCGCCGACCGCGGGCAGCTGAGCGTGAAGCGCATGCTCGTGCGCCGCTTGGACAGCTTGATCGCGCCGATCGTCGCGCGAAACGGCCCCGGCCTGGCCGCCGGCTGCGCGGCGGGACGGGCGATCGTCGCGCCGGCGCCGCCCGGCGCCGTGCCGCCGGTGGCCGCCGTGCCGCCGGTGGTCGTCGTCGTGCCGCCGCCGGTTGTGGCGCCGCCGCCGGTGGCGCCGCCACCGGCGGTCCCGCCACCACCGGTCGTGTCGCCGCCGCCCGTCGCCGGGCTCAGCACGCTGCTGATCGTCGTGACGATCGTCTGCAGGGGCGTCCTGACCGGCTCGGGCGCGCCGCCGAGCAGGCCTTCGGCCGTTGCCAGCAGCGACGCCAGCAGCGTGGTGTCAACGCCCGGCTGGGCGAGCAGGGGATCGACGAGTCCGAGCAGCGACGCGAGGTCGGCCTGGTCGGCCGCGCCCGGCAGGCCGCCGCCGAGCAGCGCGGTCAGCTGCCCGAGGAGGCCGTCGACCTGCGGCGTGGCGGGCGTCGCGCCGAGCCCGGCCGCCGTTCCCAGGAGGCCGTCGATGACGCTCGCGCCGCCGCCCGCTCCGAGCAGGCCGCTGATCTGCGCGGGGGTGAGGCCGCCGACGATCGTCGCCAGCGTGGCCGGCTCGAGCGTGCCGAGCGCATCGCTGAGCTGCCCGCTGGTGAGCACGGCGAGCAGGCCGGCGCGCTGCGTCGCGTCGGCGGCGGTCAGCAGGCCGGCGGTCTCGCCGGCGGTGAGCGTCCCGAGCGCGTCGGTCAGCTGGCTGAGGCCGAGGCCGCCGAGCAGCAGCGTCAGGCTCGAGCCGCTCGTGGGCGCGAGGACGTCACCGTTCTCGGTCGCTGTCAGCGTGCCGAGCGCCGGGGCGAGCTGTCCGTTGTTCTGCGCGGCGGCGAGCAGGTTCGGCAGGTCGGCCGGCGCGGCATTCTCGATCAGGTCGCCGACCTGGGTCGGGGTGAGCCCGCTGATGATGCCCTCGATCGTCGCGACCGTGGCGCCGGCGATCTGTCCGAGCAGGCCCGAAAGCAGACCGTCGAGCAGGCCGCGACCCTGCACGCTGCCACTCGGCGCGCCATCCGCTGCGTTGGCTGGGGTGCCGATGATCGAGAGCGAGCCGCCCGCCAGCGTCGAGACTGCCGCGACGACTGCGAGGCCGCGCCGTGAGCGGTGGTTCATCAGGCGGAGTCCTTTCCGAGGGATGGGGCGCGGGCCCGTCCAGGACCTGGCGCTGTGCTCGGTATCGACTGGCCCGGGCAGCGCTTGAGTCGCCGCCCGAGATCGGCGGACGCACGTCCAGCCGCATGCCGACCAGGGCGCCGGGAGGGCGCGATCGGCAGTTGCCTCGAGCTTTGACTACACTTGATCGTCTACGCCGGACACTCGGTCCGGCGACGTAGTGCCAGCGTTCGTAGTTGTTGCCTTCAGCATCTCCCGCGTTTCGCAGCACACATACACACCCGGGAGGGCATGCACATGGCAACTGGAACCGTCAAGTGGTTCAACGACGACAAGGGCTTCGGCTTCATCACGCCGGACGATCAGACCAAGGACCTCTTCGTCCATCACTCCGCGATCGCCGGCTCGGGCTTCAAGTCCCTCGCCGAGGGCGCGAAGGTCTCCTACGATCCGGAGCAGGGCCCCAAGGGTCCGGCTGCCGCGAACGTGCAGGCGATCTGAGCCGACTGTCAGTCGTGCTGCGAACGGTCCGCTTCGGCGGGCCGTTCTGCGTTCTGGGGCCGTGCCCGGAACGCGGCGGCGTGTCGAGCGCCTGCGCGCGTCCGATCGCCCGGCGTCCCCAGCCGGCAGCCAGGGCGTGGTCGACGAGCCGGTCGAAGTACTCGGGCAGCGGCGCGGGAGCGATCGCGAGCGGATCGAGCGCCGCGCGCGCCCGCGTGTCGTCGTAGCGCACGCGCATCGCGAAGTACGGCAGGTAGCTCTCGGTGGCGCGCAGGAAGCGACGCCGCTCGGCGCCCACGCAGCGCAGCGCCAGCGGATGCACGACGCGGCGATACAGCGCGGGCGAGATCAGCGGCGGCCGGCGGCGCGCGAAACGCCCGAGCGCGAGGTCCAGCAGCTCGCCGATGCTGCTCGCCACCGCCGAGGCCGTCAGGTTGAAGGTGGCGCCCTCGGCCGCCGGCAGCGCGTGCAGCGCGCAGATCGCGTCGGCGACGTAGTCGACCGACACGACGTCGACGGGCGCCCCGCCGCGCGCCGGCAGGATCGGGTACGCGCCGCGCGACAGCGCGCGCAGCGGCCAGTACAGGACGTTGAACGAGGACGTCCAGCCGCTGTGGCGGTCGCCCACGATGATGCTCGGGCGAACGATCGTCACCGGCAGGCGGTGGGCGTGCAGGCGCACGAGCCGCTCGGCCTCGAACTTCGACTGCTCGTAGGCGTTGCGGAAGCGCTGGCCGACATCGAGGTCGTCCTCGCCGAAGGTCCCCCGATGCTCGCCCGCCACGTACGCCGTCGAGACGTAGGTCAGGCGCCGCAGGTTCGCCAGCCGGGCGGCGAGCTCGAGCATCCGCCGCGTCCCCCCGACGTTGATCGCGCGCGAGCGGTCCAGCGACAGGTCGAAGGAGACCGAGGCCGCGCCGTGGATGATCTCGCTGACGTCGTCGAGCTCGGCGGCGGCGGCGTCGCTCAGCCCGAGTCCGGGCAGCTCGAGATCGCCCGCCACCGCGCTCACCCGGTCGGCGTAGGGCTCGACGCTGCCGAAGACCGACAGCAGCGTGTCATGCAGGCGCCGCGCCGCGTGCTCGGCGTCGTCGGCGCGGATCAGCGCCAGCACGCGCCGGTCGCTGTGGCGCAGCTCGCGCGCGAGCAGCTCCATCCCGACGAAGCCGGTCGCACCGGTCAGCAGCAGCGTCATGCCGCCGCCCGCCTGACCAGCACGTCGACCTCTTCGCCGATGCCGGCCGCGATCGCATCCGCCTCTGCGGCGAGGCCCGCCTGCGCGTACACGCCGAAGCACGCACGCCCGTGGATCGTCGTCATCCCGATCGAGAGCCCGTGCCGGTCGGTCAGCGGGACGACCGGATAGGCCTCCCGGGCCTCGCATCCCATCAGGTAGACCGGCACCTGCGGACCGGGGATGTTCGAGATCGTCAGGTTCGACAGCTGCGGGCTGGCGATCACCCTCGACGCGACCCGCCGGATCGAGCGCGGCGCGTAGGACAGCGCGTTGAGCACGATGTCGGCGCCCTCCGGCACGCCGCCGCGCTTGCGCTCGCGCATCGCGACGTGGACGTCGCGCAGGCGCCAGACCGCGTCGTGCTCCTCGCACGGCAGGTCGATGAACAGAAAGGCGATCCGGTTGCCCCAGTCCTTCCCGGTCACCTGGATGCTGACCGGGACCATCGCCTTGGCCTTCGTGTGCGCCTCGCCGTCGAGCGCGCGCAGCGCTCCGGCGCAGGCGGCGAGCAGCACGTCGTTGAGCGTCGTCCCGAAGCGGCGCTTGACGAGCTTGAGGTCCTCGATCGGGCGCGACTGGGTGGCGAGGTGGCGCGCCGAGGTCATCGCGTCGTTCAGGCGGCTGGGCGAGGCGACCGGCGCCGCCGCCTGAGCGACCGCGCGCGCCGCGCGCCACGCCTGCCGCGCCGCGCCGCCCGGGTCGCGCGCGAGCGCCAGCGGCAGCCGCGCGACCTGAAGCGCCTCGTCGAGCTGCCGGCCGACGGCGTCGCGCACGAGCCCCAGCGCCGATGGCGCGGCGCGCGCGGTCCAGTCGTCGCGCGCGGCGCCATCCGCTGCCGGCGCCGGCTCGGCGTCGAGCAGCAACGCCATCAGCTCGACGGCGGCGAGTCCGTCGACGAGGCAGTGGTGGGCCTTGCCGACGACGCCGATCCGCCCGCCGGGGAGATCGTCGGCGATCGACAGCTGCCACAGCGGCCGCCCGTGCTCCAGCGGCGCGGACAGGACCTCGTCGGCGAGCCGCTCGAAGCCGCGCTGGCCGGCGCGCACGACGTGGTCGGCGATGTCGAAGCGCTCGTCGTCGACCCAGACGGGATCGCCGAGGCCGAGCGGCACGTGCGCCAGGCGCTGGCGGTAGCGCGGCGCGCGTCCCAGGCGCGACGCGATGTGCGCGCGGATCTCCTCGAAGCGCGGCGGCGACCCGCTCGCGGGCGGGTCGAACAGCGCCGCCCAGCCGACGTGCATCGGCGCGTGGCCGGATTCGAGCGACAGAAACGCAGCGTCGAGGGCTGACAGGCGCGCCGGGCTCATCGTCCGGTCCTACGCGGCCGGCGGCGTCGCGGTTCACCGCCTTGATCCGAACGGGCTTGGCGGGCGACATACGCTGCGAGGACATGGCCAGAGCCGTCGACACCTTGGAGGACGAGCTGGGCGGACCGATCCCGGAGGGTCTGCAGGCGCTCTCGGCCGACCAGCTGCAGACGCTCGCCGGCCTGCTCGCCGCCGCCAAGGCGCGCCAGGCGCAGGAGCTCCGGCAGGGCGTGGAGGAGTCGCTGGAGATCGTCCCGCGCCTCATGCGCGGGCCGGTTCGCAAGATCCTCTTCGGATAGATGGCCGATCGCCGATGACCCTCGTCCTCGCCGACGCCGAGATCGTCAAGCTCGCCCGCCTGCTGGGAACCAGGCCGCGCGAGCTGGACTTCCTGCGGCCGATCGACTGGCAGGACCTGCGCGATCTGCGCGAGCAGGCCTCCGGCGCGATGTTCGAGGCCGACCGGCACGGACTGCAGCGCATCGCCGCCGCCACGAGGCTCGTGCCGGGCAAGATCACCGCTGCGATCGGCGAGCGCGCGTTCGGACCGCTGCTCGCCGCGCGGGTCACGGGCCTGCTCGACCCCGCGCGCGCCGTCGACATCGCCGCTCACCTGCCCACGCGCTTCCTCGCCGACGTCGCCACGCAGATCGAGCCGCGCCTCGCCAGCCGCGTCATCGCCGAGATCCCGGCGCGGCAGATCGGCGCGGTCGCCCGCGAGCTCGCCGCGCGCGGCGACCACGTCACGATGGGGCGCTTCGTCGGCCATCTCTCCGAGCGCGCGCTGCGACAGGCGCTCGACGAGGTCGACGACGAGACGCTGCTGCGCACGGCGTACGTCGTCGAGTCCAAGGGCGCGCTCGACGCGCTCGTCGCGATCGTCCCCGAGCAGCGGCTGCACGACGTGATGCGCACGGCGACCGAGCTTGACCTGTGGCGCGAGGCGCTCGACGTTCTGCGCCACGTCTCCGACCGCCGCCGCGGGGCGCTGGGCGACATCGCCGCCGCGCAGGACGACGACGTGCTGGCCGGGCTCGTCAGGGCGGCGCAGCGCGATCGCCTGTGGGCAGACGTGCTGCCGGTGGCGCGGGCGATGGGCGAGCACGGCCGCGCGCGCTTCGCCGCGCTCGACGCGATCCAGACGCGACCGGTCCTGTCCTCGATCGTCGACGCCGCCAAGGAGCGCAACCTGTGGGCCGAGCTGCTGGTGCTGCTGCCGCTGCTGCCGGCGGCGTCGCGCCGGCGCGTCGCGGCGCTCGGCACGGGATTTGGCCGCTCGATCCTCGCCCAGGTCCTCAGCGCCGCCCACGAGGAGGAGCTCTGGGCGCCGCTCGTCCGCTTCGCCACCGAGCTCGAGGTGCGCACGCAGCGCGAGCTCGCCAAGCTCGTCAGCGCCTCCGGCGACGACGTGCTCGACTCGCTGCTGGACGCGATCGAGGAGGACGGGCTGCAGGACGAGTTCGTGCGGATCGCCGGGCGACTCACGGCGAGCGACATGCGCCCGTTCGCCACCCGGCTCGGCCCTGCGGCGGGCGAGGACCTGCTCGCCGCGCTGGCCGCGGCCGCCGACGAAGCGCGGCTGCCGGCGCTGCGAGAGGCGCTACTGGCCGCATGATCGCCCGGGTAGGATCAGCGCGTGGCACGCAACCCAGAGCCGTACGGAGCCGTCGGCCGCTCCGAGTGGATGGACATCGACTGGCAGCAGCACCTGCGCTGGGTGCGCGTCCTGGACCGCTGGATGAACATCGTCGACATGGGCCCCGATCCCGGCGCCGAGCCGCACGACGGCCCGCCGCTGATCTTCATCCACGGGCTCTCGGGCTGCTGGCAGAACTGGCTCGAGCAGCTTCCGCACTTCGCCCGCGACCGGCGCATCATCGCCGTGGACCTGCCCGGCTTCGGCCAGTCCGAGATGCCCGCGGAGGAGATCTCGATCAGCGGCTACGCCGCCGCGATCGACGCGCTGATGACGGAGCTCGGGATCGACGCCGGGCAGATCGTCGGCAACTCGATGGGCGGCTTCATCGGCGCGGAGCTGGCGATCCGCCACCCGGCACGCGTCGAACGGCTCGTGCTCGTCGCGGCGGCCGGCCTGAGCATCGAGTCGATCCGCACCGAGCGCACGAAGGGGCTGCGCCACCGCGCGGAGAACATCGTGTTCTTCTCGCTGGGCAACATCGCCTCGCGCTCGCATCAGGTCGCGCTGCGACCGCGCCTGCGCCACGCGCTGCTGCTGCTCGTCGCCGCGCATCCGGCGCGCCTGCCCGGCCCGCTCGCCGCCCAGCAGGTGCTCGGTTCCGGCAAGCCGGGCTTCTCCGATGCGCTGGAGGCGATGTGCCGCTATCCGCTGCGCGACCGCCTCGAGCAGATCAGCTGCCCGACGCTGATCGTCTGGGGCGACAAGGACCGCCTCGTCCCGCCGAAGGACGCGTCGATCTTCGAGCAGCTGGTCCCCGACTCGCGCAAGATCGTCTACAAGGACACCGGCCACGTCTCGATGATGGAGCGCCCGGCGCGCTTCAACGAGGACGTGAGGGCCTTCCTCGAGGAGGCCCCCGGTGAGAGGCAGCCCACTCCACCGGCGAGCACCCTCGCCGGCTGAGCCGAGCGCGGCCGGCGCGGCGGGCGCACCGCCCGCGCGACCGCAGTGGATGGACGTCGACTGGCGCGCGCACCTGCGCTGGGTGCAGGTCGACGGCCGCCCGGTCAACGTGCTCGAGATCGGCGACGGACCAGCCGTCGTGTTCCTCCACGGGCTGGCCGGCTGCTGGCAGAACTGGCTGCAGAACATCGTGCCGCTGGCCGCCGACCACCGCGTGATCGCGATCGACCTCCCCGGCTTCGGCGAGTCCCCGATGCCGGCGCGCGCGATCTCCGTCAGCCGCTACGCGCGCATCGTCGTCGACGTGCTCGACGCGCTCGGGGTCGAGCGCGCCACGATCGTCGGCAACTCGATGGGCGGCTTCGTGGGCTGCGAGATCGCGATCCGCTTCCCGCAGCGCCTCGAGCGGCTCGTGCTCGTCGCGGCGGCCGGGCTCTCGCTGCGCCACATGCGCCACGAGCGCAAGCGCGGGGCACGCGCACGGATCGAGAACCTCCTGTTCTTCGCCCTCGGGCGCCTGGCGCGCCACACCGACCTCGTCGTGCGCAGCGGCCGGCTGCGGCGCGCCCTGCTGCTGCTGATCGTCGCCCATCCCGAGCGGCTGCCGGCGCCGCTCGTCGCCGAGCAGGCGCACGGTGCCGGCAAGCCCGGCTTCGACGCCGCGCTCGAGGCGATGACGGCGTACCCGATCCGCGACCGGCTCGGCGAGATATCCGCCCCGACGCTCGTCGTCTGGGGCGAGCACGACCGCCTCGTTCCCGTGCGCGACGCGTCGGAGTTCGAGTGGCTGATCCCCGACGCGCGCAAGGTCGTCTATGCCGACACGGGCCACATGGTCATGCTCGAGCAGCCGTCGCGCTTCGACGCCGACGTGCGCGCCTTCATCGAGCAGTGAGCGTCACGGCGTCGCCGACCGCGACGCGGCCCGGCTCGCAGACCTCGCCGAAGACGCCGAAGGCCAGCGGCTCGGTCGTGTCGAGCGTGGCGCGGTACTGGCGCAGCAGGTCGAGCGTCTGCAGGTCTGCGGCGCCCGTCTCGGGGTGGCGGTGGGTGATGTTGCAGCGGCCGACGTGCCCGCGCACCCGCACGCGGGCCTCGCCGACGCGCACGTCCTCGCCGACCCAGGTGTCCTCCTCGTGCGGCTCCGCGAGGCCGCCGACGATCACGAGCATGCGAAAGCGGCGCGCGTCGACGTCGTCCGTGCCGGCGTGCCCGGCGAGCGCCGCGAGCGACGCCTGCGAGACGAGGCTGACGGCGCCGCGGCGGCCGCGGTCGACGCCGCTGCGGTCGATCCCCTCGACGATCCGGACCGCGCGCCCGACATGGGCGGAGAGCGCCTCGGAGAACGGACCGCGCAGCTCGTGCGCCTGCGCGGGGCGCGAGTAGAACCTCGTCGTGAGCCTCTCGCCGTGCTCGACCGCAGCGGCCACGCGCGTGCCGCCGGGGAACGTCAGCGACAGCGTCCGCGCCGCGTCGTCGTACGCGGCGACGATCTCGTTGAGCGTGCCCAGCTGCTTGCTGTTGACCATCCAGCCGCGCTCGTCGACGAGATAGAAGCGGCGGTCCTCGGCGACCCCGTCAGGCGCCAGCCGCACGTCGTCGCGGGCGGTCACGCGAAGCCCCTTGACCGGGGTCATCTGCAGCGCGTGGACGGTCCCGGTCGGCATCGCATGAGGATGTCAGACGGGCAACCGGCGAGCCGCCCCGCGCTTTTCGATAGACCTGGGTGTTAGATGCGTCGTGTCGGCAGGAGGAGGATGATGCGCAGGGTCCTGCCCGGGGCGGCGCTGCTGCTCGGGCTCGTGCTCGCGGGCGCGCCGGCGGCATCCGCCCGCGTGGCGCTGGTCGCGACGGGGACGCCGGAGCTCGTCTTCCTCGGGATCCCGCGCAACGAGGTCGTCGCCCGGCTCCCGCTGCCCGGCGTCTCGCGCGCGGTCGCCGTCACGCGTGACGGCGAGCGCGGCTACGCGAGCGCCGGCGCCGAGGTCGTCGCGGTCGACGTCAACACGCGACTGGAGACGATCCGCAGCACGCTCGGCCCGGGCCCGGAGATCTCCGACATCGCGCTCTCGCCCGGCGGTGAGACGCTGTACGCCACGCGCGGCAGCCAGCTGCTCGTGCTCGATGCCAGGACGCTCGCCTCGCGCGGCGTGATCGAGCTGCGCGGTCCGGGCGGGGCACTCGCCGTCTCATCCGACGGCGGGGCCGCGGCCGTCGCGCTCGCCAGCGGGCGGGTGGCGATGGTGCAGCTCGGCGCGAACAAGCTGCTGCGGCTGGTGAAGCTCAAGGGGGCGCGCGGCGTCGCGGTCGCGCGCGGCGTGACCTACGTCTCCGCCCGTGGCCGGCTGCGCGTCATCCCGCGCGGCCAGCGCAGGCCGCGCAAGCGCGCGATCAAGCTGCCCAAGGGCGCCGGCGGCGCGCTCACGCTCTCGCCCGCGCGCTCGCGGCTGATCGTCGCCGCGGCGCCGCGCGGGCGCGCGGCGGCGCTCGTCGACGTGCCCGGCGGCGCGGTGCGGCGGCTCGTCGCCGGCAAGGGTCCCGGCCAGGCCGCCTGGTATCCCGACGCCAGCCGGATCCTGTTCGCCGACGGCGGCGCGGGCACGATCTCGCTGATCAGCCCGTTCTCGCGCGGGCGGATCGGTCTCGTCACGCTGCCGGGCGCGGCGCCGACCGATCTCGTCGTGCAGCCCGGCATCGCGCTGATGCAGGGGACCGAGGGGCCCGACGCGCTCACCGGCACGCGCGGTCCCGACCGGATCGAGGGCCTCGGCGGCGACGACAAGATCAACGGCGGGCGCAACCGCGACGTCCTCGACGGCGGTGCGGGCAACGACCGGATCTCGGGCGGCGCGTCGAGCGACGCGATCGACGCCGGCGACGGCGACGACTTCATGCTCGGCGGCACCGGCGACGACGAGATGCGCGGTGGCGCCGGCAACGACGGGGCCAACGGCGGCACGGGCAACGACACGATCCAGGGCGACGCCGGCAACGACAGCCTCGACGGCGGCGACGGCGACGACACGATCCTCGGCGGCGAGGGCGACGACACGATCGTGGAGAAGGGCTTCGGCGACGACAAGCTGCTCAGCGGCGGACCGGGCAACGACGTCATCAGGGGCGGTCGCGGCTCCGATCAGCTGATCCTCGGCGAGCAGGGCGACGACCAGCTCCACGGCGAGAGCGGGTCCGAGCGCATCCGCGGCGGCGACGGCGACGACCTGCTCGACGGCGGCGCCGCCGGCGATCGCCTCGAGGGCGAGGAGGGCAACGACACGGTCCGCGGCGACGTCGGCAACGACCACATCGGCGGCGGCAACGGCGACGACACCGTCGACGGCGGCAGCGGCAACGACAGCGTGATGGGCGAGGCCGGCAACGACACGCTGATCGGCGGAACGGGCGTCGACGAGCTCCTCGGCGGCCCCGGGAACGACACGATCCGCGCCGCCGACGACAGCGCCGACACCGTCGACTGCGGCGACGGCGTCGACACCGTCTACGTGGAGGCCGACGCGCCGACGCGCGACGTCCTGACCGGCTGCGAGAACGTCGTCCCGATCGCCGCCGAGCCGTCCAACGACACGACCCCGCCGCGCAACATGATCCGCGGCACGCGCCACGCCGACCGGCTCATCGGCACGCCCGGGATCGACGCGATCTTCGGCCGCGGCGGCGCCGACAGGATCTCGGCGCTCGCGGGCGACGACTACGTCGACGGCGACCAGGGCGACGACGTGCTGCGCGGCGGCGCCGGCGACGACCTGATGGCCGGCCGCCAGGGCGACGACCGCGTCCACGGCGACGCCGGCGACGACCGGATCACCGGCGACCGCGGCAACGACCGCATCTTCGGCGGTTCGGGCAACGACACGATCTTCGGCAACATCGGCGCCGACTACGTCGACGGCGGCCCGGGCAACGACCGCATCAACATGATCGATCGCAGGACCGACCGCATCCGCTGCGGTCCGGGCAGGGACATCGTCTTCGCCGACCCCCGCGACCGGGTCCACAAGGACTGCGAGAGCGTGCGGCGCTGACGCCGGATACCGTGCGCGCGTGATCCGCGCAGCGCGAGCGTCCGACGGCGGCGCGGAGGAGTCGATCGGCCCGTTCCATGAGCGGCGATTTCGCGCGCTGCTGGCGGCGCAGGTCGCCGTGCTCGCGGTCCTGTACGCCGCGGTCGGGCTGCTGCGCCACGCGACGTACCGGTCCACGGGCTTCGACCTCGGGATCTTCGACCAGGCGATCTGGCAGCTCGCGCGGCTCCAGGCGCCGGCCAGCAGCCTCAAGGGGCTGCCGTCGCTCTTCGGCGACCACTTCTCGCCGATCCTCGTCGCGCTCGCCCCGCTCGGCGCCTGCGACTGCGGGCCGGCGCCGCTGATCGTCGCCCAGGCGCTGCTCGTCGCGGCGTCGGTCTGGCCGGTCGTGCTGTTCGCCCGGCCGCGGCTGGGCAGCGGTCCCGCGCTGCTGCTCGGCACGGGGTACGGGCTGTTCGCCGGCATCCAGTCGGCGGTCGCCTTCGACATGCACGAGGTCGCGTTCGCGCCCCTGCTGATCGCCTGGGCCGCGCTGCTCGCCAGCCGCGAGCAGTGGCGGCGCGCGCTGCTGTGCGTGCTCGCGCTGCTGCTCGTCAAGGAGGATCTCGCCTTTCTCGTGATCGCGTTCGGCGCCTGGTTTGCGCTGCAGCGCCGCCCCCGCGAGGGGCTGGTGTGCCTCGCCGCCGGGGCGCTGTGGTACGCGGGTGCGACGCGGGTCGCGATCCCGCACTTCGCCGACGGCAAGCCGTTCAGCTACTGGAGCTACGAGCAGATCGGGGACACCCCCGCCGAGGCGCTGCGCAACGTCTTCGCGCATCCGCTGCAGACCGCGAAGGTCTTCGTGACGCCGGGCGACAAGCTGCGCACGCTCGCGGCGCTGTTCGGCGCGTTCGCCTTCCTGCCGCTGCTGAGCATCGACATCGTCCTCGCCGCCCCGCTGCTCGCCGAGCGGATGCTCTCCAGCAACGCGAAGTACTGGACGCTGCAGGACCACTACTCGCTGACGATCGCGCCGGTGCTGGCGATCGGCGCGGCGCGTGCGCTCCCTTTCGTCGTAGCGGTCGCCGGCGCGCGCTGGCGGCGCAGCCGCGGATGGCCGCTGAAGGCGCTGGTCTGCGCGGGGATCGCCGCGATCGGCCTCGCCTCCTGCGCCGCGTTCCCGCTCGGCGACCTCGCGCGTCCCGGCAGCTACGCGGTGCCCGAGGCGCGCCGCGGCGCGCCGGATGCGCTGAAGCTGATCCCGCCCGCGGCGAGCGTCGCCGCGACGAACCACCTCGTGCCGCACCTCAGCCAGCGCGAGACGATCGTGCTGTTCGGCCCGGGCCAGAGGCGCGTGCAGTACGTCGTGGCGCAGACCGGCGACCGCGACCCGACCGCGCTCTTTCCCTACGCGACGCCTTCGCAGCAGCGTGCGGCGCTGCGCCGGTTGCGCGGCTCGCACCGGCTGGTGCACGCCGCCGGCGGCGTGCAGGTGTGGAGCCGGCGCCCCGCGCGCTGAGGCGCAGCGCCGGCGCGGTGTGGGTCGTGCCCGGGCGGCGAGGCGGTGGGCCGGGGCGGCGAGGCGGTGTCGCCGGGGCGGCGAGGCGGTGTCGCCGGCCGGTGAGGACAGTGTGAGAAAGCGCTCGCCGTCGGCCCGTGCGGCTCGATGATCCTTCGCACTCGTCCGTCTCTGCTGCGAAGGAGCGCCAGCACATGCGCAAGTACCTCCTGGCCGTCGTCACGATCTGCCTCGCGACCGGCGTCGCGGCGCCTGCCGTCGCGCACAAGCCCGCCAAGGCGAGCAAGCCCACCGGTGAACGCTGCGCCAAGCGCGCGCAGTCCTCTGATCTGTCGGCCGCCGGCAAGCAGATCGCCGTCGCCGCCTGCACCGAGCGGGCTGCCGCGCTGCGCGCCGCACGCGACGCCAAGCGCGCCGCGCACAAGGCCCTGCGCGAGCAGGGACGCGCCGTGCGCGCGACCTTCCGCGCCGCCAGGATCGCGGCCGCCGGGCTGCCGAAGGCCGAGCGCAAGGCAGCGATGGCGCAGGCGCGCGCGGCACGCAAGGCGGCGCTCAAGGCGATCCGCGCCGAGCGGCGCGCTGCCCACCGGGCCTACCGCGCGGCCGTCCGGGCGGCGCACCGGGCCTACAAGACGGCGATGGCGCAGGCGCGCGCGGCCTGAGCCCCGCCCGGCGTCAGCGGCCGGGGGGCGCGCTGGCCGAGCCCCGCCCCGGCTTCAACGGCGCAGCGCGCTGAACGCCGCCCGGGCCGTCGCCGCATCCAGATGGCGCGCCCGTCCGCTGCCGCCCGATCCGACGGTCACGCGCAGATCGGCGAGCGAGGCGCGCGCCTGCAGGGCGGTGCGCACGAGCGCGTGCTCCTGCAGGCGGTGGCGGCGCGCGAGCAGCGTGCGGCGCGCGATCCGCACCTCCCGCACGACGACGACGTCGCCCGCCAGCCGCACGCCGGCGCCGCGGTACCCGCGCGCGCCGACGAGCGCCCCGAGCAGCGCTAGCGCCGGCACGGCGGGCCACGCCGCACCGCTCGCCAGCACGACCGCCAGCGTGCCCAGCGCGGCGCCGGCCGACGCCTGCGGGATCACGAAGCGGCGCAGGGCGCGTGGCGGTGGCCGTTCGAGCTCGCCGGGGGCGACCGCGAGGTCGGGCACCAGCCGGGCGATGACCGCTTCGGCGTCCGCCCGGCGCACGAGCGGCAGCAGCGTGCGCGAGACCGCCCGTTCGGCGCCGTGCGCGACCGTCTCCAGGCGCAGCGCGGCGAGTCCGAGCGGTGCGCGCGCCAGGCCCTCGACGATGACGACGCCGTCGACGCGCTCCAGCGGGATGCTCTGCGCGCGCCGCTCGAGCAGGCCACGGCGGATGCGCAGCACCTGCGCGTCGCGCTCGACCTCGAAGCCGGCGAACACGACGATCGCCGCCAGGAACGACAGCACGTAGGCGGCGCCGAGCAGGATCGCCAGGGCGATCGCGATCGTCTGCGGCGAGTCCAGCCGCGACAGCAGCCCCTCGCCGTCGCGCTCGACGTCGATCACGTTCTGAAAGAGCGCGTAGATGCCGGCGACGGCCGACAGCGCGACGCTGATCTGCGGCGACGTGAGCGCCGTCAGCAGCAGCCCGCGGCGGCCCAGCCGGACGTGCGCGTCGGGCTCGGCCGGCTCGGGCTGCCCGAGCTCGCGGCGCAGGCGCGCGGCCTCGGCATGGGTGACGGCGGAGAGCACGATCTCGTCGGCGTCCGACGCGCCCGGCACCTGCACGCGCAGCTCGACGACACCGAACAGCCGCTGCACGGGACCCGTGACCGTGTCGACGCCCTGCGCCCGCGCGCGCGGGACGAGCTTCTCGTCGGGGGTGAAGACGCCGGAGCGGTAGTGCAGCGCGACATCGTCGAGCCAGTAGCTCTTGTGCCGCCAGGTGACGTAGCTGACGGCGCCGCCGGCGGCGATGCCGCCGACCGCCATGAGCGCCGCCAGCCCGGGCGTGCCGCCCTGGACGATCGCGATCACGAGCGCGCCGAGGACCAGCTGCAGCGCCGCGCGGACGGCGTCGGCGGCGATCGCCGCATGGTGCAGGCGGCGTGGCTGCTCAGAGGTCATCGGGCGTGCGCAGGCGCGCGAGGATCTCGTCGCGCACGAGCGCGGCACGGGCGGGCTCCAGGCCGGGGATCGTCGTCTGGCCGGCCGCGGTGTGCACGCTGAGGCGCACGAGGCCGAAGACGCTGGTCCAGCCGTTGCGCTCGACAGACACGTGCTGGATACGGGTGATCGGCACGATCGTGCGCGTCACCTTGACGATGCCGGCGAGCAGGTCGAGCTCCTCGTCGCGCAGCTCCCAGCGGTAGCGGCGATGGCGCGCGCGCGGCACGACGACGACATGCACGAGCCCGCCGATGCCGATCAGCAGCGGCACCCACGGCATCGGCGCGTCGACGCCGAGCGAGATCCCGAGCGCGACGACCAGCAACATCAAGACGGCGACCAGGTCCTCGCAGAGCCACATCGCGCGCACGCCGTCGGGCAGCGTGTTCGTGGGCTCGGGCCGCACCCGCTCAGTCATAGCAGGCGGCGACCGGTCGCCGAGGCGGCCGGTCGCACGCGCGTCGGCGAGCGCGCAGTCCGCGGCCGGCCGGTCGGGCTTGGCCCTGCGGCGCGGCGCTGAGCTGCGCGGTCCTGAGGCCGAGCCGCTCGGCGATCGCTGCCAGCTGCGCGCTTGGGAGCGCGCGGCCGTGGCGGTGCCCGGGGTGGTTGGCCGTCGAGCTGCTCGCGTGGCTGCCGGCGTGAGCGGTCGTGAGGGCGCCCGTGCCGACGCGGCGGCGGCGACGACCGCTGCGGCGTTGCGGTTGCGGCTGGGGCTGGGCTGGGGCTGGGGCTGTGGTGGGGTGGCGTTTCCCCGGGCCGCGGACATGCTCGCAACTGACGCGTACGGCCGGAGCATCGCCTGGGTGTTTGAGCGGTACGGCGGGGTCGTGGCGGCGGGCGCGTACGGCCGGAGCATCGCCTGGGTGTTTGAGCGGTACGGCGGGGTCGTGGCGGCGGGCGGGTACGGCCGGAGCATCGCCTGGGTGTTTGAGCGGTACGGCTGGGTCGTGGCGGAGCACGGGTACCGCGCGAGCATCGCCGACGAAATCGAGCGGGAGCCTGCGGTTCTCGGCGACACGTCCGCTCGAGGATCCCGTACGTCGGACGCGCGGGGGAGTTCATCGGCAGCGACGGGTCGGTCGGGACCACGGCCGCAGGCCGGACGCCGGCCGTCGCCTCGGTCCGCCGCGACGTCGGCGAACCCCCCTTATCGATCGGCGGATCGTGGCGGCCGTCGCCGAATACGCCGAATACGCCGAGTCCACCGGAGCGACCGCGCGCGCCCCCTCGCCTCCGGTCGCGCACCCAAGCGCAACAGCGCGAGGCGACCACGGCCGCTCACTCCAGCACCCGCGGCGAATCCGTCACGCCGAGCGCCTCGCGACCGATCCCCACGATCGCCGCCACGCGCTCGCGCGCCGCCGCCTCGTCCACCGCGGGCACGTTCTTGACCAGCAGCGGTGGCGCGTCGCCATATGCCTCCTTCGAGCCGGCCGCCACGATCGCGCCGTCGATCGCCTCCAGCTCGGCGCGCGCGTCGCGGGAGATCGTGTGCTCGGCGGGGATGCCGACGACGAACAGCCGGCGGTAGCGCCGCCCGGCGTCGAGCGCTCCGTGGACGCGTTCGACGTCGATGCCGAAGCGCGTCGCGATCGCCAGCGCGTCGCTGCGCCGGAAGTCGCCCTCGTTCTCGCCGATGTGGCCCGCCGCGTCGGACTTCGCGCGGTCGCAGAGATCCATCAGGAACTGGTCCAGCTCCTCCTCGCTGCGGACGGGAACGTCGAAGCCGAACTGCAGCACGGCCCGCCCGCACTGCCCGTCGGCCCACGCGAACCGACCGTCGACGACATGGTGCTCGAGCAGGTAGCGCATCTGGAAGGCACCCCGATCGGCGCTTGCCTGCGCGTAGTCGGCGAGCGCCTCGAGCGCCTCGGCGCTGCGCGCGTAGCGCGGGTCGTCGGGTCGGTCGTCGGCTCGCCGGCGATGCGCTGCGGCCTGGGCGCGGAAGTGCGCGGAGATCGGGTTCACGGTCGGCATGATCTCGCACACCGCTTCAAGGCACGCGTCAGCGTGCACGCCGGTGGGCGCCCGAGCCGCGGCACGTCAGCGACCGGCGCCTGCTGGACGCGCCCGACGGATCGACGGAGGCTACGGCGACGCGCTCGACGTCGCGGCGCTCGTGGCGTCCGTGCATCTCACTCGCTCGCACCTCATCGGCAGCTTCCGCCGGGCGGGTGCCCGGGCCACCGCGACCCGTTCGCGAACCCGCGCCGATCACGCAGCCCGCCGACGTCCCGGCGCCGTCCTGATCTTCCGGCCCCCGCGCGGTGAGGCCGACCCGGCGCCCGCGCGCGCGGCGAAACCGGTAGACCTTCGCTTCACGCAGCCCAAACGGACGGAGGAGAGACGATGTCGATCGAGGCCCAGCAGCAGGTCGCCGCAGACTACGCCAGCGGCGAGCTGACCAGACGCGACGCCGTCGCGATCCTCGGCCAGCTCGGTGTGAACGGCATCGCCGCGGGCAAGATGCTCGCCGACGCCCAGGTCCAGGCGGGTGGCGGCGGCGCGGCCGCGGGCCCGCCGTCGGCGACCGCGTAGCTGCTCGCCGCGCGCCGCTCACCGCCGGCTGCGGCCGCGCGCCACCCCGCCGCGCCGCAGCCGGCGCGCCGAGCCCGCCGAGCGCGCCGGCTGAGCTGGTCATCGGGCGTACTCGCCTCGAAGCGCTTCCGAGAACGTCCCTGACTAACCGCCGTTGAGCGGCGGCTCGCGTCCCGGCGGCTGCGCCGGCCGCGGGCGCTGCGGCGCTGGCGCCACCGGGAGCGACTGCGGCGCATCGGGCTGCAGCGTGAACTGCTCGCCGTGGTGGTACAGCTCCAGCGCCCCACCCTCGATCAGTTCGTAGTGCGCGTTGTCGCGATGCACGGTGACGCACAGGCGCCGGCCCTGGTAGAGCATGCGAAAGCTCAGCCGCGCGAGCTGCGGCGGCAGGCGCGGGGCGAAGCGCAGCGTCTCGCCGTGGTCGCGCATCCCGCCGAAGCCGGCGACCGCGACCAGCCACGATCCGGCGAGCGCAGCCAGGTGGACGCCGTCGCGGGTGTTGGACGCGAGGTCGCGCAGGTCGATGAAGGCCGTCTCGCCGAGGTAGTCGTAGGCGAGCTCCATGTGGCCGACCTCGGCCGCCATGATCGACTGCATGCATGCCGAGAGCGACGAGTCGCGCACCGTGACGGCCTCGTAGTACTCGAAGTCGCGCGCGCGCTGCTCACACGTGAAGCACTCGCCGCACATGTACTGGGCCATGACGAGGTCGGCCTGCTTGACGACCTGGCTGGAGTACAGCAGGTAGTAGGGGTAGTGCAGCAGCAGCGGGTACTGCGCGGGCGACGTGTTCTCGAAGTCCCAGCGCCGGTAGCGCGTGAAGCTCTCGCACTGCGGCGTGACGAGGAGGTCGTCGTCGTAGGGCATGACGACCGCGTCTGCCGCGTCGCGCCAGGACGCGATCTCCTCCTCGTCGACGTGCAGCTTCGCCGCCAGCCGCGGATGGCGCGCGGCGAGCGCCACGGCCGCGCGCAGGTTGCGCGCCGCCATGACGTTCGTATAGACGTTGTTGTCGACGATCGCCGAGTACTCGTCCGGTCCGGTGACCCCGTCGATCCGGAAGCCGCCGTGGGTGTCGTGGTGCCCGACCGACCGCCACAGTCGCGCCGTCTCGACGAGCAGCTCGAGCGCGACGCCGGTCTCGAAGGCCTCGTCCCCGTTGGCGGCCAGGTAGCGGCGGACGGCGTCTGCGATGTCGGCGTTGATGTGAAACGCGGCCGTGGCGGCAGGCCAGTAGCCCGAGTTCTCCTTGCCGCTTATCGTCCGCCAGGGAAAGGTCGCCCCGGCGAGCTTCAGCTCGCGCGCGCGCGCCTGCGCCAGCTCGAGGGTGGAGTGGCGCCAGAAGAGCGCGTCACGCGCCGCCGCCGGCGCGACGTACGTCAGCACGGGCAGCGTGTAGGTCTCCATGTCCCAGAACGAGTGGCCGTCGTAGCCGCGCCCGGTCAGGCCCTTCGCCGGGATCGCGCGTCCCTCCGCGCGAGCGGCGGACTGCAGCACCGAGAACAGCGCGAAGCGCATCGCCTGCTGGAGCGCGGGATCGCCGTCGAGCTCGACGTCGGCGCGCGCCCAGAAGTCGTCGAGGTACGCGCGCTGTGAGGCGACGAGCCCGTCCCAGCCGATGCGCATCGCGGCGGCGAGCGCCGCGGTCGTCTGGTCGCGCATCGCCGGCAGCGACCGCCGGCTCGACCAGCCGTAGGCGACGAACTTCACGATCCGCAGCTTCTGGCCGACCTCGAGGTCGGTCGAGACCGTCACGCGCGCGAGGTCGGCCTCGCTCTCGGACTCCGTCACGGTGCCCTCGGGGCCGTCGACGACGTGATCCATCCCCGCCGCGACGCGCAGCCGCGAGGCCCGCGTCACGTGCACGAGTCCCGCCCGCAGATCGCCGTGACCGGCCAGCTCCGAGCACAGCGGGTTGCGCAGCGCGGCGGCGGCGCGCGGGTCGTCGTCGTCGGCGTGCGCCAGCGCCTCCGGCTGCGGCTCGTTGGCGACGAGCTCGGACTGCACGACGATCCTCGCCGAGGCGTCGTAGGGCTCGACCTCGTAGAGGATCGCCGCGACCGAGCGCTGGACGAACGACACCAGCCGCGTCGTCCTGACGATCACCCCCTGGCCGGCGGGCGACAGCCAGCGCACCTCGCGGCGCAGCGTGCCGGCGCGCATGTCCAGCGTGCGCTCGTGGTGCTCGAGCGTCCCGTAGCGCAGGTCGAAGGGCTCATCGTCGACGAGCAGCCGCAGGACCTTGCCGTTGGTGACGTTGATCATCGTCTCGCCCGTCTCGGGATAGCCGTACGCCGTCTCCGCGTAGGGCAGCGGCCGGACCTCGTAGAAGCCGTTGAGATACGTGCCGGCAAGCCCCGCCGGCTCGCCCTCGTCGAGGTTTCCGCGCAGGCCGATGTGCCCGTTGGACAGCGCGAAGATCGTCTCCGTCTGGGCGAGCAGATCGAGGTCGAGGCTGCGTTCGGTGACCGACCACGGCTCGACCTCGAACATCTCCTGGCCGATCACGCGGGGCCTTCGAGCAGCGCTGCGAGATCGGTGACGACGACGTCGGCGCCGCGGTTGCTGAGCGCCTGCGCCTGTCCCGTGCGATCGACGCCGACGACGTAGCCGAAGCTGCCGTTGCGGCCCGCCTCGACGCCGGCCAGGGCGTCCTCGAAGACCGCGGCGTTCGGCGGTGGCGTGTCGAGCGCGCGGGCCCCGGCGAGGAACGTGTCCGGCGCCGGCTTGCCGTCGAGCATCCCGCGATCGACGGCGCGCCCGTCGATGACCAGCTCGAAGAGATGCTCGATGCGCGCCGCCGCCAGGACCTCGCCGGCGTTCGCGCTGGAGGACACGACGGCGCGCCGCAGGCCGGCGTCGCGCGCCGCTTCGGCATAGCGCACGGAGCCGTCGTAGGCGTCGACGCCCTCGGTTCGCATGATCGCGAGCACGAGCTCGTTCTTGCGGTCGCCCAGCGTGTGGACGAGCACCTCGTCGGCCTCGATGCCCCGTGCGCGCAGCAGCGACCGCACGCCGTCATAGCGCGGCTTGCCGTCGACGTGGCATTCGTAGTCTGCCGGCAGCTCGAACGGCCGCTCGCCGAGCTCGCCCAGGAAGTCGTCGAAGATCTCCTTCCACGCGCGCGCATGGACGCTGGCCGTGCGGGTCAGCACGCCGTCGAGGTCGAACAGGCACGCGTCGATCGAATCCGGCAGGCCGAGCATCGGGACGAGTGTGCCCCGCCGCAGCGTCTTCAAGCGCGGGCGTTCGCCTTCGCCTTCGCGCGCTTGGGCTTCGCACGCCTGCCGCGCGGCGCCGGCGGCGCCATCAGCAGCTCGAGCTCCTCGCGCAACCAGCCCATCAGCAGCGCCACGTCGGGCATCTGCTCGCGGTCGGCGACGATGCCGAAGTCGAGGTGGCCCATGTAGCTCATCACGGTGATGTTCAGGCCCATGCCGTGGGTGATGACGGACACGGGGTGGTTCGCGACGAGCTTCGCGCCGGCGCAGTACAGCGGAAACTGCGGGCCCGGAACGTTGGAGATGACGAGGTTCCAGACCGGGCGCCCTGGGCGGCTCGTGGCGATCCCGAACGTCAGCCGTGCGGCGCGGCTGAAGACCGCCGGCGGGATGAAGTGGTTGGCGTCGGCGAGCAGGCTGGCGGGCAGGGCGCGGTGGCGCTCCTTCATGTCGCCGAGCGATTCATGGGTGCGCAGCAGGCGCTCGACGGGGTCGGCGATCTCCGTGTGCAGGCCGGCCGCCATCAGCATGATGCGGTTGCCGTACGTGCCGAGCTGCTCCTCGGTGCGGACGGACACCGGGATCTGTGCGACGAGCGGCACCGCGGGCAGCTCGTCGTGCTCGATCAGCCAGCGCCGCACCGCGCCGGCGCAGATCGAGACGATGACGTCGTTGACCGTGGCGCCGTGGGCGTTCTTGACGGCCTTCACATCGTCGAGCGGGAGCTGGCCGAACGTGAACCGGCGGTGCGCCGAGATCCGCCCGCTGAAGCTCGTCTTCGGCGCCACGAGCGCCGTGCGCTCGACGGGGCTCTCATGGCGCGTGATCGCGTGCTGCGCGCTGCTGACGAGCCGGCCGAGCGCCGCCGCTCCGGGGATCGTCTTGAACTGCGTCTCCTCGAGGTTCGGAAGCGCGCGCGGCAGCGCCGTCATCGCGCGCAGCGGGTAACGCGCGGCGCCCGCGATGCCCCTGAGCAGCATGCCCAGCTGCCCGGGGACGGCCTCGTTGTCGCCCCAGGGCCCGCTGGCCTCGATCGTGCGCCCCTCGGGCGTCAGGTCGAGCAGCAGCCCCATGATCTCCGCACCCGAGAGCCCGTCGATGACGGCGTGGTGGATCTTCGTCAGGATCGCCACGTGGCCGGACTCCAGGCCGCCGATGAGGTACAGCTCCCACAGCGGCCGGGCGCGATCGAGCGGCCGCGAGACGATCCGCGCGACCTGCTCGGCGAGCTGCTCGTCGGTCCCGGGCGCCGCCAGGCCGAGCTCGCGGACGTGGAAGTTGAGGTCGAAGTCCTCGTCGTCGACCCAGTACGGATAGTCCAGTCCGAGCGGCACCTCGAGCAGGCGCCAGCGCAGCGGCGGCAGCAGCGGCAGGCGCTCGGTGATCAGCGCCTCGACGTCGGCGCAGGTCAGGGTCCCGGTCGGCGTCGTCGACGGGTCGAGGATCGCGACGCTCGCGACGTGCCCGGTCTGGCGCCGTGTCTCCAGCGCGAGGACCTGCGAGTCGAGGCTCGTGAGCTGGCGCATCCGCGGCCAACTCTAATCCTGACGGTGGCGTCCGCGCGCGGGAGGTGAGCGCCCTGTCGGCGGGGTCGGGGGGCTGCGTGTCGTGGGGCGCTCGGCGGCGGGGCGGCGGGCGGTGCGGGCGGGGCGGCGGGCGGTGCGCTTGTGAACAGCATCGATCGACGAGCGCGCCCGACGCGGCCGCGAAAGGCGTGACGAACAACCGGCGCCTGGCGACGACGATTCGTCACGCCGGCCAGGCAGCCGAGGTCAGCCGACAGGCGCCAGCGGCCGGCCGTTGCCAGCCGCCGCCGCCGCGCGCTCGGGCGCCCGTGGCGCGGCGCGTCCGGCGGCCGCGGCGGCCGCGAGATCCTCGAGCTCGCTCGCGAGCAGCCCGGGGAGGTCGTGCACCTCGGGCAGGGCGTCGGGATCGGCGTAGCAGCCGAAGAACAGCTCGTTGCGGTAGCGCACCATGCCGATCGCGAGCGCGTGGCCCTGCGCGATCGGGACGACGGAGTAGACCTCCTCCAGCTCGCAGCCGAGCAGGTAGATCGACCCTCGCGGCGCCGGCGACTGCGAGACGGTGATGTTGAACTGGCGCGGCGTCGCGAGCGCGCGTGCGACCGGTGTGCGCAGCGGCGGCGGCACGAGCCCGAGCGAGTCGACGAACGCCGCCGTCGCCTCGGGACGGTCGGTGTGCTTCAGGCGCGAGGTCTGCTCGCGGACCCACTCCAGCCGCTGCGCCGACGTCGGCAGGTGGATCGGCAGCGGCATGTAGACCATCGCGATCTGGTTGCCGGCCTCCTCCTCGCCGTGGCGTCGCAGGCTGACCGGCACCATCACCTTCAGCGCCTCGTCGGGCCGGTCGCCGCGGCGCAGCGCCAGCGTCCGCAGCGCTCCGGCCACGGCCGTCAGGCCGACGTCGTTGAGCGTGCCGCCGCGGCCGCGCGCAGCACGCAGCAGCGAACGCGGCGCGTGATAGCCGACGAGCGTGCGGCGCGATCCGATCTGCGCGTTGAGCTGCGAGGACGGCGCCGGGGGCAGCACGTCCTCGGCGACCGCGGTCGCCACCTGGCGCGCGGCTCGCGCCGCCGCGCTGACCGTGCTGCGCGGATGGGCGAGCGCCTCGCTTCCGGCCCGCAGCGCGCCCACGCCGTCGCCGAGCGCCGTCTGCGCCGCATGCACCGCCCATCCCGTCAGCCCGCCGCGGCCGGACGGGCGCCAGCGCACCGGCGCGCGCGGTGCGACGTCCGGCTCGGCGTCGACGAACAGCCGCACGATCTGCAGCGCCGCGATCCCGTCGACGAGCGCGTGGTGGATCTTGCCGATCATCCCGACGCGCCCGTCCTCCAGGCGCGGCACGAGGAATACCTGCCACAGCGGCTTGGAGCGATCCAGCGGCGCGGAGAGCACGGTCGAGCGCAGGACCTCGAACGTCGCGCTGCTCACGCGATCGTCGGGCGTCGTCAGCTGCACGATGTGCGCCGCGAGGTCGAAGTCGGGATCGTCGACCCAGCGAGGCTCGGAGATCCCGAGCGGCGCGCCGTCCAGCCGCCAGCGGCACCACGGAACCTCGTGCAGCCGGCCGGCCGCGAGCTCGCGCATTGCCTGCACCGACGGCCGCGGCCGCCGCGGATCGGGCGCCGCGAACACTCCGCTCCAGCCGACGTGCATGTGCGACTGCTGGGTCTCGAGGCGAAGAAAGGAGCCGTCGAGCGCAGAGAGGCGGCGGGTCGACTGGACGGACTGCAGGGAGTGGACGGACTGGACGGAGTGGTCGGATGTCATGCGTGTCCTCCTCGTCCGGCCGCGGACAGCACCGCGGATCGGTTCGCGTAGGTGCCGACGGGACCGGCGGTTGCGGGTGCGACGACGGGCAGCGGAACGCGCGTCCCGCGCGCGCGCAGCAGCGCGCGCAGCTCGTCGTCGATGAGCTCGGCCAGGCGCGTCGCCTGCGGCAGCGCGTCGGGGTCTGACTGCAGGCCGAAGTGCAGGTGACCGGCGTAGGCGAGCATCCCGATCGAGAGCGTCTGCTCGTCGGCCATCGGGATCACGGGGTAGATCTCCTCCAGCCGCGCGCCCTTGATGAACAGGGGCGTGCGCGGCCCCGGGACGCTGGAGACCGTGAGGTTGAAGCGCCGCGGCGCGACCGCGCGCAGGACGGGTGCGCGCAGCGGCGTCGGCAGCAGCGACAGGCCCGACATCACGTTCTGTGTTCCCTCCGAGCGCGCGCTGCGCTTGAAGCGCGCGGTCTGCTCGTGCACGTTCTCGAGGCGAGCGCCCGGCGTGCTGAGCTGCAGCGGCAGCCAGACCGAGCTCATCGAGACACGGTTGCCGAGCGTGCCGTACTCGTCGGCGCGGCGCATGTTGACGGGGACGAGCGCCTTCAGCGGCTCGGCCGCGACGCCCTGCTCGCGAGCGAGCGAGCGCAGCGCGCCGGCGACGGCGGCAAGTCCCGCGTCGTTGCGGGTCGACGCCGTACCGCGGGTGATCTCGCCGAGCCGCTCGAGCGAGACGCGATGCTGCACGAGCGTGCGCCGCGATCCGAGCCGGCCGTTGAGCGGCGACTGCGGCGCAATCGGCAGCAGGTCCTCGGCGAGCGCCTGCGCCATCCGGCCGAGGTCGCGCAGGCCGCAGAGGACGGTCGAGCGCGGATGCTCGCAGGCACGGGCGACGTCGCGCGCGGCGCGTGAGGTCAGCTGCGCGCCGTGCACCAGCGGGTCGACGGCGCGTTGCAGGACGCTGGGCGACGGCGCCGCCCGCCATACCGCCGGCGCGACGTCGGGCGCGCCTTCGACGTCGACCATGAGCGTCGCCACCTGGAACGCTGCGGCGCCGTCGGCCATCGCGTGGTGCACGCGTCCGATCACGGCTGCGCGTCCGTCGCGCAGGCGCGGGATCAGCGCGATCTGCCAGAGCGGGCGCGTCCGGTCAAGCGGCGTGGACAGCAGCGCGTCGCGCAGCGCCGCGAAGCTCGCGAGCGAGATCGGCTGGTCGGGCTCGCCGAGCGCGACGACGTGGCGGGCGACGTCGAAGTCGCGGTCGTCGACCCAGCGCGGCTCGTCGAGGCCGAGCGGCGCGACGAGCAGGCGCTGGCGGCAGCGCGGCACCCAGTCCAGGCGTGCGGCGACGCGTTCGCGCAGCGCGTCGATGCTCGGACGGGTGGCGTCGTCGGCCGGCGACAGGATCGCGCTCCAGGCGACGTGCATGTGCGCGCTGCCGGACTCGAGCTGCAGAAACGACGCGTCGAGCGCCGACAGCCGTTCACCGTGACCCTGGTCAGACACGATCGCAGCGTTGCAGCCGGCGTTCCCGATCTACAGCGCTACCCCCCGCCCGGGGGGATCATCGGACGGTGGCGGACGGCGGTCTGCGAGCCTTCGGGCATGCCTCCCGCCGGCGATGACGCGGCCACGCTGCGCGACCTCGAGTCGGCGCCGCTCGCGCTTCCCGCCGGCCTCGAGGTGCAGTGGCTCGGCGTCTCGGGGTACCGCATCACCTACGCGGGCGTGTCGCTGTTCGTCGACCCGTACGTCTCGCGCGTGCCGCTGCGCGCGCTGCTGCTGGGGCGCGTCGCGATGCCCGACGACGCGCTGATCGACCGCTACATCTCGGCGCCCGGCCCGGTCGCCGGCGTCCTCGTCGGGCACACGCACTTCGATCATGCGGTCGATGCGCCGGCGATCGCGCGGCGCTTTGCGACGATCGCCTACGGCTCCTCCTCGCTGGCGCAGCTCATGCACCTGCACGGCCTCGGCGACCTCGCCCGGGAGGTCATCCCGCACAAGCCCTACGAGCTCGGGCCGTTCGTCGTTCGCTTCGTGCCCAGCCGCCACTCGAAGCTGCTGTTCGGGCGCAGGGTCCCGATGGACGGCGAGCTGACGTGCGACCACCTGCACGCCCTGTCGCCGCGCGCCTACCGCTGCGGGCAGGTCTGGGGGATCCGGATCGAGGTCGCGGGCGTCAGCCTGTACCACCAGGGCTCCGCCGACCTCGACGAAGGCGAGTTGGGCGACGAGCCCGTCGACGTGTTCCTCGCCGGCGTCGCCGGGCGCAGCTTCACGCCGCGCTACTGGGAGCGGATCCTGCCGCGCCTGGACCCGCGCGTCGTGGTGCCGACGCACTACGACGACTTCTTCGCGCCGCTGGGTCGGCGGCTGACCTTCGTGCGCCAGGTGCGCCTCGCCGACGTCCCGGCCGAGGTTGCGGCGGTCTCGCGCGACGCGCGGGTCGCAGCGCTCGCGCGCGTCGACTCGACCTGAACAGCACCGAGGCCGGGGCGTTCGCCCCGGCCTCGGAAACCTCAGGATCGTGCGCTGCGCCTAGTCCTGCGTGATGCCCATCCGCCTGAGGGCCGCCTTGGCGTGGTCCGACAGCTGACCGGTGACGGGCGCCGTGTTGCCGGTCCTGCCGCCGTACGAGGCGAAGCCGGACGGCCATGCGGTCGGCGCCTGCTGACCGAGAGTCGCATATCCGCCTGTGGGCGCGCCCGGGGGCGGAACGCGCTCGTCGGGCGCGAGGTAGAGCTTGACGTCACCTCCGAAAGACATTGCCAGCACCTTGGATTCCCTCCGTCGTGGTCGCGGCTGTAACCGCTTTGATACCCATTGTTGGAACTCGCCGTCCCCCTGGAAGGCGAACTCCGTAAAGGCCCCTCCGCAACGACTTGGCGACGAGCGGGAGGACCGCGGGACAACCAGATCCCGCATAGCGCCGCACGATACAAAAAAACGCCCGCGCGGACAACGCTTTCCGGGGGTTATCCGAACCTCGACGTTCGTGCAGACCCGCTTGGCGCGGACGCGGCGGTGAGGGATGGTTGCCGCATGGACGCCAGCGACGCAAGAGCCCGCTTGATCCGCCTTCAGGCCGAGCGATTCGAGGCACTCCGGCTCGGCATCGCGAACCCCTCGCCATACCTGACGCGATTGGACGACGCGATCGCCGACGCGCGCCGCGACTACGTCACGAGAGCGGTGCTCGAGATCGCTGTCCTGCGCGGCGCGCTCGCCGGCGCGACCCGCGGCTGACCCGCGGCCGATCCGCGGCCGATCCGCGGCCGATCCGCGGCCGACCAGCGGCTGACCCGCCGCCGACCAGCGGCTGATCCGCCGCCGGCTCGCGCGTCACATATCGGCACCGACGCATCGGTACCGACGCCGGACCCAACGCGCCCGCCGGCTCGAACCAGGGCCGAGCGCCGCGTCGCACCTCGGTCCACGCGCGACCGCGACGCTCGCGTCCGGACGGCGGCGAGCCGATCCATGTCGCGACATGTCCGCTCGCAGCGAACGTGACCGCCTGGCCCACGACCTGGAGGTCGCAACCGCGCGCATCGCAGAGCTCGAGACGGCGCTGCAGCGACGCAGCCGGGACGGTACGACGGCCGTGCTGCGGATCGAGGTCTTCCGCGAGCACCTCGTCGACGGGCTGCGGGTCTCGCGCAAGGGCGGGCTGCAGGGCGCGCTGATCGTGCTGCAGGTCGACCGGCTCGCCGACATCCATCTCGCGTACGGCTTCGCCGCCGGCAACGCGCTGCTCAGCGCGATCGTCGCCGCCATGCGCCGGGGCACGCGCGCGGGCGATCCGATCGGCCGCCTCGGCGACGACTGCTTCGCCCTGCTGCTGCGCGAGGCCGACGAGGCCGGCGCGCGGGCGTGCGTCTCGCGGCTGCTGGGCGACATCGCGGCGATCGAGGTCGGGCCCGTGCGGGGCGCCTCCGCGTCGGCGGGCGTCGCGCGCTTCGGCCCGGCCGGAGACGATGCCGTGGTGCTCTTCGAGCGCGCCCGCCGGGCGCTGAGGGCCGCGCAGGACGGCGGCGGCGGCCGAGCGGTGATAGCGGAGGCAGAGGGCGACGGCATCGGGGTCAGCGCAACGCTTCACCGCCGCGACGCCGTCGAGGCGCTTGCGGTCGCGCTGCTCGAGCGCGACCGCTGCACCGGCGAGCACTCCGAGTTCGTCGTCGACATGGCCGGCGCCGTCGCGCGCGGATTGGGGCTGTCGCCCGCGCACGTCGAGGACGTTCGCGCCGCGGCGCTGCTGCACGACATCGGCAAGGTCGGCATCCCCGACGCGATCCTCAACAAGCCCGGCCCGCTGACGCCCGAGGAGCGGGCCGTGATGGCCGAGCACCCCGTCATCGGCGAGCGGATCCTGCGCAACATCGGCGGCTTCGCCGCCGTGGCGGACATCGTGCGCCACGAGCACGAGTCCTACGACGGCTCCGGCTATCCGGACGGGCTGGTCGGCGAGCGGATCCCGATCGGCAGCCGGATCATCCTCGCCTGCGACGCCTACCACGCGATGACCAGCGACCGGCCGTACCGCGCGCGCATGTCGCACGCCGACGCGTTCGCCGAGCTCACACGCTGCGCCGGCCGGCAGTTCGACCCCGACGTCACGGCAGCGCTGGTGGCCCACTTCTACAACCACCGCGGTCGCCGGCCGGCCATTCGTTGAGCCGGCCGCCGGCGCACGGGCAAGGTTCGTCCAGCAGCTCAGGTATCGGCTCAAGCCGCCGATACCGATGCTGTGTCGGCACGCAGCGAACGCGATCAGCTGGCCCGGGAGCTCGAGGCTGCGCGCACGCGGATCGCCGACCTCGAGACCACACTGCTGCGCCGCGGGCGCGACGCCCTGACCGCGGTCCTGTGCATCGAGGCCTTCCGCGAGCAGTTCGTGGAGGAGCTCGCACGCACCCGCCGGCGCGGGCTTCGGGGCGCGCTGATCGTGCTCCAGGTCGACCTGGCCGACATCCACCGCGATCACGGCTTCGCCGTCGGCGACGCGCTGCTCAGCCGCCTCGTCGAGGCGCTGCGGGCCGGGACGCGCTCCGAGGACGTGCTCGGGCGGATCGGCGACGACCGCTTCGCGCTGCTCCTGCGCGAGGCCGGCGAGGCGGCGACGAGCGCCTGCATCGCCCGCCTGCTCGGCGCCTTCCGGCTCATCGAGGTGGGCGCGGTCCGGGGAGTGTCCGCTTCGGCCGGTGTCGCGCCGTTCGGTCCCGACGACCAGGACGCGGTCGAGCTGTTCAACCGGGCATCGCAGGCGCTCGCCGATGCACAGGCCGGCGCCGGCGGGCGCGGGGTGATCGCCTCCGAGGACGGGACCGCCGGCGGCGTCGGCGCAAAGCCTCACCGCCGCGATGCGGTCGAGGCGCTTGCGGTCGCGCTGCTCGAGCGCGACCGCTACACCGGCGAGCACGCCGAGTCGGTCGTCGAGCTGGCCGTGGCGGTGGGCCGCAGCATCGGGCTGTCGCCGTCGCAGGTCGACGACGTCCGCGCGGCGGCGCTGCTGCACGACATCGGCAAGGTCGGCATCCCGGACGCGATCCTCAACAAGCCCGGCCCGCTGACGCCCGACGAGCGCACGGTGATGGCCGAGCATCCCGTGATCGGAGAGCGGATCCTGCGCAGCATCGGCGGTTTTCTCAACGTGGCGGACATCGTGCGCCACGAGCACGAGTCCTACGACGGCTCCGGCTATCCGGACGGGCTGGTCGGCGAGCGGATCCCGATCGGCAGCCGGATCATCCTCGCCTGCGACGCCTATTACGCGATGACCAGCGACCGTCCCTACCGCGCCCGCATGTCGCACGCCGACGCGTACGGCGAGCTCGCGCGCTGCGCCGGTCGCCAGTTCGACCCGGCTGTGGTCGAGGCGCTCGTCGCGCACTTGCACCAGCAGCGGGCGAGCCGGCGGCTGCACGCCGTCTGAGGCCGCGGCCGCGACCGCGGCGCGCGAGCGGCGAGCCGGAGCCGCCTCGGCACGCCGCGCCCCCGCCGTGTGTCCGAAACGTCCGGTCTGGCCTGCTACGGTCACTGCAAGGGAGCATTCAGCCGAGCGTGCGCTCTGATCGCACAGCGCCGTCTGAATACTCCGCTTCACGACGCGACGCAACTCGCACCACGGAGGATCCATGGCCGACGAGGCCCCACCCGCGCAGTCTCGCCCGCAACGCAACAGGGGCGGCTACCAGCCACGGCCGCCGAAGGAGACCGTCGACGAGCGCCGCGCACGCCAGTCGGCGACAGCGCTCGCCGCGCAGGTCGACCTCAAGCGCCAGGCCGCCGAGCGCAGGTCGCGCAAGAGCGAGTCCTGAGCCGGCCGTGCTCCGGTGCCCGCCGCTCGGCGGGCACCGCCGCAGCTTGGTCGCTCACGCCTGCTGTGCTGAGCCTCGATTGATCGACGATCATCGGTCGACCCACGCTGAGGCGGCACCCGTAGGCAGTCAGGCCAGGCCCCGCGGCAGGTAGCGGTCTCCGCTCGCCCGGCATGCTCGCCGCTGGAGCGCCGCAAGCCGGCCTTGTCGACGGCGAGATCAACTCGCTCGCGTTGCGAGTTTCGGGGCGTGAGCGCCTGCAAGTCGCAACGCGAGGTGCCGGCCGGCGCGGGGCCGGCCGGGACGGCGACGCCCCCCGACCGCCGCAGATGTTCCCCGCCCGGGGGGAGCGCCTCGCGGCCGGCCGGGACGGCGACGCCCCCCCCGACCTGCCGCGATGTTCCCCCCACCCGGGGGGGAACGCCTGTTTGTCGGGCCGCGGCGCGCAACGGTGTGGTCGTGCTCCAATCCCATTCAACCGCTGTCCTCTTCCCCGGACAGGGCAGCCAGACACCGGACATGCGAGCCCTCGTGGCCGCAGTGCGGCCCGACCTGCTCGAGGCCGCCATCGAGCTCATCGGCGACGATCCCTTCGAGCGCGTCGACGAGTCCACCCGCTTCGCGCAGCCCGCGATCCTCTGCGCCTCCCTCGCCGGCTGGACGGGCCTGCGCGACCACGTCGCGCCCGTCGCGCTCGCCGGCCACTCGCTGGGCGAGTTCTCCGCGCTGGCCGCCGCCGGCGCGCTCTCGGACCTCGACGCGCTGCGCCTCGTCGTCATCCGCGGCGACCACATGGCCGCGTCCGGCGAGGCCTCCGGCGGCGGGACGATGCTCGCGCTGATGGGCGCGTCGCCCGCGCAGGCCGAGGCGCTCGCCGCCCGTCACCACGTCAGCCTCGCCAACGACAACGCCCCCGGCCAGGTCGTGCTGTCCGGCTCGCCCGACGCGCTCGACGGCGCGCGCGAGGACGCCCAGGCGGCCGGACTGCGAGCGCTGCCGCTCGGCGTCGCGGGCGCCTTCCACTCGCCGCAGATGAAGGGCGCCGTCGAGCCGTTCCGGGCCGCGCTGACCGAGGTCGTCTTCGAGACGCCGCAGATCCCCGTGATCAGCTGTGCGACCGCCAAGCCGTTCGCCGATCCCGCGCTGGAGCTGGCCGAGGCGCTGATCTCGCCGGTCCGCTGGCGCGACACGATGGCGACGCTCGACGGGCTCGGCGTCGAGGCCTACGTCGACGCCGGCCCCGGCCGCGTGCTCTCCAAGCTCGCCCCGCGCTGCATCAGGGGCGCGAGCGCCGTCACCGCCGACACGCTGCTGGAGGAGCTCGGTGCACCCGTCTGAGCTCGCACTCGCGCCGTCACCGGTCACGCCGCGCATCCGCTCGCGGCTGCGCACGGCCGGAATCATCGGCTTCGGCCGCGCCCTCCCGGCGAACGTCGTCGACAACGGCCCGATCGCCGAGCGGATCGGCGTCGACCCCGCCTGGATCACGAAGCGCACGGGCATCAGCGCCCGCCGCCGCGCCGTCGAGGGCGAGGGCCTGTCGGACCTCGCGATCGAGGCCGGCAGCCGCGCGCTCGCGGCGGCGCGCGTCAAGCCCGCCTACGTCGACGCCGTGCTCGTCGCGACCTCGTCGTCGGACGACGTCGTCCCGCAGGCGGCGCCGATCGTCGCCGGCGCGCTGGGCTGCGACCGCGCGATGGCCTGGGACGTCGGCCTGGCCTGCACGGGCTTTCTCGCCGGCCTCCAGCAGGGCGCCGCGCTGATCGAGAGCGGCCGCGCGAACACCGTGCTGCTGATCGGCGCCGACGTCCTCGGGCGCTACACCGACCACGACGATCGCCAGACCGCCGCGCTCTTCGGCGACGGCGCCGGCGCCGCGGTGCTCGCGCCCGGCGGGCCGGCCAGCCTCGGGCCCGTCGTGATCGGCGCCGACGCGCAGCGCGACGTGCTCTACATCGACCGCGCCGAGAACGTCGTGCGGATGGACGGGCGCCTCGTCTACCAGGAGGCCGTCGACCACATGGAGCGCTCGTGCCGCGAGCTGCTCGCGCTCGCGCAGCTGGGGATCGAGGACATCGACCTTGTCATCGCCCACCAGGCCAACGGGCGCATCATCAACGCCGTCCGCGAGCGCTTCGGCCTCGAGCCCGAGCGCGTCGCCGACTACGTCGCCGAGCTCGGCAACACCTCGGCCGCCTCGATCCCGCTCGCGCTCGCGCTCGCCGAGGACGACGGGCGCCTGCCGGCCGACGGCGGCCACGTCCTGCTCACGGCGTTCGGCGCCGGCTTCTCCTGGGGCGCCGCACTGCTGACGTACGGAAGAGAGACGACATGACCACCACCGCCCAGCCCGACCAGCGCACGACCGAAGGGCGCCGTCCCGACGGCGCCGTCGTGCTCGTGACCGGCGCCTCGAAGGGCATCGGCGCGGCGATCGCGCGCGAGCTCGCGGCCGGCGGCTGGGCCGTCGCCGCCGGCTTTCGCTCCGACGCCGACGGCGCCGCCGCGACCGTCGACGCGATCGAGCAGGCCGGCGGGTCCGCCGTCCCGATCGGCGGCGACGTCTGCGATCCCGACGCGATGCAGGACGTCCTCGCACAGGCGCAGGAGCGCCTCGGGCCGGTGCTCGGCCTCGTCAACTGCGCGGGCGTGCGCGCCGACGGCCTCGCGATCCAGATCGACGACGACAAGTGGAACCGCGTCATCGAGACGAACCTGAACGCCTCGTTTCGGCTCTGCCGCGCCGTGCTGCGGCCGATGATGAAGGCTCGCTACGGGCGCATCGTCAACGTCGCCTCGGTCGTCGGCCCGCGCGCCAACGCCGGTCAGGTCAACTACGCGGCGGCGAAGGCCGGCCTGATCGGCATGACGAAGACGCTCGGCGTGGAGGTCGCGCGCAAGGGCGTCACGGTCAACGCCGTCGCCCCCGGCTTCATCGAGACCGAGATGACCGCCGACCTTCCGCGCGAGCTGCTCGAAGCCGTGCCCGCCCGCCGTCCCGGCCGCCCCGACGAGGTCGCCGCCGCCGTGCGCTTCCTCGCGTCCGACGCCGCCGGCTACGTGACCGCCACGACGCTCTTCGTCGACGGCGGCATGAGCGCCTGACCTTGCAAACGCTGACAGAAGGAGCCACGGATATGAGCACCACCGCACCCAGTGACATCGAGACCACCGTCGTACAGTCGCTGATCACCTTCGGCGCCAAGGCCGACGACGTCCAGCGCGACGCGACGTGGGAGGACATCGACGTCGACTCACTCGACCTCGCCGAGCTGGCGCAGGTCGTCGAGGACGAGCACGGCGTCCGCATGGAGGGCGACGACATGAAGCAGATCAAGACCGTCGGCGATGCGATCGACTTCATCACCCAGAAGAAGTCGGCGGCGGCGTAGGCGCCGCAGGCCGGAGGCTGGAGGCCCCCGCTATGAGCAAGCTTGCGCTGGCCCCCCCGCGGGCCGACGAGAAGGCAACGACGGCGACCGACGAGAAGCTCAGCCCGCTCGAGCGCCTCGAGGTGCTGTGCGACCCCGGCTCGCTGCAGACGCTGCGCGGCGAGGTCCGGTCGCTGCGGATGGGCGACAAGACCGCCCCCAACGACGGCGTGATCGGCGCCACCGGTCGCGTCGACGGTCGCCCGATCGCCTGCTACGCGCAGGACCCGTCCTACATGGGTGGCTCGCTCGGCGAGGTGCACGCCGAGACGATCTGCCGCGTGCTGCGCACCGCCGGCCGCGCGAAGATGCCGGTCGTCGGCTTCATCGAGTCCGCCGGAGCGCGGCTGCAGGAGGGCGTCGCGGCGCTCGCCGGCTACGGCCGGATCTTCCACCAGAACGTCGCGCTGTCGGGCCAGGTGCCGCAGATCTCCGTGATCTGCGGGGCGTCGGCCGGCGGCGGCTCGTACTCGCCCGCGCTGACGGACTTCGTCGTCATGACCAAGCGCGCATCGATGTTCCTGACCGGTCCCGGCGTCGTGAAGGAGGTCATGGGCGAGGACATCGACGCGTCGACCCTCGGCGGGCCGAAGGTGCACGAGCGAAACGGCGTCTGCCAGCTCGTCGCCGAGGGGGACCTCGACGCCGCATGGCTCGTGCGCGATCTGCTCGACTACCTTCCCCAGCACGCCGCCGAGGTCCCGCGGCGCTGGCCGAGCATCGATCCGTTCGAGGGCGCCTCCGACGAGGCCGTCCCCGACGAGAAGCGCTGCGTCTACGACGTCCGCGACGTCGTCCGCACGCTCGTCGACGGCGGACGCCTGCTCGAGATCAACGCACGCTGGGCGCGCAACATGCTGACGGGCTTCGCGCGCCTGGACGGCCGCACGGTCGGCATCGTCGCCAACCAGCCGCGCTACCTCGGCGGCGTCCTCGACGCGAACGCCGCGACGAAGGGCGCCAAGTTCGTGCGCACGTGCGACCTCTACGGGATCCCGCTCGTCGTCCTCGTCGACACGCCGGGCTTCCTGCCCGGCAGCGGCCAGGAGAAGATCGGCGTCATCCGCCACGGCGCGAAGCTCGTCCACGCGTTCTCCGCGGCGACGGTCCCGCGCGTGACGGTCGTGCTGCGCAAGGCCTTCGGCGGAGCCTTCATCGCGATGAACAGCCGCGAGCTCGGCGCCGACCTCGTGCTCGCCTGGCCGCAGGCGCAGCTCGGCGTCATGGGCGGAAAGCAGGCCGTCGACCTCGTCAAGCGAAAGGCGATCAAGGCCGCCGACGACCCCGCCGCAGCACGCGACGAGTTCGCCGCGGAGTACGAGCGCGACTGGCTGTCGTCGGAGACGGCGGCCCGCGAGGGCGTCGTCGACGAGGTGGTCGCGCCCGCGAGCACGCGCCGGCGGCTGTGCGACGCGCTCGGGATGCTCGCGGCGGTCTGCGCCGAGCGCGAGCGCCCGATCATGCGCAACGTCCCGCTCTAGCCAGGGGCTCTGGACCCCGGCGGCCGGACGCGTTCAGCGGCGCACGAGTCGCTCGCAGCCGGTCGCCTGGTCGTCGCCGTCGACATAGGCGGTGTCGTATCCGCCGCCGCAGTCGATCTTCGTGACGCCTCGCGCGTAGCTGTGCACCGTGTCGTTGCCGGCGCCGGCGTCGACCGTGTTGGGGCCGCTGCCGCGCAGGCGGATCTCGTCGTTGCCGTTGCCGCCCCAGATCGCGTTGCGGCGCGAGCCGCCCTGCAGGTAGTCGTCGCCGTCGTCGCCGTAGATGCGGTTGCGCCCGGGGCTGCCGTAGATCGTGTCCTTGCCGGCATCGCCGTAGAGGACGTCCAGCGCGGTGCTCCTGTCGCGGTGCAGCTGGTTGCCCCAGATGACGTCGTCGCCGCCGTGGCCGTGGATGCGGTCGGGCCCGCTGGCGCCCAGCAGCGTGTCGTTGCGTGCGCTGCCGTTCTTCGTGGCGCCCTTGCGCGGGGCCAGCCACGTGATGCCGCGGCTGGGGTCGGGCGGCGGCGGCGGCTCGTGGCGCACCCGCTCGCAGCCGCGCACGCGCCCGCGGCGCAGCATCTGGCCGTCGGAGATCCCGCCCTTGTGGTCGCGCGGGTCGAGGATCACGACGTCGTCGCCGGGGCCGCAGTCGACGAGCTCCTGGCGCCCGCCGTCGTTGGCATGGATCACGTCGTTGCCCGGCCCGCCGAAGAGGCGGTCGGGACCGGAGTCGGCGTAGAGGACGTCGTCGCCGGTGCCGCCGAACACGTCGTCGGTTCCCGAGCCCGCGTGGATGACGTCGTCGCCCGGGCCGCCGAGCACGCGATCCTGGGCGGCGCCGCCGTAGAGCAGGTCGGCGCCGGGGCCGCCGTCGAGCCTGTCGTGGCCGAAGCCCCCCGACAGCACGTCGCGCCCCCTGCCGCCGAGCAGCGTGTCGTCGCCCGAGTCGCCTTCGAGCCAGTCGTGGCCGTTCTCGCCCGCGACGCGGTCGGGGCCGGTCTGGCCGAAGAGCTGGTCGTGGCCGCCGCGGCCCGAGATGCGGTCGGCGCCGCCGTGGGCGCGGATCGCGTCGCTGCGGCCGCGGCCGCGCAGGCGGTCGGGGCCGGGGCCGCCGGTGATGTTGCGCGCGCGGCCGAGCGCGACCGGCAGCGTCGGAGGCTGCGCGGACGACGCGAGGTGGCCGGGCGGCACGGTCGGTGGCAGAAGCGAGACGATCGGCGCCGGCGGCGGTGTGGGCGCCGGCGGCGGATCCGGCGCCGGCGGCGGCGGCGCGGGGGCCGGCGCCGGCGGGCAGATGATGATCAGCACGCAGCCGTTCTGCGCGCTCGCGCTCGCCGGAGCGAAGAGCGCGGCGGCGGTCACGAGGACGGCGGCGGCGAGGCTGCGGGGGGAAGGCGACACCGGACGGCCATCGGCGGTGGCCCGGCGATGCTTGAGCGGTCGGCTATGACAACGGCCGATTTGCGGCGCCGGCAGGCCCTCCGAGGGCGCGCAGCTCGAGCTGCGTCGCGCGGCTGACGTCGACGACGTTCGTGACGGTGAGGCCGACGAGCGTCAGGCCGTGGCGCTCGATCGCCGGCAGCGCGGCCTCCAGCAGCGCGCGCGCCGCCGCGAGGATCGGCTCCGGGGCCGTCGCGTGCTCGGGCAGCGTGCGCGACCGCGTCGCCCGGCTGTAGTCGGCGAAGCGCAGTCGCAGGACGACCGTGCGACCGGCGTAGCCGGCGCTGCCCATGCGAGCGGCACAGCGCCGAGCCAGCCGCGCGAGCGTCTCCTCGAGCTCGTCGGCTGCGAGCGGCCTGCGCCCGCGGCCGCCGAGCGCGCGCTGGGCGCCGAACGAGCGCGGCGGGCGGTTGGCCTGCAGCGGACGCAGGTCGATGCCGTTGGCGAGAGCGTGGACCCGGCGCCCGCCCGCCGTGCCGAGGATCTCCTTCAGCGCCGCCTCGCTGAGCCGCGCGAGCTGGCCGACGGTGTGCAGGTTGCGGTCGTGCAGCCTGCGCGCCGTCTTCGGTCCCACGCCCCACAGATCCTCGACGGCGAGGGGGTCGAGGAACGGGCGCTCCTCGGCGGGCGCGACGACGAGCAGCCCGTCGGGCTTGGCGGCGCGGCCGGCCATCTTCGCGACGACCTTCGTGCGCGCGACGCCGACGGTGATCGGCAGCCCGACCTCGTCGCGCACCGCGTCGCGCAGGCGCCGGGCGATCTCGCGCGCCGCGCCCTTGGTCCGCGCGAGCGTCGCGATGTCGAGAAACGCCTCCTCGATCGACATCGCCTCGACGACCGGCGCGCTGCGCTCGAAGACGGCGAACACGGCGCGGCTCGCCTCGACGTAGGCGTCGAAGCGCGACGGGACGACGATCGCGTCCGGGCACAGCCGGCGGGCGCGCGAGCCACCCATCCCGCTGCGCACGCCGAAGCGTCGCGCCTCGTAGCTGGCGGCCATGACGACGCCGCCGCCGACGATCACGGGCCTGCCGCGCAGGGCCGGGTCGTCGCGCTGCTCGACCGACGCGAAGAACGCGTCGACGTCGGCGTGCAGGACGACCGAGCCCAAGGCCACGAACACATGTTCGCATGCCGACGGCGTCGTGGCAGCGCCCCTACGGCAGCGGCGTGCCGCCGGGCGCGGCGACGAACGGCAGCAGCGCCGCGATACCGGCGCGCTCGAACGTGCGGTGCACGGCGTCCGGGCCGCGACGGATCATCAGGCGCTTGCCGTGGTGGCAGGTGCGCGACGAGGCGTGGATGACGACCTCCATCCCGGCCGAGTCGATGAACCGCAGGCCGCCGAGGTCGACGACGATCTCGCTCGCGTCCGTCGCCTCGGCGCGCCGCAGCTCTCGCTCGAGCTCCCATGCGCTCGAGAGGTCGAGCTCGCCGTATGCCGCCAGGGTCTCGCGACCGCCCTCGCGCACGCTGCGCACCGTGAACTCGTCTTTGGACAGGAACGCGGCGCGCCGGGCGGCGTGGCCGGCGAGGTGGCGCTCGTAGACCGGCCGCACCCGCCGCAGCCGCGGTGACCAGATGCTCCCGCTGTGCTCGTGCATGGATGTCGTAACCGCGATCCGACGGCTTGGTTGGTCGCTTGTCGCGCGCCCGCAGTTCGAAGCCCGCGCGCGAGCCCGCCGCTCAGCGCTCGCTGCGCGCCGCCTGCGGTCCCTCGTCTACGACCCCGGCACGTCGACGCCCGGGCCGGCGCCGCGGATCCTGCGCCAGCGCTTCTCGACCTCGACGACGGCCCATGCGACGACCGCCGCGGCGAGCACCTTCAGCCACGTCACGCCCTCGAGCGGGGCGCTGCCGAAGAGGTCGTTCATCGGCCCCGAGTACGTGAACAGCAGCTGCAGCGCGATCATCAGCGCCACGCCGCCGAGCAGCCAGCGGTTGGAGAAGAGCCCGAGGTCGCGTGCCCGTCCCGTCAGCGAGCGGCAGCTGAACAGATAGAGGATCTCGACCGCCACGAAGACGTTGACGGCCACGGTCCGGGCCTCCGCGATCGACGCCCCGCGCGCGCGCTCGTGCTCGAAGAGCGAGAACGCGGCCGCCACGAGCAGGAGGGAGACGAGCAGCATCCGCGCCATCAGCTCGCGCGAGAGCAGCGGGTCGGACGGGCGTCGCGGCGCGCGCGTCATGACGCCCGGCTCGGCGCGCTCGACGGCGAGCGTCAGCCCGAGCAGGACGGCCGTGGTCATGTTGATCCACAGGACCTGCACGGGCAGGATCGGCAGCGTGGCGCCGACGAGGATCGCCGCGAGGATCAGCAGTCCTTCGCCCGCGTTGGTCGGCAGCGTCCAGACGATGAACTTGCGCAGGTTGTCGAACGTGTGGCGCCCCTCCTCCACGGCCGACTCGATCGACGAGAAGTTGTCGTCGGAGAGGACGATGTCGGCCGACTCGCGCGCGACCTCCGTGCCGCTGCGTCCCATCGCGACGCCGATGTTCGCCTGGCTGAGCGCCGGTGCGTCGTTGACGCCGTCACCCGTCATCGCGACGATCTCGCCGCGCGCCTGGAGAGCCTCGACGAGCCGCAGCTTCTGCTCCGCCGAGACGCGGGCGAACACCTGCGTGGACGTCGCAACCTCGCCGAGCCGCTCATCCGGGCACTGCGCGAGCTCGGCCCCCGCGACGACGCGTGGCGTGCCGTCCGCCGTCAGGCCGACGCGCTCGGCGATCGCCGCCGCGGTGGCGGGATGGTCGCCGGTGATCATCTTCACCGCGATGCCGGCCTGCCGGCACGCGGCGACCGCCGCGATCGCCTCCGGCCGCGGCGGGTCGACCATCGCCTGCAATCCGGCGAACGTCAGCCCCTGCAGGTGCTCGAGGTCGGGCTGCTCACCCGCCTGCAGCGTGCGGGTGGCGAGCGCCAGCACGCGCTGACCGCGCCCGCCCAGCTCGTCGGCGGCGGCGAGCGCCGCGCTGCGCCCCAGCGCCGGCGCGCTGCCGTCGGCGGCGAGCTGGCGATCGCACATCGCCAGCACCTGCTCGGCGGCGCCCTTGACGAAGATCGCGGCGCCGCCACCGGCATCCCGATGGACGGTCGCCATGTAGCGCCGCTCCGAGTCGAACGGCAGCACGTCGATCCTCGGCCGCTGCGCCAGGACGGCCTCCCGCTCCAGGCCCGCCTTGTGCGCAGCGACGACGAGCGCCGCCTCGGTCGGGTCGCCGACCGGCTCCCAGTGATCGCCGCGGCGGCGGATCGTGCTGTCGCCGCACAGCAGCCCGGCGGTCAGGCAGGTCTGCAGCGAGACGTCGTCGGCGACGTGAACGGCGCGCCCGTCGCTCGTTATCCGTCCTTCCGGCGTGTAGCCGACGCCGGCGATCTCGTAGCGCCCGACCGGCGTCTGCACGAGCTGGACCGTCATCGCGTTCTGCGTCAGCGTGCCCGTCTTGTCGGTGCAGATGACGGTCGTGCTGCCGAGCGTCTCGACGGCCGGCAGCCGGCGCACGATCGCGTTGCGGTGCGCCATCCGGCTGACGCCGATGGCGAGCGTGATCGTGACGGCCGCCGGCAGGCCCTCGGGGATCGCGCCCACGGCGAGCGCGACCGCCGCGACCAGCATGTCCGCCGCGGACTCTCCGCGCGCGATCCCGATCGCGAACGTGACCGCGGCCAGCGCGAGGATGACGACGGTGAGCACCCGGCTGAAGTGCGCGAGCCTGCGCGTCAGCGGCGTCGCGAGCTCCGTCGTCTCGCCGAGCAGGCGATGGATCAGCCCCAGCTCCGTGTCCGCCCCCGTCGCCACGACCACGCCGCGGCCGTGGCCCGCGGTCACGAGCGTGCCGGAGAAGGCCATGTTCGCGCGGTCGGCGAGCAGCGTCTGCGGCGCGAGCACCGACTGCGCCTTCTCGACCGGCACCGATTCTCCGGTCAGCGACGACTCGTCGACGCTGAGGTCGGTGACGTCGAGCAGGCGCAGGTCGGCGCTGACCTTGTCGCCCGGGCTCAGCGCGACGACGTCGCCTGGCACGAGCTGCTTGGCCTGCACGCGCTGGCGCGCGCCGTCGCGCACGACCGTCGCCTCGACCGTGACCATCGCGGCGAGCGCATCCAGCGCGCGCTCGGCGCGCGCCTCCTGCACGAAGCCGACCGCGGCGTTGGCGAGGACGACGCCCATGATCACCGCGGCATCGACGTGCGCGCCGATCGCGTACGTCGTGACCGCCGAGGCGAGGAGGACGTAGATCAGCGGGTGGTGGAACTGCAGCGCGAAGCGCAGCAGCGCTCCGCGCCGCTCGACGCGCGGCAGCACGTTGGGGCCGTGGCGGCGCAGCCGGCGCTCGGCCTCCTCGGCGCTCAGCCCGTGCGTGCCATCGGCCTGCAGCAGCACGAGGGCCTCGTGCACCGGCAGGTGGTGCATCGCCTCAGCGGCCTGCGGCCGGCGCGCAGCGGGGGTCGGGGACTTGAGATCGGCGAGCGAGACCACCCCAACGTACAAGACGATGACCGGTGCGGGTGTGCAGACTGAGGGCCATGAGCATCGATCTCCCGGGCGCCGTGGCGTTCATGGCCGGGCACGCCCGCACCCTCGACCGACGCCGGCTGGAGCTGCTGCTCGGGCGCGGCGAGCCCGGCGCAGTGCTCGCTGCGCTCGAGGGCTACCGCAACCCCGACGGCGGCTACGGCTGGGGCCTGGAGCCCGACCTGCGCGCCCCCGAGAGCCAGCCGGCCGGGGCGCTGCATGCGTTCGAGGCGATCGGCGACGCGGGACCGCCGGCGACGCCGCGCTCGGTCGAGCTGTGCGACTGGCTGGCGTCGGCGACGCTGCCCGACGGCGGGCTCGCCTTCGCGCTGCCCGTCGCCGACGACGCGGCGCTCGCGCCGTTCTGGGCGCACGCCGACCCGGCCGTCTCGTCGCTGCAGATCACCGCATACGTCGCCGCCGCCGCGCAGCGCGTCGCCGCCTGGGACGCGGCCGTCGCGGCGCACGCGTGGCTCGCGCGGGCGACCCGCTACTGCATCGACGCGATCGCGACGCTCGGGGACGCGCCGCATGCGCTCGCGATCAACGCGTCGGTGCAGCTGCTCGACGCGGTGCACGACACGCAGCCCGAGGCGCCCGCGCTGCTCGCGCGCCTCGGCGAGCTGATCCCCGCCGACGGACGGCTGCCCGTCGCCGGCGGTGCCCCGGACGAGTCGCTGCGGCCGCTGGATCTGGCGCCGCTCCCCGGGCGGCCGGCGCGCGCGCTGTTCGACGCCGGCGTCGTCGAGCGCGACCTCGAGCGCCTCGCCGCAGAGCAGCAGCAGGACGGCGGCTGGCGCGTGGACTTCGCCAGCCACTCGCCCGCGGCGGCGCTGGAGTGGAGGGGCTACGCGACCGTTCGCGCGATCGCGGTGCTGATCGCCGCGGGCGGGCATACGTAAGCGGTATGACAGCGCGGCATTACATCGGGGCCTGCTGAACGTCTCATCGATATGAGACCTTCGATCCTCACGACACTCCTCCTCGCGGTCGCCGTGATGCTGACCCCCGGCCCGGCTTCCGCCGGCGCCCAGGCCCCCGCGGCCGCCGAGCTGCTCGTCCCGCTCGCGCGGTCGACGCCGGTCGACGAGTACGCCGGCTGGCTGCTGTTCAGCCGCTGGGACGGCGAGCGCTACCGGCTGAGCAGCTGGCGCGACGGCGAGCTGCGCGACCTCCCGGTGCGGCCGCAGCCGACCGTCTTCGACGCCGATCTCGGCCCCGACTCCGAGGGCCGCCCGTCGGTCGTCGTGTCGCTGTGCAACGGCTCCTGCGACCTGTTCGTGCTCGGCCTCGGCGTCGGCGACCGGCTGCGCCCGGTGCGCAACGCCAATACGAGAGGCCGCGACGAGGTCGCGCCGTCGGTCTGGAAGGGGCGCCTCGTCTTCGGGCGGCGCTACGGCCCCGACCGCGTCGTCCCCTACACGAAGATGCTCAGCTGGCCGCGGGCGCGCAGGTCGCAGCGGCTGGCCGGGCTGCCAGACCGCCGCTGCGGCGCCGTCGATCCGCCCGACTGTCGCCGCATCGAGGACACGCGGCTGGTCTCGATGGAGCTCTGGGGCCGCTGGATCGCGCAGCACTGGACCTACCAGCCCGACAGCTTCCCCGGCTTCCGCCAGAACGAGATCCGGCTCACGAACACCGGGCGCACCGACACGCGGCAGGTGGCCTACATGGGCACCGGCCTGGGCGGCCAGACGTACCTCGGTCCGTCGATCGCCGAGGGACGCGTCGCCTTCTTCCGCGCCTGCCAGGGCGATCCCGGCGGCTGCAGGACGACGGACTCCGGCGCGATCCGCTACCGGATCAGCACCGGCCGCTACGAGATCGACGGTGCCGTCGAGGCGTGGTCGGGATGGGCCTGGAGCGGCGCGACCGCCTACCACGTGCCGTCGGACTTCGCGTGCGCCGGGGGCGATCGGGGCGTCGTCAGCGAGCCATGCGCCGTCTACCTGCGGCGCGGCCTGAGCTGGACGCCCGTACCGGCCCGCCGGGTGCGCTAGCGGCTCAGCGCCGGCCGCGGCCGCCGCGTCGCAGCGCGCGCGCCGCGACGAAGGCGACCGCCGCGGCGGCGAGGGCGATCAGCCGCGACGCCACGGTGCGCGAGAGCGGCGGTTGTGACGGCGTCGCGGCGGCGGAGGCGACCGCCGCCGCCGCCGCCGCGACATCGACGGGTCGCGCCCCGCTCGGCGCCGGCTGCGGCGCGATGCGCTCGCGCGCCCGATCGCTCTGGCGGCGCAGGCGCCTGCCGGGCCACTCGCTGCGGTAGCCCGCCAGGCCGATGACCGCGGGCACGAGCACGGTGCGCACGAGGAAGGCGTCGATCAGCAGGCCCGCGCCCATCACGAAGCCGAGCTGCTGAAACGCCGTCAACGGCACGAGCGCGAGCGCCGAGAAGGAGAACGCGAGCACGATGCCGGCGGCCGAGATCGCCCGCGCGGCGCCCGCGCCGGCGACGATCGTCGCCTCCCGCAGCGGCCGGCGCTGCGCTTCGTCCCAGATCCGGCCGACGAGCAGGATGTTGTAGTCCGAGCCCAGCGCGACGAGCAGGACGGCTGCCGTGACCGGGATGTAGTAGACGAGCTCCTGCTCCTCGAGGATCAGCTCGAACAGCCCGACGCCGAGCCCGATCGCCGCGAGCGGCGAGAGCGCGGCGACCGCGACGAGGTACAGCGGCGCCACGAGGCCGCGCAGGAAGACGACGAGCACGAGCAGGACGGCGATCAGGACGGCGGGAACGACGCGCCACAGATCGGAGACGGTGCCGGCGATCGTCTCCTGCGACAGCGCCGTGTCGCCCGCGAAGCTCGCCTCGGCCTCTGGCAGCCCGGCCCGCGCCAGCAGCGTGTCGATCCGCTCGCGCAGCGCGTCGAGGCGCTTGATCGCGACGCTGCCCAGCGGATCGCTCGTGAACGCGATCGCGTAGCGCGCGGCGTCTCCGTTGCGCGCCAGCAGCGCGCCGAGCTCCCGGCCGGTGGGGTTGACCGGCGGTCCCAGGACCTCGGCCACGCCGGGCTGATCGCGCAGCAGGCGCTGCAGGCGCGCGAGCGCCCGGCGTTGGCCGGTGATCCCGGGCTGCTCGACGAGCAGCACCGTGGGCGATAGGACGCCGGGCACGAACCCGGCCGACGCCTGCGCGTACGCGCGGCGCGGCTCGCTGTCGCTCGGCAGCCCGCGGATCAGCGGGTTGCCGAGGTCGATCGTCGCGATCGGCGCCGACATCGCGGCCAGCGCGAGCAGCGACACGACGATCGCCGTGCGCGGCTTGAGCACCGCCCAGCGCAGGAGCCGGGCGACCGCTCCGCGCACGTTCTCCGCCTTCGGCTCGGACGGATCGGGCCGGTGGGGCCAGAACACGCGGCGGCCGAGCAGCGCGAGCGCTGCGGGGACGAACGTGAGCGCCACCACCATCCCGATCAGGACGGCGAGCGCCAGTCCCGGCCCGAACGCCTGCAGAAAGCCGGGACCCGCGACGACCAGCGCGCCGCACGCCGCCGCCACCGCGAGTCCGCACGTCAGGATGATCGGCGTCAGCTCGGCCGTCGTCGCACGCGCCGCCTCGTCCGGCCGATCGCCGCGGTCGACGCGGCGCCGAAATCGCGACAGGAAGAACAGCGAGTAGTCGGTCACGATCCCGAAGAGCAGGGCGACGATCACGGGCTCGACCTCGCTGGGAACCGACACGCCGAGCGCCGCTCCGATCGTCGCCACGAGACGGACGCACACGAGGTAGGCGATCGCGACGGCGACGAGGTTGACGACCGGCGCCAGCAGCGCGCGGAAGTACAGCCCGACGGCGAGGAGCACGAACAGCAGCGTCGCCCCCTCGAACAGCGGCAGGTTCTCCTCGATGACGTCCGCCTGCGCGGCGCGTGCCGGGATCGCGCCGGTGACGCCGACGAACGCGTCCGGCCCGACGGCCGGGCGCACGTACCGGTCCGCGAAGCGCTGCGCCGCTCCCGTCCGCCCGTCCTGGCCGACGCTCGGCGGGAACAGCAGCGGGCTGAGGATGGTCGTCGATCGCTCGCGCACGAGCGGGACCTGGCCGATGCCGTTGGAGAGCAGGTAGCCGCGCGTTCCGCGCAGCGTGGGCAGCTCGCCGCGGTCCAGCCGCGCGGTCTGGAACGCGACGCCGGCGTGGGCGCGCAGCGCCAGGCCGTCGGGGTCGCGCGCGACGACGATCGTGCGGCTGAGGAACGGGAACAGGAACAGCTCGGCGGCGCGCTCCTCGGACTCGATCGCCTCGGCGCCCGTCGGCACGAGGTCGCCGAGCGCGCCGACCTGGGCTTCGCGAATCGACGGCAGCAGCAGCGTGAGCGCGACCGCGGCGGCGATCCAGGCGACGACGATCGCCACGCGCGCGGCGACGACAGCGCGTGCGAAGCGAGCCGACATCGTTCGTCAGCGGCCGCTGGGCTCGAGGTTGAGCCGCCGCCGCTCGGCGGCCGCGAGCTCGGCGTAGCGCCCCTCGGCGAGATCGACCCAGGGGCGCTCGGGCGCCATGTCCTGCAGCCGGCGGTAGCTCATCGTCTGCAGCGCGCGATGGGCGAGCAGCCGCTCGAGCATCGCGTCGCCGGCGAACCGCTCCAGCAGCAGGCGCATCGCGCGCCGCTCGCGCGCGCGGGCGATGCGTGCCGGGAGGTACACGAGCAGGATCGCGCTCGACGGGATGAACGCGACCGACAGCCCCAGCAGCGTGCTGAGGTTGCCGATGCTGTCGCGTGCGGCGCGCGCGCTGACGCGGGTCTGGCGACCGGCATCGGTGACCTCCTTCGCCGTCTGGTCGATCCGTTCGCCCACGAACGGGATGTTCAGCCCGTCGAGCGTCCGCCCGGTCCCTTCGACGGCACCGCCGGCGTTGGAGATCGCCGTGCTGAGCGCCGTCAGTCCCTCTACCTCGTCGTGGACGCGCAGCCCGAGCAGCAGCCAGGTCAGCACCCACGCGACGACCAGCGCGTCGACGAGCACGGTGACGGCGTCCACGCGCCGGCGTCCGGCGCGGGGGCTTGCTCCGTTGACCGTGCTCACAGCGCTCGGCTCGGCAACGCCTCGCCCTCCTCGGTTGGCCGTCGCGTCGCGCAGCAGCTACCCGCTCGGGGTTGACGCTGAACGGTCGCGTCAGCGGCTTGACCGCTCTGCGTCCGGCGATCTCGCCGCGTCCCGGATCATCGCGCACGCTGCGGACTGGTCAGCGGGCTGACGAGATGCGGTCGCAGTTGCACCTGCCGGGCACCGCAGGAACATGAGATATCGGATCATCACCTTCATCGCCGCCGCCGCGCTGCTGGGCGCCGCCGGCTGCGGATCAGACGACGACGACGACCAGGCGGCCACGGCGACGGCGACGGCGCCGGCGGTCCCCGAGGTCACGGCCACGACGCCGACCACCACCGAGCCGGCGGTCGGAACGGCGACGACGACCGTCACCCAGGCGGGCGACGGCGAGCTCTCACCGGAGGGTCGCGCCGTGCTCGACGCGAGCCAGGATCTGGCGGCCGACGTGAGCGAGACGGCCGAGGGCTTCGCCAGTGGCTCGATCGACCAGGACGAGGCGATGGCACGGCTCGAGCTGGCCAGCGAGCGGGCGGACGACCTGCGCAGCCGTGCCGAGCAGCTGCCCGCGGCAGAGGGCGCGCGCGAGCGGCTGGTCTCGCTCAACGAGGAGATCAGCCGCACGGCGACGGCGATCTCGCAGGAGCTCACGGCCGGGCGCACGCAGAGCCGCGAGGAGATCAACAGGCGCATCCGGGCGCTGCGCGACGAGGCGCGATCGACCGTCCAGGCCGTCACCCGGCAGCTCGACGAGCAGGCGCGGGAGCGCTTCAACGAGGCGCTCGAGCGGATCGGCGCCGGCTGATCGCGCAGGCGTCGCGATAGCGACGATCTGATCCGACGCCGCCGGGCGGGCCGCCGCAGCGGTCCGCCCGCGGCGATCCGCGCGCCGCGCGATCCGCGCGCCGACGAGGCCGTCGGGACATCCCCCGCCGTCGTCGTGCGACGGGCCGCGTGCAGCAGCCGGGATCCTCTCCTCGGTCGCATTCGTGCGCTCCGCGGTGCTGCAGCCGACGGACGTCTCGCCTGCGGCGCAGTCGCGGCTGGTGGCGACCGCTCAGGCCGGCGCTCGCGCGAGCGTCGCGCGGCAGACCAGCCGTGCCGGCAGCACGTGTTGCCGGGGCTCGCGCTCCGGGCTGGTGATCCGCGCCAGCAGAAGGTCGACGGCGATCCTGCACATCTCCTGCAGGTCCTGGCGCACGGTCGTCAGCTCGAAGACCTCCCACGCCGCCATCGCGATGTCGTCGAAGCCGACGATGCTGAGATCCTCGGGGACGCGGAGCGCGAGGGCGCGCGCTGCGTTGAGCGCGCCGATCGCGATGACGTCGTTGGCACAGAAGACGGCGGTCGGCGGCGGCGTGCCCGCGAGCAGCTCGCGCAGCGCTTGCCGGCCGGTCTCGTGGGCGAACGGCCCGCGCCGCGTCGACTCGGGAGGGAGAACGATGCCGTGCCTGTCGAGCTGCGCGCGAAAGCCGATCTCGCGGTCGCGCCCGGTGCTCGTGTCCGACGGGCCGAAGATCGCCCCGATCGAGCGGTGACCGTGGCGCACGAGCGCCGCGGCGACGCTGGCGGCGCCGTCGACGTTCGCCACCGAGCACGAGTCCGCGGCGAGGCCGTCGACGATCCGGTTGAGCAGGACGAACGGGAAGCGGCGGTCGACGAGCCGCGCGGGCAGCTCGGAGTCCAGCCTCGTCGTCGTCAGCACGACCCCGTCCGTCGAGCCGTCGACGAGCCGCTCGAGGCGTTCGGGATCGCCGCGACCGGGAGTGAGCACGACCATGCGGTGGTCCGAGCGTTCCAGCCGGTCGTGCAGCGCATCGAGCAGCTCGAAGTAGAAGGGGTTGCCGAGATCCTCGACGACGACGCCGATCCGGCCCGAGCGCCGCGTCGAGAGGCTGCGGCCGCGCTCGCTGGGGACGTAGCCGAGCGCCCGGGCGGCGTCGACAACGCGCTGCCGCGTCGCGGCGGCGACGCTCGCGTCTCCGCGCAGTGCCCGCGAGACGGTCGGCTGCGAGACGCCCGCGGCGAGCGCGACGTCGTGGCTCGTGGGGCGGCGGTCGCCGTCCTCTGCGGCGGGGCGCGCACGCCCGGGCACGTCGCGCGGGGGTCCTGGTGGACTCACCGCGCGAATCCAATCACGCTTGCGCCTGGACTGTGCTGCATACGTATGTATAGTGCGAAGCCCCGACGAGGCCAGAGCGATCTCAGTCAGCTATCTCAAGGCACCCAACGCAGTCACGCCGGCAGCGACGGACGAGCTGCGCGCGCGCGTCAGCGACATGCTGCGCGACATCGAGCGCGGCGGCATCGACGCCGTGCGCCGCTGGTCGGCTGAGCTCGACGACTGGTCGCCGGAGAGCTTCGTCGTCTCCGGCGACGAGATCGCGCGCGCCACGGCGCAGCTCGACGACGAGCTCAGGCAGCACATCGCGTTCGGCCAGGAGCAGGTTCGCCGGTTCGCGCAGGCCCAGCGCGACACGATGCACGAGCTGCGTGTCGAGACCGCCCCGGGCGTCGTCCTCGGCCATCGCCATATCCCCGTCGCATCGGTCGGGGCGTACGTGCCCGGCGGGCGCTACCCGATGCTTGCCTCGTCGTTCATGACGGTGCTCGTCGCGAAGGTCGCCGGCGTCGAGCAGGTCATCGGCTGCGCGCCACCGCAGCGCGGCGGCGGCGTCCATCCCGCGATGCTCCACGCGATGCACACGTCCGGCGCCGACGCCGTGCTGTGCCTCGGCGGGGTGCAGGCGCTGGCGGCGATGGCGTTCGGGCTCGTCGACGGGCTGGCGCCGGTGGACATGCTCGTCGGCGCCGGCAACGCGTACGTCGCCGAGGCCAAGCGCCAGCTCTTCGGCCGCGTCGGGATCGACCTGCTCGCCGGGCCGACAGAGGTGCTCGTGATCGCCGACGGCTCGGCCGACCCTAAGATCGTCGCCGCCGACCTGCTCGGGCAGGCCGAGCACGGGCCGAGCTCGCCGGCCGGGCTGATCGCGATCGGGGAGGACGTCGCGCGGGCGGTCGCCGAGCAGGTCGACGAGCTGCTGCTGACCTGGCCGACCGCCGATGTCGCCGGCGCCGCCTGGCGCGATCACGGCTGGATCGCGATCGCCGAGGACGACGACGGCGCGATCGCGCTCGCCGACGAGGCCGCCAACGAGCACCTCGAGGTGCATGTCGAGGACGCCAAGCTGGGGCTGTACCTCCAGCGGCTGCGCAACTACGGCTCCCTGTTTCTCGGCGCCGAGGCGACCGTCGCGTACGGCGACAAGGCGGTCGGGACCAACCACGTCCTGCCGACCCTGCGCGGCGCGCGCTACACCGGCGGCCTGTGGGTCGGGAAGTTCCTCAAGACCTGCACCTACCAGCAGCTGACGGCCGAGGGCACGCGCCACGTCGCGCCGGCGACGGCGGCGATCTCGACGGCCGAGCACTTCGCCGGGCACGCGCTCACCGCGACGATGCGCCTCCAGCGCGCGGCACGCACGCCATGAGCGAGGCGCGCTGGCGCCTGGACGGCCGGGTCGCGCTCGTCACGGGCGCGGGACGAGGGCTGGGCCTGGGCTGCGCGCACGCCCTCGCCCAGGCCGGTGCCGAGGTCGTGCTCGTCGCACGCACGGCCGGCGAGCTCGAGGCGGCGGCCGCGGCGATCGCCGATGCCGGCGCGACCGCGCACGTCCACGTCGCCGACGTGACCGACGAGCGGCAGGTCGCCGGCGCGGTGGCGGCGGCGCAGGAGCTCGGCGATCTGCGCGTCTGCGTCAACGCCGCCGGCACCAACCGGCCGGGCCCGGCGCGCGACTACGCGCTCGCCGACTGGGACGCGCTGTTCGACGTCAACGTCCGCGCGACGTTCACGACCTGCCGCGCGGTCGGCGACGCGCTGCTGCGCCGCGGCGCCGGCGGAAGCATCGTCAACCTCTCCTCGCAGATGGGCACCGTCGGCTATCCCGGTCGCGTCGCCTACTGCGCGACCAAGCATGCCGTCGAGGGCCTGACGAAGGCGCTCGGCGTCGAGTGGGCCGCCGACGGCATCCGCGTCAACGCGGTCGCGCCGACGTTCGTCGAGACGCCGCTGACGCGCGGGATGCTCGCCGACCCGGCCTTCGCCGAAGAGGTCCACCGGCGCCTGCCGACAGGCCGGCTGGCGACCGTCGAGCAGGTCGCCGACGCCGTCCGCTACCTGGCCTGCGACGCATCGCAGAGCGTCAACGGCACCGTGCTGCGCGTCGACGGCGGGTGGACCGCGTGGTGAGCACGTCCAGTTCACGACGGCGGCGTCGCGCACGACCGCCGGTGAGGAGAGAGGGAGGCGCCCGTGGCGCAGCTTGTTGACCTGTCCCAGGAGATCTACGACGGCATGCCGGTCTATGCGGGGCACCTCGAGACCAAGGTCTGGCAGCACCATTCGTTCGCCGACACCGCGCCGAACTTCGACAGCGACTTCGCGTTTCAGAGCCTCGGCATCCAGCTCTGCGACCACGGCCCGACGCACGTCGACGCGCTGAGCCATCTCGACCCGCGCGAGGGCGCGCCGACGATCGACGAGATGCCGCTCGAGACGTTCTGCGGCCAGGGCACCTGCCTGGACGTCTCCGACGTCGCGCCGCGCGAGTACTGCACGGGCGAGCGGCTGCAGCGGGCGCTCGCGGAGTCGCCCGCGGAGCTGCACCGCGGCGACGTGCTGCTGATCCGCACCGGCTCCGCCGAGCGCTTCGGCGGCACGCCGGAGTACACGACGCAGTACCCGGGGCTCGACGAGTCGGCGGCCGAGTGGCTCGGCGATCACGGCGTGAAGATCTTCGGCGTCGACTCGCCGAGCCCGGACAACCCGGCCGACCGGATCTATCCCGTGCACCTGTTCTGCCGCCGCAACGGCGTGACGCACTACGAGAACCTCGCCAACCTGGGGGCCGTCGCCGGCCGCCGGTTCGCGTTCTTCGGCTTTCCGCTGCGCATCCGCGCGGGTACGGGGTCGCCCGTGCGCGCCGTGGCGATGCTCGACGACTGAGGTCACGCCCGCTTGCCTGCGAAATCCACCCGACGTCCAGAAGAGAGGTAGCGCCATGCCGACGAAGGTGACCGACACGATCCTGCCGACCACGATGATCGGCTCCTATCCCAAGCCCCGGTGGTACCAGCAGTACAACGTGCAGGGCGCCGACCTGCTGGAGTGGTGGAAGCTCGAGGAGAACTTCCAGGCCTACCGCGACGCGACCGCGGCGTGCATCAAGGACCAGGAGATCGCCGGCCTGGACATCGTCACCGACGGGCAGATGCACTTCGACGAGTACGGCGGGGCGATCGGCTCCTTCGTCTGGTACTGGTACGAGCGCCTCGGCGGCTTCAGCAAGGCGAAGCTCCCCAACCCGATCGCGCGCGAGATCGAGAAGGAGGAGAACCCCGACCTCAGCCAGGCGGCATGGATGCACGACTGGGGCGGCACCTCCGTCACCGGCGAGGTCAGCCAGGGCATCCCGGCGCGGCTCGGCGAGATGTACCAGGTCGCGCGCGGGCTGACCGACCGCCCGCTCAAGGTGTCCGTCGGTGCCGGTCCCCCCAACCTGACGTTCCACGTCGACCTCAGCGTGCCCGGGTCCAGGTACGACTCCGAGCGCCGGCTGGCGGAGGACCTCGTCCCGATCTTCAACCAGGACCTCAAGGACCTCGTCGCGCGCGGCGCCGAGTTCATCCAGATCGAGGATCTCGGCGCCTGGCGGCTGGCCTGGGACGACGGCGCCACGTGGGTGATCGACGTGCTCAACGCATGGATCGAGGGCGTCGACGCGAAGATCGCCTGGCACTCGTGCCTGGGAGCGGGCTACGGCAACACGTTCCGCACGGTCGAGGACGCGCTGCCGCGCGTGCTGGAGCGCTGGCAGGAGGTCAACGTCGAGCAGTACGCGCTGGACTTCGCCCTGCGCGACATGGCCGACGTCCACGCGCTGAAGGAGATCGCGCCCGACAAGGAGGTGCAGGTCGGCGTGATCGACATCCGCACGCTCTACATCGAGACCGACGACGAGATCGTGGAGCGGATCCACAAGGTGCTCGAGCACATCGAGCCCGAGCGCGTCTACCTCACGACCGACTGCGGCCTGAAGGCGCTGCCGCGCTTCTGCGCGATCGAGAAGCTCAAGGCGCTCTCCCGCGCCGCCGCGCGCGTGCGCAGCGAGATCGGGGTTCGCAGCGCTGCGTGAGCGCAGCTGCCACGGCCGCGCCGCGAGAGGCGGCGCGGCGCGGCCGCCGGCAGCGACAGCCGATCGCCCGAGCCGCCCGGGTCCTCGCCGCCGGCGTGTCGGCGCGAGCGTGTCTTGAACGTGCGTGCGTTGGCCTCCCCGGGCACGTCGTCGCGAGCGACGGCGGCGCGTTGCAGCGCGTCGATCCGATCGTCGGGGTTGCCGCTTTCGAGCTCTGCGCGCACCCGTCGGCAGCCACGTCTGCCGACGCTCGCCTCACGGCAGCGGCTGTCGATGTCGACGGCGACTCGACGAGAGCGCCCCGTTGAAGGCGAGCGCGTGACCGCGTCGACGATCGGGTTCAGCTGAGCTGCTCGGCCAGTCCGACGATGATGCCCGCAGGGCCCCGCACGAAGCAGAGCCGGTAGACGTCCTCGTACTGCGCGATCTCGCCGACGAGTTCAGCGCCGTGGCCGCGCAGGCGGGCGACGACGTCGTCGACGTCGTCGACGGTGAACATGATGCGGCGCATCCCGAGCGCGTTCGCCGGCGCGTTCTCCGGCTCGGTTCTGATCGCCGGCGGCGTGTGGAAGCGCGACAGCTCGACGCGGCCGTGGCCGTCCGGGGTCCGCATCATCGTGATGTCCGCCCGGACGTTGTCGAGCCCGACGACCTTGTCGACCCAGGGCCCCTCGACGGTCGTCTCGCCTTCCGCTTCCATACCGAGTTCGGCGAAGAAGGCCTTGGCAGCCTCGAGGTCCTCGACAACGATGAGAACGTTGTCCATCCGCTGAAGCGTCATCTGCCGGGAGCATATGGCGGGGCGTTCGTTGCCGCCGCACTCGGACACGAAGACCCGCGGCCCCAGTGCTGCTTGGCAGCAGGACCAGCACTCTCGACGTGTCCACCAAGCGGCGCGCGCCCTTCTGGATCCACGGCCTGGACCCCAGACCTCCGCGAGCCGCCACCGCTCGGATCACTCAGCCCTGTCGGGCGCCGGCCAGAAGACCATCCCGGCCGCGCCGACCACACCGCCTCCGCCGAGCGCGCTACTGAACTCGCGCCGCCTGACTGAAGAAGCCGAGACATCTGCGCAGGACAACTCGTGACACTTCACAACGATCACCCGCAGCCGGTGTTGTTGCCGCAGCTCGAGCACGTGTAGCAGGACCCGGTCCGCTGCATCATGCCGCCGCACTGCGCGCAGGCGGGGCCGAGGTCGAGGCCCTTCATGCGCGCGGGCACGACGGGCGGCGTGTCGGTCATCGCGTCGGCCGCTGCGCGCGTCGTGGCGGGCTGCGTCGTCGTCGCGGCGGTGCGCTTGACCGTGCCGCCGTTGCCGCCGCCGGCCGGGCCGTTGGTGTCCGAGGAGGCGGTCGACGTGCCGGCGTCCTCGGCCATCTTGCGCGCGCGGACCTCGGGCGTGAGGATGCCGAGCTCCTCCTGCGTGTCCGTGTCCAGGAAGCGCGACGCGAGCCAGCGCATGATGTAGTCGGGCATCGACTTGGCGAACGGGATCTCCGGGTTCTGCGTGATGCCCTCGGGCTCGAAGCGCATGTAGGAGAACTTCTCGACGAGCGTGTCCAGCGGAACCCCGTACTGCAGCGCGATCGAGATCGACGTCGCGAACGCGTTCATCATGCCGCGCAGCGTCGAGCCCTCCTTGCCGATGTCGGTGAGGAAGATCTCGCCGACCGTGCCGTCCTCGTACATGCCCGCCGTGATGTAGCCCTCGTGGCCGGCGATCGAGAACTTGTGCGTGATCGACTGGCGCTCGCGCGGCATCCGGTTGCGCGCCGGACCGGCCTCCGCCAGCGCCTTCCTGCGCGCCGCGGCGACGGCCCCCTCGATGAGCTCGTCGACCTGCTCCTGCGAGTAGCCCTCCACGACGACGGCCTCGACGCCCTCGGCCGGCCTGCCCTCCTGCGCATCGGTCCGCAGCGCCTGCGCGGTCTTCGACCCGTCGCGGTAGATCGCGAGCGCCTTGACGCCGACGTTCCACGCCTGGATGTAGGCGTCGGCGATGTCCTCGACCGTCGCCTCGAACGGCAGGTTCACCGTCTTGGAGATCGCGCCCGAGATGAACGGCTGGACGGCGCCCATCATCTTGATGTGGCCCATGTGCGAGATCGCGCGCTCGCCGACCGCCACGTCGAAGACCGACATGTGCTCCTCGAGCAGGCCCGGCGCGCCGACGATCGTCGCGTGCTCGTTGACGTGCGCCTCGATCTGCGCGATCTGCTGCTCGCCGTAGCCGAGCGTGCGCAGCGCCATCGGGATCGTCTGGTTGACGATCGTCATCTGCCCGCCGCCGACGAGCTCCTTGAACTTCACGAGCGAGAAGTCGGGCTCGACGCCCGTCGTGTCGCAATCCATCAGGAAGGAGATCGTCCCCGTCGGCGCGAGCACCGTCGCCTGCGCGTTGCGGTAGCCGTACTCCTCGCCGGTGATGACGGCGTCCTCCCACACGGCGCGCGCCGCGTCGAGCAGCGCCGTGTCCGTCGTCGCGGAGTCGGGGATCGCGTACGACGCGTCGCGGTGCATCCGCATGACGGCGTTGTGCGCCTCGCGGTTGACGTCGTAGTGCTCGTAGGGCCCGATCGCCGCGGCGATCCGCGCCGACCCGAGGTAGGCGCGGCCGGTCATCAGCGACGTGATCGCCGCCGCCGTCGCGCGGCCCTTGTCGGAGTCGTAGGCCATGCCGTTTGACATGAGGTACGCGCCGAGGTTCGCGTAGCCCAGCCCGAGCTGGCGGAACGCCCGCGCGTTGACGCCGATCTGCTCGGTCGGGTAGCTCGACGGCCCGACGATGATCTCCTGCGCCAGGAACATCACGTCGACGGCATGCTCGAAGGAGTCGACGTCGAAGGAGCCGTCGGCGCGGCGGAACTTCATGAGGTTCAGCGACGCGAGGTTGCAGGCCGAGTCGTCGACGTGCATGTACTCGCTGCACGGATTGCTGGCATTGATCCGCCCCGACTGCGGGCAGGTGTGCCACTGGTTGATCGTCGTGTCGTACTGCACGCCCGGATCGGCGCACTGCCATGCCGCCTCGGCGATCTCGCGCATCAGCTCGCGCGCGGGGATCGGATCGCCGACGGGCTCGCCGGTCGTGCGCGCGATCAGGTGCCACGGCTCGTCGTTGTCGACGGCGCGCATGAAGTCGTCGGTCAGCCGCACCGAGTTGTTGGCGTTCTGGTACTGGATCGAGATGAACCCCTCGCCGTCGATCGACATGTCGAAGCCGGCGTCGCGCAGGGCAGCGGCCTTCTTCTCCTCCCTGGCCTTGCACCAGATGAAGTCGCGGATGTCTGGATGGTCGACGTCGAGCACCACCATCTTCGCCGCGCGCCGCGTCTTGCCGCCGGACTTGATCGTGCCCGCCCACGAGTCGGCGCCGCGCATGAAGGAGACCGGACCGGACGCGGTGCCGCCCTTGGCCAGGGGCTCCATCGAGCCGCGGATCTTCGAGAGGTTGATACCCGAGCCCGAGCCGCCGAGGAAGATGTTGCCCTCCTGGGTGTTCCACTCGAGGATCGACCCCATGTTGTCCTCGACGCTCAGGATGAAGCACGCCGAGCATTGCGGGCTCTCCTCGAACCCCACGTTGAACCACACCGGCGAGTTGAACGCCGCCATCTGGTGCAGCAGCACGTGCGAGAGCTCGGCCTGGAACGTGTCGCCGTCCTCGACGGTCGCGAAGTAGCCGCGCGACCTGCCCCAGTCGGCGATCGTGCCGGCGACGCGGCCGACCATCTGCTTGACGGAGTACTCGCGCGCCGGCGAGCCGAGCTGGCCGCGGAAGTACTTCTGGGCGACGATGTTGGTCGCGTTCTGCGACCAGCTCGCCGGAAACTCGACCCCGCGCTGCTCGAAGGCGACGCGGTCGCCGTGGCCGATCCGGGCATCGCGCAGCTCCCACTGGACGGTGTCGAAGGGATCGACGCCGGGCTTCGTGAAGTAGCGGGAGACGGAGAGGGCCTCGCCCGGCTTCACGTCGGTGGCCAGTGGGGTCTGCGAGGTGCGTGCCATCTCCTGCTCCTTCTCCATATCAGCGGCCAAAATCCCTGCAATTTGGGGCTTTCGCGAGCCCCATCTCGTGGACCGATGAGTCTCCGCGACGGATCGGACGGAACCGGGAATCCCCCGCAAATCAGCGGTAACGGCACGCCCTGGAAGGTTAGCGAGGCGGCGGGTCGGGCCGGCGCCGAGGCGGACGACGGCGCCGCACCTTGCGAGCATTTGTCGCCGCACGTGGATATAAGCGGCAGCGTGCGAACCAGCCGGCGGCAACCGGCGTCGCGCCACGCGCTGCGGCGCGCGGCGACGGTGCTCGACGGAGCGTCCAGGCGCGGCCGGGGCGCGGCACACGAGCGCCTGGAGCGGATGCGCGAGCTGGCGGCGATGATCGCCCAGACGGCGCTCGCCGCCGCCGGCGCCTGGCTGGTCGCGATCGAGCTGATCGGCCACGCGCGGCCGTTCTTCGCGCCGATCGCGGCGATCATCGTGCTCGGCGTCACGCGCGGCCGGCACGCCGGCCGCGCCGTCGAGCTGGCCGCCGGCGTCGCGCTCGGGATCTGCGTGGCCGACCTGATCGTCGTCACGCTCGGCACGACGCCGCTGACGATCGCCCTCGTCGTCGTCCTCGCGATGACCGCCGCGATCGCGCTCGGCGGCGAGACGCTGTTCGTGTCACAGGCCGCGACGTCGGCGACGCTCGTCGCGACCCTGCCGCTGCCCGACCACTTCACGCTCGCCCGGGCGGTCGACGCGTTCAGCGGCGGCGCCGTCGCGCTCGCCGTCGGCTTCCTGCTGCTGCCGATCGACCCCGTCAAGCTCGTGCGCTCCGCCGCCGTCGACGTGCTCGACGAGCTCGCGGCGCTGCTCGCCGAGCTGGCGGCCGCGGTGCGGGCGCGCGACCGCGACGCCGCGATCGACACGCTGGTCCGCGCGCGCGGGCTCGACGAGGCCACCGCGAGCCTGACGCAGGCGGCCGAGGTCGGCCTCGAGGTGGCGACGTACTCGCCGCTGCGCCGCCGCCGGCGCGTTGCGCTGCGGCGCTACGCGCACGCCGCCGAGCAGCTCGACCTGGCGATCCGCAACGTCCGCGTGATGGCGCGCGGCGCGCTGCGCGCGGTCGACCTCGCCGACAACGTGCCGCCGGACGTGATCGACGCCATCCGCGACCTCGCCGCCGCCGTGCGGCTGCTGGCGCCGGCGCTCGACGACCCGCTGCTCGCCGGCGCCGCCCAGCAGCACGCGGTGCGGGCGGCGGCCGCCGCGACGCGCAGCCTCGAGAGCACCGC
>JBKHXR010000066.1:0-51570 GCA_046565905.1 Thermoleophilia bacterium | reverse complement strand
GGGGCCCCGACGCCGGCTCTGCTCCTTGTTCAGCGCGCCGCGAGGACCTGGAACGAGCGCATCTCGCCGCGCATGCGCGCCGGCATGTAGCCGGTGAACAGCGTGTACGAGTGCACCGTCCCGGTGCGGTTGGCGATCTCGTTGCGCACCGTCTGCGACAGCGCCTGGTTCAGCGACCACTCACCGTCGCTGATCTTCGCCAGGAACTGATGCGTCTTCGTCTCACCGCCGACGACGTACTCCAGCTGGACACGCACGACACCGCGCGCACGGTCACTGACCGTGCCCGAGGCACGCAGGCGCCCGTTCTGAGCGATCGCCGGACGCTGCAGACGCAGCTCCGCCTTCTGGCGGGCGGCGCGCAGCCGCACCTTCTGCGGCCGCGTGTCGGCGTCGCCCTTGTAGGTGATCGTGAGGATCCCCGTACCCAGGCGGGCCTGCGCAGCCGGGATCCGCTTCTGGAAGCGGATCCTGCCATCGCGGCTGTTGACCGTCGCCGTGAAGCGATAGCGCTGGCCGGCCGCATGCAGCTCCACATCCGCCCGCCCCGAGGCCAGGCTCGTGATCGGTGCGAGCACGTCGAGCATGCGGTCGCGCTGGTTGATCGTCGCCCGCGCCAGCGACAGCTTCGCCGTTGCCTTCGTCGCCGCCGCTCCCGCCGGTGCCAGCGGTGCCGGCGGTGCCGGCGGTGCCGGCGGAGCGGGCGGCGCCGGCGGTGGCGTGACGACGGGCGCTGTGACCTGGGCGACCACGAACCGGTCGATCCGCGTCAGGCCGGCCGAGGCGGCAGTCGCCTCGATCGTCTGCCCGGCCGCCGGTGGCGTGAGCACCATGATCCCCGTCGAGCGCCCGACCGCGAAGCCGAGCAGCGCTCCGTTCATCGCCCTGCCGCCGTCGGCGCCATAGACGATGTTGCTCGGCAGGCCGCGCGCCAGCGACTCCGCCGCGACTTCCTTCGACGTCGCGTACTGATCGGCGCCACCCAGCCGCTCGGGCGAGGGCAGCGAGCCGAGGACGCTGTTGGCGACCTGGTCGGTGCCACCGATGACGAGCGTCTCGGTGATGTCCAGCGACGCCAGCGCACTCGCGGTCGCCGCCGGCACGGAGCTCTGGCCCACGTACAGGATCGGCAGTCGCCGCGCCGCCGCCAGAGCGGAGGCTGCGACGGCGTCCGGCCCGTTCGGGTTGGCGATGATCGCCGCATCGAAGGCCGGCAGGTTGGCGAGCTTCTCGGCATCGCTGCGCGTGTCCATCGCGGTCGCCATCTCGGCGGCCGCGCCCGCATCGCCCGCGCCGGAGAGGCGCGAGATGCTGCCGCCGTCGATGCCGGCCGCCGCCAGATCGGCGACGACCTGCGCGGACAGCCTGCTCGTGTCGCCGACGACGAACGCCCCGGCCGGCCTGAGGCGCGCGACCTCGGCCTTGATGCTGTCCGGCAGGCCGCCCGCGGGCGACAGGAGCACCGGCGCCAGGTTCGCGCGGGCCAGCACCCCGCCGGCAAGTGCGCCGGCGATGTCGTCCTGGTTGACGATCACGACCCGCGTCCCGTTGCGCGAGGCGAACGTGCTGTTCAGCTTGCCCTCGCCGCCGCCGGGATAGGCCCTCTTCGACAGTGCGAGCGACAGCGCGATCGGACCCGGCTCGTCGATCGTCGTCGTCGGGATCGTGTCGGAGGCGGTGTGGTCGACCTTGGCCAGGTAGAAGTCCTGGTTGTCGGTGTCGAAGCTGCCCTCGCGGGAGTCCATCCAGCCGACCATCAGCTCGTCGCTGCCGAGCGGGACGGCCACCGGCCCGAAGGCCCAGTAGGTCGCGAACCGGTAGTCGTAGCCGACGTCGTTGTTGTGCGAGTGGTCGGTGATCCGCCGATCGTCGGACAACGTCAGGCCGTTGTCGGTCGAGTAGGCGTAGTAGATGTCGCCGAGGCGAGCGTCGTGGCAGAACAGATGCGTGTGCAGGCACGCGCGCTCCCCGGGCGGCTGGTACCAGTGGCGCCGGTCCTCCCAGACGATGTCCACGCGCCCGTTCGGCGCGACCGACACGTCGGGGTGGCGCGTCTGGGTGGCGACGACGCCGGGATGGACGGTGGCGTCGTTGACGCGATCCGGCGCTGACCAGGTCGCCCCGTCGTCGAGCGAACGCTGCAACCAGACGTCCGTGTCGGGCGGGATGAAGTGGTCGGCTCCGACGTATCCGCCGGGAGGCGCGGTCGGCGCCTCGTCGCCCTGGTTGTAGACGATGTAGAGGTTCCCGTTCTGGCGGTCGACCGCCATCCGCGGGAAGGTCGAGGCGCTCGACGGGCTCGGCGTCACGTGCGAGTTGCCCGCGAGCGCCACGTTCGTTACGAGCGTGACGACTACCGGCGCCGACCAGGTCGCGCCGTCGTCGGTCGACCGCACGAAGTGGATCGCGCCCGCCGAGCCACCGGTGCGATACGTGATGCTGACGTTGCCGTCTGCGTCGATCACCGGCGAGGCGGCGTCGACGACGTTCGTCCCGCTCGGGCTGGCCTCGACGGGAGTGCCGAACGTCTGACCACCGTCGTCGGAGCGCGCGACGCGGACGACGTCGCCGCCCGTTGCGTTCGTGTCGCGGGCGACGGAGTAGACGCGGTCTGCTCCGCTCGTCCCGCCGCCCGGATCGACGACTACGCTCGGCAGCTCGTAGTAGGGGCCGGGGTCGGGGTTGCCGCCCGGGCCGCCGGGCAGGGAGACGACTCCCGGAGCCCACGTGACGCCGCCGTCGGTCGACTTGTAGATCAGGCCGGAGGCACCCTCCTCGACGCCGGCGGTCGCCCGCGGCGTGATCGAGGTGGCGTAGACGTTCAGTCCGCTGCCGAACGTGACGCCCTGGAACATGCTCTCGCCGGCGTGGTTGCTGACTCGGCAGGACGGCATGAACGGCGCGCCGATGCCCGGAGCGGGCGGTTGGAGCGAGAACACCGTGGTCCACGTCTCGCCGCCGTCGAAGCTCGCCGACGCCTCGCAGTCCTCGTTGAGGAAGTCGACGTTCGTGGCGACGAGATGCTGCGGGTTGGTCGGGTTGACCGCGAGGCCCACCTGATCCTTGCCGCGGAACGGGTTGGGGTCACCGGTCATCCGCTGGTTCTTGCCGACGCGGATCTCGGCCTGCGCCGCGGGAACGGCGCCGGTAAAGGCCACCGCCCCCGCGATTACGGCAAGGCTGAAGCGGCGCGCGTGTCGCGCGCTGCGGGCGCTGAGTCTCATATCTCCCCTTAGACGGTGAGCTGCGGCTTGCCGAGCGTGCGGCCCTTGCGGCTGAGAATCGTCCAGCCGCCGGCGAGCATCGTCAGCGACAGGCCGCCTGCCAGCAGGAGCACGAGCAGCGACTGGCTCGAGCCACCGGCATCGGCGGCCGCGGCGGTCGGGCCGGACGGGTTGGAGCTCCACGGTGCGCCTGCGACCTCTGAGCTCTTGGCGCTGGCGCCCTGGACGCGCAGCGTCGTGCGGCCCGGCGTGCCGGGGGCGGGGTTGCCCGTGGTCTCGTTGGTCTGCGTCGCGAGCACGACGTACCAGCCGGGGCTGAGGTCGTTCGGCAGCGCGAACGTCTCGCCGATCCTGCGGTCGGCCTTCGCGGAAGTGGTGGCGATGACCCGCCCGTCGCGGCTCTTGAGGCGGATCGTGACGGCGCCGTAGTCGGCAGTCGCCCTCCAGTTCCGGCCCGTCGCGGTGACCGTATCACCGGGTGCGGCGACCTTCTTGTCGAGCGACAGCGTCGTCAGGACGCCACACGCCCAGGCCACCGATGCGACTGCGAGGGGCAGCGCGGCCCCGAACACGAGCAGTAGTCCAATCTTGCGCCTCATAAAGACAGTTCTCCTCCGATGTCACCGACGACTCTGTGCGAACGGCACTGTATGCGCAGGTACCATACCGACCTATGGGAGGATTGGCTATATGCAACCCGCTAAGTGCCGCGACCGGCCTAGCGCTCCTCGTGGCGCTGCTCGGCGGTAGTGCAAGCGCTGCCGCCGCCAGCGGCGAGATCGGCGCCGTCGCCGAGATCCGCGCCGGTCAGGCGCCGTCCCCGATCACCAACGGGGGCTTCGCCGTCCAGGTCGGCGAAGCGGGCGGCAGCTATGCCGTTCCCGCCGGCTACAGCGCGATCACGGCGTGGCACCACAGCACCGGCACGGTCTCCGGGGCGCTGACGTTCAAGGTCTATCGCCCGACGGGCGGATTGCGCGAGTTCAGCGTCGTGGCTTCGGACACGCGGAGCGTCACGGCCGGCACCGTGCACACGTTCCCGGTGCAGATCCCGGTCCAGCCCGGCGACAGGATCGGGCTCTCGTCCGACGATGTCGAGCTGGCGTACGAGACCTTGGCGATGAGCGACCGCATCGGGTTCTTCAGCTCCGACCTCGCGCCGGGTGCGATCGGGGCGACCGACGGCGTGCCGTTCCCCGAGTACAGGCTCGACATCTCGGCGACGATCGCCTCCGCCCCCGCGTCGACGAGCCCGCCCACCGGTCCACCCAGCGTGCTGCCGGCCGCGCCGCCGCCGGCGCCGGCGAGCTACCCCGTGCCGCCGCCGTCGCTGGAGCGCCTGCGCCTCTACCCGCGCGCCTTCGCCGCAGCGCGCCGGGGCGGCAGCGCTCGCGCGAACAGGCGCCGCCGATCCGGCGCGAGGGTGAGCTTTCGCATCGATCTCGCCGCAACCGTCCGCTTCAAGGTGCAGCGGATCGCCGCCGGGCGACGCCGGGGTCGCGGCAAGGCGCGGCGCTGCGTCATGCCGACGAGGCGCAACCGCAACGCGACCCGCTGCCCGCGCTACCTCCCGCTGAAGGGGAGCTTCTCGCGCCGCGCGCGAGCGGGCGTCAACAGCTTCTACTTCACGGGGCGCGTCGGCGGGCGCAGGCTTTCCCGCGGCACCTACCGCCTGATGGCCACGCCGAGGGCGGGAGGCGTCTGGGGCCGGTCGCAGACGCGCACCTTCAAGATCAGCCGCTAGCAGCCCTTCGCCGCCGTCGCGCGCCCAGCCCGACGGCGGTGGCGGCGGCGAGCGCCGCCACGGCGATCCCCGGCAGCAGCCAGCGCCTGCTCGGCTCCTCGCCCGCCGCCGTGCCGCCGCGTGCCGGCGCCGGTACGCCGACCGCCGCCGCGGCCTGGACGAGGCCGGCGCCGTGCTCGACGTCCCTGCCGGGCCGGCCGGTGTCGCGCGCGCTGGCGCGCAGGAGGGCGGCTACCTCCGCGGGTCGGCTGGCGCGCCCGGAGCCGATCACCAGCGCGGCCACCGCCGAGACCTGTGCGGCCGCCGCCGACGTCGACGCCATGAAGCAGAAGCAGAAGTCGGCGCGACCGCCCTTGATCGTCTGCGACTGCACGCCGTCGGCCGGCCCGAAGCCTCCGTCCCCGGCGACGCCTGCTCCGCCGGGGGCGACGAGGTCGAGCGCCTCGCCGTAGTTGGAGTAGTACGCCCGCCGCAGGCCCTTGTCGACGGCGCCGACGGCGATGACGCGCGGATAGGCGGCCGGCCAGCTGACCGAGTCGCGGCCGTCGTTGCCCGATGCGGCCACGATCGTGACGCCCTTGGCAGAGGCGTAGGCGATCGCGTCCCCGAGGACCTTCGAGGGGGAGCGTCCGGCGATGCTGAGGTTCGCGACGTCGGCGCCGTGGTCGGCGGCGAAGCGCAGGCCGCGCGCGATCGCGCGCGCCGACCCCGCGAGATCGGGCTCGAGCACGCGGATCGGCATGATCGCCGCCGCCGGGGCGACCCCGGCTCCGCCGATCCCGTTGCCGGCGGTCGCGGCGATGATCGTCGCGATCTGCGTTCCGTGGCTGCGCCGGCCACTGGGCGGGGGCACGTCGTCGGGGTGCGCGTCGTCGTCGACGAAGTCCCAGCCCGGCACGAACCGGGTGCCGCTGAGGTCCGGTGCGCGCCGCCACGGGCCGCGGTCCTCGTAGGCGACGCCGCTGTCGAGGACCGCCACGGTGACGCCCGCGCCGCGCGAGACAGGCCATGCCGAGGGGGCGCGGATCGCCGCGAGGTGCCACTGGTACCTGACGAGCGGGTCCGGCGGCCGGGCGGCGGCCGCCGCGCATGCGGCGCCCGTCAGCAGCACGAGGAGCGCGCCCAGCGCCGCGCGTGCCGCTCGCACTCAGGCGTCCCGCCGGCGGACCGACGCGACCAGCAGCGCGAGCGCCGCGAGCAGCAGCGCGATCCCGGCGAGCCGCAGAGCGCTGCGCGCGCCGTCCGACAGCCCCGCCGAGCCGGTCATGGGCGCCCGCGCAAAGGCGATGTCCTGCTTGTTGGAGGACACCGTGCCGGCGCGCGTGTCCGTCCACGCCGCAAGCGCCGCATCGGGCTGCGACACGAGTCCCAGCCGGCTGCCGATGTCCGGCAGCCCGTTCTCGCTGCCGGCGCCGATCCGCGAGTCGAAGCTGCGGTCGGTGATCGTGGCGTGGGCGGTGAACGTGCGCCCGGCGTCGTGCGAGGACTGGACGGAGACGTGGTTCATCCGATCGCCGGGGTCCGCGCGGCGGTCGTAGTAGGCCACGTCGAGGCGCCCGCCCGGAGCGACCGCAAGCTGCGGGAGGTATTGCGTCGTGCGGTCGGCGGAGGGCGTGTCGTTGACGCGCTCGGGGCCCGACCAGTCGGTGGCACCGCGGGCGAGCGACCACAGCAGCACGTCGGAGGGGCTGTCGCGACCGTCCTCGAAGGCGACGTAGACGCGGCCGCTCGAGCCGTCGACGGCAAGCGACGGCGACGGCGGCAGGAACGCGATGAACCGCCTCGTCGGAACGACGCCGTCGTCGACGAGCGACTCCTCCCAGGTCGCGCCGCCGTCGGTCGAGCGACCGAGCACGAGCGAGAAGCGCCCGCTGTACGGCGCGCCGCCGCGCGACGCGTGGCCGCCCTCGTAGTCCAGGCGGTCGTCGCCCACGTCGAGGAACAGGACGTAGAGCTCGCCGTCGCGACCGACGGCAGCCGACGGCGCCAGGACGCGCTGGCGCAGCCCGTCGCTCGCGCGCACCGGCCTGCCGAAGCTGCGCCCGCCGTCATCCGAGCGCGCCACGACGATGCGGTTGTCGTCTCCGGCGAAGAGGTACAGGCCGATGTCCTCGGGCTGCAGCCAGGTCAGGTACACTCGCTGCGGCCGCCGCGGGTCGGTCGCGAGGCGGACCTGGAAGGCGTAGCGGCCTGAGACACGCGTCGGTGCGGCGAGCGTCATCCCGCCGTCGGTCGAGCGTGTGACCCAGACGGCGTGCGGCGAGTTGCCGGCGCCACGGAGGGTGACGTAGGAGACGTACAGCGTGCCGTCGGCGGCGAACTTCGCGTCGGGCGCGTAGCACTTGTCCTCCTCGCCGGGCGCGATCGGGATCGACACGCGCGACCACCGCGAGCCGCCGTCCTGCGAGACGTGCAACCCGCACGTGTAGCGCGGGGTGTCGACGCGGTTGACGACGGCGAGGTTCGTCGCCCTGCGCGGGTTCCGCGTCAGCGTCGGGGAGTTGTTGGCGCTGATGTCGCCCTGGTCGCGCGAGCCCGCGTTGACGGGGACCACGGCGGCCGGCGGCTCGGGCGCGCGGCTGCCGTCGAGCACCGCCGACGCGACGAGCGCCAGCACGCCGGCCACGGCGAGCACCGCGACGCCGGCCGGACGCCGCCGCACTGGCCGCCTCACAACTCGGGGATCGACCGCAGGACGAGCCAGAAGGCGAGGGCGAGGATCGGAAGGGCGGAGATCGAGTGCCAGATCGCCGCCTCCCACGAGATCCTCTCCTGCGCGGCGTCCTGCACCAGTGGCAGGTGGGTCGCGAGCACCCAGAAGCCTGCGAGGAAGGTCGCGCCCGCCGCGAGCAGCGCATAGCGCTCGCCCGACAGGGAGCGCCCGCGCGCGAGCCGGTACAGGTACAGCCCTGCCGCCGCGATGACGACGCCGGGAACGACGTGGTCGACGAACTCCACCCGGGCGGGCACCTTGACGGCGAGCCCGAGCGCGCTGGCGAGATAGGGGACGACCACCGTCCATGCGCCGATCCCGGCCAGCAGCATCGCGCGCTGCGCCTCGCGCGGCTGCGCTGCAAGGGCCAGGGGTCGGCTCGAGCTCATCGGATCGCGTCGCTACCGCGTACGCACGCGCACCGTCTTGGAGCGCGGCCCACGGCGGCCGGAGGCATTGTCGCGCGCGGCGACCGCGTAGTAGTACGTCGTGCGCGGGCGCAGCCCCGTCACCGTGAGGCTGATCCTCGTCCCGACCGCGCTCGGGATGAAGCGGCATGACCCGCGGCACAGCGACGGCGCGCGCTCGAAGTCGCGCGTGCGGCGGATCGGCCGCCTGGACTGGCGGACGAGGTAGCCGCGCGCCGCAGGCTGCCGGCGGGCGTCGCTGCCGGGCGCGCTGAACGTCAGCACGACGCGCGTCCGCGAGACCGCGCGTGCGCGCAGGCTCAGCACACGGCCCGGAACGCGGCTGTGGCGCTTCACGCACGCCTTGCGGGCACGGCCGCGCAGCGCCTTGCGCTTGCGCATGGCGGCGCGGATGCAGTACTTCAGCCGGCGCGCGCGCCTGCGCTCGGCGGCCAGCGCCGCGGCGCGCGCGGCGGCCCGCCGGTCGACCGACTGCTCGACGGCGGCCGGGAGGGGGCCTGCGGGCGGCAGCGGGAGCGCAAGCGGGGGAGGCGGCGGTGCGACGGGTGGCGGAGTGCCGCCGGGCGTCACCGCCGCGGCACAGCCCGCGCCGCCCGCGGCGAGGTCGACAGGGCCGGCCGCCGCCGGCGACTCGTCGTCTCCGATCCGCGACTGGCTGCAGTAGCCCAGCCGTCCGTTGGCTCCGTCTCCCCAGCAGCGCACGCTGATGTCGTCCAGCAGCGCGCAGGTGTGCCGGTCGCCTGCGGCGATCGCGATCGCGCTGCGCCCGGCGCCGAGGTCGACCGGGGCGACCGAGCCCGGCGTCTCGTCGTCGCCGACGCTGGCCTGGTTGCCGTAGCCGAGCTGCCCGAAGCTGCCGGCGCCCCAGCAGCGCACGCTGCCGTCGTCGAGGATCGCGCACGTGTGCTGACGCCCCGCGCTGACCGCCTTGGCCGTGCGCCCCGGCCCGAGGTCGACCGGGCCGACTGATCCCGGCGTCTGGCTTGCGCCGACATTCGAGACGTTGCCGTAGCCGAGCTGCCCGTTCGCGCCGAAGCCCCAGCAGCGGATCGTTGCGTCGTCGAGCACCGCGCACGTGTGCATGCTGCCGGCGCTGATCGCCGTCGCGGTCCGGCCGTCGCCGAGATCGATCGGGTCGACGGTGCTCGGCGCCTCGTCGTCACCGATGTTCTCCGCGCCGGGATCGCCGAGTCCGAGCTGCCCGGATCCGGAGAAGCCCCAGCAGCGCGCGCTGCCGTCCGCCAGCAGCGCACATGTGTGGCTCTCGCCCGCGCTGATCGTCGTTGCCACGGCGCCGGGACCGAGATCGACCGGTGCCACCGATCCCGGTGTCTCGTTGTCGCCGATGTGCTCGACGATCGGAACGCCTTCCGCGAACTGGCCGTTGCCATAGCCGAGCTGGCCCGCGTCGCCGTAGCCCCAGCAGCGCACGCTCCCGTCGTCGAGCGCCGCGCAGGTATGCGACGCGCCGGCGGCGATCGCCGCCGCCGTGCGCCCCGCGCCGATGTCGATCGGCCCCGTCGCGGCCGGACTCTCGTCGTCGCCGATCGACTCGGTGCTGGCGTATCCGAGCCGGCCGTTGCCGCCGAAGCCCCAGCAGCGCACGGTGTCGTCGTCCAGCAGCGCGCAGGTGTGACCCTCGCCCGCGCTGACCGCCACCGCGGCGCGGCCGGGACCGAAGTCGACCGGCCCCTGCGAGCCCGGCGTCTCGTCGTCGCCGATCGTCTCGCTGCTCGCGAGCCCGAGCCGCCCGTTGCCGCCGAAGCCCCAGCAGCGCAGCGGTGTCAGCGTGATCGCGCAGCTGTGCGCGGATCCGGCCGTCAGCTGACCGGCGGCCGGCGACGAGGGCTGCGACGACTGATCGGCCAGCGCCGCAGACGGGATTGCGACGAGCGCCAAGGCGATCAGCGCGAGAAGGCGCGAGATGGACGGTTGCACGCGCCGCAGGCTAGACAATGGTGTTGCGAGGCGCGAAGCTATGCTGTAAATGTAGCTCGCATATAGCTAGCGTTCGTTGCGTAGCCGCATATCGCTGTCGTCGAGGGGCTGGAGGATCGGTGCAGACAAGAGCACGCATGTTGGGCTTGGCCGTCATTTCGATGTTGAGCGTCGCCGTGGCCGGCGCCGGACTGGCCTGGGCTTGTACGCCGCCCGGCTTCGGCACCCCGGCGCATCCAGAGGCGCCGCCGACGCCGGCGCCCACGCCACCGGCCGCAACCGCCGCGCCGCCCGCCACGCCCACGCCGGTATCGCCGCAGGCGGCGCCCGCACCGACCCAGGCGCCGTCGACCGCTGCCGCGCCCGCTACGGCGGCCGCGCCCGCGAGCAACGCCGCCCGGGCGACTACCTCGGCGCGCAACTCGGCGACCGCGAGCGGAGCCGTTCGCGAGCGCAGCGCCGCGCGCACCCCGGCAAGGAGCCAGCGTGGAACGAGCGCCGCGGCGTCCCGCCCGGCCGCTGCCCCGGTGCCCGCGCAGACGGCTGCCCGCGTAGCCCCCGCGAGCAGCGCGCGCTCCGCCGCGACCGCCGGCTCGACGGCGAAGACGACGGCGAAGTCCAACGCGACCGCCAAGGCGCCCAGCAAGGAGCGCACGACCGCGGCCGCGCGTCGCAGCGCCACCGGTGATCTGTGGAGCGGCGTCAGCTCGGCACGTACGTCGCCGATGGCGGCGGCCGAGGCAACCGGTTCGGGCAGCACCGCCGGCGCCAGGTCGAGCGTCGTCGCCGGGCTCGCGATCCTCGGTGTCGGCCTGCTCGGACTGGCCGGCGCGTTCGTCGTGACCGTCGGGCGCCGTCGCACGGCTCGCTCGCGCGGCGACAGGACGCGCGGCTAGCACGCACGAGGGCTCGCGCCCTCGCCTCCAGAAGTCCGACGAGCCCCGCCGACACGGCGGGGCTCGTTGCGTTTCCGATCGCGTCGGGTCTAGATGCAGCGCGTCACTATTGCCGCTGCACCTACCGCCGGGTTACGTTGCCGCGGTGCTCATGCCCGACGCGCGGCCGACGGACCGGCCGACCACGACGCTGCGCTGGCTCGTCGCCGCACACCGCCGCCGCCGCCGGCGGCCGACGTGCTCAGGCTCGTGCGTGGCGCGCCGGACGTTCGGCGAGCCGCGCGACGAGCTCCTGCACGGCGAGGATCGCGGGGGCGTCGGGGACGTGGTCGATCGGGGCGATCCCCATCCGCTCGGCGGCGGCCACGCCGGCGTCGGCAGGAATCGTGGCGAAGACCGACTCGCCCACGAGCCGCTCGACGTGGCCCACGTCGCGCTGCGCGCCGACGCGGTTGGCGATGAAGAGGACCTCCGCGTGTGGCGTCTGCAGGCGTGCCAGGCGCGCGACGCGGCGCGCGGTGAGCGCCGACTGGACCGACGCGAGCACGACGACGACGTATGTCTCGGCGTACGGCGCCCAGTCGCGCGCGATCTGATGCGGCCCCGCCGGCAGATCCCCGATCAGCGTCCAGTCGCGGAACTCGGGCGCGTCGACGAGCCCGTGCGCGACCTCCCAGAAGGCCTTGCCGGCGGCCGTCACCGGATGCGATCCCTCGCGCCCTGTCTTGCCGCGCTGCAGCAGTCGCACGCCGTCGGGCGCATCGACGGCGAACCGCTGCGCGGCCGTCGCGGCGTCGATTCCCGCACACCAGCCCCACCGGCCGGCCTCGTCGCGCCGAGCGGCCTGCTGCAGTGGCGGGACGTCGGGCTGCGGACCGCTGCCGAGGCTGAACGACAGGCCCGGCAGCAGGTCGGAGTCCAGCGCCAGCACCGGCGTCCCGCTGCGAGCGACGATCCGCGCCATCGTCCCGGCGATCGTCGACTTTCCCGCGCCGCCCTTGCCTGCCACCGCGATTCGCATCGCGCGACAGTAGCGCCTCGCCGGCGCCGCCGGGCACGACGGAATCGCGCCGGCGGTCGCGCGTCATGCCGCACGCGGCTGCCGAAGTTTGGCGTAGTCTCCGCGCGTTCGCATGCCGACCGTGGATCTGATCGCAGGAGGGGTCGTCGTCGCCGCGCTCGCGTGGGGCTACTGGGTCGGCTTCGGCCGCGCGGTCGTCGCGGCGGCGTTCGCAGCCGGCGCCGTCGGTGGTGCGCTCAGCGCTCCGCTGCTGCTCAACGAGGGCCAGGAGTCATCGTTCGCGCTCGTCTTCGCGGTCACCGGGGCCCTGCTCGCGGGTGCGCTGCTGGCGGCGCTCGTCGAGCGCTGGACGCTGGGCCTGCGTCGCCGCCTGCGGCGCATGGGCGTCGCGAGCTCGCTCGCCGGTGCGCTGCTCGCGGCCGCGGCCGGGCTGGCGGCGGTGTGGCTGGTTGCGGCGGCGCTGGTCCAGATCGACCCGCTGCGCGACCGGGTCGAGGACTCGGAGATCGTCGCTCGCCTCGACACGGTCGTGAAGCCGCCGGGGCCGAGCGTGCCGCCGGAGGAGCGACCCTTTGACATCTTCCCGATCGTCGAGGGTCCGCGCCCGCGGATCCGGCTGGGCGACCCGAAGCTCGTCAAGACCCTGCCCGTGCGCCTCGCCGACCGTCGCGTCGTCACGGTCAGCACCGTCACGTCCTGCGGCACGGTCGGCGGGACAGGCTGGATCGGCGGCGACGGCATCGTCGTCACCAACGCGCACGTGGCAGCGGCCTCGGAGGTGATGTCCGTGAAGGTGCAGGGATTCGGAGAGGAGCACCCGGCGACGCCGGTCTTCTTCGACGCGTCCAACGACCTGGCGCTGCTGCGCGTCCCGACGCTCGCCGGCACGCAGCCGCTGCAGATCGTCTCGCGTCCGAAGGAGGGGACGGCGGGCGCCATCATCGGCTTCCCGCTCGGGCGGCACAAGATCAGGGCGGCGCGGATCGGCGCGACGTCGACGGAGTACAGGGGACTGGTCGGGCCGATCCCCAGGACCGGGTTTCCGCGCGGGTTGGCGGGCCGTCTGCTGACGCCGTTCCGCGGGCTGGCGCTGCCCGGCAACTCGGGCGGTCCGATCGTCGATGCGCGCGGCCGCGTGCTGACGACGGTGGCGATCGCCGACGGCGAAGGCGACGGCGGCTACGGCGTCCCCAACCGGCTCGTGCGCAATGCGCTGGCCGACGCCGGAACCAAGCGGGTCTCGACCGGCAGGTGCGCGATGTCGTTGGCCGATGCCGGCCGGGCGCTAGGCTGATCTCGCTGTGAGCACGCGATCCGACAAGCCCCGGCGGCCGAAGCGACGCACTCGCAGCGAGGCTCCGCGCATGCGGCTGAACACGCCGGGCTTCTGGGCCGGCCTGGCGGTGCTCATCCTGCTCGTCGCCTACGCGCAGGTGATCCTGGCCACCCAGCCGCACCCCTCCGGGCAGCGCGTCGACTACTCGAGCTTCGCGAACCTCGCCGACAAGAGCGAGATCAAGCGCGCCCGGATCCTCGACTACGACTCCTACATCGAAGGGGTCTTCCAGCGCCGCGGCGGGCGCCGCGTCGAGTTCAACACGCCCACGCTGCGCTCCGAGACCGCACGCAGCGACCTCGTCCGCCTGCTTCAGATGAACGAGATCCCGTTCGAGGTCGACCAGCAGCAGGCCAAGCAGGTCCTGCCCTACCTGTCGGTTCTGCTGCCGACGCTGATCCTGATCGTCGTCTTCGTCTACTTCATCTCGGCCTACCGCCTCGGCGTCGGGATCTTCGGGATGCGCAGCGGCGCGCGAAAGTCCGACACCGACGACATCCAGCTGACGTTCGACGACGTCGCGGCGCAGCCGCAGGCGGTCACCGAGCTGCAGGAGCTCGCCCAGTTCCTCGCCGAGCCCGAGAAGTTCCGCAAGCTCGGCGCGCGGATCCCGAAGGGCGTCCTGCTCTACGGGCCTCCCGGCTGCGGCAAGACGCTGCTCGCGCGCGCGGTGGCGGGCGAGTCCGGCGCGTCCTTCTACTCGATCTCGGGCTCTGACTTCGTCGAGATGTACGTCGGCATCGGCGCCGCTCGCGTGCGCGAGCTGTTCCGCGCGGCGCGCGAGAACGCGCCGGCGATCGTCTTCATCGACGAGATCGACGCCGTGGCGCGCAAGCGCCGCTCCGGCGCACAGGCCGGCGAGGGCTCCGCGGAGGAGCAGAACCAGGCGCTCAACCAGCTGCTCACCGAGATGGACGGCTTCGCCCCGGTCGAGGGGACGATCGTGATCGCCGCGACCAACCGCCCCGACGACCTCGACGCGGCGCTGCTGCGTCCCGGCCGCTTCGACCGCGCGATCTCCGTCGACCGCCCCGACGAGAAGGGTCGCCGCGAGATCCTCGAGCTGCACGGCCGCGGCAAGCCGCTGGCCGAGGACGCCGACCTCGAGGCCGTCGCGCGGCGTGCCTTCGGCCTGACCGGCGCCGACCTCGAGAGCGTGATGAACGAGGCTGCGCTGCTCGCCGCACGCGCCGGGCGCAACGACATCTCGCAGGTGGAGCTTCAGGGCGCGCTGACGCGGATCCTCGAGGCGCCCGAGCGCCAGCGCCGACTGACGATGCGCGACCGCTCGATCGGCCAGCAGACGCTCGACACGGAGCGGGTGACGTTCGCCGACGTCGCGGGCGTCGGCCAGGCCCTGACCGAGCTCACGGAGATCCGCGACTTCCTGATCGACCCCGATCGCTTCGCCGCGGTGGGAGCCCGCTTCCCGCGTGGCTTCCTGCTCGTCGGCCCCCCGGGCACCGGCAAGACGCTGCTCGCGCGCGCCGTGGCCGGCGAGGCCAACGCCGCTTTCCTGTCGGTCGCCGCGACCGAGTTCACCGAGGTCTTCGTCGGCGAGGGATCAGGCCGCGTGCGCGACCTCTTCAGCCGCGCGCGGGCGGTTGCCCCCGCGATCGTGTTCATCGACGAGATCGACGCGATCGGCGCGCGCCGCGAGAACTCGCCCGACGGCCACCGCGAGCGCGAGCAGACCCTCAACCAGATCCTGATCGAGCTCGACGGCTTCCGCCAGCGCGACGGCGTCATCATCATGGCGGCGACCAACCGCCCGGAGATCCTCGACCCGGCGCTCGTCCGCGCCGGCCGCTTCGATCGCGAGATCACCGTGGGCCTGCCCGACCGCGAGGGCCGGCGCGACATCCTGCAGGTGCACGTCGGCACCAAGCGACTGGCGCCCGACGTCGACCTCGACGCGCTCGCCGGCATCACCCGCGGGCTGTCGGGCGCCGACCTCGCCAACGTCATGAACGAGGCCGCGCTGCTCAGCGCCCGCCGCGGCGACCCGATCATCTCGATGGCCGCGCTCGAGGAGGCGGTCGAGCGCTCGACGATGGGCATCTCGCGCACGCATGTGCTGTCCGACGACGAGCGCCAGATCGTCGCGGTCCACGAGGCAGGCCATGCCGTCGTCGCCCGCGTCGTCCCCGAGGGGCGCCTGCCGCACATGATCAGCATCATCCCGTCGGGCCGCTCGCTGGGTCGCGCGTGGCTGACGGACACGCACGACCGCGTAGTGCACTCTCGGTCGTCGCTGATCGACGAGATGGCGATCCTGCTCGGCGGTCGCGCCGCCGAGCAGCTCGTCCTCGGTCAGGCCGGCTCCTCGGCGCACGGCGACCTCGCGGAGGTCGGGCGCATCGCCCACCACATGGTGCGCGAGCTCGGCATGAGCGAGGTGCTCGGGCCGATCGGCTACTCCGACGACGCGGACGCCGACGGGCACGTGCTGACGCCGTCCGACGAGACGACGCGGCTGATCGACGCCGAGGCACGCAAGCTCGTCGACGAGGCCGCGGCGCGGGCCGACGCGGTGCTGCGCGCGTCGCGCGACGCACTGGACCGCATCACCGCCGCCCTGCTCGAGGCCGAGACGCTCAGCGCGGCGAAGCTCGAGCAGCTCGCGGGCGACGCGCCGGTGCCGGCGCCGGCGCCGGCGCCGGCCGCTGTCTAGGCGCCTGACGCCCGCGCGCCGGCGCGGTCGCTAGAGCCGTTCACGACGGCGCTGGCGCAGCCCGAGTACCGCAAGGACGATGACCGCGAGCACGACGACGAGCGAGATGATGTTCGCGATCCCGATTGCGCCCGAGTCGTCGCCGCCGTCCGCGGCCAGCGCCGGGTCCTGCTCGACGTCCGTCTGTGCTTCGCCGGCCGCCCCGTCGTCGCTCGCCAGGAACGACCGCTTGTCGAGGATGCCGCTGCCCTCGACGAACGTCCAATTGCTGTAGGCGGCCGTCCGGTAGGCGAACGCCCCGCGCGGGAAGAACAGCGGGATCGCGGGCGCGTCGCGCGCGAGCAGGTCGAGCAGCTCGCGGACCGCGCTGCGGCGCGCCTCCTCGTCGGCGGCAGTCGCGAGGCCGGCGGCGACGTCGTCGAACTCCTCGCTGCGGTATCCCGAGGTGTTGAGCGCGCCGATGCGAGGATCGGAGGAGAACAGCCGCGTCAACCCGCTGGGGTCGTAGGAGGCCAGCGGCGGGATGGTGGCGATCGCAGCCTCGAACGTCGGCTGCCCTCCACCGAGGCCGGCCGCGCGCTCGAGCTGCTCGCGGCTGCGTTGCACGAGCGTCGCCCGGGCACCCGCCTGGTTGAGCGCGAGCACGACCTCACGGCCGGCCTCGAGGCGGACGGGGTCGTTGGCGGGCGCCAGCACGCGCACAGGGGTGCCGATCGCGCGGCCCGCGCGGGGCGCCTGCGGGTCGGGGCGCCGGATGCGGTCGTGGGTCGCCCATCGTGACGCCGGGTGGATGAAGCCCTCGTCGGCGGCGACCGCGGGCGCCGCCCGGCGGGCGATCCGATCGATGTCCAGCGCGGCGGCGACCGCGCGCCGCGCCGCTCTGTCGTCGAACGGCGGCCGGCGGACGTTGAGCACGAGCATCGTGCCGGCGTAGGAAGCGCCGCGCTCCACGTTGATGCCCGGCGTGTCGCCGAGGTCGTCGGCGACCGATGCGGGCAGGCTCAGCGGCAGCATGTCGGCCTCCCGCCGGCGCAGCGCCTCGTAGGACCGCTCGACGTCGCCCATGAACGGGACGCGGATCTCGCGTACGGCGGGAGCACCGCGGAAGTAGCGGCTGTTGGCGCGGAAGACGTATCCCCGCTCCCGGCCGGCGCGCACGAGACGGTAGGGGCCGCTCCCGATCGCCATGCCGGCCGGCGCGCTGCGGCCCGCCGGGAGATCCTGCCAGCGATGGCGAGGCAGGATCGGCAGGTCGGCGAGCGGCTGGTCCTCGAACCCGAGCGAGGGGCGATCCAGCTCGATGACCGCCGTAAGGCGTCCGGTCGCCCTGACCCGCCGGACGCGCTCCAGCTGCGGCGTGAAGCGCGGCTGGTAGCGGTCGGCGACGTAGCGAAACGTGAACGCGACGTCGGCTGCGGTGACGGCGCGGCCGTCGTGCCAGCGCACGCCGTCTCGCAGCCGCACCGTCAGCCGCCGGCCGCCGTTCGAGCGCGTCACCGACTGCGCCAGCCACGGCTGCGGGATGCCGTTCGCGTCGCGCCACATGAGCGTGTCGTAGATGAGCGTCACGAGCGGATACCCGAGGGCGAAGGTGTAGGGAGTCAGCGTGCCGTCGTAGGCGGGAAACGGTATGCGCAGCCGCTCGGCGGCAGGCGTCTGCGCCGACGCCGGCGGGGCGCTGCCGGGGAGCAGTGCCAGCACGGCGACGGTCAAGCGGCGGATGGTCGGGCGGCGATGTCTCGGACGCGATGCGCTCACGCGCGCAGCCTAGTCGGCGTGGGCGCGGGTCGGGAGCGCGCCGGCGATGGGGCGACGCGCAGGGCGGCGGCGCGATCGCCGTCGGGCGCCAGCGTCAGGCCTGCTCTGCCGGCGGGCCGGACGGACAGTTGCATCGCGCGCTCCGTTCCTGTAGACAAGGTGTGACCGGCATATAGCCGACCAGAATCGAGGAGGGCGCGATGCAACGGCAGGTACGTATGGTCTGTTTGGCAGTCTTGTCGATGCTTGGCGTGGCTGTCGCCGGCGCCGGGCTCGCCTGGGCATGCACGCCCTCGGGCTTCGGCACCCCATCTTCTCCGGCCGCACCGCCGGCACCGCCGACGGGAACGCCCCCGCCCGCCGTGGGCGCGACGACGCCGCCGCCCGTGGTCTCACCGCCGACCGCGACACCGGCGCCCGCATCAGCCGGTGCGACGCCGCCCCCCGGCACCGCTCCCGCTCCGGCGACCAGCGGCGCTGGATCGAGCGCCTCCGCGACGGTGAGCGGCGCGACCCGCGCGGCCGCCCGCGGGACCACGCGCGGCTCGACGACGGTCGCGCCGAACCGCGACTCCGCGCCGCGTTCCGCACCGGCCCAGAGCACGCAGACGCGGAGCGCCGGTGGCGCTGCGGCGCGCGTGGTCGTGCCGAGCACGACCCCTGTGCGGGCCGCGGCCCCGACGCGTTCGAGCGCAAGCGCCACGTCGAAGGCGCGCGGCAGTGAGGCGACGGCGCCGAGCACAGCCGGCGCGCCCGCGGCGGCCACGCGCAGCGCGACAGGCGATCTCTGGAGCGGCGTCCGGTCGACGGCAACCTCGCCGGTCGCGGCTGCCGAGGCCACAGCTGGCGCCCAGGGCGCGGGCGCGGGAGCCGGCGTCATCGCCGGTCTTGCGATCCTCGGTCTCGGCCTCGCGGGCCTGGCCGGCGGATTCGTCGTCACGGTCGGCCGTCGGCGCAGCGCCGGCTCGACGCGCCGCCGCACGGACGACTGAGGAGGCGATGGCGTCTCGCACCCAGGCTCCGAAGGTGAGTCCCGACTCACCTTCGGACGCCGATACCACGAGCCCCGGTCGCCAGCGGCGCCGGGGCTCGTCGGTTTGGGCGGTGCTCGGCGCCTCGCTGCTGCTGGTCGGCGTCGGCGCCGTCCTGCTCTCAACCGGCTTCGACCGTGATCCGAAGCTCGAGGTCGTCGGTCAGGAGCGTCCGGTCAACATCTCGGCTCGCAGCACGACGGACATCAGCGCCCACAACTCGCCGACGCTCGCCCGCAACCCCACCCGGCCGGCGAACCTGGCGGTCTCCAGCCGCATCGACACGCCGGTCTTCGATTGCGCCCTGCACGTCTCGCTCGACGGCGGCGGAACCTGGAGGCAGACGTCGATCCCCGCGCCGAAGGGCGGAGGCAAGTGCTACAACCCCGACGTCGCCTTCTCGGCTGACGGCACCCTCTACGTCTCCTTCGTGATGCTGAAGGGCCGCGGCAACGTCCCGGCGTCGCTGTGGATGTCGACATCGCAGGACGGCGGGCGCACGCTCTCCGAGCCGGTTCGCGTGCACGGGCCGCTCACGTTCCAGGTTCGCGTGGCCGCCGACACGGTCGATCCCGAGCGCGTCTATCTCACGTTCCTGCAGGCGTCCGAGGTCGGCACGCTGAAGTTCACGGAAACCGGCAATCCGATCCAGATCATGCGCTCCGACGACGGCGGCGCCACCTGGGATGCGCCGGTGCGGGTCAGCAGCGCCGCGCGCGAGCGCGTCATCGCGCCGGCGCCCGTCGTCGGCCGCGACGGCACCCTCTACGTCCTCTACAGCGACCTCGGCGACGATCGGCTCAACTACGAGGGCGGCCATCAGGGCACCGGCGGCGAGCCCTACCCGGGGCCGACCTCGCTCGTGCTGTCGCGTTCCACCGACGGCGGTGAGAGCTGGGTCGAGTCGGTCGCCGCCGACGACCTCGTCCCGATCCAGCGCTTCGTCGTCTTCCTGGCGCAGTTCCCGTCGGTGGCGGTCGACGGCGACGGTCGCGTCTTCGCGGCCTTCCACAGCGCGACGCTCGGCGATCCCGACGTCTGGCTCTGGTCGCTCGAGCGGGGCGCCTCGTCGTGGAGCGGGCCCGTTCGCGTCAACGACACAAGACGTCGCGACGGGACCGCGCAGTACCTTCCGAAGCTCTCCGCGGCCCCCGACGGGCGCCTCGACGTCCTCTACTACGACCGCCGTGCCGACCCCGAGAACCTGCGCAACCACGTCTCGTTGCAGTCCTCCTTCGACCACGGCGAGACGTTCACCGAGTCGGTGCGCCTGACGAGTCGCCCGTCGGACTCGCGGATCGGCTTCGGCGCGAAGGAGGGCCTGCCCGACCTCGGCAGCCGCCTCGGCCTGCTGTCGACCGACCGCGCCGCGCTCGGACTCTGGACCGACACGCGGGCCGGAGTCCCGGAGACCCAGAAGCAGGACCTGGCGGAGGGCGCCGTCGCCGTCACGCCGCCCGAGGAGCTGTCGGCCGGCGTGGAGACCACGTTGCGCTTCGGCGGAATCGCCCTGTGCCTCGCCGGTCTCGCGCTGCTCGCACTCGGCTTCCGGCGCCGCGGCACGGCGACACCCGCGTGAGCGATTCGCTCCCGGCGGCGGCGGCGGCGTAGGCAGGCCAGCGGCGGCGCCGGCGCAGCGCCGCTCGCGGCGGCGCCGGCGTAGCGCGTGCGCACCGGCGTAGCGCGACCGCGACCGCCGCTCGTTCAGGCGGCCGGCGACTCAGGCGGCGACGGGAGCGCCCGCGAGCCGCTCGGCGAGCCGCACGAGGGCCGCGACGCCGGGCGCGCCCGTGTCGAGGTCGATCGCGGCGCTGCCCTCGCGGTCGGCCTCGGCGATGACGGCGTCCTCGGGAACGACGACGAGCTCGTGGTCGCCGAGCGTCTCGCGGATCAGCGCGAGGTCCGAGTCGTTGCCGACGCGATTGGCGAGCACGATCACCTCGGCCACGCCGCTGGCGAGATCGATCGCGCGGCGCGCGACGTCGAGCGACTTCGCGGTCGGGTTGGCGACGACGAGCACGATGTCGGCATCACCCGGCCTGAGGCCCTCGACGGTGGCGAGCCCTGCTTCGAGGTCGCAGATCACGATCCGGTCGCCGTGCTCGAGCTCGCGCACGAGCTTGAGGGGGTTCACGCCGCAGCACATGCAGCCGGGGTTGATGATCTCCAGTCGCGAGGCGACGATCAGCCGGACCCCGTCGGGCGCATCGGCGCCGAAGCGCTCGACGATGCCCTCGACCGTCGGTTCGTGCTCCGCCTCGCCGTCGGCGACCGCCTGGCGCGCGGAGATCAGCGACTCCGTCATGTCCGCCCCGACACCCAGCGAGACGCCGAGCATCGGGTTGAGGTCGGCGTCCAGTGCCAGCACGGTATGTCCGTTGCGCGCGATTGCGCGCGCGATCGTGCCGGAGACGGTCGTCTTGCCCTTCGGCTGGCGCGGCATGCTCAAGGTCAAGCACGTGCCCGAACATCGACGGGAAGACCGACGCGAACAGCACCGCCGTGGCGACCGTGCCCGTTCCGACGCTGCCGACGCCGCCCTTGCCTGCGACTGCGATCTTCATCGGCGCATCATGGCGCTGACACTAGCGCCGCCCGCACGCGATCGCCACTATCTCGTCCTGACCGCGACGGTCTTCGAACGCGGGCCGAGCCGGCCGGAGACGTTGTCGCGCGCGGCGACCGCGTAGTGGTACGTCGTGCGGCGGCGCAGGTCGGTGATCGTCAGCATGATCTCGGCGCCCGGTGTCCGCACCGCGAAGCGACACGTTCCCCTGCACAGCGTCTGGGCACGGGTGAAGTCGCGGGCGCTGCGGATCGGCCGCCGCGACTGCCGCACGACGTAGCCGCGCGCGGCCGGCGGCCGCGATCGATCCGTGCCGGGGGCCTTGAACCTCAGCACGACCGCGCCGCGCCGTGATGACGCAGGCCGCGCCCTCAGCGTCGTGACGCGCCCCGGCCTGCGTGCGAACCGCGCCAGGCACGCGCGCCGGCGCAGGACCGCCTGGCGCGACGCGCTGCGCAGGGCGCGCACGCGCGCCGGGCGGTGGCGGAGGCGGCGCGCCCGAGAGCGCGCCTCGCGAGCGCGGCGCCTGACCGAACTGCGGCAGGCGCGCAGCGCGGCTGCCCGCTCGGCCTGCGCGCGCAGCCCGACCGTCAGCGGGTCGGCGGCGGCCGGCGGCGGCGGAGCGGCGGGCTGCCCGGGGGCAGGCGGAGGCGTCGCGAACGGCGCCGCCGGCGGAGGCGGTGGCGGCGCAACCACCACGGGCGCGCAGCCGGCGGCCGGAACGCCGGCAACCCCGAGGTCGACCGGGCCCACGCTCGCCGGGCTCTCGTCGTCGCCGATCGACCGCACCGCGCAGTGGCCGAGCTCGCCGTAGGTTCCGCGGCCCCAGCAGCGCACGCTGTCGTCGTCGAGGCGCGCGCAGGTGTGGTTGCCGCCCGCGGCGAGGGCGACCGCGGTCCGGCCGGCGCCGAGGTCCACCGGTCCGGCCGATGCCGGCGTCTCGTCGTCGCCGATCGCGTCGCGGTTGCCGTACCCCAGCTGACCGCTCTCGCTCTGGCCCCAGCAGCGGACGCTCCCGTCGTCCAGGAGCGCGCACGAGTGGTGGTCGCCGGCCGTGATCGCCCTGGCGGTGCGCCCCGGACCGAGCGCGACGGGACCGACCGAGCCCGGGGTCTCGTCGTCGCCGATGCTGTCGGTGCCGGCGTACCCGAGTCGTCCGTTGCCGCCGTAGCCCCAGCAGCGCACGGCGCCGTCGTCGAGGATCGCGCAGTTGTGGAAGTCGCCGGCGGCGATCGCGACGGCGGTACGGCCGGCACCGAGATCGACCGGCCCGATCAGATCGGGCGTCTCGTCGTCGCCGACCATCCCCACGCTGCCGTATCCCAGCTGGCCCTGCGTGCCCAGGCCCCAGCAGCGGACGTTGCCGTCGTCGAGGATCGCGCAGGTGTGCGAATCGCCGCTCGTGATCGTCGCCGCCGTGCGGTCGGGCCCCAGGCGTACCGGGGCGACCGATCCCGGAGCCTCGTCGTCGCCGATGCTGTCGGTGAATCCGTAGCCGAGCCTGCCGTCGAAGTTGAAGCCCCAGCAGCGCACGCTGTCGTCGTCGAGCACCGCACAGGTATGAGCGCGCCCAGCGGAGATGACCTTGGCGCTGCGCCCGGGCCCGAGGTCGACCGGTCCCGCCGCAGCGGGCGGCTCGTCCTCGCCGACGTCGTTGAGGTTCCCGTAGCCGAGGCGCCCGTTGCCGCCGAAGCCCCAGCAGCGCACAGCGCCGTCGTCGAGCAGCGCGCATGTGTGGACGGTGCCGGCGCTCACGGCCTGCACGCTGCGGCCGGCGCCGACGTCGACGGGCCCTGCGCTCGCCGGCGTCTCGTCGTCGCCGATCGTCGCCGTGTTCGCGTAGCCCAGCGAGCCATCGCCGCCGTAGCCCCAGCAGCGCAGGTCCCCCACGGGTACCACGGCGCACGTGTGATACCTGCCGGCGTCGAGCCATCCGGCCGCCACGAACCCGGGCTGCGACGCCTGATCGGCTGTCGCGGGAGTAGGGCCGGCGGTCACCGCCGCGAGCAGGACGAGCACGGCGCCGAGCGCCGCCGCTGGCATCGTGCCACGCCGCGTCATCCGCTCGGAGAGTACATCAGCGCCTATATGCCGAGGAACTAGACGTCTGGTGCATCGACAGGCGTCGTCGACGACGCCTGTAGTCTCGACCCACTGGTACTCGCGCGCGCGACGCAGTCGGCGGCGCAGCCCGTCGAGGATGCTGCTCGCACTACTCTGCCACCACCCGGGGGAACAGCGCCAGCAGGACGCCGGCGGACTGGACCATCAGCATCGGTCCCTTCGGCGTCGGCTCCCAGTAGGCGCCGCGAAAGCCCTCGCCCGGAATCGTGAAGGCGCCGAACGTCCGGTCGTCGTCGCCGACGTACCAGACGAAGTCCGTGTCGCCCGGCGGGGCGTCCTCCTTGGGCTCGGCTCGCTGCAGGGATCCGCTGAACATCGCGACAAGTGGCGCCGCGGGTCGTGCGGAGCGCACGGTGACCGTCCAGTACTCGCCCAGCCCCGCGTGCAGTGCTGCGATGACCGCATCGTGATCGAGGCTCGACGTCACCCGTACTCCCTTCTCCGAATGCGGCGCGCCGCGCCGGCCGGCCGCGCGCTGGCTGTTCGCGCCGGCGCACCTACGGTACACGCGGGCCTGCCCGTCGCGCTCCTGCCGTCGCCGGCGATCCGGCTCAGACCGCCGGGCGCCTGCGGTCCATCGCCCGCGCCTGGTCCCAGAACGCGATCACCAGCGGCACGAAGACGATGAAGTTGTAGGTGTAGTGCAGGTAGGGACGATCCAGCGGCGTGCCGATGAGGCCGTACCTGCCCATGATCCCGGCCGCACCGCCCGACAGGTACACCGTGTGCTCGGCGACGTACAGCCAGAAGAGGTACAGGTGCTCGATCTCGTGCAGGCTGGCCGCCGCGAACGCTACCCAGAGCCAGAGGTTGCGGCCACGGAAGATGATCGCCATCAGGCCGAGGCTCACCCACAGCGCGCTGTCGGCGACGAAGTGGACGGTCTCGAAGTCCAGTTGGCCGATCACGCCATGCGACTCGGCGAACGAGCCGCCGCTGATCAGCAGCTGCAGCACCTGGGTCGAGTGCTCGACCATGTGCAGGACCTGCAGGATCACCATCAGGCCGAAGCTCGCGAAGACCGCGTCGTAGGTGAACCTGTGGTTGGCCTCGGCGACGACGAGCGGCGCCCACGGCGCCAGCAGCGCGAGCCAGATGAGCCACAGCGAAGCGCCGAGGCCGACCGTCACGGGCAGCGTGCAGAGCGACAGCACGGCGGCGATGCGCACCGACCGCGGCGACACCCGCTCCACACGCAGCGAGCGCGGGATGCGCGGAAGCTCGCCCTCCTCGCATGCGGACTCGGCGCCCACGCCGTCCGCGGCGCGCCGCGCCCTCAGCGTCGCCCGCACGATGACGAACCCGAAGATCGCGACGGCGATCGCCGAGACAATCGCCGCCACCCAGTGGCGGTTGGCCTCCTCGCGCGTCAGCTTCGGACCGAGGACGGGGACGTAGAGCACCATGTACGCCAGCGCCACCACGACGACCTCGGTGACGATCGCGACGCCCATCAGGCGCTTGTCGACCACCAGTCTGCGGGGAGGGCGCGCGTGTCCGGCGTCAGCGGTGCTCGGCAGCATCGCGTCCGTGGTCAGCGTGAGCTCGTGAGCGGGGCGGCGCTGAAGGCGATCAGCACGGTGGGACACCAGATCACGATGCTGCGCACCTCGCGGGCGTCGACGTTCGCCGGCAGCATCTGGTTGTAGCTGCCGAGCGTCGACCTGATCGCACCGGCGTCGAGGTACCTTGCCCGGCGCGCCTCGAGCGTGGACTTGACGTTGCGAGCGCGGCTGAGCCAGATCCGAAGCCCCGGACTTGCCGACGTGTAGAAGTCCTCGAAGCGCAGGGCCAGGCGCCCATTGCGAAGCCTGTGCAGCGTCACGGTTCCCTCGCCGTGCTTCTGGACCGGATGAAAGCGACCGCGCGCGAGCCGCGACGACGCAGTCATCCCGGCAAGCGGCCGTTCGACGAGCGCGGTGTCGATCTGCTGCCTGACCCGCACCCGCCAGGCTCCGTCGGCGGTCACGCGCAGCCTGCCGTTGCCGGCGCCGATCGAGCTCTCGACGCCGACGTCGGGACAGCTGCTGGTGGCCGTCACAGGCGCGTCCTGCGACGGCCGCCCGACCGTCATCCGGAAGTTGCCCGCGGTGCAGCTCCACTCCGCTCGCCACTGGATCGCACGCGGGGCGATCGTCAGCGTCCGCTGCGCCGATCCGCTGCCGGCGAAGCTGGCGACCTGCTCCCAGCGCGGCTGCGCGTGGCGCTCGGCCCGAGCGTTCGGGCTGCGCGAGATCGGCGTGAACGCAGTCTCGTCCTCGGCCGGGTCGTTGGGCTCGCCCATCGCCATGACCGCACCGACCCCGACGGGCAGGGCGACGAGGAGAAACACGATCGGAAGCGCCAGCTTGCCGATCGCCGCTCTCATCGTCGCCTGTCGCTCCCGTGTCGGACTTCGTCGCCGGCCCGCCGACGCCTACGCGCTACGGCGGCGCTGGGCGAGCGCGCCGACGAGCGCGGCGACGCCGAGCAGGATGAACACCACGCCGCCGATCCGCAGCAGCGTCTCCACGGTCCCCGACAGCCGCGGCGGGTCGTTGAAGCCGACCACCGCACGCGCGATGTCCTGCTTGGCGGTCCGCACGCTGCCGCCGCGCGTGTCCGTCCACACGGCGTAGGCCCGGCTGTCGGTCGACAGCAGCCCGAGGCGGCTGCCGAGATCGGGAAGCCCGCGCTCGAGCCCGGCGCCGATGCGCGAGCTGAAGGCGCGGTCGGAGACCTCGACGCGCGGCATGAACGTCTTGCCGTCGTCGAACGAGGACTGCAGCGACACCTCGTTGAGCACGTTCGTCCGGTCCGCGCGACGGTCGTAGTAGAGGACGTCGAGGCGGCCGTCGGGCGCGACCGACAGCGCGGGCAGGTACTGCGCCGTGCCGTCGCCGCGCGGCGTGTCGTTGACACGCACGGGCCCGCTCCACTCGCCGCCGCCGCTGGGCAGCGACCACAGCATCACGTCGGCATCGCCGTTGCGCCCGTCGTGGAACGCCGCGTAGACCCTGCCGCTGTCGCGGTCGACCTCGAGCGCGGGGGAGGGCGGCGTGAAGACGATGAACCGCTCCGTCGGCGTGATCGCATCCTCGACGACCGACTCCCTCCACGTCGCCCCGTTGTCGGTCGAGCGGGCGAGCACGAGCTGCCAGTCGCCGCTGTAGGGAGGCCCGCCGCGGCCGCGGTGGCCGCCGCCGTAGTCCAGGACGTCGTCGCCGAGATCGAGGTACAGGACGTTGAGCTCGCCGCTCGCCTTGCCGGCAGCCGGGGTGGGAGCGACGACGCGCTCGCGCGACGCGCTGCTGACGCGGGTCGGCTCGGTCCAGTTGACGCCGCCGTCGTCGGAGCGGATCGCCATGATCGGGTTGCCGGTGTTGGAGAACGTGTAGAGCCCGAGCTCGTCGGCCTTCAGCCAGGTCAGGAAGATCCGCTTGGGCGCGTCGGGGTCGGCGGTGAGCCGCACCTGGAAGGCGCGCGCGCCGAGCGGCGCCCTCACCGGCGGCTCGAGCGTCTTGCCGCCGTCGGAGGAGCGCGTGATCCAGACGTTGTTGGGTGCGTTGGCGCGGCCCTTGAGGGTCACGTAGGAGACGTAGAGCGTGCCGTCGGCGGAGAACGCCGCGTCGGGCGCGAAGCACTTGGGCTCCTCGCCGCGCGGGGCAGGGATGCCGGTCTGCGTCCAGCGCCCGCCGCCGTCGAAGGAGACGTGCAGGGAGCACGAGTACGCCGGCGAGTCGATCCGGTTGGCGGTGACGAGGTTGCCCTCCTCGACCGGGTTGCGGACGAGCGTCGGCGAGTTGTTCGCGTTGAGGTCGGCGGGGTTGGCCGCACCATCGTTGATCGCGAGCGTCGGTCCGAGGGTGCGCGCCTCGCGCGGGGTGTCGTACGAGGAGGACACGATGATCGCGCCCACGCCGGCCGCGACGAGCGCGACCGCGATGACGAACAGCGGCAGCGTCAGCCCGCCGGCCCCCGACCCGCGGCGGGACCGCCGCGGGGTCTTGCTCTCGCGCTGGGCCGTCGTGCTCATCGACTGCTCCCCCTCCTCGATGTGGCGCTGGTTGCCCGCGGCCTGGGCGGCAGCGCCACGCGGTTGGTGATCTTGCCTCCCGTTCGGACGATCTCGCAGCCGTTGAGCCGGTCGTAGCGGTCGGCGTGGACGCGGTCGCGGCCGGTGCCGCAGATGATCCGGTCGCGCTGGCCGTTGCGGGCCACGATCGAGTCGTTGCCGCTGCCGCCGTCGATCTGGTTGCGTCCACCGCCGGCGATGATGCGATCGCGGCCGGCCTCGCCGAACAGCCGGTCGTTGCCCGAGCCGCCGATCAGGTCGTCGTTGCCGGAGCCGCCGGCCAGCATGTCGTTGGCGGCGCCGCCCTCGAGCCGGTCGTGCCCCGACCCGCCGAAGAGCTCGTCGCGGTCGTCCTGGCCGTACAGCCGGTCGTTGCCCGAGCCGCCGACGAGCTTGTCGTTGTCGTCGCCGCCGTAGAGCCGGTCGCGGCCGCGCCCGCCGTCCACGCAGTCGCGGCCCGCGTAACCGGAGATGCTGTCGTTGCCGCCGAAGCCGAAGATCTCGTCACCGGCGATCGTGCCCCTGATGCGCTCGCCGCGGTCGGTACCGACCGTGCGGTTCGCGCAGGTGCCCGGTCGCAGCAGGTCCTCCAGCGTCGTCGGCGCCGTCGGGGCGCCGGGCGCAGGCGCCGGCACCGGCACCGGTGTCGGCGCCGCCGGCGGCGGCGGCAGCGGCGAGTTGTCGCTCGTGATGATGTAGGCACGGCCGGCGCCTCCGCCCGGCTTCGGCGGATCACCGGGGTTGTCGCCGGGGATCAGCACGTTGGCCAGGTACGACGAGGCCGCGAAGTCGAGGAACCCGTCGCCGTTGAGGTCACCCATCGGGACGAGGCCGACGCCGAATCCCTCGCCGCGCGCACCGGTCGGGTTCGGGATCGTCATCAGATTCCTACCGCTCTGGATGTTGACGAAGTGCACGTCCTCGACGGCGCCGGTGGTGATCTCCGTGAACGGGTCGAAGCGAAACCCGCCGACGAGCAGCTCGTTGGCCGGGGTGCCCAGGCCGTCGACGAGGTTGCCCACGCCGGTGAAGGCGCCGCCGAAGTTGCTGCCCGGGTAGGCGGTCGGATCGGTCATGCTCGCGAACTGCCAGCTGCCGCTCGCACCGCCGCCGCCGCCGACGGCGTTGAAGGCCCAGATCTTGCCGTCGTCGGTCGTCGTCGCGTTCTGCAACGCGGCCGGCAGCAGGATGTCCGGAAGCGTCGAGGCGCCGAGGTCGCCGACCGCGCGACCGCCGTTGAACGCGCCGCTGAACTGCGCGAGCTTCTGGATCTCGGGATGCGTCACGGCGATCGTGCCGCCGCGGGTCTGGTGCACCGCTCCCGTGGCGCCGTTGAAGACGACCGCCGCGCCGACGGCGTCGAAGCCGATCCCGGGGCTGGCCAGCGGGTAGTCGGCGTTGCGGACCGCGATCGTGAACTCCGGCGCGCATGACGCCGCCGCCGGGTTGGCGAAGCAGTCGGTCGTCCCGACGTTGGTGTTGACGTCGCCGAGCCGGTAGAGGTTGCCGCCGAACTCGCCGCTCGCCGTCTGCGCGATCGGGTTCTGCATGTCGTAGAGGGTCGTGTCGAGGATCGCGTTGGGGTCGGTGCCGGCGATCGCGCCGCTGTAGGCCCACGCCTTGCCGTTCGTGCAGAAGGTCGCGGTGGAGTCGGCGCACACCGTTCCCGGCGCGGCCTGGGCGGGGGTCTCGCGGAAGTTGCGCGCCGTGATGACGATGTCGCCGATGCCGTCGCCGTCGAGGTCGCCGACGCGGCTCGGGAGAGGCATCGCCGGGCAGGGGCCGACGCCCTGGTTGTTGTTCTCGGCGGGAGACCCCGCACACGGCGGCAGCGCCTGCGGCGAGGCCATCACGCGGCCGAACTGCGGACCGCCGCCGAGCGTGGCCTGCGACTGGCGGTCGGCGAGCGGCATGTCGATGCGCTTGAGCACGGCGCGGGTCCTGCCGTCGATGACGTAGCCGCGCCCGAGTGCCGGGTCGCCGGCGGTCGCCTCGACCGTCGGGTTGAGCACGTTGACGCGCTTGGCGCGCGAGCCGACGATGATCTCGGGGATGCCGTCGGGAGCGCCGACGGTCGCGTCGTCGCAGATCCTGTCCGCGTCGGGCCGTCGCCACTCGGGCAGCCGCCGATGTCGGGCATCGTCTCGACGTACGTGAAGGCGAGCGTCGGATCGCCGCCGTTGGGGTTGAGCTCGGGGGGCGCGATCGTGTCGATGTGCGCGCCGCTGCCGCCGTCGAAGACGAACACGCGCGTGGGGCCGCCCTGCGCCTGTGCGACGAGCAGGTCGAGCTTGCCGTCGCCCGTCAGGTCGGCGCTGGCGATTCCCCAGCCGAACGCGCCGCCGCCGATCGGCTCGGGCGAATCGACCTGGATCGCGTTGAACGTGCGCGGCAGGCCAGGAGCCTGGGCGGAGGCCGACGCGAGCGGCAGCGCGGCGGTGACGATGGCGACGACGGGAAGGACCTTCATCCGCCGACGAACTCCCTTTCGAGCAGGCATTGCGGGCAACCTACGCTCCTCTAAGTGTAGAACGCAATAGATGAGTTTCACATCTAGCTGACGGGGACGGAAGATGCTGCGTCCGGCAGGTGTTTGCGAAGGTACGAGTTTCGTCGTACCACGCCCGCGACACCTCCTGAGGGATGTGCAGCAAGGCCGAGACCGGCGTCGGTGCCAGGTCTGGCGCGCCAACGGGCGACCACGCTACGGATGCGCCGGCGGCGGCGCGTCGGTTCGCCGCGAGGGTGAACGAAGCGGGGCCGGCAGATGCCGGCCCCGCTGTCGATCATCTGGCTACGAGCCGCTCTACGCGGGACGACGCCTGCGAACCTCGGCGGCGGTCAGGCCCGCGACCATCGCGAGCAGGCCGAACGCCAGGAGGCCGATGCCGATCCCGAGACCGGATCCGGCACCACCGGCCGGAGCGCCGGCGGCGGCACCCGTCAGCGACGGGGTCCGACCGGGCTGGTAGCTGCTGAACAGGTCGCTGAGCGCTGCCTGCTCGGCCGGAGCCGAAGCCGGAACCGGAGCGGCGGGCGCCGTACGCGACGACGACGAGCGCGACGGGCGAGCGGCCGGAGCCGGTGCCGTCGAGAACGTCTGGGCGGGCGTCGCCGAGCTCGTCGAGCCCGTGAACACCTGCTGGCCGGCGGCCGAGGACGTCACGCTGCTGCCAGCGCTGTTGCCACCACCTGTGGACGTGCTGCCACCCGAACGCGACGGCGGGTTCGTCCGCTCAGCAGAGGCCGGGGCCTCGCTGCGGGCGACGCTCGGCGTCCTGAATCCGGGCGCGCTCTTCGCCGTCTCCGCGGTCGGCGCGGCTGCGGCGGGAGTGCTCGGCTTCGCGGCGGCCGGAGCCGCGGCGGGAGCCGGGGCGGCGACCGTGAACGACGCGGGCGCGAAGCCACCCGTCGTACGCGCTGCCGTGATCGTGTACGTGCCGGGCGTGGTCGGCGCCGTCATCGACGTCGTGAACCCACCACCACTGGACGTCGGAACGGTTGCGGAGCCCGTAGGACCGCTGACCGTGATGTTCGTGTTCGGTGGGAAGTACGCGCCGTGGACGGTGATCGCGCTACCCGGCTGGTAGGAGGTCCTGTCCAGCGACACGTGCGCCTGCGGGTTGCAGGCATATGCGATGGCCACGGGAACGACGAATGCCGCCACCACCATCGTTACGAAGGTGGCGCGGCGCCTACGCACCACACCTGTGCGCCCGAATGTCGGGGACACGGCACACTCCTTTCTGGGAGATCCCGAATCTCGCCACTGATGACGATTGGCGCGAACATACACCAACGTGTCGGGCACATCTAGTCTCGCGACCAATAGATCTGCCTTCCCGGCGCGATCTGCCGCCGTGCGGCGGCTCACGACATGCCCGCGACGACGATCGTGAGCGCCCCCATCGCCATGTCCTCGATCGTCTCCGCGAGGTCCTCCAGGGTGCAGCGGACGAGCGCCTCGTCGGCCCGCGAGACGTCGATCGCGACGGCGCACGGGGCGCCGGCGTCCAGCCCACGCGCGAGCAGCGCGTGCTGCAGCGCGCGCGGGTTGCGGGTCGTGCCGTGGACGGCGATCGCGGTTGGCGCCGGCTCGCTGCTCGGCGTCGCGTCGTCGCTCACAAGCTGATGCGCGTCGATCAGCAGCAGCGCGTGCTCGCGCTCGGGCAGCTCTCTGCCGAGAGCGGCGCAGCCGGCGGCGAGCGCGCTGACGCCCGGCACGATCTCGCAGGCGAGGCCGCGCCCGCGCGCGCCCGACAGCTCTGGCTCCAGCGCCCCGAACAGCGTCGGGTCTCCGCCCTTGAGGCGGACGACGAGCAGCCGCTCGACCGCCGCGCGGTCAAAGGCGCGTTCGATGTCGCGTTGCGTGGCCGGCGGCCACTCGAGGATCTCGGCATCCGCGCGCACGTGCGCCGACAGCGCCTCGCGATCGAGCAGCACCGCGTTCCAGATGACGATGTCGGCGGCCGCGAGCGCCCGCACGGCGCGCAGCGTCAGCAGGTCGGCGGCGCCCGGGCCGCAGCCGACGAACAGCACACGCCCCGAGCTCACGCGGTGCGCCGCGCCGTCGGCGGCGCAAGCAGCAGCCACAGCGACAGCAGCATGAGCGCGGGGCCCGGCGTCGCGTGCAGCACGACCGAGTCGACGGGCTGCAGGGGGCCGCCGGCGTCGAGCACGAGCGTCGCGTGGCTCGCAGTCTGAAAGAGCCCTGCCAGCGCACAGGCGCCGAGCGCCGCGAGCACCCTGATGCTGTCCACCCCGCCGCGCCGCACGTCGTCCCGCGCGATGAGCGCCGCCGCGCACGCCAGGAGGCCGGGAACGACGTGGTCGACGACCTCGACCGACGACGCCACCCCTTCGAGCTCCAATCCGATCACGGGTCCGAGATACGGCGGCACGATCGACCACAGGGCCAGTCCGGCCAGCACGAGCAGCCAGCGCTCGAAGCGCTCGTAGGGCTCGCGCGCCGGCGCGCTCGGATCGTCACGGTGCCGAGACACGGCCGCGAGCCTAGCGCCACCGGGGGTCTGCGCCGCGCACGAGCTGTCTCGCGCGCCGCGCCGCACGGCTATGGTGCCCGCGATGCTGCGCCGGCTGCCGACCGTTGTCGTGACCGCGATCGCCGCGGCGCTCGCGCTCGCCCCCGCGGTCGCGGGGCAGGGTCCGCAGGCGTCGGAGGAGCGCCTGCGGATCGCGATCCCCGGCGACGACGGCAGCCTGACGCCGTACACCTTCGAGTCGGGCTACGCGTTCATGTCGCTGGTCTACGACACGCTGACCTGGCGTGATCCGACCGGCAAGCCACAGCCGTGGCTCGCTCGCTCGATCGACCGCGACGCCACCGGACGCGTCGTCACCGTCCGGCTGCGACCGGACGTCAAGTGGCATGACGGCAGGCCGCTGACCGCCGCCGATGTCGCATTCACCTACCGCTACATGGCTGAGCGTCCGCACGCACGGTTCACGCCGCAGCTGCAGGACATCGAGACCGTGGAGCCGATCGACCGCCTGTCGGTGCGCTTCACGCTGCGCCGCCGGTCGCTCGGTCTCGAGGATCAACCCTTCGCCGACGTGCCGATCCTGCCGCAGCACCTCTGGAACGACCTGCCGCGCAGCCGTCGCACGCCGGCGGGCCGCCCCGTGGGAACGGGCCCCTACCGGCTCACGAGCTACCGGCAGGGACGCAGCTATCGCTTCGACGCCAACGCGAACTACTTCCGCACGGTCTCGGTGCCGCGGATCGACGTCCCGATCATCGGTCGCGAGGACACGCTCGCCGACGCGTTGCTCCGCCGGCGGATCGACGCGGCTCCGATCACGATCCCGCCGGGCACCCGGCTTTCCCGTACCTCCGGCCTGCGTATCGCCGAAGAGGTCTCCTACACCGGGACGATGCTGCTGTTCAACGTCCGCGGACGGCCGTTCAACCGGCTTGCCGCGCGCCGCGCCGTCGCGCGCGCCCTGGACCTCGACGCGATCGCCGACAACGAGACGGGCGCCGCCGGTGGCGTCGTCGCCGCGCACCAGGGCATGGTGCACCCGCGGTCGCCGTGGGCCCGCACCGGAAGGCTGCACCGCTTCGATCCCGCACGGGCGCGGGTCGCGTTCGCAGAGCAGGGCATCGACGCCTTCCGCGTCGCGGCGTCGAGCAACGACCCGGTCCGGCTGGAGACGGGCAAGCGGGTCGTGCGCGCGCTGCGAAGGGCGGGTGCGCGGGCGCGGCTGGTCGAGCTGTCGCCGGATGCGCTCGACGGCGTGCTGGGACGGCGCCAGGCGCCGGCCTCCTTCGACGTCGCCGTGACCGGCATCCCGGCGCTGGCGTCGTACGACCCCGCCTTCCTCGCCGCGATCTTCGGCGATCTGCGGGTTGCCTCGCTCAACGACGGCGGCTACTCCAGCGACCGGTTCGACCGGCTCGCCGCGCGTGCCGCATCGGCGCGAACCATCGCCGAGCGCCGCGCGGTCGTGTCGCAGGAGTTGCAGCTCCTGGCGCGCGACCTACCGGCGGTGCCGCTGCATTTCGGTGGCGGCACGATCGTCTACCGCGCGGCCGCCTACGACCGCTGGGTCGCGATCCGCGGAACGGGCATCCTCGACAAGCGCTCGTTCCTGCGCGGGCAGGCGGCGACCTCGTCCGGCGGCGCGCGCGCGGGCGGTCCGGGCAACGTGACCGACCTGACCGACGTGACCGACGATCAGGGCTTCTCGCTCGTTCCGATCATCGTCGGCTTCGTCGCCGTGATGCTCGCCGGCATGGCGTGGTGGCTGCGGCGCGGCCGGCGCTGAGCAGTTGCCCTCGGGTTCGCGTGGTAGGTAGCCTCCTCACATAGTGCGGATGACGACGAGCAAGGGCGACAAGGCCGCCAAGCAGCCAGACAGCGGCCGCCAGGGGAAGGGTCTGCGCCAATCGCTCGGCTTCTGGTGTGTCGTCGCCATCGCCGTGCTCGTGCTCATCTACCTGGTCGCGTTGGAGGCGTCGCGCCCGCATCTGGTCGGCGACAAGCTCCGCCTCGACTCGTTCACGGTGCTCGTCGAGGAGGACAGGATCGACAACGCGGTGGTGCTCGACGTCGACCGCGTCATCACCGGCGTGTACGAGGCCAGGGACGGATCCAGGCGCCGGTATTACATGCCGTTCTCGCGCAACGTCACGACTGCGACCGACAACCTGCTCGAGCTGCTCGTCGACAAGGGCGTGCGGACGACGGTCGACCAGCAGCTGCTCAAGCGGATCATCGGCCCCGCGACGACGCTGCTGCCGGCGCTCATCCTGACGATCGTCTTCCTGTACTTCATCCTGTCGATCCGCGGCGGGGACGGGATGTTCGCACGCAGCAGGTCGTCGGCTCGCGTCGAGGACGGCGACGTGACGTTCGACGACGTCGCCGGTCAGGACGCCGCGGTGACCGAGCTGAAGGAGATCTCGGACTTCCTGTCGCACGCCGACCGCTATGCGGAGCTGGGCGCCCAGATCCCGCGCGGCATCCTGCTCTACGGGCCACCGGGCTGCGGCAAGACGCTGATGGCGCGCGCGCTTGCCGGCGAGGCCGGCGCAGCCTTCTACTCGATCTCGGGCTCGGACTTCGTGGAGATGTACGTCGGCATCGGCGCGCGGCGCGTGCGCGACCTCTTCAAGGAGGCACGCGAGGAGGCGCCGTCGATCGTGTTCATCGACGAGCTCGACTCCGTGGGGCGCCGGCGCGCGGGCACCGGGCCCGGCAGCCAGGGCTCGGCCGAGGAGCAGGGCCAGGCGCTCAACCAGCTGCTCGCGGAGATCGACGGCTTCTCGCCCGCGCAGGGCGTCATCGTCGTCGGCGCGACGAACCGCCCCGACGTCCTCGATCCTGCGCTGCTGCGCCCCGGTCGGTTCGATCGCGCGGTCGGGCTGGAGCTGCCCGACGAGCGCGGGCGCCTCGGCATCCTCGAGGTACACGCGCGCGGCAAGCCCCTGGCAGCGGACGTCGACCTGCCGTCGATCGCGCAGCGGACGGTCGGCATGACCGGCGCGGACCTCGCGGGCCTCTTCAACGAGGCGGCGCTGCTGACGGCGCGGGCGCGCCGCTCGTCGATCGTGATGGAGGATCTCGACGACGCGCTCGAGCGCGTCCGCGACGCCCCGGAGCGCCAGCGGCGGCTGTCGATGCGCGACCGGCGGATCGGGCAGTCCTTCCTGCACGGCGAGCGGGTCACCTTCGCCGACGTGGCGGGCGTCGACCATGTGATCGACGAGCTCGCCGAGGTGCGCGAGTATCTCGCCGACCGCGAGCGCTTCGACCGCATCGGCGCGCGCGTTCCGATGGGCTACCTGCTCGCCGGCCCGCCCGGCACGGGCAAGACGCTGCTCGCCCATGCCCTCGCGGGCGAGTCCAACGCCGCGTTCATCTCCGTCGCGGCGACCGAGTTCAACGAGACGTACATCGGCGAGGGCGCGGCGCGCGTCCGCGACCTCTTCGCTCAGGCGCGCGGGATCGCCCCGGTGATCGTCTTCATCGACGAGATCGACGCGATCGGCGGTCACCGCGGCGGCGGGCATGCCGACAACAGCGAGCGCGCGCAGACGCTCAACCAGCTGCTGATCGAGCTCGATGCCTTCGGCAACAGCTCGACGGTCATCGTCATGGCGGCGACGAACCGGCCCGACATGCTCGATCCGGCGCTGATGCGACCCGGTCGCTTCGATCGCAAGCTCACGCTGGAGATGCCCGACCTCGAGTCGCGCCGCCAGATCCTCGCGCTGCATGCCCGCGACCGTCGCATGGGCGCCGACATCGACCTCGACGTCATCGCCCGGCTCACGTACGGACTCTCCGGCGCCGATCTCAGCAACCTGCTCAACGAGGCGGCGCTGCTCGCCGCGCGCGCAGGCGGCGACACGATCTCGCAGGCGAACGTCGAAGACGCGCTGGACCGCGTCGGCATCGGCATCGCCAACGCCCGCCCGCTGTCCGACGAGGACCGCCTGGTCGTCGCCTACCACGAGGCCGGGCACGGGCTGGTCGCGCGCGCGCTGCCGGGCGGCCGCGTCCTGCACAAGATCAGCATCGTCGCGCGTGGCAATGCGGCCGGCGTGACGTGGATCCCGGAGTCCGGCGACCGGCGACTGCGCTCGCGCAGCACGCTGATCGAGCGGATGGCGACGTTGCTCGGCGGCCGCGTCGCCGAGCAGCTCGTCTTCGGCGAGCCCGCCGACGGAGCCGCCAACGACCTCGCCCAGGTCGGCGCGATCGCACGCCGGATGGTCACGGTCTTCGGCATGAGCGACGTGGTCGGCGCGCTGAACTACGCCGACGAGACCGGGCTCAACGGCGTGCACTACTCCGACGACACGGCGCAGATGATCGACGTCGAGGCGCGGCGGCTCGTCGCCGAGGCGGAGGAGCTCGCGAGAAAGGTCCTGACCGAGCAGCGAACCTCGCTGGATCGCATCGCGGAGGCGCTGCTCGAGCGCGAGACGCTCACGCTCGACGACGTCGGTCTGATCGCCGGCCCGACACCGGTGACGCGCGCGTGAGCCAGGTCGCGGTCCCTGTTCCCAAGCCGGCGCTGTGGCCGATCGACATGCCGCTGCAGCCGCGCCCGCGCGGCGCGCTGTGGATCGGCGTCGCGGGCAAGGGCGGCTCGGGCAAGTCGGTGCTGTCGGGGACGCTGGCGCGGGTGCTGGCGCGCCGCGGTCACCAGGTGCTGGCGATCGACTCGGACCCGATGCCCGGCCTCGCGCATTCGCTCGGCGTCGAGGAGCCCGACGAACCGCGGCTGATGGCCGCCGCCGAGAAGCCCGAGAAGGGACCCTGGCGCCTGCGCTCCGGGATCGGCCCGATGACGGTCGTGCGGCGCTACACGACCCCGGCGCCGGACGGGATCCGCATGCTGCAGCTGGGCAAGTCCGGCAAGGACGGGCTGAGCCCGGTCAACGGCTCCGTCAACGCCTTCCTCGCCACGGTGCGGCGGATGCACGAGGCGCCGCCGCTCTACGAGTGGGCGATCGTCGGCGACCTGCCGGCGGGCCCGCGCCAGCTCGCCGCAGGCTTCTCGCCGTACGCGCGCGTCTACGTCGTCGTGGTCGAGCCGACCAGCCAGTCGGCGATGACCGGCCGGCGGGTCGCGCGGATCGCGCGGGGGCCGCTCGGCGCCGACGTGATCTTCGCCGCGAGCAAGGTCGACGGCGCGCAGCAGCGCGAGCGCGTCGAGCGGCTGATCGGCGAGCGCGTCGAATGCGTGATCCCCACCGACCAGGCCGTCCGCGACGCCGAGAACCGGCGCGTCGCGGTGATCGACGCGGCACCGGATTCGGCTGTCGTGCGCGCCGTGGAAGAACTGGCAGACATCATCGAGCAGCGAGGGACGGAGTCAGCATGAAGATCGCGGTAGCGGGCAAGGGCGGCGCCGGGAAGACGACGATCTCGGGGACGATCGCGCGCGCACTCGCGCGCAGCGGCCACGACGTGATGGCGATCGATGCCGACGTCAATCCGATGCTCGGCATCTCGCTCGGGCTCGGGATGGACGGCACCGAGCGGCTCGCGGGGATGCGCCAGGAGCTCAGCGAGAGCGGCGTCGACGACGCGATCCACGAGCACACGATCGACGGCCTGATCGAGCGCTTCGGCGAGGACGCGCCCGACGGCGTGCGCGTCGTCGTCGCCTCGCGCGTGGACATGCCCGACCACGGCTGCCTGTGCTGCGGCGTGAGCGCCGACCGCCTGCTGCGCGAGATGGAGGCAGGCGGCCGGACGGTGGTCGGCGACCTCGAGGCCGGCAATGGCGTGCTGGCCCGCATGGAGACCGGCAGCCTCGACGTCGTGCTCGTCGTCGCCAACCCGACGCCGAAGTCGATCGAGGTGGCGCGCCGCGCCGTCGAGACCGCGGCGTCACGCGACATCCCGGTGCTCGTCGTCGCCAACCGCGTCGCCAGCGACGAGGATCTGGAGGCGATCCGCGACGTCCTCGGCGAGCACGACATGGCGATCGTGCCCGAGGATCCGGTGATCGCCCGCGCGGATGCGGAGGGACTTGCGCCGATCGACCTCGACGACAGCTGTCCCGGCGTCCGCGCGATCGTCGCGATCAGCGAGCGGCTCGTCGCCCTGCCGGTCTGAGGCCGCCGGCGAACCGGCGTCGGACATGCAGATCGCGATCCTCCTCTTCGACGGCGTCGTCGCGCTCGACGCCGTCGGACCGTACGACGTCCTCAAGCTCATGCCCGATGCCGACGTCCGTCTCGTCGCGGTCGACGCCGGCGAGGTCGCGACCGACGGGCCGCTGAAGCTCGTCGCGGGCGAGGCGCTCGGCGCCGTGCCGCGGCCGGACATCGTCGTCGTGCCCGGCGGCCCAGGCGCGCTCGCCGCTCGCGACGACGACCGCGTCCTCGCCTGGCTGCGCGGCGCGCACGAGCACAGCCGGTTCACGACGTCGGTCTGCTGGGGCTCGGAGCTGCTGGGGGCGGCCGGGCTGCTGCGCGGCGTCCGCGCGACGAGCCACTGGCTCGTGCGCGGCGAGCTCGCCGGACATGGTGCGATCGTGGTCGAAGAGCGGGTCGTCGTCGACGGGCGCATCATCACCTCGGCCGGCGTGTCGGCCGGTATCGACATGGCGCTGCGGCTCGCCGCGCTGACCGCCGGCGACGAAGTCGCCGAGTGGATCGCGCTGACGCTCGAGTACGCGCCCGACCCGCCGTCTGCGGGCGCCGGATCGCCGGCGACGGCCGCGCCGGAGCTCGTCGCGCGGTTGCGCGAGGGGTACGCGACGGCGCGTGGCTAGGCTTGTCGGCGCCGGCGGTAGGTGACCGCTGCACTGTCCTTATGTGGCTCGATCACGCGATCAGACGGCAGCGACTCCTCCCGGCCCACCGGGCGGGCGCGTCGAGCAGCTGGCGTGCCGGCCGCGGCGGCGCCGAGCAGGAAGTCGGCGGCGGTCGCCAGATCCGCGATCCCTTCGTGCAGCGTGGCAAGCAAGGCGGGGCGGCGGCGTGATCCGCATGTTCTGGGCAGGCGTCGTCATGGTCGCCGTGCTGGCGCTCGCCGGGTGCGGCGGCGATGACGAAGACTCGAGCGGACGGCCCGCATCCGATCCGTTCAAGGAGGTCAGCCGCGCCTCGAGCAGCCAACGGACGGCGCGGCGTGCCGCGCCGCGATGGGAGCGGGTCGCGCGGTTCGGAGGCGTCGCGCCCGCCGTTCATCCGGTGACGATCGCGCGCGGGGCGATCCAGTGGCGCGCGCGGTGGCAGTGCTCGACGGGCCGCCTCGCGCTGGCCGTGGAGCCCACACCGCGGTCTGATGCCGAGAAGCCCGGCGGGCGCTGCCCCGGGTCGGGCGAGGCCACGTGGGTGCAGACCGGCGATCAGCGGCTGCGGGTCTCCGGCGGCGGACGATGGAGCGTGGTGGTCGAGCAGCAGGTCGACACGCCGCTGCGCGAGCCGCCGCTGGCGGCGATGACCGCGCCGGCCGCGCGCGTGCTCAAGAGCGGCAGCTTCTACGGCATCGAGCGCCAGGGCCGCGGCACCGCCAAGCTCTATCGCCTGCCCAACGGGCGCACCGCGCTGCGGCTCGACGGCTTTCGCACGTCGTCGAACACGGACCTCTTCATCTGGCTCAGCAGGGCCGCACGGCCGAGGACGACGAAGGCGGCGGTCGCAGCGCCTCGACTCGGCCGGCTGATCGCCTTGAAGTCGACGATCGGAGAGCAGAACTACATGCTGGCGCGCAACGTCGACCCGCAGCGGATCCGCTCGATCGTGATCTGGTGCGTCCCGATCCAGATCGCCTACGCGGCCGCGCCGCTGCGCTAGCTCGTCAGCCGACGACGCAGCGCTCGAGTTCGCCGCGCCACTGCTCGCCCTCGAGGTTTCGGCCGATCACCACGATCCGGCTGGTGCGCGGCTCGTGCTGATCCCAGGCGCTTCCCGGCGCCTGCTCGACGTAGGTCTGCACGCCGTGCACGATCTGGCGGTGCGGCTCGTCGGCCAGCGCGATGATCGCCTTGATGCGAAACACGTCGGGCGCGTTGAGCATCAGCAGCCCGCCGAGCCAGCTCTCGAAGCGCAGCGGGTCCAGCTCGCCCGCGAGCTCGACCGAGAAGATCTCCACGTCGAGGTGGTCGTGGTCGTGACCGTGATGGTGACCGGATCCGGCGCGCTCGTCGTCGGGGGCGAACGCGAAGTGGTCGAGCAGCAGCTCGGGGTCGAGCTCGTCGCGCGGCACAGCGACGATCTTCGCGTCCGGGTTGAGCTTCGACGCGCGTGCACGGACGGCCTGGATGACGTCGTCGTCGGCGAGGTCGACCTTGCTGACGACGACGTGGGTCGCGAGCTGAAGCTGCTGGCGCGCCTCGGGGCTCTCGACGCGATCGAGCTGGTCGATCATGTGCACCGCGTCGACGACCGTGACCATCGTGTCCAGCCGCAGTACGTGCGTGATGCTGGCCAGCGCGTCGACCACGGGTCCGGGGTCGGCGAGGCCGCTGGTCTCGACGATGATCCGGTCAAGCCGGCCGGCGGCACGATGCAGCCGCGTGATCGCGTCGAGCAGCTCGCCCTGGCTCGTGCAGCAGACGCACCCGTCCGCGATCTCCACGACGTCGTCGGTCGCGTCGCCGAGCAGCTGCCCGTCGAGTCCGATCTCGCCGGCCTCGTTGACGACCACCCCGATGCGCTCGCCGCCCGCACGGGCGGTGACGAGACGGTTGATCAGAGACGTCTTGCCGGCGCCCAGAAAACCGGACACCACGGTGATCGGGATGGGACCCTGCGGGGCGATCTGGTCGGACAAGGCGAGCTGGTTCCTTTCTCGCGGGTCGGGCGCTGCGGCTGCCGGCGAGGATCGCCCACGGCGGTCGCGTCCAGCGCGAAGATCCGTCTCGCGACGCATCGGTAGGTGGTGGGATCATAGTCCTCGAATGCGGCGAGACCTTCGAACGGCTTGGCTTCTGCTCCTGCTGCGCGACGGCTCCAACTACGGCTACGAGCTGCGTCGCGCGCTCGGCGCGCGTGCGATGAGCCTTGACCCGGCGGTCATGTATCGCACCCTGCGCGAGATGGAGAAGGCCTGCCTGATCTCGTCGCGCTGGGTGCGGTCGGACACCGGCCCCAGGCGGCGCGTCTACGACATCACGGAGGCAGGCCGTGCCGAGCTCAGGCGCGTCGCCGCCGCGATCACAACAGCCCGCGACGCACAGACGACGTTCCTCGTCGCGCTCGACGAGCAGGCGCCGGCCACGACGGCAGCTCCTTGACCGCGACGGCACGGCAGTGATCCAATGCGCGCCGTGAGGCCGGCTTCGATGCGACCGGCGGCAGCGGCGCTCCTCGTGATCGCCGTTGCTCTGCACGGCTGCGGCGGCGGCGACGACGTTGTCGTGCAGGAGGCGCCGACGCCGCAGGAGCGCGGCGTCGCGCCGCCCGCCGGCAAGACGGCGCGCAGCGATCCGCTGCGCGACGCGTCATCCGCCCGCACGCGGATGACGATCACCGTCGACGACGCCGGGGAGGGCAGGTTCCGCTACCGCGCGCCACGCACCGTCCGCGCCGGCCTCGTCGAGATCCGCCTGCGCAACCTGGGCGCCGCGCGGCGCAAGGCGCAGCTGTGGCGGATCGAGGGCGACCACGCGGTCGAGGAGGCGCTGCGCATCCGCCATCCCCAGCCCGACTGGCTGCGCACGGCCGGCGGCGTCGGCCTGACCGAACCCGGCGCGACGAGCAGCACGCTCCAAGCCCTTCCCGCCGGCCGCTACTACGTGGCAGCCGACCTCGGCACGCCGGGGGCCGTCGCGTCGTTCACCGTGACCGGCCCGCGGACCGTCCCGGCGCCACCGCGCGCGCCGGCGCGCGTCGAGGCGCTCGACTTCTCGTTTCGCGTCTCGGGCCTGAAGGCCGGCCGCAACAGCGTCGACTTCGACAACACGGGTTCGCAGCAGCACCACGCCTACTTCACGCCGATGCGCGATCGCGTCGACGTCGAGGACGTCCGGCGGTTCTTCGGGCGGCGGACGTCGACGGGACCGCCGCCCGTCGATCCCGAGCTCGTGCGCGAGACCGTGGTCGTCGAGGGCGGCGATCGTCAGGTGACCGAGCTCGATCTGCCGGCGGGCAGGTACGCGCTGGTCTGCTTCGTGCGGGGACGCGCCGGCGGACCGCCGCACCTCGAGCTGGGGATGATCAACGAGGTGACGGTGCGCTGAGACGCGCGGCGGTCAGGCGGGGACGGCCATGCTCGCCAGACGGTCGGCGAGCGCGATCAGCACCTTCACCCCGGGCGAGTCCTCGTCGACGTCGATCGCCGCCCGGCCCTCGCGGTCGGCCCGAGCGATCGCCGCGTCGTCGGGGACGACGACCATGTCGCACTCGCCGACCGCCTCGCGGATGACGGCGAGATCCTCGTCGTCACGTACGCGGTTGGCGACGACGATCACACGCCCGCCGCGGTCGTCGGTCATCTCGACGGCGCGCCGGGCGATGTTCAGCGACTTCGCCGTCGGCTGTGCGACGACGAGCACGATGTCCGCCTGGCCCTCCTGGAGGCGCATGACGGTGCCGATGCCGGCCTCGAGGTCGCCGACGATGATCTTGCCCTCCGACTCGAGCTCGTTGAGCAGGCCCTCGGGTGAGACGCCACAGCACATGCAGCCCGGGTTGGCCTGCTCGATGCGCGACGCGACGACGAGCCGGACGCCGTCGGGCGCGTCGCGACCGAAGCGCTGGACGAAGCCCTCCGTGGAGCGCTCGTGCTCCGTCTCGCCCGTCTCCAGGCCCTGACGCACCGCTACGAGGAGGTCGGTCTCCTCGGGGCCGACACCCAGCGAGACGCCGAGCATCGGGTTCGTGTCGGCGTCGAGCGCGAGCACATCGTGTCCCGCGCGCGCGAGCGCGCGAGAGATGGTGCCCGACACGGTCGTCTTGCCGACCCCACCCTTTCCTGCGACAACGATCTTCATATGCGGTCCATGTTACGCGCATCCAGAGCGTCCGCCAACCGCTCGATGGCGCGGACGGCAGGAGCGTCCGGCGCGAGGTCGAGCAGCGCGACGCCGCTGCGCTCGGCGCGGCGCACCGCATCGTCGGCGGGGACCGCAGCGATCAGCGGCACGCCGAGGAACTCCTCGACGCGTTGCACGTCGCCGTCGCCGCTGACCTTGTTGACGACGAGCGACAGCTGCGCATCGTCGCGCATCGAGCGCGTGATCCGCGCGATCCGGCGGGCCGTCAGCATCGATTGCCACGTCGGCTCGACGACCAGCAGGAAATGCTGCGCGTACGGCGCCCAGTTGAACGCCATCTGACGCGGGCCCGCCGGGAGGTCGCCGAGGATCACCCAGTTCTCGAGCGAGGGCGCGCCCTCCAGGCGGTGGACGACCTGGTAGAAGGCGTTGTGCGACGCCCTGTTGGGCTCCAGGCCACGGCGGTCGTGCTTGCCGATCTGCAGCAGCCGGACGCCGTCCGGGGCGGGCGTCGCGTAGCGCTGCACGGCGCGCACCGGCCCGACGCCCTTGAGCAGCCGCCACCGCCCTTTCTCGTTGCGCTCCGCGGCGGCGTTGAGCGGGACGTCGTCGGGCACCTCGGCGCCGAGGCTGATCGAGAGGCCCGGAAGCGTGTCGGAGTCCAGCGCGAGGACACGGTGCCCGCGCCGGGCCAGCACGCGCGCGAGCGTCCCGGACACGACGGACTTGCCCACGCCGCCCTTGCCGACGACCGCGAGTCGCATCCCGCGGACGCCGGGTGTGGTCATCGTCGTGGCGGCGGGGTCAGTCTGTGCTGCGTGACCGGGCACGCTTGCCACGGTCCAGGGCGACGAACTCGGAGTAGCGGCTGAGGAAGACGTCGAGCACCTCGTCGGTGGACATCAGCGCCTTGGCAGCGAGGTGCAGTTCCTCCATGCCTGCCCGCGTGAGCTCGTACATCCGGCGATCGGGACCGGTCGTCGACTTCTCCCACACCGACCGCACGAGGCCGTCGCTCTCGAGCGTCCGCAGGGCGCGATACAGCCGCCCCGGGTCGTCTCGGTTGAAACCGAGCGGCCGCAGGCGCTCGAGCAGGTCGTATCCGTGCGCGGGATGCTCGCGCAGCAGCAACAGCAGGCAGGGCCGGAGGAAGTTCTTCGGCAGTACCTGCGCGGGTGTCAGATCAGTGGGAATGGCTCGTACCAACTCGGTCGTGGAGGCACTCGGCTGCAGCCTCGGGGGAATCATGACACCAGCAGTCGGCGTCACACTCGCCGTGGGTGGGGCGCGTCAGGTCGGCCATCTCGTCAGCGAACGTCCGCTTGCCGCTCTCCATGCCCCCGGCACTCAGAACATACCGGTCGCCGTGGCCTTCCAGCAGCCCGTCCTCGACGAACCGCTCCAGGTAGGCCTTCAGGACGGTGTCGGGAACCGCCAGAAAGCGGCTGAGCTCGACGGCCGTGGGCTCCGCCGAGATGCCCTCGCTGTGCATCCAGTACATCGCCTGGAGCACCTCGTCGCGAACGCGGAGAACCTCAAGCTCGTCCATGGACATTCGCTCCCCAGGTCATCGCGAGCTGGTGGATCGGCTCGATTGCCGGTGAGTCGGGATTGAAGTCCAGCGGCGCCACGCCGGCGCGCTCGGCCAGCGCGAACGTCTCGTCGAAGGGCACGAAGGCCGCGATCTCGAGGTCGTGGTTGTCGGCGAAGGACTGCACCGCCTCGCGCTCGCGCTCGTCGCGGACCTTGTTGGCCACCAGCGCGACGCGCTCGAGGCCCAGGTCGTTGGCGAGGGCCGCCATCCGCCGCCCTGTCTCCAGCGACTTGAAGTACGGCTCGACCACGGCGAGCATCACGTCGGCGTAGCTCGCCGTGCCACGGGAGAGGTGCTCCGGAGAGGCCTCCGTGTCGAGCAGGCAGACGTCGCGGTCATCGCCCGAGGCGGCCTCGATGATCCGCCGGACCGTCGCATGCATGCTGCACAGGCAACCCGTGTCGGCGTGCTGCGGATGCGCCATGACGAGCAACTCGACGCCGTCGGGCCCGGTCACCGAATGCGAGGCCTTGATCTCCTCGAGCGACTGCGTGAGCATCGGTCCTGCCTCCGTGCGGCGCAGCAGGTTCGACGGCAGCACGGGCATGTGGCTCATCTGCTCGGCGGGAATGCCGAGCGTGAGCGCGAGATTCGGGTTCGAGTCGCCGTCGATCGCCAGGACGTTGTGGCCGTCGCGGGCCAGCAACCGCGCCATCGTCCCAGAGATCGACGTCTTACCCGAGCCTCCCTTACCAGCGATAGCGAGCTTCATAGTTGGCCACTGTACCCCACTTGGTCAGTGGCTGCCACACATAGGCGCGCCGCTCCATTCGACGCTCGAATGACGGCGGCGACGGGGGGCGGGAGAGCCGTGGCTGCGGCTCTATGTTCAGGACACTTACTGACTGCGGACGCCACTTATATGCTCGCCGCACCTAGATCGAGGGAGGAGCGGAGCATGAGCTACGAGTTGGGTGCGTTCGGGGGCTTCCACGGCGCGACGAGCGGCCAGGACAGGGGCATGTTCCACGTCTTCTGGCTCTCGGGCATGAGCTGCGACGGATGCTCCGTGTCGGCGCTCGGCGCGAACGCGCCCCGGGTCGAGGAGCTCGCGCTGGGCGACATCCCGGAGATCCCGCAGGTCGTGCTGCACCACCCGATGCTCGACGAGGAGGCCGGCGCCGGGTTCATGGCGGCCTACCGCGCCGCCGCCGACGGCACGCTGAACGCGCCCTACGGCATCGTCGTCGAGGGCTCGATCCCCGACGACCAGAGCTTCAGCGGCGCGGGCTTCTATGCGGCGATGGGCAGCGGCTCGGATTGGCCGCAGTCCAAGGGCAACGTCGCCGCGCCCGAGCAACCCGTTCGCGTCACCGACTGGATCTGGGCGCTCGCACCGCGTGCGGATCTCTGCATCGCGATCGGCACGTGTGCCACCTGGGGCGGGATCCCGGCCGCGGCCGGGAACGTCACGGGCTCGATGGGCCTGACCGACTACCTCGGCGACACCTACCGCTCCGCGCGCGGCGTGCCGGTCGTCAACGTCCCGGGCTGCGCGCCGCAGGGCGACAACTTCACCGAGACGCTCAAGGAGCTGCTCGCCCACCTCGGCGGCAGTCGCGAGATGCCCGTGTTCGACGAGCTCGGCCGGCCGGCGTGGCTGTTCGGCGAGACGGTCCACCGCCACTGCCCGAAGGCCGGGTACTACGAGGAGGGCGTCTTCGCGCACGAGCCGGGCGACAACCAGTGCCTCGTCGAGATCGGCTGCTGGGGGCCGGTCGTGCAGTGCAACATCGTCGAGCGCGGCGCGGTCAGCCACATCGGCGGCTGCATGGTCGCCGGTGGCGCGTGCATCGGCTGCACGATGCCCGGCTTCCCGGACAAGTACAGCCCGTTCTACAAGGCGCCTCCGGGATCGGCGATCTCGGGCACGACGTCGCGGATCACGGGCGGTGCGATCCGGCGGCTGCGGCGCATGTCGATGACCAACGGCAACCACACGCCGCTGTGGGACAACGCGCACGAGGTTCCCTCCGCCTGGGGGCGCGCGTTCGAGTTCAAGAACCCGGTGACGAGGGTCAACTCGTTCTTCTACAAGAAGCTGCAGTACAGCGGCTCGGTCAACCACGCCAAGCGCAACAGGCACCAGCCGCTGCCGATGAGCCGCGACATCCTGCGCCAGAAGGGCGTCGATCTCGAGGCGAGCGTCCCCGTGCTGCAAGAGCACCTGGTCTCCCGGGAGGAGCTGTAGATGAGCACCCAGACGTATGCGCCGCCGGCGGCGGGCACCGAGCAGATGAGCAGCGGTGCGCGCAACCTGCGCTTCAATCCGGTGACGCGGGTGTCGGGCGGTCTCGCGCTGCACGCCGCGGCCGACTTCGGCGGCAGCCGGACGGTGCGCGACGCCGTCGCGATGGCGACGACGTTCCGCGGCTACGAGGCCATCCTCAACGGGCGCGACGCGCGCGACGCGGTCTTCATCTCCGATCGCGTCTGCGGCGTCTGCGGCGGAGCGCACGCGATCGCCGCGGCGCTCGCGGTCGAGCAGGCGTGCGGCGTCTCGCCGCCGCCGATGGGGATCGTCGCGCGTAACTTCCTCGCGGCCGTCGAGTGCCTGATCGACCACCCGAGCCATCTGTTCCTGCGCGCCGGCCCGGACTACTCAGAGCCGATCGTGCGCCAGACGAGCCCCGAGCTGTGGTCGCGCGCCGAGTCGACGGCGGCCGCCGGCGTCGAGGTGCACGGCCTGCCGTACGTGTCGGACATCATGACCGCGTTGACCCGCAACAGCGGGACCCTCTACCGCGAGGCGCTGCACCTGACGCGCGTCGCGCGCGAGGCGTACGTGACGATCGGCGGCAAGTATCCGCATCCGCAGACGATCACGCCCGGCGGCGTCAGCTCGACGGTCGACACCACGGACTTCAACCTGTCGCTGATGCGCGTCGTGAAGTTCCTCGACTACAGCCGGCGCGTGATCGCCGTCTGGGACGACATCGCCAGCTTCTTCGACCAGGCCGACCCCGGGTTCGGCAACGTCGGCGCCGGGCCGAAGAACTTCATCGATCTCGGCCTGTGGGACGACCCGCTCGCGATGGCAGGCGCATCCGGCGGAGGCGAGAACCGCTGGTCGACGCCGGCGGCGATCGTCGACGGCATGCTGCAGACGACCGACGTGCAGCAGATCGACGCCGGGGTGGAGGAGTTCGTCGAGCACTCGCTGTTCGACAACTGGAGCGGCGGGATGCTCTCGCACGACGCGATCGGCAACGCGCTGTCCCAGCGTCACCCCTTCAACAAGCAGACGCTGCCGCAGCCCGGGAACCCCAACCCCGACGGCAAGTACTCCTGGTCGACCGCGGCGCGCTGGCAGGGCCACCCGATGGAGACCGGCGCGCAGGCGCGCATGTGGGCCACCGCGCTGGCGGGCAAGCCGCCGCACGGCAGCTTCACGCAGTCGACCGGCCGAAGCCTGCTGATGAGCCTGCCCGCCGGGCAGATGCCGGCCAACGTCGTCGAGTGGCACGTGCCGCAGCGCTGGAACGCGTTCGAGCGCAACCGTGCGCGTGCGTACGCCCTCGCGCAGGCGACGCTCGCCGCCTACGAGACGATCGTGATCGGTCTCGACCTGGCTCGCAGGGGCGGTCCCAACGCGAGGATCTTCAACCGGTACAAGATCCCGCGCGACGCGGTCTCCAGCAGCGGGCACTGGGGCGGTGCGCGCGGCTACGTCAGCCATCACATGCAGATCGAGGACCGCGTGATCCAGAACTACCAGATCATCGGGCCCTCGACGTTCTCCGGCTCACCGCGCGATGCGGCCGGCAGGCCAGGGCCCTGCGAGGCGGCGGTCATGGCGACGCCGCTCGTGAGCTCCGACGCCGGCCAGCATGGCATCGACGTCCTGCGCGCGGTTCGCAGCTTCGATCTGTGCATGTTCTGCGCCGCGCAGTGACGGTGGGCGCGTGCGAGCTCGACCGGCGCAGACGGCAGTGGTCGCGTCAGGCGCCGGCGGGCTCGGTCGAGCTCTCGCTCTCGTCCGCGAGCGCCTCTTCGCACGTCCGGACGAGGTAGCCATAGATCCACGCGCGCTTCAGGTCGGCCGGATCGCCCTCGATCGGACTCTCGCGGTCGCGCAGGAGTGCCTCGATCGCGCGCCGGGCAAGGTAATGACGGACATGACCGCCGGGACCGGGAACCTGCCAGCTCATCGCCGCGGGGTCGTCAGGGCTCGGCTTGTCGATCGGCTCTGCGATCGCGAGGTCGCCGCAGAGCGCGGCCACCGCTTCGTCGATGCTCGCGCCGTCCGCGAGGTACGCCTCGATCCGCTCGGCCGGCCAGTCGGCGTGCTGTCGCGCCGGCTCGAAGAGCTCCACCTCGACGAGCCGCGCGAGGTAGCCGCAGACGCGCAGGCTGCGGTCCAGCGCGGGATCGTTGTCGCCGATCAGATCGTGGTCGGCTTCGAGCGACTGAGGCGTCGCGATCAGCTCGCGCGTCGCGCGCCGTTCCTCGACCTGCTCGTGCACGGCCTCCACGAGGGTCTGCAGCAGCACCGTCGTATTGACCGGGACGAAGCGGCTGCGATCAGTCGGCATGGCTCGCGATCCTCCTACGATGGGTTGAGGCGATCCGATGGTAGTGCGCCAGGGTTCGCAGTTCTGTATGTTGCGCGCCATCCTATGTGTACCATTCACACAGCGGTTGATTCGTCTGGGAAGGAGAACGTCGGCTGATGGCCTACGACACGGGGTACAAGCAGAGGCTGCAGACGGTGCCGCATGCCGGCGGCGTCTTCGGTGCTGACGTCGATCCGGGGATCGGCGGGCTGGGCGGGAGCCCCGATGGACCACTGAACATCGTCCATGTCTTCTGGATCGCGGGCATGAGCTGCGACGGCTGCTCGATCGCTGCCAGCGGCGCGACGAATCCGTCTGTCGAGGATCTGCTGCTCGGCAGGATCCCGAACCTGCCGAAGGTCGTGCTGCACCATCCGGTGCTCTCACCCGGTGCCGGCACCGAGTTCATCCGCCCGTTCAGGCTCGCGGTCGAGGGCAAGCTCGGCGCGCCGTACGTGGTCGTGCTCGAGGGCTCGGTGCCCGACGACCAGGCCTTCCCGACCGAGCACGGCTACTTCTCGGCGATGGGCGCGGGCGGCTTTGACCCCGAGTCCGAGACCGACCAGCCCAACCGGGTCACGGACTGGCTGTGGAAGCTTGCTCCCGGTGCCGCCGCGTACGTCGCGATCGGCACCTGCGCGACGTGGGGCGGGATCCCCGCGGCGGCCGGCAACATCACCGGCTCGATGAGCCTGACCGACTTCCTGGGCAAGGACTACCGCTCGGCGCTCGGTGTGCCGGTCGTCAACGTGCCGGGCTGCTCGCCGGTGGGAGACAACTTCACCGAGACGGTCGCGGCGGTGCTCCTCTTCCTTCAGAACCTGGCCCCGCTGCCGCAGTTCGACCAGCTCGGCCGGCCCGCCTGGCTGTTCGGCGAGACGGTCCATCGCCACTGCCCGAAGGCCGGCTACTACGAAGAGGGCGTGTTCGCCCACGAGCCGGGCGACAACCAGTGCCTCGTCGAGATCGGCTGCTGGGGGCCGGTCGTGCAGTGCAACATCGTCGAGCGCGGCGCGATCAATCACATGGGGGGCTGCATGGTCGCCGGTGGCGCGTGCATCGGTTGCACGATGCCCGGCTTCCCGGACAAGTACAGCCCGTTCTACAAGGCGCCTCCGGGGTCGGCGATCTCCGGCACGACGTCGCGGATCACGGGCGGCGCGATCCGGCGGCTGCGGCGCATGTCGATGACCAACGGCAACACGACGCCGCTGTGGGACAACGCCGGCGAGTCCCCCTCCGCCTGGGGCCGTGCGTCGGGGACGAAGAACCCCATGACGAAGGTCAACTCGTTCTTCTACAAGAAGCTGCAGTACAGCGGTTCGGTCAACCACGCGGCCCGCAACAAGAAGCAGCCGCTGCCCCAAAGCCGAGACATCCTGCGCCAGAAGGGCATCAACCTCGAGGCGAGCGTCCCCGTGCTACAAGAACACTTGGTCTCCCGGGAGGAACTGTAGATGTGCTTTAAGAACCTGCCGATCGAATTCGACGCGGCGGGCAACGCGACGCTCAAGCCCGGCGCCGCGAACCCCTACTCGTACTCCGAGACACCGCTGCGGACCCCGATCGAGGACGACCCGGAGCGCATGCGCGAGCTGTTCGCGCGCAACGGCGCCGTCCGCCGCGTCGACTTCGACCCGGTCACCCGGGTCGCGGGAGCGCTGGCGTTCCACACGGTCGTCGACCTGGAGAACCGCCAGGTCATGGAGACGGCCTCGATGGCGACGCTGTTCCGCGGCTACGAGATCATCCTCAAGGGCCGCGACCCGCGCGACGCGATCTTCATCTCCAGCCGCGCCTGCGGCGTGTGCGGCGGCGTGCACGCCAACACCTCCGCACTCGCGTGCGAGATGGCGTTCGGCATCGCTCCGCCGCCGATGGGGATCACCGCCCGCAACCTGATGCAGGCCGTCGAGTACCTCTACGACCACCCGATCCACCTCTCGCTGCTGGCCGGGCCCGACTTCTCCGAGCCCGCCATCC
>JBKHXR010000065.1:0-16908 GCA_046565905.1 Thermoleophilia bacterium | reverse complement strand
AGGTGAGAAACGCCATCGCGGCGATCGTGAAGAAAGCGGCGGTCATCGCGATCGGCCGGCGCTCGGGGCGCCGCTCCGGGCTGCGGTCGTAGAACGGCAGCAGGAACAGCAGGATCATGCAGATCGTCGGGATCCCGATCGTCGCCAGCGGGACCAGCGCCGCCGGCTTGATGACCCTGAGCAGCTCGAAGAGGAAGAAGAAGTACCACTCCGGCCGCGGGGTGTACGTCGTCGTCGTCGGGTCGACCTTCGGGCCCAGCTCGGCACCGAGCACGAGCGCCATGAGGATGATCGACAGCATGACGACGCACGCCATGATCCCGTCCTTGGCGACGGAGTACGGGAAGAACGGCTTGCCCTGCGACTTCAGGATCGAGTACTCGCGGAGGTAGGCCTCCTTCTCGCGGGCGTTCATGCGTCGTCCTTGCGCGAGTCGGCGGGGATCTCGGCCTTCATCCACGGCGGCGCGGTGGTGCCGAGGCGGGCGACGAGGTACAGGTGCGCGCCGATCATCGCGGCGATCGCGGCCGGCAGGACGAGCATGTGCAGCGCGTAGAAGCGCGACAGCGTCGTCACCCCGAACTCGGGCCCGGCGCGCAGGAAGTCGTTGAGATAGGGGCCGATCAGCGGGCCGGTGCCGTTGATCGCCACGCCGACGGTCGTCGCCCAGAAGGAGCGCTGGTCGAACGGCAGCAGGTAGCCGGTGAACGACATGAACAGCGTGAGGATCAGCAGCACGACGCCGATCACCCAGTTCAGCTCGCGGGGGTACTTGTAGGCGCCGTAGAAGAACGTGCGGCCCATGTGCAGGAAGACGAGGATCACCATGACCGTCGAGCCCCACTTGTGCATGCCGCGCACGAACTCGCCGAGGAAGACCTCGTTGGTGAGGTAGCGCACCGACTCGTAGGCGCGCGTGGCCGACGGGTCGTAGTACATCGCGAGGATCACGCCCGTGACGGCCTGCGACAGGAACGCGAACAGCGTCGCCGACCCGAGCGTGTAGAACCAGTTCGTCCCCTTCGGGATCTTGCGGAACATCAGCCAGCGGGCGCCGCCCGACAGCGACGTGCGCTCGTCGATCCAGTCGATCGTCGAGATGCCCTTCTCGGCGACCTGGTCCTTGCGGCTGGGCTTCGCGGCGCCGTTGTCGTCCTCGCTCGGGCCCTTGGGCCTGGGACGCAGCGCGCGCGGGAGTGGTGGCTTGAGGTTCGCCATCGGCTAGATCGCCGCTCCTGCGGTGTGGTCGAAGAGGGCGGCCATCACGTGTTGGGGAGCTTGCGGACGCTCGGCCGGGCCGGGTAGACGTACTGGCCGATGCCGTCCAGCGGCATGCCCGGGTCGCGCGGCGAGAAGCGCTTGAGCTCGGAGTTGACGCTGAAGCGCGGCCCGACCTCGAGGTTGCCGTTGCGCACGCGCGTGTAGAAGCGGTCCAGCGGGCGGACCGGCGGTCCGCCGTCGACCTTGCCCTGGAAGTCGTAGACGCCGCCGTGGCAGGGGCAGATGAAGCGCTCGGAGGCGGCGACGAAGCGCACGGGGCAGCCGAGGTGCATGCAGCGCGTCGAGATCGCGATGAACTCGTTGTACTCGTCGCGCTCCTCGTCGTCCAGTTCGGTGTTGAAGCGGCGGATGTAGACCGTCGACTTGCCGACGTCGCCGATGCCGCGCACGAGCGTCAGCGTCCGCGGGACGTACGTGTCGTCGGGGAAGTCGCCGACGGGGCCGACCGCCTCCCAGGTCGGCTCGCGCTCGTCGAAGACGGGAGCGACGGCGAAGCCGACGGCCGGCAGCGTGAAGGCCGCCACCGCGATCCCGCCCGCGGCGTGCGCCGTTCCCGTCATGAAGCGCCGGCGGGTGACCGTCTCGCCCTCGAAGGCGCCCGGAATCTGCGCCTCCTCGGTGGTCAGCTTCTTTTTGGGCTGTTTGCGCTCGCGAGCCACGGGCAGTGAAATCTAGCGTCCCGCGAGCTCTTGCGATGCGCCATCCGCGCTGCTGTGCGGGACGTTACAAGGAACGCTCAACCGCTTGCCCGTGCCGCCGACGCGTGGAGCGCCGCGGCGGCGCCCGGGTCGCCCGCCCGCGCGCGTGCCTTCGCGGCCGCCGTCTGCTCGTCTGCGCCCCATGCGATCGCGGCGGCGCCGGCATGCCATGCGGCGAGGGCGAGCGCCTCGTCGCCGGCGGCATATGCCTGGGCGCTGAGCGCGATGATGTCCGCGAGCTCCGCGATCGCGTCGAGATCGCCGATCGCCGCCAGCCGCGACAGGCCGAGGGCGTAGAGGCGATCGCCGGCCAGCAGCGCAAGATCCGGATCGTCGATCTGGACGGCGCGCGGACGGCCGTAGTGCAGCAGGCAGCCCTCGAGCACCGCCGTCACCGCCAGCTCGACGTCGTCGCGGTGCTCGCGCGCGCGCGACCCCGAGGCGGCCAGCGCGACCGGGTCCAGGTCGCCGGCGCCCATCTCGTATGCGCCCGGCGCGGCGCTGATGGCGTCGGCCAGCGGGCCGGCGGCGGCGCGGATCGCCGCTCGCAGCCGGGCGACGGCGTCCTCGTCGGTCACCGCGCGATCTCCGCGAACGCCGCCGCGGCGGCGGCAACCGTACGCTCGATGTGCTCCGACGTGTGCGCGAGCGAGGGGAACCACGCCTCGTACTGCGAGGCCGGGGTGTAGATGCCGCGCGCGAGCAGGCCGCGACACCAGGTCGCGTAGGTGTCGTGGTCGCAGCGCTGCGCACCGGCGTAGTCCGTCACCGGCGCGGCGCTGAAGAAGATCGTCAGCAGCCCCGTGCGGGCGGCGATCTGCACGCGACCCTCGACCCCCGCCGCGCGGGCGGCGTCGGCGAGGCCGTCGGCGAGCGCGGTCGTCGTCGCGGCGAGGTTGGCGTAGGGCTGCTCGCCGTCGAGCAGCGCGAGCGTCGCCAGCCCTGCTGCGACGGCCAGCGGGTTGCCGGAGAGCGTGCCGGCCTGGTAGACCTCGCCGGCCGGCGCGATCCGCTCCATCAACTCGCGGCGGCCGCCGTACGCGGCCGCCGGCAGCCCGCCGCCGATGACCTTCCCCATGATCGTCAGGTCCGGCGTCACCTCGAAGAGCTCCTGCGCGCCGCCGCGCGCGACGCGGAAGCCGGAGATGACCTCGTCGAAGACGAGCAGCGCGCCCGTCGCGTCGGCTTGCGCGCGCAGCAGTTCGACAAAGCCCTCGGCCGGCGGTACGAGGCCCATGTTCGCGGGCAGCGGCTCGGCGAGGATCGCCGCGAGGTCGTGCTCCTCGGTGGCGGCGACGAGCGCCGCGTGGTCGTTCCAGGGCACGACGATCGTGGCCGCCGCGACCTCCGCGGGGACGCCGGGCGAGGCCGGGATGCCCTGCGTGGCCAGGCCGCTGCCGGCGTCGGCCAGCAGCCCGTCGACGTGGCCGTGATAGGCGCCTGCGAACTTCAGGATCTTCGTCCGGCCGGTGGCCGCCCGCGCGAGCCGGATCGCGCTCATCGACGCCTCCGTGCCAGACGACGTCATGCGCAGCATCTGCACGCCGGGGACCCGGCGGCTGACCTCCTCGGCGAGATCGACCTCGGCTGCGGTCGGGGCGCCGAAGCTCGTCCCGCGCTCGGCGGCGGCGGTGACGGCGCGCACGATCTGCGGGTGCGCGTGGCCGCAGATCAGCGGGCCCCACGAGCAGACCCAGTCGACGTATGAGTTGCCGTCGAGATCGAACAGCTCGGCGCCCTCGCCGCGCTCGACGAAGAGCGGGGCGCGTCCGATCGCGCGCATCGCCCGCACCGGCGAGTTCACGCCGCCGGGGAGGTACGTCAGCGCCCGGGCGTACTGCTCTGCCGAGCGCCTGTCGCGCAGCGAGATGGTCACGCGCCCGCGTGCTCTGCTTCCCAGTCCTTGAAGTCCTCGGTGAAGTACAGCAGGCGGATCTTCTTGAACTCGGTCGAGGAGTACAGCGTCGCACGCTCGGCGATGCCGAACTCGGCGGCGATCGCGTCGAGGATCGCGTCGCACTCCTCCTTGGAGCGGCCGTGGGCCATCGTGAAGACGGAGTAGGGCCAGTCCTCGTAGGTCGGGCGCTGGTAGCAGTGCGAGATGCCGCGGAAGGACGCCATCCGCGGGCCGTACTCCTCGATCCTGTCCTCCGGGACGACCCAGACGCCCATGCCGTTGGCGCTGAAGCCCGCGCGGCGGTGGAAGAGGATCGCCGCGACGCGCCGCAGGATGCCGCGCTCCTTCATGCCTGCCATGTGCTCGAGCAGCCTGTCCTGCGCGATGCCGAGCTGCGCCGCGGCGGGCGCGTAGGGCTCGGAGACGATCGGCATGTCGCCCTGCGTCGCCCTGATGACGGCGACGTCGAACTCGTCGTACGGCACGCCCTCGAGGTCGACGGGCGCCTCGGCGACGCCCTCTGTCGACAGCGACTTCGTGTCGCCCTGCATCTCGAGGTCCATCCGGATCTTGAAGAGCTTGAGCGTCGGCAGCTGGCGGATCGACTGCGCGCCCGTCAGCTCCTGCAGGACGTCGAGCGTGCCCTGCAGGCCGAGCCTGGAGTCGCGCTCCACGGCGAGCGTGAACCACATGTTGAAATCGTGGTTGCGCAGGTAGTTGTGGCTCACGCCCGGGTGCGAGTTGATGATCTTCGCCGCGCGCCAGGGGTGCTCGGGGTCGACCTTCGCGGCGACGAGCATCGAGCCGTAGCCGAGCGCCCGCGTGTCGTAGATCGGCGTGACCTGCCGGATGATGCGGTCGTCGAGCAGGCGCCGGACGCGCGCCATCACCTCCGCCTCGGTGAGCTCGGCGAGCCTTGCCACCGCCGCGAACGGCTTGGGCTCGAGCGGGAAACTGCCCTGCATGAGGTTCAGCAGCTTGCGGTCGACGTCGTCCAGCGGCGCCGCGGCGCCGTCCTTGCGGCTTCGGACCTTGGCGTTCTGGCCTCCGGACGTCGCAGGCTCCGTCCCTTGGCCGGCATTACGTGGAGTCACAGCCATCTGGCGGCATCCTTCGCGTGGTAGGTGATGACGATGTCGGCGCCCGCACGGCGGATCGACGTCAGGGTCTCGAGCACCGCGGCACGCTCGTCGAGCGCTCCCGCCGCCGCGGCTGCCTTGATCATCGCGTACTCGCCGCTGACGTTGTAGGCGGCGACGGGCAGGTGCGTCGCGTCCTTGACGCGACGGATCACGTCGAGGTAGGCGAGCGCGGGCTTGACCATCACGACGTCGGCGCCCTCGGCGACGTCGAGCAGGGCCTCGCGCAGCGCCTCGTCGCCGTTGGCGGGGTCCATCTGGTAGGCGCGCCGGTCGCCGAACGCCGGCGTGGAGCCGGCCGCCTCGCGGAACGGGCCGTAGAACGCGGACGCGAACTTCGCGCTGTAGGCGACGATCGGCGTGTCGGAGAGGTTCTCGTCGTCGAGCGCGGCGCGGACGGCGCCGATGCGCCCGTCCATCATGTCGCTCGGCGCGACGACGTCGGCGCCGGCGCGGGCCTGCGAGACGGCGGCGCGGGCGATCAGCTCGACGCTGGCGTCGTTGTCGACGCGGCCGCCGGCGGTGAGCACGCCGCAGTGGCCGTGCTCGGTGTACTCGCAGAGGCACACGTCGGTCATCACGACGAGGTCGGGATGCGCGTCCTTGATCGCGCGCGTGGCGAGCTGGACGACGCCCTCGTCGTCGTAGGCGCCGCTGCCCTCGGCGTCCTTGTGGTCGGGGATCCCGAACAGCAGCACCGCCGGCAAACCGAGCGCGGCCGCCTCGCCGGCCTCCTCGACGGCCGCCGAGATCGACAGGCGGTCGACTCCCGGCAGCGAGCCGATCGGCGTGCGCCGCGCGCCCGAGGCCTGGACGAACAGCGGCAGGACGAGATCCGCCGCATCCAGCCGCGTCTCGCGGACGAGGTCGCGCAGGACGGGCGTCGCGCGCAGCCGCCGCAGGCGCGTGGCGGGAAAGGACATGTGATCAGGGTACCGGCGCTCGGCGCTCGGCTCGGCGGCTGCGGCGCCGGCGGCGGGCGCAGAGGCAGCTGCTCGTCATGCGTCGGGCAAACCGCCTCGGGGACGCCCCCGGCGACTTCGTCTTCGTGCCGCCGTACGTCCCGCATCAGGAGATCGACGCCCTCGCGGATCCACGCGTCGCCCCGCCGGCTCGTGCATCTCTGGCGACTTGACCTCGATATCCGGGGTCAAGGCGCCACAGCGCGGCGATCGAGCGTCGCGCGACGTGCGCGGCAACACGGTCCCTCCCGCTTCAGCCGGGCCCGCTCGGCACCCGCTCCGTCGGCTCGGACTCGGGTCCGGGCCCGCCCGCAGGCGCCGCTGAGGCGCCCACCACCCCGGGCGGCGCGCGATCGGCGACCACCAGTGGCGACCCAGCGCCCCACGGCTCGAAGACGAGGTGGCGCCTGAGGTACACGACGGTCTCGCGCAGCACCGCCGCGATCGGCAGCGCGACGAGCGCCCCGACGAGCCCGTAGATCTGCCCGCCGAGCAGCAGCGCAAGGATCACGAGCAGCGGGTTCAGGCGCAGCGTGCGCCCGAACACGTTGGGTGCGACGACGTGGCCCTCGAGCTGCTGGAGCGCGACGAACAGCAGCGCGACCCAGAGCGCCGTCAGCGGATCCTGGACCAGGGCGACCAGCACCGGAGGCGTTGCCCCGAGCACCGGGCCGACGTAGGGCACGAGCTCCATGAGCCCGAAGAACAGGCCGAACGCGAAGGCGTAGGTGCGGCCGTCGGGGAAGATGCCGAGCGTCCCGAAGATCCACAGGCAGACGCCCGCCGAGACGCCCATGATCGCGCTGAACAGCAGCTGGCCGCGCACGTAGCCGAAGACCGCCCGCTGGACGCGCGTGGGGTAGTCGTCCTCCGGGGTGCCGTCGCCGGGCGGCATCACCGATCGCACGAGCGTGCCGATCCGCGGCCCGTATATGAGCATGTAGACCGACAGGACGATCACGAGGATCACGTAGAACGACAGCTCGACGAACAGCACCAGCAGCTCACCGGTCAGCGTCACGATCTCGCCCGACCCCTCCACGACCCGGTCCTGCAGGCTCGTCAGGGCGCTGTCGCTCTCACCCTTGATCTGGACGTTGATCCCGTTGTCGTCGAAGAAATCCTGCACGTCGTCGAGCAGCGCGCTCGTGTCGTCGACGAGGCCCGGCACGTCGTTGGCGAACGAGGTCGCCTGGTCGGACACCGGACCCGCCGCGAGGAACCCGAGGAACGGCAGCAGCGTGAAGAAGGCCAGGTAGACGGCGATCACCGCGACGGTGCGCGGCGCACGCGTGCGCTGGAGGAACACCACGAGCGGGTTGAGGATCAGCGCGATGACGGCCGCGACGACGAACAGCAGCAGCACGACCCCGGCCGCGTGGGCGAGCGCGTAGAGCGCGAGCACCGCAAGCGGGAGCAAGACGAACTGCACCCACCGCGCGACGACGACCGGGGCCGCGGGCGGCGGCGGCGGCATCAGCGGCGGGTCGGAAACCGGGTCGGGCATCCCCTGCGTCAGAGTATGTCCCGTGCCCGGGGCCATCGCGAGCATCCTCTTCGTCGGCGACGTCGTCGGCTCGCTCGGCCGGCACACGCTGCTCGGCCTGCTGCCGGTGCTGCGCGAGCGCCACGCGCCGACGTTCGTCGTCGTCAACGGCGAGAACGCGGCCGGCGGCCTCGGCATCACGCCGAAGATCGCCGGCGAGCTGTTCGCGGCAGGGGTGGACGTCATCACGCTCGGCAACCACGCCTTCCACCGGCGCGAGGTCTTCCCCTATCTCGACAGGCACGAGGCGATCCTGCGGCCCTACAACTACCTGCGCAGCCAGCCGGGCCACGGCGCCTGCGTCGTCGAGAACGACGGCGTGCGACTCGGCGTCGTGAACCTCAGCGGCAACCTCTTCCTGCGCGCCGGCCGGCCGGCCTTCACCGACATCGACGTCGCGCTCGGCGAGCTCGACGGCCGCGTCGACCACCTCCTCGTCGACTTCCACGCCGAGGCCACCAGCGAGAAGGTCGCGCTGGGCTGGTATCTCGACGGGCGCGTCAGCGCCGTCGTCGGCACGCACACCCATGTGCCGACCGCCGACGCGCGCGTGCTGCCGGGCGGTACGGCCTACATCACCGACGTCGGCATGACCGGGCCGCGCGGCGGTGTCATCGGCGTGCGCAAGGAGCAGTCGATCCGCGGCTTCGTCACGCACATGAACGAGCGCTACGACACGTCCGACGACGACCCCTGGCTGATGGGCGTGCTCGTGCGCTGCTCGCAGCCGCTGCGCGCCGACACGATCGAGCAGGTGCTGCTGCCGGCGGCCTGAGTCCGATCGCGTTGACCGGCGTGCGCCGGTCTTGCAGAATCGCGCTGTCATGCCCGACCGCGTCACACTCGACGTGATCGATCGCCCCGCAGGCGGGATGCTCGCCGTCATGCGCCATGCCCGCGGCGCGCGCGCCTGCGCCGACGAAGCGCTGCGCGCGCTGCTCGTGCTGGGGACGGGGAACTTCGTCGTGCGGCTGCGGCCGGCGCCGACGCCGCGCCGGGTCGCGCTGCTCGCCGTCTGGGACGACGGCGCCGACATCGAGGCCCGCTGGACGGCCGCGCTCGGTGGACTGGCCGCCGGCGCACGCGAGTCGTGGCACGTCGAGGCCGAGCTCGTCCGCGCGGCGTTCACCGGGCCGTGGAGGGACTGGACGCCCGACGTGACCGGGGCGCGGCCGCTGGACCTCTCCGAGCCGGCGCTGATGATCATCGCCGGCGATCTGCACGCCCGCCACGTGCCCGCGTTCATGCGCGACGTCCCCGGCGCCGTCGCCCACGCGCTCGCGCAGCCGGGGTACCTCGGCGGCCTGGCGATCATCAACTCCCCGGTGAACACGACCTCGGTGAGCTGCTGGCGGACCTATCAGGATGCGCGCGACTACGCCTTCGGGCCAGGCGGCCACGCAGACGCGATGCGGCGCGACCGCGCGGCCGAGCGCCACCGGACCGAGTGGTTCATCCGGCTGCGGCCACTGCTCGAGCGCGGCAGCCTGGCGGGAACGGCGCCGCTCGCGCCGGTCCTCGCGCAGCCGGCAGCGCCCACCGCATAGCGCCGAGCCCTCCGCGCCGAGCAGAGCGTGGCCGCCCCGAGCCGGGCAACGGGTACTGGCTGGCGCGCTCTGAGGGCACAAGCGCCGTATGCCCGTCGATCTCGTACTGGTTCGCCATGGCCGCAGCGAGGGCAACGAGGCCCGCGAGCAGTCCAAGCAGGGCGACAACAGCGGCTACACCGACGAGTTCCGCGCGCGCCGCAACCGCGAGTGGCGGCTCACCGACCTCGGGATCGCCCAGGCGCAGGCGGCCGGGGACTGGATTCGCGCAGCGATCGCGCCGGCGTTCTCGCGCTACTACACCTCGGAGTACCTGCGGGCGCGCGAGACGGCCGCCCACCTCGGCATGGCGCAGGCGTGCTGGGTGCAGGACATCCTGCTGCGCGAGCGATCCTGGGGACGAGCGGACTTCGTGATGCCCGAGAGCGAGCGCTACGAGCTGTTCTCGGCCGAGCTGGCGGCGCGCCGCGAGGACCCGTGCTACTGGCGACCGCCGGAGGGCGAGTCGCTGGCGGAGGTCTGCCTGCGCGTCGACCGCGTGCTGACCCGGATCGGCCGCGACTGCCGGGACGGCAGCTGCCTGCTCGCCACGCACGAGGACGTCATGTGGGCGGCGCGCTTCCTCCTCGAGGGGATGACGCAGGAGCAGTGGCGCGACCTGCTGCTCTCCGACGATCCGTGCGACAAGATCCACAACGGGCAGGTCCTGCACTACACCCGCCGCGACCCGGCGACCGGCGAGTGCTCCGAGCGGCTGGGATGGGTGCGGTCGGTGTGCCCGTGGGACCCGGGGCGCGCACGCGCCCGCTGGTACCCGATCGAGCCCCCGAGCTTCACGAACGACGACCTGCTGGCCGCGGTCGGGCGGGTGCGGCGCCTCGTCCACGGCCCGCCCGTCGAGCAGCGCTAGCCGGGTGCGCGGCGCGGCGCGGCCGGACGCGCGATCGCGACCGCCAGCACGACGAGCGCCACGAGCAGCAGCGCGTTGCGCGCCGCCACGATCGCGACGACGTCGGTCTGCTCGTTGATGAGATCGAAGTAGCGGCTGGGGAACTCGACGTGCGTGAGCGCGATCGCCGCCGCCGTCAGCAGCGCGACCGCGCGCAGGCCCCAGGCCCACGCGAGCGCGGCGAACGGCGCAAGCCAGATGACGTACTGCGGCGAGAAGACCTTGCCGAGCGTGACGAACGCCAGCAGCGCCGCGAAGCCGCAGAGCACCATGTGACGCGCGCCGGGCCGGCGCGCCGCAAGCCAGACGATCGACCACAGCGCGAGCGCGAGCGCCACCGTGAACAGCAGCTCGACGGCGTCGGCGTGGCCGCCGTCGAGGCCGTTTGACTTGAAGCGGTCGGGGCGCAGGTTCGTGCCCGTGACCTCCGAGCCGCCGAGCGCGAACAGCACGCTCGCGGCGGTCGACTCGATCTGCACCGGGCGCTCGAGGTGAAACTCGAACGAGTCGACGTAGCCGGCCCCCGCCAGCGGCAGCGAGATCGCGACGACGACCGCCGCGAAGATCGCGCCGCCGCGCAGCGCGGTACGCCGGTCGCCGCGGCCGAAGGCCAGCCATGCGAGCGCGATGACGGCGAGCAGGCCCGGGAAGAGCTTGGTCATCGTGCCGGCGCCGAGCAGCGCGAAGCCCAGCGCGTGGCGGTCCCTGGACAGCGCGAGCAGGCCGCCGAGCGCGATCGCGACGGGCAGCGCGTCGAAATGGGTCCGCAGCGACGCGCCGATCAGCACCGGCATGGCGACCAGCAGCCACGCCACCGTCACGGTCGCGCGGCCGCCGCCGGCCAAACGCGCTGCCAGTTGCTGCGCGGCGACCAGGCAGCTGCCCATCAGCACCGCGAAGCTCACCTCGTACGTCGCGTCGTCGAGCCCGGGGACACCCGCCAGCCAGAGCGGGACCGCGGCCAGCGGCGGGTACTCGAAGGCGAAGTCCAGGTACGGCAGCCGACCGTCGTGCAGCAGCTCGGCGTAGACGCCGTAGACGTACAGGTCGTTGACGGTGACGTCCGAGAACGGCCCGAACGTCGTCGCGACCGCGTAGAGCACCGCCAGCGCGGCGCCCGCGATCGCGAGCTGCAGCCGCTCCGCCGTCCGCGTCATCCGCGTACGCGCACGGGCATCGCCGACCGGCCGAGCAGCGCGATCATCACGAGGCCGAAGAACCACGGGATGTAGAGGTAGAACCAGTGCGAGACGCCGAGCTGCAGCGCGATCAGGATCGCGGCGGCCAGCGCGGCGAGCCCGACCACGTCGCGCCGGCGCGGGACGAACGCCAGCGCCAGCGCCAGCAGCGCCGCCGCGACCTGCACCCCGCGCTGGACGTAGTTCAGCCACGCGACGTCCGGGTCGTACAGGCCCCACACCGAGAACGGCGAGCCGCGCTGCGCCTGGAAGGCGATCGTGTGATCCCAGAAGTCGCGCAGGCTGAGGTCGGCCGCCAGCGGCGCGAAGGCGAGCACGACCGCGCCGCCGAAGCCGAGCGCGTAGGCCGCGAGCGAGCGCGCGCGGCGGCGCGGGCGCCCGTGCAGCGCCAACAGCGGCGCCAGCGCCAAGGGCGCGAACTTCGTCAGCGCCGCGAGCGCCACGAACGCGCCGCGCGCGGGCGCGCTGCCGGCCGCCCACACCGCCGCCAGCACGAGCGCGGCGACGAGCGCGTCGTTGGAGTTGGACATGAGCACGTAGATCGTGAACGGGTACGTCGCCCAGGCGTAGGCGAGCAGGATGCCGAGGTCCGGTCCGCGCACCCGCCGGCCGATCAGGAAGCAGAGCAGCAGGGCGAGCAGGTCGAAGGTGATCGCGGCGGCGTGCGCCGCCGGCAGGTCGTCCCAGTTGCCGCTCCACTTCAGCGCCTGCTCGAACGGCACGTAGGCGAGGTAGAGCACCGGCCCGTACGTGTCGCCGCTGGCGTTGTCGCTGGGGAACTCGCCGTAGAGCGGATCGCCGTCCACGATGCGGTCGGCGCCGATCACCCCCGCGTAGCCGACGTCGATGACGTTCGAGTTCGTGACGTTGAGCGCCACGCGGAAGCCGACGAGGAAGATCACCGCGATCGCCAGCCAGCCGACGGGCACGAGCAGCCGCAGCGGCCGCTGCGCCTCCGCGCGGGCCCCCTCGCCGTGGCGCAGGCCGATCCACAGCATGCGCACGAGCAGGTAGCCCAGCAGCGGATAGACGAGCGGCACCGACACGTCGACGCGCGCGGCGTTGAAGAACGCGGTCGAGGCCGAGAATGCGCTCAGGACGAGCAGGTCGAGGTGCAGCATCCGCCACGGCGGGCGCAGAAACGGCGCCACGAACAGGACCGCGAGCGGGATCCACACCCACGGCGCGTTGACGATCCGCCCGAAGGCGCCCGGATAGCCGCGCGCCATCGACCATGGCACCTGGTACTCGGTCCAGGCCTCGACGACGCGGCCCGTGCCGTCGTCGATCAGCACCTGCGCGATCTCCTTGCGCGGCGTGCCGGGCCTGGTCGGGGCGAAGTAGGAGACCTGCCAGCGGTCGGTGCCCTTGAGGAAGATCTCGCGCGTCGAGCCGGGGTACTCGCGCCGCTCGCGGCGCACCTTCTCGATCCGGTCGGCGATCGCGCCGACGCGCTCGGCGGTCAGCCCGCGGCCCGGCGGCGGCACGTCGTCGCTCGGCGGCCGCGTCAGCTCGTTGGGCCCGATCGGCGTGCCGGGCAGGTTCGTCGGCAGCCCGCCGGAGTCGCCCGGCGAGCGCTGCTGCGCCGCCGCCGGTCCGGCGGTCAGCAGGAGAACGATCAGCAGCGCGGCGCAACGCGCCGCACTGCGCACTAGGGCCGGAAGCTCCAGAGCTTGTTGCCGATGAAGCTCAGCGGGGTCGCGGCCGCGATCGCGATCGCCTGCGCGGGGACGGTGCCCATGCCGAGCACGGCGTTCATGCCGGCGCCCTCGACGAGCGAGTAGAGCACGACGAGGTTCAACGCGAACGCCACCAGCGAGACGACGCAGAAGCGCGCGGCCTGAAAGCCCGCGTGCCCGCCGCTGGCGCGGAACGTCCACATCCTGTTCCAGACGAAGTTGTTGCTCAGCGCGACGAGAAAGGCGCCGGTCGCGGCGACCGGGTATGTCGCCGAGAGGCCGTGCTCGAGCACCGTGTAGACGAGCAGGTTGACGATGTAGCCGCTGCCGCCGACGATGCTGAAGCGGATCAGCTGAAGCCAGTTCGACGGCTTGCGCAGCCCCGCGCGAACGCGCATGTGGCCGCGCGGGCGCGGCGCGTCGATCGAGCTCTCGGCCACGGCCTCGTCGGCGCTCATCGAACGACAGGTTACGCCGCGCCGAAGTGCTCGACGACCATCGGCGCGACGTCCGCGATCGACCAGCTGCCGTCGGCGCGCCACGCCGGCGGCGCCACGCCGCAGAACAGCAGCGCGCCGAGCGAGTCGACGCGGTGCAGGGATCCATGGCTGCCGCCGCGCACGTGGGCGCGGTTACCCCAATCGGGGAACTCGTAGGCGGGCTCGGCGGAGAGCAGGACGTCGCCGGAGGTGGGGCAGCTCATCGCCGCCCAGACGCGCGACAGGGCGTCGGGGTAGTTGTCGGCGTGCAGCACCCCATCCTCGACGTGGGCGAGCAGCGTGTCGAGCTCGCCGTCGATCGACCAGCGCCGGTCGCGCAGGTCGGCGACCTCGTCGCCCGGTGCGAACGACAGCTCGCCGCGCGCGCCGCCGATGCGCACCCGGCCGCCGTCCCACCACATCACGAGGTCGATGCCCTCGGTCGCCCGCGCGCGCTCGACGACGCGCGGCAGGGCGCTCGCGCGCGACTCGAGCAGCAGGTAGATCATCGCCGAGCGCTGGGCGGGGCACAGCGCCAGCTCGGCATGCCGCGCGCCCGCACCCGACGGCGGCAGCACGCGCCAGTCGGCGAACGCGCCGGTCAGGTCGACCGTGCGCTTGATGTGCGAGTGCGAGTGGTCGGCCATGACGATCATCGCGTGCTCGTCGAGGAACGCCTCGCAGCCGCCGCCGGCCTCCATCACGCGCCACAGCTCGGCGTCGGCGGTCGCGATCGACCTGATCTGCGCGTGCGGCCCGTTCTTGTGCGAGTGCGCGTCGTTGTCGGGCAGCGACAGCAGCAGGAAGTCGAACAGATCGTGCTCGACGAGGTACGAGCCGACGCAGCCCGCGTGCTGGTCGCGCATCCCGGGGATCCCCATCCGCGACCAGCAGTTCGTCTTGCGGCTGGCGAAGATGTCGGCGTAGAACAGCTCGCGCGGCCCCAGCGCCGAGCGCTTGAACAGCTGCGAGGCGGCGCGCGTGAGCGCGAAGTCGCGCGAGATCTCGTGCTCGTGTCGGCCGCGGTAGATGAGGTACGTCGTGCCCGCGGTGCGCACCTCGTCTGTGTCGTCGAGCGTCTCGAAGACCGTCGGCACGTCGGGCGACAGGTGGACGGCGTTCATGTTGAAGATCGTGTCGACGAGCTGGCGGTTGAGGCCGAACCTGCGCGACGCGGAGAACGAGGAGCCGTACTCGACGTAGCGCTGCTCGGCGCGCGAGTACCAGTTCATCGACGGGATCTCGTGCTCGTCCTGGAGCACGCCGGTCGCGATCGTCGCCGCGCACACCGGCGTCACCGAGGGAAACGCGGCAGCGCAGTCGGGCACGTACCGGCCGCGGTCGGCGATCGCCTTCAGCGCCGGCGCATCGCCCGAGCGCATCGCGCGCTCGACCATCGTCGGCTTCATCCCGTCGATCACGGTGAGGACGAGCTTGGGAGGCTTGCCGGCGCTCACCGCAGGATGCGCAGCCCGGCGTACTTCTCGCCCTCGCGCCGCTTGCCGCCGCGCAGCAAAAAGGCGAAGAAGCCCAGCGCGACGACGGAGATCGGCGCCGCCACGACCGACAGGCCGGCGACCAGCACCGCCGTCCCCTCGAGATAGACCGGCAGCGCGGCGCGCGCGTCGGCGTCCAGCCGCGCGCGCACGCGCGTGGCCAGCGAGCGCGTCGCGGCGGCGGCGAGCGCCGCGCAGAGACCGCCGGCCAGCAGCCCGGGCCACCACAGGTCGGCGTTGTCGGCGAGCGTCGCCGCGAACAGCAGCGCACCGAGCCCGAGGCCGAGGCCCTGCGTCGCTGATTCCAGCGGCCCGGAGATCCGGTCGCGGCGCGCGAGCACGAGCGCCGCGACCAGCGCGACGGCGACGGCGACGAGCCACCACGGCTGCTCGAGGAAGGCAAACGGCGTGCCCTCGTAGTCGATCCCGACGTCGGCGGTCGCCAGCCCGCCGGCGACGAGCGCCGGCAGGAAGGGGCGAACGCCGGCAGCGCCGGAGAGCCCCATGCCCTGGAGGATGTCGATCAGCAGCTGCAACGCGTCCGGTACCGTGGAGGGCGCATGACGATAGACGACAGGGACGCGCGGCCAGGCGCCGAACCACGAGCCATGAAGTCAGCGCCCGCGCCCCGCCAGACGTCACGCGACCTCGAACGCTACGCCGGCCTGTTCGCCGCTCGCACGATGGTCATGAAGTCCTCGGCGATGCGCGACCTGATGGCGCTCACCGAGCAGAGCGACATCATCTCGCTCGCCGGCGGCCTGCCCGACACGTCGTCGTTTCCCGCCGAGTCGTTCGCGGCGATCATGGGAAGCGTCGCGGTCGACTCGACCGCGCGGTCGCTGCAGTACGGCCCGACGGAGGGCTTGGCGGTCCTCAAGCGCTGCATCGCCGAGGTGATGGCGGAGGAGGGCATGACGGTCGATCCCGACGACGTGCTCGTGACGACCGGCGGCCAGCAGGTGATCGACCTCGTCTGCAAGACGCTGATCGATCCCGGCGACGTCATCATCGCCGAGGCCCCGACGTACCCCGGCGCCGTCCCGACGTTCTGCTCCTACCAGGCCGACGTCATCCAGATCGGACTCGACGAGGACGGCATGCGGATCGACGAGCTCGAGCAGACGCTCGAGCAACTCGACCGCGAGGGCCGGCGACCGAAGTTCATCTACACCGTGCCGACGTTCCAGAACCCGGGCGGCACGACGATGTCGCTGCCGCGCCGGCGGCGCCTCGTCGAGGTGGTTCGCGAGCGCGAGCTGCTCGTGCTCGAGGACAACCCGTACGGGCTGCTGCGCTACGAGGGCGACCCGCTGCCGACGCTCTACGCGCTCGAGGGCGGCGACTTCGTCATCTACCTCGGCACGTTCTCGAAGATCCTCTCCGCGGGCCTGCGCCTGGGCTGGACCGTCGCCCCGCGGCCGGTGCTGGAGAAGATGAACCTCGGCAAGCAGGGCGCGGATCTCTGTACGTCCTCGATGACGCAGTGCTTCGTCGCCGCGTACTTCGAGGAGGCCGACTGGCGCGACTACGTGGGGTCGCTGACCGGCATCTACGCGCGGCGGCGCGATCTCATGCTCCAGTCGCTGGCCCAGCACTTCCCGCCCGAGTCGACCTGGACGCGGCCGGAGGGCGGCCTGTTCCTGTGGGCGACGCTGCCGGACTACATCGACACGACCGACCTCCTCGCCCGGGCGCTGCAGGAGAACGTCGCGTTCGTGCCGGGCCGGGCCGCGTTCCTCGACGGCCGCGGCGGGTCGTCGATGCGGCTGAACTTCTCCGGCATCGGCGACGACGACGTCGTCGAGGGGATCCGGCGGATCGGCAAGGTCATCCGCGAGCAGGTCTCGCTGTACGGGACGCTCACCGGCGCCCGGCCGGCCGAGCCCGCGGTCGAGCAGGCCACGGATCCCGCGCCGCCCGCCAACGTGCTGCGGCTGCCCGAGCGAGGCCGGCGCGACGACGAGACGTCGGCCGGGTCGCGATGAGCCGGGTCGCGGTCCTCAAGGGTGGGCGCTCGCTCGAGCGCGGCGTGT
>JBKHXR010000064.1:0-16217 GCA_046565905.1 Thermoleophilia bacterium | reverse complement strand
GATCCAGTCGACGACGTGCGGCGAGCCGTCGGCGACCTTGTTGATCGTCTCGCACGGCACGCCCATCGAGCGGATCGCCTGGGCGGTGCCGGCGGTCGCGACGATCCGGAAGCCGAGGTCGTGCAGCGTCGAGGCGATGCCGTGGACGGCCGGCTTGTCGGAGTCGGTGACGGTGAGGAACACCGTCCCGGTCTGCGGCAGCGACGCGCCCGCCGCGGCCTGGGCCTTGGCGAACGCCGTCGGGAAGTCGCGCGCGATGCCCATGACCTCGCCGGTCGAGCGCATCTCGGGGCCGAGCACCGCGTCGGCGTCCTTGAAGCGGTCGAACGGCAGGACCGCCTCCTTGACCGAGACGTGGTCGCCGCTCATCGGCTCTTCGGGCAGCGTCAGGTCCGACAGCTTCTCGCCGAGCATGAGCCGGCACGCCATCTTCGCGAGCGGCACGCCGACCGCCTTGGAGATGAACGGCACGGTCCGCGACGCCCGCGGGTTGGCCTCGATGACGTAGACCCGGCCGGCATGGATGCCGTACTGGACGTTGATGAGCCCGACGACGCCGAGGCCGAGCGCGATGCCCTCGGTCTGGCGCTTGAGCTCGGCGAGCATCTCGGGGCCGAGCGAGTGCGGCGGCAGCACCTGGGCGCTGTCGCCCGAGTGCACGCCGGCCTCCTCGACGTGCTGGAGCATGCCGCCGATCCACACCTGCTCGCCGTCGCACAGCGCGTCGACGTCGACCTCGATGGCGTTCTCCAGGAAGCGGTCCAGGAAGATCGCCCGGCCCGCGCCGTTGGAGCCCGGCGCCTCACGGATGAGGTAGTCGGCGAGGTCGTCGCGCGAGTAGACGATCTCCATCGCCCGGCCGCCGAGGACGTAGGAGGGGCGCACGAGGCACGGGTAGCCGACCCGATCGGCCGCCTCGAGCGCCTCCTCCACCGAGTGCGCGGTCGCGTACGGCGGCGCGTGGTAGCCCAGCCGCTCGAGGAGCGCGCCGAACTTCTCGCGGTCCTCGGCGAGGTCGATCGCGTCCGGCGACGTGCCGAGGATCGGCACGCCCGCCTGCTCGAGGCCGTGCGCGAGCTTCAGCGGCGTCTGGCCGCCGAACTGGACGATCACGCCCGCCGGCTTCTCCACCTCGACGACGCCGAGCACGTCCTCGAGCGTCAGCGGCTCGAAGTACAGGCGGTCGGAGGTGTCGTAGTCGGTCGAGACCGTCTCGGGGTTGCAGTTGACCATCACCGCGTCGCGGCCCGAGTCGCGCACGGCCCTCGCCGCGTGCACGCAGCAGTAGTCGAACTCGATGCCCTGGCCGATGCGGTTGGGGCCGCCGCCGAGGATCATCACGCTCTCGCGCTCGCCCCGCTCGACCTCGTCGGCCTTGCGGCGCTCCCAGCCCGAGTAGTAGTACGGCGTGCGGGCCTCGAACTCCGCCGCGCAGGTGTCGACCGCCTTGAACGTCCGCTCGCCGGCGAACGGGGCGTCCGGGTTGAGCGCCAGCTCCCGCAGCTCGCGCAAGAACCACGGGTCGATGCCGGTGCGGCGGCGGACCTCGTCGGTCGACTCGCCGCGGCGGAAGACCTCGAGCAGCACGTCGTAGCGCGTGGCGTCCGGCGTCTCGAGGCGGGTAAGCAGCTCCTCGGTCTCGACGCCGTCGAGCTGCGGCGTGCGGTCGAGCTCGCGCGAGCGCAGCGCCTTGGCGAACGCCTGCTGGAAGGTGCGGCCGATCGCCATCGCCTCACCGACGCTCTTCATGTGCGTGGTCAGCTCGGGATCGGCGCCGCGGAACTTCTCGAACGCGAAGCGCGGCCACTTGACGACGACGTAGTCGATCGTGGGCTCGAACGCGGCCGGCGTCGCGGCGGTGATGTCGTTGTCGATCTCCTCCAGCGCGTAGCCGACCGCGAGGCGAGCGGCGATCTTCGCGATCGGGAAGCCGGTCGCCTTCGAGGCCAGCGCCGACGACCGCGAGACGCGCGGGTTCATCTCGATGACCATGATCTCCTCGGTCTCGGGATTCACCGCGAACTGCACGTTCGAGCCGCCCGTCTCGACGCCGACCGCGCGGATGACGGCGATCGCCTGGTCGCGCAGCTTCTGGTAGAGGCGGTCCGGGAGCGTCTGCTGCGGGGCGACCGTCACCGAGTCGCCCGTGTGGACGCCCATCGGGTCGATGTTCTCGATCGAGCAGACGACCACGACGTTGTCGGCGCCGTCGCGCATGACCTCGAGCTCGAACTCGCCCCAGCCGAGAACCGACTCGTCGAGCAGGATCTGGCCGATCGGCGACGCGTCGAAGCCGCCGCGGACGATCTCGCGAAACTCCTGCGGCGAGCGCGCGATCCCGCCGCCGCGGCCGCCCAGCGTGTACGCGGGGCGCACGATGATCAGCAGGCCGATGTCGATCAGCGCGTCCTCGGCCTCGGCCATCGTCGTCGCGATCGCGCTGCGCGGCATCCGCAGCCCGGCCTGCTGCATCGCGATGCGGAACTCGTCTCTGTCCTCGGCCCGGCAGATCGCCTCGTAGTTGGCGCCGATCAGCTCGACGCCATGCTCGGCCAGCGTCCCGTTCTCGTGCAGCTCCTTGGCGAGGTTCAATGCGGTCTGGCCGCCGAGCGTAGGCAGCAGCGCATCGGGCTTCTCGCGTGCGATGACCTGCGCGACGGGACCCGGCAGCAGCGGCTCGACGTACGTCGCGTCGGCGAACTCGGGGTCGGTCATGATCGTCGCCGGGTTGGAGTTGACGAGCACGACCTCGTAGCCCTCCTCCTTGAGGACCTTGCACGCCTGCACGCCGGAGTAGTCGAACTCGGCCGCCTGGCCGATGACGATCGGGCCCGAGCCGAGGATCAGGATGCGCTGGATGTCGTCGCGCCTCGGCATCGCTACGCGACCGCCTTGATCTGGTCGAGGAAGCGGTCGAAGAGGTAGAGGCTGTCGTTCGGCCCCGGCCCCGCCTCGGGGTGGTACTGCACGGTCGCGCCGGCGACGTCGAGCAGCGTCAGGCCCTCGACCGTGCGGTCGTAGAGGTTGATGTGCGACAGCTGGGCGGCGCCGAAGTCCGTCTCCCAGCGCACCGGCTCGTCGCCCGCGATCGTCCGCTCGCCGGCGGGGCCGAGCACCGCGAAGCCGTGGTTCTGCGACGTGATCTCGATCCTCCCCGTCGCCAGGTCCTTGACGGGATGGTTGGCGCCGCGGTGGCCGAAGGGCAGCTTGTAGGTGTCCAGGCCGACAGCGCGGCACAGCAGCTGATGTCCGAGGCAGATCCCGAAGGTCGGCTTGCGGCCGACGAGCTCGCGCAGGGTGCCGACGATGTGGTCCAGCGCGGCAGGATCGCCTGGGCCGTTGGCCAGGAAGATCGCGTCGGGGTCGCCGGCCAGCAGCTCGCCGGCGGTGACGGTGCACGGGTGCAGCTCCAGCAGCGCGCCGCGCTGGACGATGTTGCGCACGATCGACGCCTTGATGCCGGTGTCGATCGCGGCGATCCGCGGCCCGTCGCCGGCGCCGTGGACGGTCATCTCCCGTGGCGTGACGACCCGCGCCCAGTCGGCCCCGGCCATCGGCGGCTCGGCGCCGATCAGCGCGCGCGCCTCGGGCTCGTCGATCGACCCCGGGAAGACGCCGCCGCGCATCGAGCCCGCGTCGCGGATGTGGCGCACGAGGGCGCGCGTGTCGACGGCGCTGATCGCCGGCACGCCGCAGTCGGTGAGCCAGTCCAGCCAGCCGCGCTCCGCCGCCGGCGCGTCCTCCGTGTTCGTCGCGTCGCGCATGACGACCGCGCGCGCCCAGATGCGCGAGGACTCCATCGCCTGCTCGCAGACGCCGTAGTTGCCGATGTGCGGATAGGTGAACGTGATGATCTGGCCGGCGAAGCTCGGGTCGGTGACGGACTCCTGGTAGCCCGACATCCCGGTCGTGAAGACGACTTCGCCGGTCGCCGCCTCGGGCGCGCCGACCGCGATCCCGTCGAACCGGGCGCCGTCCTCCAGCAGCACGTATGCCGGCGCGCTCACGCCGGCACGCTGAGGATCGTCGACCGCTCGCGATAGGCGACGGCACCGGCCGCCACCGTCAGCAGCACCCGGCCGTTCAAAGTGCGATCGGCGAAGCAGCAGTTCTCCGAGCGGCTCTCGTAGCCGCTCTCGCCCACCACCCACTGCGCCTCGAGGTCGACGAGCACGAGGTTGGCGCGCTCGCCGACGGCGATCGCCGGGACGAAGAGGCCGAGCAGCCCGAGGCCGGACGTGAGCTTCTCGACGACGAGCTCGAGCGGCAGGACGCCCGGCAGCACGAGGTCGGTGTAGAGCGCCGCGAAGGCGGTCTCGAGCCCGGTCGTGCCCATCGGGGCGCGCTCGAACGGAACCTCCTTCTCGTCGCGCGCGTGCGGCGCGTGATCGGTCGCGATGCAGTCGATCACCCCGCTGCGCAGTCCCTCGATCAGCGCCTGGCGGTCGTCCTCGCTGCGCAGCGGCGGGTTCATCTTGCGCCGCGTGTCGAGACCGCGCACGTCCTCGTCGGTCATCGTCAGGTGGTGCGGGCTCACCTCGCAGGTGACGGCCACCCCGCGCGCCTTGGCGGACGCGACGACCCGCACCGACTCGCGCGCCGACAGGTGCTGGATGTGGATCCGGGCCCGCTCGTACTCGGCCAGCGCGCAGTCGCGGCCGATCATCGTCGACTCGCTCACGCTCGGGATGCCGGCGACGCCGAGCTGCGCGCTGACGACGCCCTCGTGCATCGCGCCGTGGCCCGACAGCGACGGATCCTCCTCGTGCAGCGCCAGGACGCCACCGCACAGCCGCTGGTACTGCAGCGCGCGGCGGAACACGCCGGCGTCGGTGACGGGCCGGCCGTCGTCGGTGAAGCCGGCCGCGCCGAGCTCGCGCAACTCCGCCATCTCGCTCAGCTCGGCGCCGTTCAGTCCGCGGGTGATCGCCGGCATGAACCCGACGGGAACGCGCGCCTCGCGGCAGGCGGCGTCCAGCAGCGCGCCGAGGATCGGCGCGCTGTCGATGACCGGCGCCGTGTTGGGCATCGCGATGACCGCGCAGTAGCCGCCGGCCGCAGCCGCGCGGGTGCCGGTCTCGAGGTCCTCCTTGTGCTCCTCGCCGGGCGTGCGCAGGTGCACGTGGGGGTCGACGAACGCCGGAAACAGATGGCGGCCCGTGCCGTCGATCGTCTCGGCCCCGGCCGGCGCGCTCAGCGCCCCGGCCGCGCCGATCTCCGCGATCTCGCCTTCGCGCACGAGGACGTCGTGCACGGCGTCGATGCCGGTGCGCGGATCGAGCACATGGACGTGGCGCAGCAGCAGGTCGGCGGCACGCGCGGGGGCGCTGACGAGGCGGGCGCCCGCGCTGCCGGTGGTGGGTGGCTCGTGGGGCGTCATGCGAGCTGCGGTTCCGTCGGCCGCGGCGCGCTGCGCTCGTCGCGCGTGCCCGCCAGGACCTCGTAGAGCACGGCCATCCGCACGACGACGCCGGACTTCACCTGCATCGTGATGACGGCCTGTGGCGAGTCGACCACCTCGCCCGACAGCTCGACGCCGCGGTTGACCGGGCCGGGATGCATCAGCACCTGGTGCGGGCCGAGCCGGCGCCCGTTGATCTGGTAGTTGGCGGCGTACTCGCGCAGGCTCGGCACGAAGTGCTGGTCCATGCGCTCGTTCTGCATCCGCAGCGCGTAGACGACGTCCGCCTCGCGCAGGTCGCCGAGGTCGTAGCGGACCTCGCAGCCGAGCGCCTCGATGTCGCGCGGGATCAGCGTCGGCGGCCCGCAGACCGTGACGTCGGCGCCCATCTTGCGGAAGGCGAGGATGTTCGAGCGCGCGACGCGCGAGTGCGCGACGTCGCCGACTATCCAGATGTTGCGACCCTCCAGCGAGCCGAGCTTCTGGCGCAACGTGTGGACGTCCAGCAGCGCCTGCGTCGGATGCTCGTGCTTGCCGTCGCCGGCGTTGACGATCGCCGCCGTCGTCCAGGTCGCGACGAGCGATGCGGCGCCGGCGTAGGGCGTGCGGATCACGATCGCGTCGGGCGAGTGCGCGACGAGCGTCAGGACCGTGTCCTTCAGCGACTCTCCCTTCTCGACGCTCGAGCCGCTGGCGGCGAAGTTCACGACGTCGGCGCTGAGGCGCTTGGCGGCGAGCTCGAACGAGGAGCGGGTTCGCGTCGAGGCCTCGTAGAAGAGGTTGAGCACCGTGCGGCCGCGCAGCGCGGGCACCTTCTTGATGTCGCGGTGCGACACCTCCTCGAAGGCGGCGGCGCGATCCAGGATGCGCTCGATGTCATCGCGGGTGAGGTCCTCGATCGAGAGCAGGTGCCTCATACCGCCGCCCCCAGGTACTCCTCGATCGTCACGGAGTCCTCGCCGTCGAGCTCGGTCACGCGCACGTAGACGCGCTCGCCGCGTGCCGTCGGCAGGTTCTTGCCGACGTAGTCGGGCCGGAACGGCAGCTCGCGATGCCCGCGGTCGACGAGCACGGCGAGCTGCACGCGCTTCGGGCGGCCGTAGTCGAACAGCGCCTCGATCGCGGCGCGCACGGTGCGCCCGGTGAAGAGGACGTCGTCGACGATGACGACGGTGCGCCCGTCGATGTCGAAGTCCAGGTGCGTCGAGTGGACGACCGGCGCGCCGCCGCGGAGCGTCACGTCGTCGCGGTAGAAGGCGATGTCGAGGTCGCCGAGCGGCACGTTGGTGTCGTGCAGCTCCGCCAGCAGCTCGCGCAGGCGCGCCGCCAGCACCGCACCGCGCGTATGGATCCCGACGAGCGCGAGCTGGTCGGGTCGACCGGCGTTCTCGACGATCTCGTGCGCGATACGCGTGAGCGTGCGCCTCATGTCGTCGCCGTTGAGGACGGCCTTCGGATCTGGCATCTGTGTCCTTCCTGGCCTCACGGGACCGGGTTAAAGGAGTGCTTGTGCTGCTTGCCAGGGTAGCAGCGGCCCCGGCGGTCAGGCCCCCTGCTGCAGCGGCGCTGCCGGTCCCCGCGGCACGTTCGTGCGCTGCGGCGGTTCCCAGCGCACGAGCTCGGGCTCGCCCCGCTCGGGCAGCGGGATCTCGATCGCGTCGAAGTCGCGCGGGACCTCGGTCCGCGCGAAGACCGCCCGCGCCTCGTCGCGGATCTCGTGGCCGGCGTAGCGGGAGGACAGATGCGTCAGCGCGAGCAGGCGCACCTCGGCGTCGGCGGCGACCTGCGCCGCCTGGCGGGCGGTGCTGTGCCCGGTCGCCGCCGCGCGCTCGGCGTCCTCGTGCGCGAACGTCGCCTCGTGCACGAGCACGTCGGCGCGGTGCGCGGCGATCACGACGGCGTCCGTCGGCGCGGTGTCGCCGGTGACGACGACGCGGCGCCCGGGGCGCGGCGGCCCGACGACCTGCTCGGACGAGACGCCGTCGACCGTCTCACCGCGCTGAAGGCGCCCGAAGTCGGGGCCGGGCGTCACCCCGAGGCGGGTCGCAAGCTCGGCGTCGAAGCGCCCCGGGCGTCCGTCCTCGATCAGCGCGTAGCCGTACGCCGTCGTCCGGTGGCGGACGGCGATCGGCACGATCTCCAGATCGTCGCGGCGGACCGCCTCGCCGGGCTCGAGGTCGCGGATCGTCAGGCCGTAGCGGGGGCGGCCGTAGACGGGGCGCAGGCGCTCCAGCAGCGCGCTCGTCCCCGGCGGCCCGTGGACGGTCAGCGGCTTGTCGCGGTCGCGCAGCTCGAAGGACTTCAGCATGCCCGGCAGCCCGAGCCAGTGATCGGCGTGCAGGTGCGTGATGAAGACGTCCGTCAGGTCGGTCAGGCCGACGGAGCGCACGAGCTGGCGCTGCGTGCCCTCGCCGCAGTCGATCAGGATCCGCTCGGCGCCGCGGCGCACGAGCAGCGCCGGCAGGCCGCGGCGCGCCGACGGGACCGAGCCGCCGGTGCCGGCGAAGAAGAGCGAGAGGTCCATTGCTGGCGAGCCTACTGCGGTCGGGCTAGCGTCCCCGCTCGGGAAGCCGCGTCAGATGGCCACGAGGAGGCGTCACGATGTTGAAGGAGTTTCGCGAGTTCATCCTGCGAGGAAACCTGGTCGACCTGGCGGTCGCCGTGGTCATCGGGACGGCGTTCGGGGCCGTGGTCACGGCGCTCGTCAGGGACCTCATCACGCCGCTGATCGCCGCGGTCGGCGGCGAGCCGGACTTCTCCGGCCTGAGCTTCACGGTCAACGAAAGCCGCTTTCTCTACGGCGACTTCATCAACGCGCTCGTCGCCTTCCTGCTGATCGCCGCGGTCGTCTTCTTCTTCGTGATCAAGCCGGTCAACGCGCTGATGGCGCGCTTCCAGCCGGCGCCCGCGGTCGCGGTCACGACCCGTCCGTGCCCGGAGTGCGTCAGCGAGATCCCGCTCGCGGCGACGCGCTGCGCGTTCTGCACGTCGCATGTCGGACCAGCGCCTGCCGGCGGCTGATGCGGCGACGCGCTGCGCGTCGTGCACGTCGCACGTCGGGCCGGCGCCCTGCAGGCAGTTGGCGCCGCGGTCGGGCGTGGTGCAACGCCCTCAGTAACCGGCGGCGGGCGGTGGTGTCTTGTCGACCCAAGGTCAACAAGCATCGGAGGCAGCATGGATTCGCTCGCTCGGACGTTCAAGGTGGCCGGACGCTGGTGCTGGCGGAACTTTCGCCCGATCGCCGGCATCGCGCTCGTCGCGGGTCTGACGCTGACGCTCGCGGCCAACCGCGAGGCACTCGCCGCGGTCGACTGGACGATCGAGCCGGCGACGCTCGCCGCGGCGATCGCGCTGCTCGCCGTCGCGCCGCTCCTCCAGGGGCTGACGCTGCGCATCGTCCTGCGCAGGCTCGGCGCCGCCGCTCCCCCGGTCGCGACGTTGCGCATCTGGGCGCGCTCGTACCTGCTTCGCTACGAGCCCAGCGGGGCGATCGGCTTCGTCTACCGCGTTCGCGAGCGCGAGCGCCTCGGGGCGACGACGCCGCAGGTGCTGGCCGCCTCGGGCTACGAGCAGCTCGCCGCCGTCACCGCGGGCGCGCTCGTCGCCGTGCTCGCGTTCGCGATCGCCGGGGCGACGCCGCCGCTGCCCGCCGTCGTGCTCGCCGTCGCGCTCGCGGCCGTTGCGATCGCCGCCCGTCCCGCCCTGCTCGGCGACCGCGTCGCGCGCTGGCTCGCGCGTCGCGGCGTCACGGTCGCCGGCCCCCTGCGCGGACGCACGCTTGCGCTGCTGGTCGCGATCAACTGCGTTGGCTGGGTCGCGACGGGCTGCGGCGCCGCGCTGCTCGCCGAGCGGCTGCTCGGTCCGGCCGCGCCGGGCGCGTTCGTCCTGCTGGGCGCCTTCGCGCTGTCGCTCACGGTGGGCGCGCTCGTCCCGCTGCTGCCGGCCGGCATCGGGCCGCGCGACGCCGTGCTGACGGTCGCCCTGGCGCCGGTCGTCGGTCCCGGCGCCGCCCTCGTTCTCACGATCGCGCTGCGCGCGGTCTCGCTCGCCGGCGAGCTGCTCGCCGTCGGGATCGCGGAGATCGTCGCGCTTTGGCGGGCGCGCCACGAGGCGTCCTCGAACAGCGGCCCCGCCCCGCGCGAGCACGCGGCTGCCGCATCGCAGCGCGAGCTTGTGCCCGACGCGCGCACGATCGTCGTCGTCCCGACGTATGACGAGCGCGAGTCGCTGCCGCTGCTGCTCGAGCGCTTCGCGGCGACGGGGATGGAGCTGCTGATCGTCGACGACAGCTCACCGGACGGCACGGGAGAGCTCGCCGAGCGGCTGGCGGCGACGCGACCCTGGATGCACGTGCTGCATCGCGCCGAGAAGGATGGCCTGGGAATGGCCTACCGAGCCGGCTTCGCGTGGTGCCTGGACCGCGGCTACGAGGTCATCGGGCAGATGGACTGCGATCTGTCGCACCCGCCCGAGAAGCTCGCCGAGATGCGGTCCGTGCTGCTCGGCCGCGACGCGGGCCTCGTGCTCGGCTCGCGCTACCTGCCCGGCGGCGGCACCGACGGCTGGAGCGCGACGCGGCTGGCGCTCAGCCGCCTCGGCTGCAGCGCCTCGCGGAGGGCGCTCGGCCTGCCGTTCAGCGATCTCAGCGGCGGGCTGAAGATGTGGCGCGCCGACTGCCTGGCGGCGATCGAGATGGACGAGCTGCTCAGCGCGGGCTACGCCTTCCAGGTCGAGACCACGCAGCTGGCCCATCTCGCCGGCGCGCGGATCGAGGAGGTGCCGTTCGTCTTCTCCGAACGTGTCGCCGGCGCGTCGAAGATGACGCTGCGGATCTCGCTCGAGGGCATCCGCGTCACGCTCGCCCTGCGCCGCCACCGCCGGCCCGCTCGCCGCCACCGGCCTGTCGCGGCCTTGTAGCCTTCGTCGCGCACGCGCCCGTAGCTCAGCTGGATAGAGCGCCGCCCTCCGGAGGCGGAGGTCACAGGTTCGAATCCTGTCGGGCGCGTAGGTCGGCCGACGGCACGGATCCGCAGCGCCGCGCCTGCGGCGCCTGCGGCGCCTGCCGCGCCTGCGGCGCGGTGGCGCTCGAAGTCGCAGCCGCGCGCGTCACGCGCCCGCTGCGCACGAGCCTACGTGTCGGCGCCGCCGTCGTACGTGGTGCTACGACCCAGCCGCCACGCGGCCACGTGGCTTCGCAACACGCGCAGCGTCGGGAGGTGGCGGTTCGCCGCCGGCACCCGTCCGACGACAACGACGCGGGTGAGCGTGATGACCCTGAGCGGGTCCTGCATGAGAAGCACCTCGTCGACCAGGTCCTCGGGCGGCTCCTCGTCGTCACCGAGCGCGTTCACGCGGTCGTCGACCGACTGCTCGCGCTGTCGGCCCTCGTCGACCTGCTGGCGGAAGCTCGCCTCGCGCAGCCTCGCGCGCCAGTGCTCGACGTCGCCCAGCGTCGGCGTGCCGGGCTCGATCTGCGCGATGTCCTCGACCGTCCCCTGCTCGCGCGCCAGCTGGTCGCTCGTCAGTCCAAGCCCCGTGTCCAGAGCGTCGTCGAGCGTGTCGGCCCAGTCCTCGGGGCGCGCCAGCACGCCCTCGATCCAGCGGCCGTCGACGAGCAGCGAGATCGGAGCGGAGAGGCCCTGCTGCGCGAGGTCGAGCACGCGCGTGAGCGTCTCGTCGCCGGCTCTCGTGGCCCGGGCGATCGTCCTCAGCAGCGCGCGGTCTTCTGCTTCCACGTCGCCACCGTAGCGGCGGAGCCGGTCAACCGGGCGACGATCGCGCGCGCGCTCGCTTCACGACGGGTCGAAGAACGCGCGCAGGTGACCGGCGACCGCGTCGGGGCACTCCTCGGCCGGGAAGTGGCCGCAGCCCTCGAGGTACTCGATCCGCACGTCGTCGGCGTGGTCGACGATGTCCCTGAACATGCCGGGCTTGAAGAACGGGTCGCTGAGGCCGTGCAGCCACAGCGTCGGCGTCGTCAGCCGTCGATCGGCGTACAGGCCGCGCACCCACTTCGGATACTCGTAGAGCTGGAACGTGCGGTAGACCTGCGATGCCGCCTTCGCGTGCGCCTTGTCGCGCATGCACGGCGCGAAGTGCTCCTCGTACTGCGGCAGGACGCTGTCGGTCTGCGCCGAGATCGCGCGCACCACCTTGCCGACGATCCGCGGCGACGCGTTGACCCGGCGCCCGATCCCCGGGCTGGCGAGCAGCCCCTGGTAGGCCATCGCGCCCAGCTGCTTGGGAACGCCCTTCAGCGCGAGCGTCGGCCAGACATGGCCGGTGTTCATCGGCACGTAGCGCGCGACGCGGGCCGGATGGTTGAGGCAGACCAGGAAGCCGACCACGCCGCCCCAGTCGTGGCCGACGAGGTTGACGCGCTCGATCCCGAGCGCGTCGAGGACCCCGACGACGTCCTCGGCGAGCTCCTCCTTGCGGTAGCCGCGCGGCGTCGCCTCGCTCCAGCCGAAGCCGCGCAGGTCCATCGCCAGCACGCGGTGACGGTCGGCCAGCAGCGGCATCAGCGAGCGCCACGACCACCAGTGCTGGGGCCAGCCGTGCAGCAGCAGCACCGGTGAGCGGCCGCGATCGCCGAGCTCCGCGACGTGCAGGCGCGCGCCGCGAACGTCGAGCTGGTGATGCTCGACCCCCTCGAGCTGTGGCATCTGCGGCTGCGCCATCCGAGCGCGCAGGCTACCGAGCCGTCAGGAGGCGTCGCGCTTGCGCTGCTCGAGCGTGGCGCGGATCTGCTCGATCGCGTCGCCGACGCGCTTGAGGTCCCAGTGCGAGAGCGTCACGAGCCGCATCGGCGTCCTCGCGACCACCGATGCCGTGCGCAGCGTCTTCTCGAGGACGGCGATCTCGCCGAAGAAGTCGCCCGGACCGAGCGTCGCGATCATCTCCTCGCCGCGAACCACGTCGGCCTCGCCCTCCTCGATCGCCATCAGCTCGTAGGCGTAGTCGCCCTCCTTGACGAGCAGCTTGCCGGCCGGGACCGAGGACTCGGTCGCGAACGTCGCGATCCCGCGCAGCGTCTCGTCGTCGAGCGACGCGAAGACGGGGATCGCCCTGAGCCGGTCTGGGTCCATGGCCGGGAATCTAGCCGAGCGAGGGGATCTCCTGCACGAGCGACAGAACCGGCGCGTAGAGGTCGCCGTGCTCGGCGACGCGGTTGAGCACCTGGCGCGCGTCGAAGACGAGGTCGCCCGGGTCGCCGCTGTCGAGGCAGGCGCGGACCTCGTCCCAGGTGACGGGCGTCGAGACGGTCGGCCGCTCGCGGGCGCGCAGCGAGTAGACGCAGACCGTCGTCTTGTGCTCGTCGTTCTGGCTGTAGTCGATGAAGACCTTGCCCTTGCGCAGCTCCTTGCTCATCCGCGAGATCACGAGCTCGGGCTCGGCCGCCTCGAGCAGCTCGGCGACGGCCAGCGCGAAGCCCTTCGTCTGGTCGTACGTCACGCCGGGAGCGTTGAGCGGGACGTAGACCTGCAGGCCCTTGGAGCCCGACGTCTTGGCGAAGGCGTGCAGCCCGAGGTTCTCGAACATGCCGTGCAGCCAGAGGCCTACGCGGCAGCACTCGACGATCGTCGCCGGCGCTCCCGGATCGAGATCGAAGACCATCGTCGTCGGCTCGCTGAGACGCTCGGCCAGGTGCAGCTGCGTGTGCAGCTCCAGCGCGGCGAGGTTCGCCAGCCAGACCAGCGTCGGCAGCTCGTTGCAGACGCAGAACTCGACCGTCTTCTCCGACAGCGGGACGGATGCCGTCGCGACCCAGTCGGGCCGGTGCGACGGGCAGTTCTTCTCGAAGAAGCTCTTGCCCTCGACGCCGTTGGGGAAGCGCACCCGCGTCAGCGGGCGACCCTCGAGGTGGGGCAGCATCGCGGGGGCGATCGCGACGTAGTAGTCGATCACGTCGCGCTTGGTGAACCCGGCCTTCGGATAGAGCACCTTGTCGAGGTTGGTGACCTTCAGCGTGCGACCGCCGACGTGGACCTCGCGGCCGCCGCGGACCGGGGTGCCGGCATCCAGGAACGCCGACGGCGGCGCCTCCTCGCGCAGCCCCTTGTAGGACGGGTGGCGCAGCAGGCCGTCGCTCGTCCACTCCGTGAACTCGACCTCTGCGACGCGGGTCGGCTCGACGAAGACCGCGCCGCGCGGCGGAGCGGGCTCGCCCTGAAACGGCGAGTCGGGCCGCTGCTCGAGCACCTTTCCCAGCCGCGTCAGCTCGGCGTCGGTGAACCCGGTGCCGACGCGGCCGGCGTAGCGCAGCCGCCCGTCCTCGGGCACGCCGACGAGCAGCGCCCCGATCCGGTCGCGCCGCCTGCCCTCGCCCGGCAGCCAGCCGCCGACGACGACGTCCTCGCGCAGGACGTTCTTGATCTTCAGCCAGCACGGCGAGCGCCGGCCGGGCAGGTAGGGGCTGTCCAGGCGCTTGGCGACGATGCCCTCCAGCCCGCTCGCGCGGCTGGCATCGAGCACCGCGGCGCCGTTGGCGACGACGTGATCGGGCGTCTGCCAGTGCGGGCCCTGCAGGTCGAGCTCGCGCAGGCGCGCGCGGCGCTCCTCGTAGGGCAGGTCCATCAGCGGGTGGCCGTCGAGCCACAGCAGGTCGAACACGACGTAGACGACCGGCGTGTCCTTCACGCGCCGGCGGGCGGCCGCCTCCGACGCGACGTGCATGCGGCCCTGCAGCCGGCCGAAGCTCGGACGGCCGTTCTCGTCGAAGGCGACGATCTCGCCGTCGAGGATCGCGCGGTGCGAGCTCAGCGCCCGGTTGATCGCCTTCAGCTCGGGATAGGAGTGGCTGATGTCGTTGTGGTTGCGGCTCTCGAAGCGGATCCGGCCCGGCTCGGAGTAGGCGATCGTCCGCACGCCGTCCCACTTGATCTCGTAGGCCCAGTTCTCGTCGTCGGCCGGCAGCCCCTGCGCCTTGGCCAGCATCGGCGAGATCCGCGCCGGCATCGGCTGGCGCGTCGGGTCCTCGGCCGGATCCATCCGGTGGATCATCCAGTCGCTGCCCGCCGGCTCGCCCTTCTTGCGCTTCAGCGGAAAGAGGCCGTAGCGGCCGCGCAGGCGCTCGCCGTGGAAGGTGACCTCGACCTTGTCGTCGTCGAACTTGTGGCTCTCGTACGTGCCGCGATCCCAGATCCGCATCCGGCCGCCGCCGTACTCGCCCTTGGGGATGTCGCCCTCGAAGGTCGCGTAGCCCATCGGGTGGTCCTCGGTCTGCTTGGCGAGGTTGTTGCGCGCCGGGTCCAGCGGCAGGCCCTTCGGCACCGCCCAGCTCACGAGCACGCCGTCGCGCTCGAGCCGCACGTCCCAGTGCAGCGCCGTCGCGTGGTGCTCCTGCACGACGAAGGTGTCGCCGCGGCCGTCCTGGTCGTCGCCCGTGTGGTCGGCGGCCACGTCCGGCACGTCCCACTCGGGGACGGGCTCGGGCGTCTTCGCCGCGTCCCGCTTCGCGCGGTAGGTGTCCAGGCCCACGAGGGCGCTCTACCCCCCTGGCAGGATCGTGCGCATGCCCGCTGTCGGAGGTACCGGACTGGCCCTGCCCCTCAACCTCGCGCTGCCCGTCCGCGGCTTCGTCGAGGTGGCCCAGCGCGCGGAGGCGGCGGGGTACGACCGGCTGTGGGTCGCCGAGGCCGGTAACAACGACGCGTTCGGCCTGCTGACCGCCGTCGCGCTCGGCACCAGCACCGTCGGCCTCGCGACCGGCGTCGTGCCCATCTACACGCGCACGCCGTCGCTGATGGCCCAGTGCACCGCCACCCTCCAGGACGTGTCCGGCGGCCGCTTCACCCTCGGCGTCGGCGTGAGCAGCAAGACGATCGTCGAGCGCTGGAACGGCGTGCCGTACGACAAGCCGCTCGGCCGGATCCGGGAGTACGTCGAGGTCGTCCGGCGGCTGCTCGCCTGGGAGAAGCTCGAGCACGACGGCACCTACTACGACGTGCACGGCTACATGCTGCTGATGAACAACCCGTCGCCGCCGAGCCCGATCATCATCGGGGCGCTCAACGAGCAGATGCTGCGGGCCGCGGGCGAGGTCGCGGACGGCGTGTGCCTGAACTGGATCGGCGCGCACGCCGTCGGCGACGCGCTCGCGCACGTCAAGGCCGGTCCGCGGGAGACGACCAACGCGGTGTTCGTACGCGTCTGCGTCACCGACGACGTCGACTCCACCCGCCGCTGGGCACGGCGCGAGGTCATGTCGTACGTCACCGTGCCGGCGTACCGCAAGGCGTTCGGCGTGCAGGGCTGGGACGCGGTCGTGACGAAGGCGATGGAGCTCTGGGACGGCGGCGACCGCAAGGGCGCGGCCGCCTCGCTGCCGGACGAGTTCCTGGACACCCTGGTGCTCGCCGGCGACGCCGCCGACGTCAAGCGGCGGTTCGAGGCGTTCCGGGAGGCGGGGGTCGACGAGCCGGTGGCCTTCCTCGTGAGCGGCCAGTCGGACCCGGACGCCGTACGGGCCGAGCTGGAGGCGACCACCGCCGCGCTGGCCCCGGGCGACGGCTGACCGATGCGTTTCGACAACGATCTTCGTCTTCTTGTGGTGCGGACCGGCGTGTCCGGCACAACATGACGAAGATCGTCGGGGGTGGAGTGGATCTACCTCGGGTAGAGGGGGCAGCGTGAGGTCGATCTGGAAGGGCGCCATCAGCTTCGGGCTGGTGACGATCCCGGTGAAGCTGTACAGCGCGACCGAGCAGAAGGACGTCACCTTCCACCAGGTCCGGCGCTCCGACGGCAGCCGCATCAAGTACAAGCGCGTGGCCGCCGTCGACGGCGAGGAGGTGTCGTACGGCGACATCGCCAA
>JBKHXR010000063.1:0-30715 GCA_046565905.1 Thermoleophilia bacterium | reverse complement strand
ATCCTCCTTGGAGATCTTCCCCGCGTCGTAGTCGGCGTACCCCGCCTGCAGCTTCGCCGGTCGCGGAAGCGAGCCCACCGGCTCGGTCGGAATACCCGTATCGGTCCTCGGATCGAAATCGGTCATGACGTCCTCCTCCTCGTTTGTCTGGCCTCTACCGTCACCTGCTGTGCCGGCGCTCCCGCTCGAGCACCGTGATCACCCCGACCGCGTTGTCGCCTTCGACGAAGCCGCCGGCGTTCTGGGCGAGGGCGAGCTGGGGATCGAGGTCGACCTGGCGTTCACCGGCTCGGCCGCGCAACTGCGCGACGAGCTCGACGATCTGCAGCACCCCGGTCGCACCGACCGGATGCCCGCGCGAGAGCAGGCCGCCGCCCGTGTTGACCGGCAGCGCCCCGCCGAGCATCGTCCTGCCCTCGGCGATCAGCCGGTGACCCTCTCCCTCCGGCGCCAGCCCGAGATGCTCGTACGCCTCGATCTCGGCGGAGGCGGTCGCGTCGTGCACCTCGATGACGTCGACGTCCTCGGCGCTCAGCCCGCTCTGCTCGCGCGCGGCGGCACTCGCGCGCTGGACGACCGATCCCGGGGCCGGCCCTCCGGTCGCGCTCAGCGCGCTTGCGCGCACGCGGATCGGCGCGGCGGCGCCGTTCGGCGCTCCGGTCAGGATCAGCGCCGCGGCGCCGTCGCCGATCGGCGAGCACATCGGCAGCGTGAGCGGCTCGCTGATCATCCGGCTCGACAGCACCTCGTCGATCGTCATCTCCGTGCGAAACTGCGCGCCCGGGTTGTGCACGGCGTGCCGGCGGTTCTTGACGACGACGCGCGCGAAGTCGGCCGGGCTCCAGCCGTGCCGCTCGATGCGCCCGAGCGCACGCGCGGCATAGCTGTCCATGAACACGCTGTGGTCCTCCGGCGCATCTGACAGCAGATCGACGTCCGCTGCCCCGGCGAGCGCCTGGATCGGCCGGCGCTTGTCGGGATGCGACATCTTCTCCGAGCCGACGACCGCGACGGTCTCGTATGCCCCCGCGTCGATCGCCATGCAGGCGAGATGCAGCGCCGTCGAGCCGCTCGCGCAGGCGTTCTCGACGTTGACGACCGGGATGCCGCCGTAGCGTGAGTGACGAAGCGCGATCTGCCCGCGCACGCACTCCTGGCCGGTGATCAGCCCCGAGAGCGCGTTCGAGAAGAAGATCGCCTCGACGCGGCCGATGTCCGGACCGGCGTCGGCGAGCGCGCCGTCGAGGGCGTCGATCGCCAGTGCGGCGACAGAGGCGTCCGGAAAGCGGCCGCAGGGAGTCGCCGACGAGCCGATGATGTGCGCGGAGGTCAAGCGGCCTCCCTATCGCTGCGAGCCATGGTGCTGTCGTATCAGCACGCCCGCGCGATGGCACGCATGACTGCTCCATGGAGAAGGTCATTCACCCCTTCCGGCGCGTTGTCGCGTTCGGGGGCCGGACTTATCGTCGCCGAGGCCGGTCCCACCGACGTGGATCGGGCGGCAGCCGGACCACAACCGAGAGGTGATGAGCGACGATGACCGAGCAGGCGACGATCGCGACGGCGGCAGCACAGCCCGAGGCGCAGGACAGCGCAGCCGAGCCGCTCGCGCAGTATCAGCCGGTCGGGGCCCACCTCGTCGGAAGCGTGCCCCTCGGCAGGGTCGACGAGGTCTTTCGCCGTACAGCCGAGGCGCTCGGCGACCGGCTGCGGCGACTTCCCGACGGTGAGCCGGGACCACGATCTGACTGGATCCTGTGGCAGTACCCCGTGTTCAGCGCCCTGCCGCAGTTCGAGGTCGGCCCGCCCGGCGACGGGACCTACCGCACGCTGCCCAAGCTGCGGCTGCGCGAGGGCGAGCGGGCGGCGGACATCGTGCTCGACAACCTCGGCTTCGCCGACGCGGCGCTGTCGTCGTTTGCGACCTTCGCCAAGCTCAAGCGCGACGGCGTGATCCCGGCGCACGTGCGCTTCCAGGTCTCGCTGCCGACGCCGCTGGCGCCCGTGAGCGCGTTCATCGATCCCGACCACCAGGCGCAGGTCGAGCCGATCTACGAGGCGCGGGTGCTGCGCGAGCTCGACGAGATCTTCGCCGCCGTGCCGCACGACCAGCTCGCGCTGCAGTGGGACACGCGGCTGGAGTTCGCGATCCTCGAGGGCGTCAGCCCCGCGTGGTTCGAAGGCGCCCGCGCCGGCGTGCTGGAGCGCCTGCTGCGCGTCAGCCGCGGCGTCCCCGACGACGTCGAGCTGGGCTTCCACCTGTGCTACGGCGACGACTACCACGGCCACTTCACCGTTCCCGACGACACCCGCAAGCTCGTCGAGATGGCCAACTCGCTCGCGACGGCGCTGTCGCGGCCGTTGAACTGGGTCCATCTGCCGGTTCCGGCCGAGGCCGAGGAGGAGTACTTCGCCCCGCTGCAGGAGCTGCGCCTGCATCCCAGGACGGAGCTGTACCTCGGCGTGCTGCACCTGCAGGACGGCAAGGTCGGCGCGCGCCGCCGGATCACCTGCGCGAGCCGCTACGTGGAGGGCTTCGGCGTCGCCACCGACTGCGGCTGGGGTCGCGGCGGCTCGGCGGCGGTCGACAAGCTGTTCGAGCTGCACCGCGCGACGTGCGAGCGCCACGACGTTCCACGCGCCAGGACGGCGTTCGAGTGGCCGCAGGGCTTTGACCGCATCCCGGACGAGGAATGGACGAGCGCGCCGATCAGCGAGGCCGGCCTCGCATACGACCACGTCGACGAGCACGGCTGGTACGACAACCTCAACCCGAGCGTCACGCAGCTGGCGGCGCACCTGCAGGACGGCGACATCCTCGTCGACTACTCGGGTGGGACGGGGATCCTGCTGGACCGCCTGCGCCTGCGGATGTTCGACCGGGCGGTGGGGACGATCGTCGTCGACGCGTCGGCGAAGTTCCTGCGGGTCGCACACGAGAAGTACAAGGACGACCCGCGCTTCGCGGCGCGCCTGCTGCGCTACATCAAGGAGGAGAAGCGCCTGCAGTCGCTCGACGAGGTGCTCGGGCCCGAGCTGCTGGAGCGCGGCATCGACGCGATCGCCGCCGTCAACGCGATCCACCTCTACCCCGATCTCGACGAGGTGGCATCGGCCTGGGTGCGGGCGCTCAAGCCCGGCGGCAAGGTCTTCATCAACTCCGGCAACCTGCGCAACCCGAGCGCGAAGCCGGGCGAGTGGATCCTCGACGAGACCGTGTGGGTGATCAACGACCTCGCCGAGAGCCTCGTGCGCAGCGATCCCGCCTACGCGCAGTACCGCGAGGTGCTCGACGACACGAAGCGGCTGGCGGCCCATCACGCGCACCGCGACCGCGTGTTCATGCACCCTCGTCCGCTGGACTACTACACCGACGCCCTCGTGCGCAACGGGCTGACGGTCACCGACGTCAGCCAGGCGACGATCGTCGCCGATGTCAACGAGTGGTTCGAGCTCATGACCGCCTACCACGAGGCGGTGCTCGGCTGGGTCGGCGGGACCAAGCGGATCGACGGCGAGGAGCCGTCGGAGGCGGCGGTGGCCGACCGGCTGAAGATCATGCGCCACGCGATCGACACGATCTTCGGCGGCCGCGACACGTTCAAGGCGTGCTGGACATACGTCACCGCGGCCAAGGGCGGCTGAGCCGGGCGCACGCGGCGCTTGACGGGGGGTCGACTCGGGCGTACGGTCACGCCAGGGGGGAGACAGAGCTGTCTCGTTTGTGATCCGTGTCAGCAGTGCAGACCACGCACTCACCGCAATACGGTCGAATCATCGGCAAGCTCGGCGCGGGCACCTGCGTCGTGCTCGACGGCGCGACGGCGACGGAGCTGCCGCACCTCAGCGACGCCGAGCACGCGGTCGACGAGCGGTTGTGGGGGACCCACGCGCTCGTCGAGGAGGCGTCCGCCGTGCTCGATGTGCACAGCGCCTACGTGGCGGCCGGCTGCGACGTGATCTCGACGAACACCTGGGGCCTGCCGAGCGCGCTGCTGCACGGCATGGCGCCGCGCTGGGACTCGACCCAGCCGGTGCATTGGATGGATCTCGCGCGGCGCGGACTGCGCCTCGCGCGCCAGGCGGTCGCCGACGGCGAGCGCGACGACAGCTGCGCGGTCGCGTTCTCGATCAACGGCGACGTCGACACCGGCGAGGGCGCCAGCACGATACGTCTGCTCGCGCGGCTGTTCGCGCACGAGCCGCCGGATCTCATCCTGCTCGAGACGCTCACCGTCGTGCGGCCGTCGCTGTTCGCCACGGTCCAGTCGCTGCTGGACACGGGAATCCCCGTCTGGCTGTCGTTTCGGCGCTGCCGGCACGGGCTGTGCAGCGTGTACGGCCAGCACTGGGGCGGCCCGGAGGGCGACGCGTTCGGGCGTGTCGCGGCACGTTTCGAGCAGATGGGCATCGGGGCGCTGATGATCAACTGCATCCCGCCCGACCACGTCGACGGGATGCTGTCCTACCTGCGCGACTTCACGGACCTGCCGCTGGGGGTGTATCCCAACCTCGGCTACTACACCGACGACGGCTGGCGCTTCGAACCGGGCGTCGGCAGCGCCGAGTACGCCGCGATGGCGCAGCGCTGGCGCGCGGAGGGAGCGCAGATCATCGGCGGCTGCTGCGGGGTCGGACCGGCGCACATCGCGGCGGCCCGCGAGCTGCTCGAGCACGCGGTCGCACCGCCGAAGCAGGCTCCCGCAGCGGCGTCGTTCCCGCTGCCTGACCTGCTCCTGCCGGGCGAGCCCGCACCCGCTGCGGCGTGGACCGACCACCGAGGCCGCTCGCTGTATCCGCTGCCGTTTCCCGACCTCGTCACCGATGCCGGCGTCGAGCCGCCGTCGAGCGCGAGCCTGATGGCGTGGCGCCACCTCTACGACCAGGGCATCGGCGCGCATCAGCGGTGCCTGGACGTCGGCTGCGGCACCGGGATCCTCGGCATCCAGCTCGCGCTCAACGGCGCGTCGCACGTGCGCGCGATCGACATCGACGAGCGAGCGGTGCGCAACACCGATACCAACGCCAACCGCAACGGCGTCGGCGAGCGAATCACCGTCGCGCGGATGGACATCTTCCCCTGGGTCCCGGAGGAGCGCTACGAGGTGATCGTCGCGTGCGTCGACCAGACGCCGGTCGACCCCGAGCAGCACGTCGCCGGGCACCGTCCGATCGACTACTGGGGGCGCACGCCGCTGGACCCGGTGCTGACGAAGCTCGCCGACGCGCTCGCGACCGAGGGGCTTGCCTACGTGGTCCAGCTGTCGATCCTGTCGCGGCGCCGCACCGCCGAGCTGCTGGCCGCCGCCGGGCTGGAGGTCCGCGTCGTGGAGTACGCGGTCTTCCCGTTTCCGCCCGAGCTGGAGGACCACCGGGCGCAGATCGGCCGCGTCGAGGAGCTCAGCGACGCCAGCCATCCGCGCGCCGGCGATCGCGACCTGCTGGTGGCGTACCTGCTCGAGATCCGCTGGCGCGCCGCCGCGACGGACATCAGCGAGCGCTTCGTGAAGCCGTGATCTCCGGCGACGATCAGCTGCGGCTCGAAGCCTACGAACGCGTACGCGAGGCGGTCGATTCGCTGACGCACCTCGGGCCGGCCAGCGAGATCATCGACCGCTGCCCGGCTGCGGCGGCCGCCGCAGCCGACCTCGACCGCGTCGTGCTCAGCAGGATCGACAACGGGACGCTCGTCGTCACGTGCGTCCACACGAGCGACCAGCCCCACAGCGCCAACGGCGGCGGGTCCGCCGCCGCCTCCGTGCGCCTGTCCTACCCGCTGGTCGAGTGCGAGCTGCTGCGCCGCCGCCAGGCACGACTCGTAGCGGACATCGACCAGTCGCAGCCGGCGCGACACGCGTTCCTCGAGACGCTGCGCTGGCGCGAGTACGTCGCCGCGCCGATCGTCGTCGACGCGACCGCGGTCGGATTCCTCCATGGCGACCGCGCGCCGGCACGGCGGCCGCTGGCGGAGCTCGACGCCGAGACCCTCGAGCACTTTGCCGCCGGCTTCGCCCTCGTCTTCGAGCGGGCGGTGCTGCGCCGCCGGCTGCGCGACCAGCGCCGCGAGATCCGCCGCATCTCGTCATGGGCGGAGGCCCGCGCCGGCGAACTGGGGGAGGGGGCGATCGAGCTCTCGGCCGATGGCAGCGAGCAGCAAGAGCATCGCGCCGCGGCCCCTGAGCTGCTTGCCGACGACGGGTTGGTCACGCACCTGACGACGCGCGAGCTCGACGTCCTGCGCCTGATGGCCGACGGCAAGACCAACGGCGACATCGCCCGCGTCCTGTTCGTCTCAGAGGGCACCGTCAAGTTCCACGTCAAGAACATCCTGCGCAAGATGCAGGCCTCCAACCGCGCCGACGCGAGCGCCCGCTACCTGCGGCTGAAGATGAACGACGGCTCGTCGTTCGCAAGTCCCACCCTTCGGTAGGGCAAGACCACCCCCTCGGGAGGTGTGCATCGCAGCGCATCTCACGATCCTCCGCCAATGCCCATCACGGTTGTCGGTTCGATCGCCTTCGACACTGTCGCCACGCCGTTCGGCAGGCGCGAGCGCATGGTCGGCGGCGCTGCGACGCACTTCGCGCTCGCGGCGTCGTTCTTCGACGAGGTCCGAGTCGTCGGACCGGTCGGCGACGACTTCGGCGCCGACGCACACGCGTTGCTGTCCACGCGCGAGACGAACACCGACGACGTCGAGCATGTCGCCGGCGGCAAGAGCTTCTTCTGGTCGGGCGAATACGGCTGGGACCTCAACTCGCGCGAGACGCTCGACACGCAGCTGGGCGTGTTCGAGGCCTTCCAGCCCAAGCTGAGCGCCGCCTCGCGCCAGGCCGACGTGCTGTTCCTCGCGAACATCCAGCCGAGCCTGCAGCGCGACGTACTCGAGCAGTGCGAGGAGTCCCGCTTCGTCGCGCTGGACTCGATGAACCTCTGGATCTCGATCGCGCGCGAAGATCTGCTCGAGGTCATCGCCCGCGTGGACTGCCTGATCCTCAACGACGCAGAGCTGCGCCAGTTGACCGGCAGGCCAAGCCTCGTCGGCGCGGCGCGCGAGGCGCTCTCGTGGGGTCCGTCGGTGGTCGTCGCCAAGCAGGGCGAGTACGGTGCCGCGCTGCTGACGGCGGATGGCTTCTTCTCCCTGCCGGCCTATCCGCTGGAGACCGTCGTCGACCCCACGGGTGCCGGCGACACGTTCGCAGGCGGATTCGTCGGCTACCTGTCGCGCCACCTCGACCAGGTCGACGATCCGGTGGCGCTGCGCCGCGCGATGGGTTACGGCACGGCGCTGGCCTCGTTCAACGTCGAGCAGTTCGGAACCGACCGCGTCGTCGAGCTCACGGCCGAAGAGCTGCATGAGCGTGTCGCCGAGCTTCAGCAGATGACGCTCTTCGATCATGCCCGGGCGGAGTTGGTCCGGTGAGCGCCGCGAGCTTCCCCCAGACCACCATCGATCAGGAGCGCCACCCATGACGAACTTCGGTCAGCACGAATACCTCTTCACCTCGGAGTCGGTGACGGAAGGACACCCCGACAAGGTCGCCGACCAGATCTCCGATGGTGTGCTGGATGCGTGCCTGGCCGGGGACCCGCTGTCGCGCGTCGCCTGCGAGACGCTCGTCAACACCGGGCTCGTGGTCGTGTCCGGTGAGATCACGACGCAGACCATCGTCGACATCCAGGACGTCGTTCGCGAGACCGTTCGCGCGATCGGCTACGTCGACGCCGAGCTCGGCTTCTCCGCCGATTCCTGCGCGGTGCTCAACGCGATCGACAAGCAGTCGCCGGACATCGCGCAGGGCGTCGACCAGTCCTACGAGACGCAGGACGCCGCCGCCGACGATGAGCTCGACATCGCGGGCGCGGGCGACCAGGGGATGATGTTCGGCTACGCGACGAACGAGACGCCCGAGCTCATGCCGCTGCCGATTGCGCTTGCCCACAGACTCGCTCGGCAGCTCGCTTCGGTCCGTCACGACGAGACGCTCGGATACCTGCGCCCCGACGGCAAGACGCAGGTGTCGGTGCGCTACGCCGACGGCGCGCCGGTCGCGATCGAGAAGCTGCTGATCTCGACGCAGCATCACGACAGCGCCACCCGCGAGCGGATTCGCGACGACCTGTGGGAGCGCGTCGTGCGGCCTGTCCTGCCCGGCGACATGTTCGACGACAACAGCCTGCGCAAGGAGTTTCTCGTCAACCCGACCGGGCGCTTCGTGATCGGCGGGCCGGTCGGTGACTGCGGCCTGACGGGTCGCAAGATCATCGTCGACACGTACGGCGGAATGGCTCGGCACGGCGGCGGTGCCTTCAGCGGCAAGGACCCCTCCAAGGTCGACCGCTCGGCCGCCTACGCCGCGCGCTGGGTCGCCAAGAACATCGTCGCGGCCGGCCTCGCCGACCGCTGCGAGGTGCAGGTCGCATACGCGATCGGCGTTGCGCGCCCGGTATCGGTCATGGTCGAGACGTTCGGCACCGAGAAGATCGACCGCGAGCGGATCTCCGCACTCGTCGACGAGCACTTCGACCTGCGTCCGGGATCCTTCCGGCAGGAGCTCGACCTGCACCGGCCGATCTACCAGAAGACCGCCGCCTACGGTCACTTCGGCCGTGAGGACGAGGACTTCACGTGGGAGCAGACCGGCAGGGCCGAGCTCCTGCGCGACGCAGCCGGGCTCGCCGCCGGCGCCGCCGCGTGACCATGGACACCGTCGGGATAGTCGGCGCCGGCCAGATGGGCTCCGGCATCGCGGAGGTCGTCGCCGTCGCCGGCGTGCGCGCGATCGTCCATGAGCCCGAGGCCGGGCCGCTGCACGCCAGCGAGGAGCGGATCGCCGCCTCCCTCGCAAAGGCCGTCGATCGCGGCAAGCTCGACGCGCAGGACGCCGCTCAGGCGGCCGAGCGGATCGTCTACACGACGCGGCTGGACGACCTCACCGAGTGCCAGCTCGTCGTCGAGGCGGTGACGGAGGACAGGGCGATCAAGTGCGAGGTGTTCCGAACCCTGGACGAGCGGCTGCCGCGCGACGTCATCCTCGCGTCGAACACCTCGTCGATACCGATCACGACGCTGGCGCAGGCGACGTCGCGCCCGGACCGGGTGCTGGGGCTGCACTTCTTCTCGCCGGTCCCGGTGATGGCGCTCGTCGAGATCGTTCCCGGCTACGCCACCTGCCACGGTGCGATCGAGGCCACCGAGGCCTTCGCGCGCCAGCTCGGCAAGCACGCGATCCGCTCCAAGGACCGCGCCGGCTTCGTCGTCAACCTGCTCCTGATCCCGTACCTCGTCGGCGCCATCCATCTCTACGACGCCGGCTACGCGACGCGCGAGAACATCGACGAAGCGATGACCCTCGGCTGCGGCCACCCGATGGGGCCGCTCGCGCTGTGCGACTTCATCGGGCTGGACGTCATCGACGGCATCTGCGCCTGCCTCTACGAGGAGTACGGGCGTGACGAGTTCGCCGCCCCGCCGTTGCTGCGTCGTATGGTCGCCGCCGGTGCGCTGGGCCGCAAGGCCGGTCACGGCTTCTACGAGTACGCCCCCGCACGACCTCCCGCGCTGGCGAGCCGATGACGACGAGCGCGCCGGACGTCGTCCCGCTCTACGGGCTGACGGACGACCACCTCGCTTTCCGGTCGGTGATCGGGCAGATCGCCGCCGAGCGCGTGGCGCCGCGGGCGGCGGCGATCGACGCCGACGCCGAGTTCCCCGAGGACGTGCGCCGGCTGTTCGCCGACCAGGACCTGTTCGGGCTGCCCTTCGACGAGGCCTACGGCGGCACCGGGACGGGGCCGCTCATGCTCTGCGTCGCCATCGAGGAGGTCGCCGCGGCGTGTGCCTCGTGCGCCCTGCTGCTCGCCGTCCAGGACCTCGGATCGCTGCCGATTCGCCTGGCCGGATCGGACGACCTCAAGCAGCGGGTGCTGCCGCGGCTGGCGAGCGGAGAGTGGCTGGCGGCGTTCGCCCTCTCCGAACCGGACGCCGGTTCGGATCCCCGCTCGATGCGCACGCGCGCCCGCCGCCAAGGCGACGAGTGGGTGATCGACGGCGCGAAGAACTGGATCACGAACGCCGGCGTCGCCCACGCCTACGTCGTGTTCGCGGTCACCGATCCGGACGCACCCGGCTCGCGCGGAATCTCCGCCTTCTTCGTCGAGGCGGACGAGCCCGGCTTCTCGATCAGCCGCCTCGAGCACAAGATGGGGATGCGCGGCTCGCCCACGGGCCAGCCGGTCCTCGACGGCGTGCGGGTCCCCGCCGCGAACCTGATCGGAGCGGAGGGCGACGGATTCAAGATCGCGATGCGCACGCTCGACCATTCGCGGCTGGGCATCGCCGCCCAGGCGCTGGGCATCGCGCAGGGCGCGACGGACTACGCGGTCGGCTATGCCCGCGAGCGAATCGCGTTCGGGCAGCCACTGATCGACCTGCAGGGGATCCAGTTCAAGCTCGCCGACATGGAGACGCGCTGCGCGGCCGCGCGTGAGCTGCTCTACCGCGCCGCGGCGAAGGCCGAGCGCGGCGAGCGCGATCTCGGCAAGTACTCCGCGATGGCGAAGCTCTTCTGCTCGGACGTGGCCATGGATGTCACCGTCGAGGCCGTGCAGGTGCTCGGCGGCTACGGCTACGTCACCGAGTATCCCGTCGAGCGCATGATGCGCGACGCGAAGCTGACGCAGATCTACGAGGGTACGAACGAGATCCAGCGCGTCGTCATCGCACGGGCGCTGCGCGGATGATGCAGCCGGCAACCGCGCCGACCACGTTTGAGGACTGGCAGGCCGCCTACGGCTTGTCGGGGGAGCGCGACGAGCCGTTCAAGACGCTCAGCGGCGAGCCGGTGAAGGCCCTGTACACAGAGGCCGACGTGTCGTCCTCGGCCGCCATCGGCTTGCCGGGCATCTATCCCTTCACGCGCGGTGTGTACCCGTCGATGTACCGCGGGCGCCTGTGGACGGTGCGCCAGTTCGCGGGCTTCGGCACGGCGGAGGAGACCAACGAGCGCTTTCACTACCTGCTCGCGCACGGCCAGCAGGGACTGTCGACCGCGTTCGACATGCCTTCGCTGATGGGTCACGACTCCGATCATGCGCTGTCGCTCGGCGAGGTCGGCCGCGAGGGCGTGGCGATCGACACGCTCGACGACATGCAGACGTTGTTCGGGGGCATCGACGTCGGCGAGGTCAGCGTGTCGATGACGATCAATGCGCCGGCGGCGATCATGCTCGCCTTCTACGTCGTCGCCGCCGAACGTCAGGGCATCGCAGCCGACCGCCTGAGCGGCACGATCCAGGCCGACATCCTCAAGGAGTACATCGCCCAGAAGGAGTGGTGCTTCCCGGTCGACCCGGCGATGCGGCTGCTCGGCGACATGGTCGAGTGGTGCTCGACGGAGATGCCGCGCTGGCATCCCGTCTCGATCTCGGGCTACCACATCCGCGAGGCGGGGGCGACGGCGGCGCAGGAGCTCGCGTTCACGCTGAAGGACGGCCTGACGTACGTCGAGGAGGCGATCGAGCGCGGGCTGGACGTCGACGACTTCGCGCCGCGGCTGAGCTTCTTCTTCAACGCGCAGATCGACTTCTTCGAGGAGATCGCGAAGTACCGCGCCGCGCGGCGGATCTGGGCGCGCGAGCTGCGCGAGACGTTCGGCGCCTGCAACCCGAAGTCGTGGCTGATGCGCTTCCACACGCAGACGGCGGGGGTGTCGCTGACTGCTCAGCAACCGTTGAACAACATCACCCGCACTGCGATCGAGGCGCTCGCGGGCGTGCTCGGCGGCACGCAGTCGCTGCACACGAACTCCTACGACGAGGCGCTCGCGCTGCCCACGGAGGAGGCCGTCCAGGTCGCGATCCGCACGCAGCAGGTGATCGCGCACGAGACGGGCGTCGCCAACACGATCGATCCGCTCGGCGGCTCGTACTTCGTCGAGGCTCTGACGGACCGTCTCGAGGAGCTCGCATACGACTACTTCCGCAGGATCGACGCCCTCGGCGGCATGGTCGAGGCGGTCAAGCAGAACTTCCCGCAACGCGAGATCGCGGATGCCAGCTACGAGCTGCAGACCGAGATCGACGCCGGAGAGCGCGTCGTCGTCGGCGTCAACCGCTTCCAGAGCCATGACGACGCGGACATCCAGACGCTGCGCATCGACCCGGCGCTGGAGCGCAAGCAGCTCGACCGGCTGCAGGGCGTTCGCGGCCGCCGTGACGCCGTCGCCGTCGAGGCCACGCTTGCCGAGCTGCGCGCCGCCGCGGCAGATCCGCGTACGAACCTCATGCCGGCGTTGCTTCGCTGTGCGCGCGCCCACGCCAGCGAGGGCGAGATCATCGTGGCGCTGCAGGACGTCTGGGGCGCCTACCTCGAGACGCCCGTCTACTGACATGGAGGGCGCCGGCGTGCGAAAGCTCCGCGTCGTCGTCGCCAAGCCCGGCCTCGACGGGCATGACCGAGGAGCGAAGATCATCGCGCGCGCGCTGCGCGACGCCGGCATGGAGGTCATCTACACCGGACTGCACCAGACGCCGGGGCAGATCGTCGAGACCGTGATCCAGGAGGACGCCGACGCCGTCGGCCTGTCGATCCTGTCCGGCGCGCACATGACGCTCGTTCCGCGGGTCGTCGAGCTCCTGCGAGAGCAGGGCGTCGACGACGTGGTCGTGACGGTCGGCGGGACGATTCCCGGCCACGACATCCCCGAGCTCCAACGGCTAGGCGTCGCCGCGGTCTTCACGCCGGGCGCGCCGCTGTGCGACATCGTCGACTTCCTCCGCGGCAGCGTCGGCGAGCGAACGCCGGCGTGACGGAGGCAGACCGCGCCGCAGCGCTCGCGATCGTCCGAGGCGGCGCGCCACGTCGCAGCGGCTGGCGCGAACCGGGTGGTGAGGTCCTCGCGCAGCGCGACGACCGCGAGAGGAGCGCCCGCGGGCGCTCCTCTCGCGGCGTGGCGGCGGTCAGGCCGCGACCGGTGCGCCCATCGTCAGCGACGTCGCGCCGATCGGCTGCAGTGGCTCGGCGAACGTCGAGACGATCTCGCTGTCGCAGAAGAAGCCGACGACCTTCAGCGTCTCGTCGCCGACGTTGGCGATCCCATGGGGGACCATCGAAGGGATGACGGCGAGGTCGCCGGCGCTGACGCGGCCGCGCTCGTCGCCGACGTGGGCCTCGCCTTCCCCGGCGACGATGTAGAGCACCTCCTCGGCGCTGTCGGTGTGCGTCGGCAGGTAGTCGCCGGGCTCGACCTCGAAGTAGACGACGGCCGTGTCCTGCGCGCCGGTGAACATGTTGATCGGAAAGGCGGGACGCACGCGCCCGCGCGGGTCGCTGGCGATCCACGCCTCGCCCAGCTCGAGCCGGGGGGTGGAGGCGGTAAGCATGGAAGTCTCCTTTCGTCATACGACGGTGTGTGGTGATTGATGCGGCGGCAGCCTAGCGGGGCACCGTCGCGTCTGTCAAGATGGGCATACAACGATGTCTCCCGAAACCGGAACCCGCCGCTACGAGCTGCGCAAGCGCGCCGTCGCGATGGATGCCACGCGCCGGCGCATCACCGAGGCCGCCATGGAGCTTCATGGCAGCGTGGGCCCCGCTCGCACGACGATCACGGCGATCGCCGAGCGCGCCGGTGTCCAGCGCCAGACCGTCTACCGCCACTTTCCGACCGACGAGGACCTGTTCGCGGCCTGCTCGGGGCACTTCGCCGCCACGCACCCGTGGCCGGACCTCGAGCGCTGGCGGGCGATCGCCGACCCCGCCGAGCGGCTCGGCGTGGCGCTCGACGACCTCTACGCCTACTGGGAGCAGACCGAGGCGATGTGGACCAACGTCCTGCGCGACGAGACGCTCGTGGAGGTGGTCAACCGCAATCTCGAGCCCCTGCGCCGCTATCTCGACGACGCGGCGCGCGCGCTGGCGGCCGGATGGGGCGCGCGCGGCCGGCGCCGGACGATGCTCGCGGCCGCGGCGCGCCACGCCGTCGACTTCCACACCTGGCGCTCGCTCGCCCGTGAGGGCGGGCTCAGCCGCGCCGAGGCGGTGGCCCTGATCTCGGCGATGGTCACCCGCTCGACGACGGGGCGGCAGGCTGTGCGCGCCGAGCAGCGCAGCGGCGGCACAGCGACCGGCCGGGCGTAGGCCAGATGGCAACGTCCCGACGAGCGCGAGCCGGTCGCGCCGGCTCAGCGGGGCGCTCGTCGAGGAGTACGCGGAGCGCTACCGAATGGAACTCGCCTGGCTCCGGGCTGATCCTGTCGATGACGAGCGGCGACGTCGTCAGCCGCTGGCGGCGCGCCAAGGCACCGTCGCGCTCAGCGCGGCGGGCCGTCGAGACCGTCTCGCCAGCTCAGCGCCCAGTGGTGTACGGCGTAGGCGTCGGGGAAGTGCTCGCCGGACCGCTCGCGCTCGTCCCACCGGTACGGGTAGAACACGGCCGGATCGAACACCGTGAGGTGGTCGAACCGCGCGGCGAGCAGGCGCAGGAAGCCGGGTCCGGTCGCCTGGATGCTCGACAGGCCGAGGCCGGCCGTGTGTCGCGACTCGACGGCGGCGCGCGCGAACAGCGGGTCGTCGCAGACCGCACCGAGGACCGCCGTTGCCAGGCTGCCCGGCGTCTCCTCGCCGGCGAAAGCCGTCACCCCGTCCAGCAGCGCGTCGAGCGGTCGCAGGCACTCGACGTCTGTGTCGACGTACACGCCGCCCTGCTCGGCGAGGATGGCGTAGCGCGCGAGATCGGACGCCTCGCTGGACGAGCGACAGCGCGCGAGCGCGCCGGCGGGCACGAGCCGCGCGACGTCGGCGTTCCCCCACAGGCGGTGCTCCCACTCGGGGTGGTGGGTGCGCCATGTCTCGCCGAAGCGCTCGAACTCCTCCGGCAGCAGCTTGTCGCCGAGCCACACGCGGTGCAGCACGCGCGGCAGGCGGTCGGCGCTGCGCCGCCCGTTGCGCCAGAACCGCTCGCGCCGCCGTGAGCGCGGCCGCGGCGGGTCCGAGTTCCAGCCCGGCGGTGGCGCGACGTCGATCTCGCAGCGGCCGGCGCAACCGAACCAGCGCACCCCCTCGTGGACGACGTCGGGCTCGACGACGTAGCGTCCAGGGCGAACCGGCGCGAGCACGTCGAGTGGCACGACGGTCTCCTCGCCCGGCGCCACCGTGCATGGAAGCGCCGTCCGCGGCCCGTCGGCGACGACCACTCGCCCCCCGTCGTCGCGGATACGGTAGGTCGCGACGATCGGCGGGCCGAAGCCGGGATCCCACGGCCACGGCTCGCTGCCCGTGTTGGCGAACACGACGTGGATCGCCCGACGCTCGCCGGCCGCGACCGACGGGAGGCGCTCCAGCGGCGTGATCTGCGCGCGGCAGCCGGCGGCATCGACCTCGCGCGACGGGAGGTGGCGGTCGGTCTCCGCGACGCCGACGGCAGCGGGTGGCTCGACCGGGGACCGCACCGCGGGGCTCGCAGCCGCAGCGCCGAGCACGCGCCCGATCGGGGCGCGGTCGGGGGCGGGAACCCGCGCCGGATCGCGCGTCAGCGCGCCCTCGGGGACGTAGAAGCGCGCGTTGAGCGACGCACCGTCGGGGGCCTTCAGGTGCTGTCGCAGAGCGTCGTAGCGGCGGGCCTTCGCGCGGCGCTCGTCGGCGTCGTTGAGCAGGAGGTCGAGGTGGTACAGCGGCGCCTGCAGGTAACGCGCGGGGCGCACGGCGACCGCGACGGCGTGATGCTGCCCGCCGATGCGCAGCAGGCCGTCGTTGCGCACGAGCCGCAGCTGGTAATCCGGCCACCACGGCAGCTCGTCCAGCCAATGGTCGGGATCGCCGTACAGCCAGCGGCGCGGGATCAGGCACTGCATCGTCGAGCGGTCCGCGACCAGCTCCGGCAGCAGGGCGACGAGCGCCGGGCTTGCGACCTCGTCGCCGTCGATACGCAGGATCCAGTCGCCGGAGCACTGCGCGTGCAGCCAGGCGAGGTGGCGGTCGGCGTAGTCGACCTCGACGCGAAGCAACCGATCGGCGACGCTTGCGTAGTGCGCGAGATCGGTCGCACCGACCCGCGCATCGGCGGCGACGACGATCTCGTCGGCGACGTCGCGCAGCTCGCCCAGCAGCGCGGCGACGCGCGGGCCCGGGTCGCGCGTGATGCAGCAGACCGAGAGCGTACGGGCGCCGCTCACGGGCGATCGTCCGAGCTCGCGCGCGGCGCAGGCGCGTGGCGGCTGCGTCGCGCGGCGGCCGCGACGAGCTGCCGCGCACGTGTTCGAGCGCGGCGCAGGCGGCCGCGCGCGCCGCCGGCGGGCGGGGCCGCGCGCGCCGTGGCGTCCTCGAGCTGCGCACGCAGCCCGGCGACCTCGCGCTCGAGCTCGGCGATCCGCAGGCCGCGATGGTGATCCTGGTCCTCGACGTTGGCGATTCGCGTGTGGACGGCGCGCGCCATGTCGCGTCGCAGCGCTGCGAGCTGCGCCGGGTCGCCGAGGCGCTGGAGCAGCGCAGCGTTCTGGGTCACGCGCTCGGCCCACGGCTGGCGGCGGCCCGTGGCCTGGAAGCTGAGCACGGTCGGCGCGGCGACGAGCGCCGGCCGTGCACCGGCCCGCAGCATCCGCTGCCACAGGTCGCGATCGCCTGCGCGCGGCAGGTCCGGGTTCCAGCCACCGGCGTCGAGCGCGAGCGCCCGAACGTGCGAGACACACGAGGACGGCGTCCATCCCGGCCAGCCGGGATCGCGCTCGGCGAGCAGGCGCGCGCGGAAGTGCGCGACCGACCAGTCGCCGCCGGCGCCGTCGAGGCTGCCGTCGGGACGCACGATCGCAGGCGTGGCCTGCACGATGTCGGCGGCGCCGGCGTCGAACAGCTCCCCGAGACGCTCGAGGTGATCGGGCAGCCAGAGGTCGTCGTCGCAGAGCCAGGCGACCACGGTGCCGCGCGCGCGCCGCATGGCGGTCGTACGGTAGCCGTAGCCGTAGCCGGGGGCCTTGGGCAGCGACAGCAGCTCGACGGCCGGATGCGCGATTGCGCCGACCGCTTTCTCGGTGCCGTCGCTGCAGCCGTCAGCGATGACGATCACCTCGTCGGGCGGGCGGGTCTGCGCAAGCGCGCTGCGGACGGCGAGCACGACGGTGTCCCGGCGGTCGTGCGTGGGGATGATCACCGTGAACGTGACGGACATGCGGCGCGGTTACGATAGCCGCCATCGTCGACCCTGCCGACAGCCGGACAGAGCTGGACGTCACGCCCGCGGCGCCGCGCGACGAGCAGACGGTCGACGCCTCCGGGCGGCGGGTGGCCCGCGGCATCGACGGCGTGCGCCGCGCGCGCCTGACGCTGCACGCCGACCACCGCGGCTCGCTCACGGAGGTCGTCGACCTCACCCGCCCGTTCTGGGAAGAGCCGATCGTGTACGCCTACCGCTTCACGATCGCCCCCGGCAGGATCAAGGGCTGGGGCATGCACAAGCTGCAGGACGACCGCTATCACTGCGCCGGCGGCGCGATGCGCACGGTGTTGTACGACGGCCGCGTCGGCTCACCGACGCACGAGCGCTTCGAGGAGCACTTCTTCACGCCCGCCACGCCCGGGCTGCTGCACATCCCGGCCGGGGTGTGGCACGCCAGCCAGTGCCTCGGAGACGGCGAGGCCGTCGTCATGAACTTCCCGACGCGGCCCTACGACCACCGTGAGCCCGACAAGTACCGGATCGACCCGCATTCGCAGCTGATCCCGTTCGACTGGACGCTGGCCGACGGCTGACGCGCCCGGCGTGCGCTCAGCGACGGCACCCGCGGCGCGCGGCACGCCGAGTGCTGCCGGACACGCCCGGGGCCGTCGGAGAACGCTGTCAGGCGAAGTCCCGTCGTAGGCCTGCGCGCGGGGTGGCGCTCGCACGTCTCGCCGGCTCGGGCAGCGCGATGTCTACGCTTCCAGAAGCACCTTCAGTGCCTGCGTGTTGGCGGCGTCGGCGAAGACGTCGTAGGCCTCCATCGTGTCGTGAAGGCCGAAGCGGTGCGTCGCGAACACGGTGGGATCGAGGCGGCCGCCGACGATCAGGCTCAGCAGCTGCGGGATCGTCGAGGTGTCGACGAGCCCCGTGGTGATCGTGACGTCGCGGATCCAGAGCGTCTCGAGATGCAGCGTCGCCGGCTGCCCGTGGACGCCGACGTTCGCGACGTGACCGCCCGGACGGATGAGCTCCGTGCACAGCTCGAAGGTCTGCGGGACCCCGACCGCCTCGATCGCGACGTCGGCGCCGAGACCGTCGGTCAGCTCCATGACGCGCGCGACCGCGTCCTCGCGCCCGTTGTTGATCGTCACGTCGGCCCCGAACTCCCTCGCGCTCTCCAGCCGCGCATCGGCGAGGTCGATCGCGATCAGGCTGCCGGGGGTGTGCAGCCCGGCCGTCAGCAGCGTCGCCAGCCCGATCGGTCCCGCGCCGACCACCGCGACCGTGTCGCCCGGCTTGACCGCCCCCGCCACGACGCCGATCTCGAAGCCGGTCGGCAGGATGTCCGAGAGGAAGACGACCTGTTCGTCGGAGAGTGCGTCGGGCACCTTGTAGAGCGACGTGTCGGCGAACGGCACCCGCGCGTACTCGGCCTGCAGGCCGTCGATGCGATGCCCGAAGATCCAGCCGCCGCCACCGAGGCACTGGCCGTAGCGAGCCTCCTTGCAGAAGCGGCAGCGCCCGCAGGCGCTCACGCACGAGATCAGGACGCGGTCGCCCTTCGCCAGGCCGGTCACGCCCCGGCCGGTCTCGACGATCGTGCCGACGCCCTCGTGGCCCAGCACCGTTCCCGGCTGGCACGTCGGGACGTCGCCCTTGAGGATGTGCAGGTCCGTGCCGCAGATCGTCGAGGTGTCGATCCGGACGATCACGTCGCCGGCGTCCTCGATCCCGGGATCCGGCACCTGATCCCAGGAGCGCTGTCCCGGACCGTGATAGACGAGCGCCTTCATGCTTGCTCCTCTCCGCTCATGGCTCGCCTGCGCCTACCCGGGGCGACACGATGTGACGCCCCGGGGTCGCGGCTGCTCGGCGTGTCAGGCGAAGGCGAAGAGCGGGGGGAGAGCGACGACGACCGTCGCTGCCCAGACGGCGAAGACGGGAAGGTAGGAGGTCTGCCATCGCTCGAGGTGGTGGAAGGCCGTCCGCCCGCTGAGAAACCGCGACGAGCGCCAGGCGGTTGCGCCCAGGTTCACCAGCAGGACGAGGTTGAGGCCGAGCGCTGCCACGCGGTTCGCGGTGAACCCGAGATCCTCGATCCGCGCCACCATCGCGCCGAGCACCATGATGTCGAGTACCAGGGCGCTCGCGACGGCGAGCAGCTGGACGCGGTCCGCCAGTCCCGCCGGCCGCGATGGCGCGCGGGCGGACATCGCGTAGAGGACGAGCCCCAGCACGACCACCATGAGGGCGTCGAACACGCCGAGCAGCTCGCGGTCGAACTCGCCGGCGACCCCGGAGACGGCGTAGGTGGCCGCGGCGATGCTCAACATCAGGGCGAACAGCGGGGTGAAGATCATCGTCAGCACCGGCGCCATGTTCTCCACGACATGCTGCTTGGACTCCACCAGCCATGCCGCCACGATCACGGCACCGGCCGCGCCCGACGGCAGCACCCACTCCACGACCCGCTCGGGGACGCCGTCCCCGAGCGGCGCGAAGATCAGCGCGGTGAGCCCGAGCAGCACGCCGCCGCCGAGCGCGATCAGCACGTAGTAGATGAGCCACTCGCCCGTGAAGCGGACGAAGTCCATCCGCCGCTCGTGCGATCGGATCGTGCCGCCCATGTAGGGGAGGGCGACCGCGAACCACAGCACCACGGGCAGGTGGGCCGCGACGAGCAGCTCAGTCGCCGAGTCGGCCTCGTACGGATAGACGTTGACGACGAGCGCGAGGAGCGCGAACGGCGCGGCCGCGAGCACCCATCCGCCGGTGTCGAGCTGCCGTCGGCGGGCGAAGTAGCCGGCGAGGAACGGCAAGACGAGCAGACCGGCGTTGCGCACGAGCCACGCCGGTTCCTCATCGGGGAACTGAGCAGCCAGACGTGCCACCTGGATCGCGACGCCCGCGGCGACGGCGAAGGCGAGAGCCTCCAGCCACCCGCTGGGCGAGCGCGCCGGCTCGTCCTCGCCGGTCAGGACGAGCTGCTTCCACAGCCGGCCGCTGTGCTCGCGCGCGAACTCGCGCGAGAGGGCGTCGAGCTGTCCCATCCGCTTGACGGCGACGAGGAACGCCTCGTCGTCTGCGAGGCCGGCCGCGTCGAGCTCTGCGATCTCGTCGCGAAGGTGAGACTCCAGCTCATCGACGTCGCGGCCGTTGACGGCCGGCGCATTCGCGACGTAGGACCGCCACTCGGCGATCTGCGACTCGACGCCATCCATCGGTCAGGCCTCACCCGGTGCCGTCGGCAGCCACGCGGAGCCTCGCCAGACGTCGCCCAACGCGCGCGTCACGGTGGCCCATTGGCGCTGCTGCTCGACGAGCGCCGCTCGACCGTCGTCCGTGATGGCGTAGTACCTGCGCCGACGCCCCTCGGGCGGCGTCCGCCAGTCCGTCGTCACGTACCCCAGCCGGCTGAGCCGATGAAGCAGCGGATAGAGCATCCCGTCGGTCCACTGCAGCTCGCCGCCCGAAAGCTCGCGCACCCGCTTGAGGATCGCGTAGCCGTAGCTCTCACCTTCGGCCAGGATCGCGAGTACGAGCGGCGTCGCCGACGCCGCGACCAGGTCCTTGTTGATGTGCACGCGCTCTTTCACGACTCGGACTCATATGCATAGTAGCGCTAGGGGTACGTGGTCGAGAACCGGTGTCGTCCGTCGCGCACCGTGCGCGCCCGAGCAGACGCAGATAGCATCGTCCTCCGATGGCCGCCGCAGCGGAGGGGTACGCCGAGTTGCTCGCCGACGGGATCGTCGCGAGCGTCGAGGCGGATCCGCCACCCGGGCTGCCGGCTCGCATCGTGATCCGGTGGTTCGAAGGCCCGGGCTATCTGACGGTCCACGCGCTCGGCGCCGACGAGGAGCCCGCTGTCGCGGCCGAAGACGCCTGGCACCCGCTGGAGTGGCCGAACAGGGAGCGGGAGATCGGTCGCGTCGACGCGATCGTCGCCCAACCCGACCTCGCGGCGGCCGCCGCATCGCTCGGCGACGAGCTCGACGGCGGCTCGTGGCCCTGGGACGAGCAGCCGGAGCCCCTGATCGCGGCGGCGGCGCGGATTCCGGGGCTCCTGCGCGACGCCGGCGTCGCCGTCGCAGGCCACTTCGCGGTCGGCGTGTGTCACTTCGAGGGCTGGGGATGCGAGGAGAGCGTCCCTCGCATCAACCCCGACCACGTCGTCGATGCGCTGCGACAACGCGGGATCGAGCCGGGTGCGAGGCGAAGGCGGCGACTCTTCTCGCGATCTCGCGCGCTGCGGCGAGCACCCTGACTTCGCGGCCCGACCGCGCGACTTCGAGGTCGACCGCATCTCCCGCGCCCGAGCGCGTCGGCCGGCTGACAGCGCCGGCGGCAGCGGCGGGCGCCGCGACGGTACCGTCGCCGCATGATTCGCGTGGGCACATGCTCGTGGGCGGACGAGAGCTTCGTCAAGGCGTACTACCCGGCCGGCGTCGACCGGCTGCGCTACTACGCGGACCGCTTCGACGTCGTCGAGGCGAACTCGACGTACTACCGCCTGCCCGACGAGACGCTCGTCGCGCGGTGGGCCGGCAAGCTCCCGGATGGGTTCGTGATGCACGTCAAGGCGTTCGCGCTGATGACGCGCCATCCGGTGAAGGTCGCGGCGCTGCCGGAAGACCTTCGCGCAGAGGTATCGGTCGATGATCGCGGGCGCGTCGATCACGTGCCTGCCGACGTCCGCGAAGAGGTCTTCCGCCGCTTCGTCGGCGCGCTCGAGCCGCTGCGGGCGTCAGGACATCTCGGCGGGATCCTGATGCAGATGGCCCCCTACGTGGTTCCCAGGCAGGGCTCGTACGAGTACCTGGCGTGGGCCCGCGAGCAGCTCGGCGGCCACACGATGCTCGTCGAGTTTCGCCACAGGGCGTGGTTCGAGCAGGCCGACGAGACCCTCGACTTCCTGCGCGCCAACGACATGACTCACGTCATCGTCGACACGCCGGTCTTCCCCGTCGTCGTCGCGCGCACCGGGCCGGAGGCCTACGTGCGATTCCACGGCCGAAACAGAGCCACGTGGTACAAGCGCACGGGCTCCACCGCCGAGCGCTTCGACTATCTGTACTCCGAGAAGGAGCTCGCCGACTGGGCGTGCACGCTGCGAGAGCTCGCCGACGAGGGCGCGGAGAACGTCTTTGCGATGTTCAACAACAACGGGCGATCGCCAACTCGCGAGGCGCCCGAGGCCGCGGTCGGCGAGCCCGTCGGCGAGTACGTCGCCCAGGCCCCGACGAACGCCGCCACCCTGAGGTCCCTGCTCGGAGCGCGCCCATGACCCGGTCTCGAGCCACAGCCCGTGCCGCGCGACGCATCCGCGCGCTGCCCAGGGCGGGCCGCCGACGTGGCTTGCGCTCCGCGCCGCGGGCGGGATCGAGACGCGCGACCGCCACGGGGCGCTGCGCGAACGCCCGCGCCGGCAGGCGGCAGGGTGGTGCGCTACAGCTCGCGTTGCGAGTTGTGGGGCGACAGCCCATGAAAGTCGCAACGCCGGCTCGCCCGGCGGCCGGCGCGACCGCTGCGGCACCGGTGCGCGCAGGCCCGCTGGCTGGTCGTCGGCGTGTAGAGGCGGAGATCACGAGGCGCGCCGCGGCGCGCCTCGGTACAGCGGGCAGAGCCGCTGCCGTCGCCATCGGTTCTGCGCCGTCAGGTTCGCCGACCGTCTCAGATCCGGGCGCCGAAGCGGCCAGGACACGCAACGGACGCACGTCGGTCGTCGACGACATCGTGGGGTATGTTCGGCCGAGGCTGCGATCGCGATGATCGGACGCGGTCTCGTGCTTCAGGTCGATCGACTGCGGGCCGCGCTTCCGGCGCGCAGATCCAGTTGCTCGCCCGCGCAGGGCGAGCAGGGAGGTCGGGAGCCGTGGGCAGGATCGTGACGCTGGGCGAGGTGGTGGCGGACGTCTACCGCGAGCGGGGGCCGTCCGACGTGGAGCTGCCGTTCACCGCCCGGCCTGGCGGGGCTCCCGCGAACGTGGCGGTCGCAGCCGCCAGGCTCGGGGCACAGGCGCGATTCGTCGGCAGTCTCGGCGACGACCTGTTCGGGCGCTTCATCCTCGGTGCGCTGGAGGCCGCGGGCGTCGACGTCTCGGCGGTCCTGCGCCAGCCAGCGCCCGCTCGTACGACGCTGGCGTTCGTCGAGGTCGCCGAGGACGGGGACCGCGAGTTCACCTTCTACCGCTCGGTTCCCGCAGCGGACGAACTGCTCGCGCCCGGGGACGTCACACGCGCGAGCCTCTCGGGCGCGTCGTTCGCGTACTTCGGAAGCATCCCCCTCCTCGAGGAGCCGGTGCGCGCGGCGACCCGCAGGTTCGCGGAGCTCGCCAACGAGATGGACGTCGCCGTCGCCTTCGACGTCAACCTGCGCGCGCACCTCTGGGACAGCCTCGAGGCGTTCCGCGAGGCGGTCGAGCCGATGCTCCAGCGGTCGACGATCGTCAAGCTCAGCGCCGACGAGCTCGCTCCGGTGCTCGGCACGCAAGACGCGGGCGAGGGAGCCGACATGCTGCTTGAGCGCGGCGTCTCGCTGGCCCTGACGAGCATGGGAGGCGAGGGGGCCGCGTACGCGAGCGCGAAGTTCCGCGGCCATGTTCCGTCCTTCGAGGTCGACGTCGTCGACGCGACCGGCGCCGGCGACGCGTTCCTCGCGGCGACCCTTACCCACCTCTCCGAGAACCCGCGCTGGCTCGACGACGAGGCGTCCGTGCGCGAGGCGGTGCGTCGCGGGACGGTCGCCGGCGCCCTCGCCTGCAGGGCGTTCGGCGCGATGCGGGCGCTTCCGACGAGGGACGAGCTCGAGCGCGTCATGGCAGCTTCAACGTGACGGCGGTGTCGTCGATCGCCGGCGCGCCGGGGTCGACGACGGACTACGCGCGGGGCTGACGGCCGGCGGCTCGGGCGTCGCTGGAGGGATCGCGTCGTCACGCTCCGGCGAGCGCCGCAGCTCTGCGCGGCGCGGGCGGCGCAGCGGCGTCAATATGCAGTCGTGCCGGATGCCGGGCGCTGACGTGCGACGACGGAGAGGGCGATTGACCGATGGCGGCGCGCAAGACGATCGATGAGCTGCTCGCAGAGGCGCGCGCCGGGCTCGTGCGAGTCGAGCCGAACGAGGCTCAGGCCGCGATCGGCGCCGGCGCTCTGCTGATCGACATCCGCGCCGAGTCCCAGCGTGGCGCCGACGGGATCGTGCCATGCGCGATCTGGTTTGCGCGCAACGTGCTCGAGTGGCGCTGCGATCCCGCGTCCGACGCGCGCGACGACCGCGTCGGCGGCCTCGACCGCCAGATCATCGTGATGTGCGACGAGGGCTTTCAGTCGAGCCTTGCCGCTTCGACGCTGCAGCAGCTCGGATTCGCTCGCGCGACGGATCTCGTCGGAGGCTTTCAGGCCTGGCGCGCCGCTGGCCTGCCGGTCGCGCCGGCGTCGTGACACGCCGCGCCGGCCGTGCTGACCGGTCAGCAGCTTCGTCGCGTCGGCTCAGCGCCGGCGGCGCAGCACGCGCCGGTCGTCGGGCAGGCGCTTGGTGTAGCGCGCCGCGTCGAGGTGCTCGAGCAACGCCTCGGCGTACTTGCGCGACGTGCCGAGCTCGTCGCGCAGCCGCGCGAGCGTCACCGCGCCCTCGCTTGCGATGATCGCGCCGACCCGATCGGCGACGACCGCGAGGGCGTCGCGGTGCGCGTAGAGGTCGCGGCCGACCCGGACGACGGCGCCGGCCTGGATCAGCGCCGGCAGATGCGACGCCGCCTCGCCGAGCTCTGAGCGCGAGGGCGGCTCGTGGCCGGCCGCGAGCAGCCGCTCCGCGAGTTCGATCGCGGCCGGCTCGAGCGCCGGTCTCGCCGGGACCCGTGCCGCCGCCGCACCGGACGGATCGGCCGCTGCGCCCGCCGCGCGCTGCGCTGCGGGCGCGGGCTCGGGCTCGCCGCGGCGCAGCCGCTGCAGGCGCGCGACCACGTCGGCGCGGCGACCATGCCGCCGCGCGCGCGGATCGAGGACCGTCCCGCCGCCGAGCGTGTCGGGCGGCGCGACCGAGCGCACGACGAGCCGGTCGCCCGCGGCCGCGAGCAGCGGCGCCTCGAGGCGCAGCTGCCACAGCCCGTCGCCGAGTGCCGCCAGCCGCGCGGGCACCGCGCGCGTGCCGTGGTGCACCATGGCGCGGCCGCCGTGCAGGTCGTCGCGCAGGTCCAGCGCCGCGTCGATGACCTGCGTCGGCGCGACTTCGGCCGCCGGGCCGGTCAGCGCATCGCCGCGGGCGACGTCGCGGCGCGCGATCCCGGCGAGGTTGACCGCCACGCGCTGCCCGGCGTGAGCCCGCTCGGCCGGCTCGTCGTGCACCTGCAGCGACCGCACGCGGACGCTCCGTCGCGCGGGCAGCAGCGCGACCGTCTCGCCCGCCGCCAGCGTGCCCGACCACAGCGTCCCCGTGACGACCGTGCCTGCGCCGTGGATCGTGAACGCGCGGTCGATGTGCAGCACGGCGGGAGCTGCCCGGCGGTCCTCGCCGCGCGGCGTCACGCGCTGCGCGGCGCGCTCCAGCGCAGTCGCGACGGCCGCCACGCCGTCGCCCGTGCGCGCCGAGCATGCCACGACGTCGGCGCCCGGCAGCAGATCGGCGGCCTCCGCCGCGGCGCGCTGCGGCGAAGCGCGATCGCTCTTCGTGATCGCGACGACGCCCTGCTCGATCCCCAGCGCGGCGAGCACCTCCGCGTGCTCGAGCGTCTGCGGCATCACGCCGTCGTCGGCGGCGATGACCATCAGATACAGGTCGATCCCGGTCGCTCCGGCGACCATCGTCCGCACGAAGCGCTCGTGCCCCGGCACGTCGACGACCGAGATGCGCCGCCCGCCGGGCAGCAGCAGCGGCGCGAACCCGAGCTCGATCGACATCCCGCGCGCGTGCTCCTCGGGCAGGCGGTCGGTGTCCACGCCGGTCAGCGCGCGCACGAGCGCCGTCTTGCCGTGGTCGATGTGGCCGGCGGTGCCGAGCGTCAGCGGCGCGTGCTCGGCGCTCACGGCGAGACGGCGCGCACCGCGCGCGCCACCTCGCGCGCCTCGCCGTCGGTCAGCGTGCGCGCGTCGAGCAGCAGCCGGCCGTCGTGGATCCGGCCGACGACTGCCGGGTCGCCGGCCCGCAGGGCCGCGGCGAGCGCCGTCGCGCCGGCCGCGCCGGGGTCGAGCGCCACCGCCGGCCCCGGCAGCTCGAGCAGCGGCAGCGCCCCGCCGCCGACGCGCGCCGTCGACGCGACGACGGTGCCACCGGTCGCGGCCGCGAGCTCGTCCGCGCGCCTGCGAAGCGTCGCCTCGTCGGCTTGCAGCATCGCGAGCACGGGCAGCGCGCGGCGCGCGGCCGCGGGGTCGCGATGCAGGGCCAGGGTGGCCTCGAGCGCGGCCAGCGAGAGCTTGTCGATGCGTACCGCTCGCGCCAGCGGATGGCGGCGGCAGGCCTCGACCGCTTCGCGCCGCCCGACCAGCAGCCCGGCCTGCGGGCCGCCGAGCAGCTTGTCGCCCGAGAACGTGGTGAGCGTGGCGCCGGCGCGTACCGATCGGCGTACCGGCGGCTCGCCGGCGAGCAGCTCGAGGTCGTCGGTGAGCATGCCCGAGCCGACGTCGTCGATCACCGGCGGGCCGAGCGAGCAGAGGTCCTCGATCGCGACCTCCTCGACGAACCCGATGGTCCGGAAATTCGACGGATGCGCGCGCAGGATCGCGCCGACCTGCTCGCCGCCGGCAGCGAGCGCCTTCTCGTAGTCGGCGCGCCGGGTGCGGTTCGTCGTGCCGACCTCGACGAGTCGCGCGCCCGCGACCTCGAGGATCTCGGGAACGCGGAAGCCGCCGCCGATCTCGATCAGCTGGCCGCGCGAGACGACGACGTCGCGTCCGCCGGCGACCGCCGCCGCGGCGAGCAGCACGGCCGCCGCGCAGTTGTTGACCGCCATCGCCGCCTGCGCGCCGGTCAGCTCGCGCAGCAGCTCCTCGACATGGGCGTGGCGCGAGCCGCGCTCGCCGCTGGCGAGGTCGAGCTCGAGGTTGCAGTAGCCGTCGGCGGCGTTCGCCACCGCAGCGCGCGCCTCGGCGGCGAGCGGGGCGCGCCCGAGGTTCGTGTGGACGACGACGCCGGTCGCGTTGAGCACGCGCCGCAGCCGCGGTCGCAGGCGCGCCCGCGCGCGCGCGACGAGATCGACCGCGGTGTCGTCGCGGTCGGCGCCGGCGTCGAGCAGCTCCTCGCGTCGCGCCTGCAGCTCGGCGCGCGCGACCGCGGTCGCCAGGCGGTCGACGGAGGGCAGCTGGCGCAGGCGGTCGCGGTGGCTCATACGGAACGGCGAAGGAGTCGAACCTTCCAGCGCGGTGTGCCGCGCCCCGCCGGTTTTGAAGACCGGATGGGCCACCGGGCCCGGGCCGCTCCAGGGCGATGTGGCCCTTGGTCGGCCATCATCGCACCGCGACGGCGCCGGGCTCACCGGCGACGATCTCGCCGACGACCGGGCCCGGCAGCGACGCCGCGGCGTCGGGCGCGACGGCGACGAGCAGGCCGCCCGACGTGGTCGCGTCGCACAGCAGGCGCCGCCGCGATTCGGGCACGGCTCGAGCGAACCTCGTGAACGTCTCGGCATAGTCGCGGTTGCGGCGGCTGCCGCCCGACACGCCGTCGCCGGCCTCGAGCAGCTCGAGCACGCCGTCGATCGCCGGCACGGCTGCCGCGTCGATCACCGCCGCGACGCAGCTCGCGCGCCCGAGCGAGTGCAGGTGGCCGAGCAGCCCGAAGCCGGTGACGTCGGTCATCGCATGCGCGCCGGCGACGCGCGCCGCGGCGGACGCCGTGTCGTTGAGGGCCGTCATCGTGGCGACGCCGCGGGCGAGCAGCTCGTCGTCGCGGTTGCCCCGCTTGCGCGCAGTCGTGATCGCGCCGACGCCGAGCGGCTTGGTGAGGACGAGCACGTCACCTGCGCGCGCCCCCGCGTTGGAGATCAGCTCGCCGGGATGCACGGTGCCCGTGACCGACATCCCGTACTTCGGCTCGGGATCGTCGATCGAGTGCCCGCCGACCACCGCGATCCCCGCGGCCGCGGCGACGTCCGCGCCCCCGCGCAGGATCGCGCGCAGCACATCGCCGCCGAGCTGCTCCAGCGGAAACGCGACGACGTTCATCGCCGCCAGCGGGGTGCCGCCCATCGCATAGACGTCCGACAGCGCGTTCGCGGCGGCGATCCGCCCGAAGTCATAGGGGTCGTCGACGATCGGCGTGAAGAAGTCGATCGTCATCACGAGCGCGATCTCGTCGGTCAGCTTGAAGACCGCGGCATCGTCGGCGGTGTTCGAGCCGACGAGCAGGCGTGCGTCGGCGACGGTCGGCAGCCCCCTGACGATCGGCAGCAGCGCCGCCGCCGGCAGCTTGCAGCCGCAGCCCGCGCCGTGCGAGAGCGACGTCAACGCGACGACCGCCGCCGCGTGCGGCGCGCTCACGGAACCGCCTCGGCGGTCGGCATCGGATGGACGTAGGCGCTCACGATCTGCGGTCGGACGTTACCCGGCAGCCCGTCCTGTATCGCGTCCGGGGCAGGATCGCTCAGCCGTCCCGGCCGGCGACCGGCGAACAACCGGTCCGCCGGCGACCGGCGAACAACCGGTCCGCCGGCGAGCGGCCGCCCCGGACGGTGCGATCAGCCGACGTCGAACCGGTCGAGGTTCATCACCTTGTCCCACGCCGCGACGAAGTCGTGTACGAACTTCTCGTCGGCGTCGTCGCTCGCGTAGACCTCGGCGAGCGCGCGCAGCTCGGAGTTCGAGCCGAACGCCAGGTCGACGCGCGTCGCGGTCCACTTCAGCTCCCCCGTGGCGGCATCGCGCCCTTCGAACCTGCCGGCGTCGTCGGATGTCGCCGTCCACGTCGTGCTCATGTCGAGCAGGTTGACGAAGAAGTCATTCGTCAGCGAGCCCGGGGTGTCCGTGAGGACGCCGTCGGTCGACCCACCGCAGTTGGCGCCCAGCGCGCGCAGTCCGCCGACGAGGACGGTCATCTCGGGAGCGCTCAGGGTCAGGAGGCTCGCCTTGTCGACCATCAGGTACTCGGCCGTCAGCGGGTGGTCCTTTGCGAGGTAGTTGCGAAAGGCGTCCGCCGTCGGTTCGAGCGGGGCGAAGGACTCTGCGTCGGTCTGCTCCTGCGACGCGTCCGCACGCCCGGGGGTGAAGGGCACCCGGACGTCATGGCCGCCGCTCTGCGCGGCCTGCTCGATCGCGGCGCAGCCACCGAGGACGATCAGATCGGCGAGCGAGACCTGCTTCCTGCTGCCGTTCTGCGCGCCGTTGAAGGACGCCTGGATCCCCTCGAGTGCGCGCAGCGCCGTCGCCAGCTGCGGCGGGTCGTTGGCCTCCCAGTCGCTCTGCGGCGCGAAGCGGATGCGCGCCCCGTTGGCGCCGCCGCGCTTGTCGCTGCCGCGAAACGACGACGCCGATGCCCACGCGGTACGGACGAGCTGAGAGACGGACAGTCCCGCGCCGAGGATCTGCGCCTTGAGGATGGCGATGTCCTCGGGCCCGACGAGCTCGTGCGTCACCTCGGGCAGCGGGTCCTGCCACAGCAGCTCCTCGGCCGGGACCTCTGGGCCGAGGTAGCGTGCGACGGGCCCCATGTCGCGGTGCGTGAGCTTGAACCAGGCGCGGGCGAACGCGTCGGCGAACTCGTCGGGGTTCTCGTGGAAGCGCCGCGAGATCCGCTCGTAGTCGGGGTCCACGCGCAGCGCTATGTCCGTCGTCGCCATCATCGGGGCGTGCCGCCGCGCCGGGTCGTGCGCGTCGGGCACCGCGTCCGCCAGCGCGCCGCCCTTGGGTGCCCACTGCTTCGCCCCGGCCGGGCTCTTGACGAGCTCCCACTCGTTCTCGAGGAGCGTCGCGAAGAAGCTGCTGTCCCAGCTGACCGGGCTCGGCGTCCAGGCGCCCTCCAGCCCGCTGGTGATCGTGTCGGCGCCCTTGCCGGTCCCGTAGGCGTTGCGCCAGCCGAGTCCCTGCTGCTCGAGCGGCGCGCCCTCGGGCTCTGGTCCGACGTACCGGTCGGGGTCGGCTGCGCCGTGGGTCTTGCCGAAGGTGTGGCCGCCGGCGATCAGCGCGACCGTCTCCTCGTCGTTCATCGCCATCCGGCTGAACGTCTCGCGGATGTCGCGCGCCGACGCCGCCGGGTCCGCGCTGCCGTTCGGGCCCTCCGGGTTGACGTAGATGAGGCCCATCTGGACGGCCGCGAGCGGGTTTTCGAGCTCGCGGTCGCCGGTGTAGCGCTCGTCGCCGAGCCACTCCTTCTCCGGTCCCCAGTAGACGTCCTCGTCGGGCTCCCAGACGTCCTCGCGGCCTCTGGCGAGGCCGAACGTCTCGAAGCCCATGGCCTCCAAGGCGACGTTGCCGGTGTAGACGATCAGGTCGGCCCAGGAGATCTTCCGGCCGTACTTCTGCTTCACCGGCCACAGCAGGCGCCGGGCCTTGTCGAGGTTGGCGTTGTCGGGCCAGCTGTTGAGCGGGGCGAAGCGCTGGGCGCCGGTGCCACCCCCGCCGCGGCCGTCGGCGATGCG
>JBKHXR010000062.1:0-21923 GCA_046565905.1 Thermoleophilia bacterium | reverse complement strand
GCGGCGCGCCTACGAGCTGCTCGCCGAGGTCGACGGCTCCTGGAAGCACGTCCACCTCTGGCTCGGCGACGAGCGCTGCGTCCCCGAGGACGACCCGCAGTCCAACGCGCGGATGGTGCGCGAGTCGCTGCTGGCCGCCGATCGCGACGAGCCGCCCGTGCTGCACCCGCTGCCCTCGCCGGAGGTTCCCGAGGACGCCGCCTGGCTCTACGGCCGTGCCGTCTGCGAGCGCGTGCCGCGCGTCGTCTTCGACGTCGTGCTGCTCGGCATGGGACCCGACGGCCACACGTGCTCGCTGTTTCCCGGCCATCCGGTGCTCGACGTCGCCGAGGCGCCCGTGGCGCCCGTGCGCGGCTCGCCCAAGCCGCCGTCCGAACGCGTCACCTTGACCTTGCCGGTGCTGCGCAGGGCCCGCCTCACGCTGCTGCTGGCGACGGGCGAGGACAAGCGCGACGCGCTGGCGCGCGCCCTCGCAGGCGACCGGACGATCCCGCTCGCGCTGCTCGGCAACGGCCTCGACGAGGTCGCCTGCGATCTCGCCGCCTCGCCTGGCGGCGGCTGATCGCAGGCCGCCTCGCGACGGTCAGCGCTCGACGACGACGCCGTTGCGACAGCGGCTGCGGCGCGCGATGATCAGCTTGTCGATGAAGACGGCCGAGTCGTAGATCCGGTCGCCCTGGTCGAAGATCGACAGGTACAGGTGCCGCGTCGTGCGCCTGACCCTCGTCGACGCGCGCAGGATCCGGGTCGCCGCGTCGTACGTCGTGCCCCTGGCCCGGGCCGCCGTCACCGACGTGTCGCCGATGCGGTTGATGCGGATCGGCCGGCCGCCCGACGTCACGGCGAAGTTGGCGGGCGCCGTGATCTGCGGGTTCTCCTTGTCCGAGGCGCGCCAGTTGGAGCCGTCGAGCTCGGCGATGAACGCGTCGTTGAACTCGTCGTCGACGAACTCGGGAAACTCCTCCGACAGGAAGCGGAAGCGGAACGACAGGCAGTTCGCGCCCTTCGGGATGCGCAGGTCGATGCGCATGATCGTGACGTCGCGGGCACCGCGAATCGACGGCCCGCCGGCGGTCGAGCCGGTCGACCCCGACGTGTTGCGGTCGTCGGCGCTGCGCGCGTTGCCGTTCGTGAGGATCGCGAAGCTCTTGCCGCTGCGCGGGAAGCCGGCGAGCCGCGTGGTCGACACGGCTGCGGGCTTGGATCCTGGCGGCAGCGCGCTGAAGACGGCGCGCTTGACGACCTTCGGGTCGTCGGCCATCGCTCGCGCCACCGCCGTCGCCGAAGGATCGCGCGGATACTCGACGATCACCGATCCGGCAGGAGTCGCGGTCGCCGCCACCCCGGCCAGCGCTGCCACGCCGCAGACCAAACCCGCTCTGCGCAAGACCTGTCCTCGTTCCCGCATTCGTGCCTCCGGACCGCTCGAGAGTTGTGCGCGAGCACCTCCCCATGCGTGCGACCCGCGCGCCTGCGAGTGTCAGCGCGATGACAATGTCGGCCGCCGCGAGGCGCCACCATTCTGCGGCTCCAGCGCCTCGGCAGTGCCTCGGCGCGGTCGCCGAATGGGTGGCGACACCCAGGGTAGGCGAGCACGCAGTGGGTTAGAACGTGAGCACGCCGACCACCGAAGGGACGTCTGCCGCAATGGCAACGATCGCGACCGCCAACAGCCACAACGACGGCCAGCCGGGCCCGCCGGGCCCGCCGGATCCGACGATCGCCCCGCACATCGTGCGAGGCGACGTCGTTCGCATCTTCAGCGCCGAGCCCGATCTGGTCGGGGGCCTGGACGACAAGACCGCCGCCTGGCTGACGCAGCGCGTGCTCACCCCGAAGCTGTGGGTCGAGCCGGGACCGTGGGAGCCGCCCGACGACCATGCGGACATGCGCGGCGCGCTGGGGATGCTCGTCCTCGACGGCCTGCTGATCAGGACCGTCGAGCTCGAGGGTCAGCGCTGCCCCGAGCTCGTCGGGACCGGCGACGTGCTGCGGCCCTGGGACGAAGTCGGTACCTCGCTCGCCCACGACTCGTCGTGGAGCGCGCTCGAGCGGGCGTCGGTGACGATCCTCGACGAGCGCTTCTGCGCGATCGCCGGCCGCTGGCCGAGCATCATGTGCCAGCTGCTGACGCGCAGCATCCAGCGATCGCGCTCGCTCGCCGTCAACCTCGCGATCGTGCATGTCCGGCACGCCGATCGGCGGCTGCACATGCTGCTGTGGCACCTGGCGGACCGGTGGGGCCGGGTGACCCCCGACGGCGTCCATCTGCCGATGCGCCTGACGCACGAGATGCTCGCCGACCTGGCGTGCATGCGCCGCCCGACCGCCTCCAGCGCGCTCAACCGGCTCGCGCGGCAGGGCGAGATCGCCCGGCGCGACGACGCGACGTTGCTGCTCACGGGCGATCCGCCGGTCGATACCGGGTGAGTCACCCGCGGTCCCAGCGCTGGCCGTCCGCCGCCGGATCGCCAACCGAGCCGCGGTCGACGGCCACGGCGTAGGTCTGGTAGGCGAGTTCGATCCTGCGCTCGGCGAACCGCTCGATGACGCGCCGCACGACGCGATCCTTCGCCCGCCGGGCGGTGCGGACGGCGGTCACGAAGCGGCCGACGATCTCGATGTCGCCGTCGGCGACGCGCACGTAGGTCTGCGGCTCGACCTCCGAGCGCGAGACGAGATAGCGCTCGCCCAGTCGCGCCAGCGCCGCCTCGCCCTGGCGCCGCAGCTCGGGCTCGTGCGCGCACATCTCCTCGTGGACGATCGCCTCGGCGGCCTGCCAGTCGCCGTCGCGCGACACGGTGAAGACGACCTCCTCCCAGATCCAGTCCAGGTGCGCCGAGAAGTTGAAGACGGGCGACGTGAACGTCTTCTTGTTGGAGACCGTCACCATCCGCCCGGTCGGCTGGCGGGCGCTGACCCACGTCGACGCGCCGCCGGTCGCCGACGGCTCGCTGCCGATCTCGAACAGCGTCGTCCGCAGCGGCGTGATGTCGACCACGTCGCCGCGCACTCCCGCGACCTCGACGCGGTCGCCGACGGTGTAGATCCGGCCGGCGAGGATGTTGATCCAGCCGAAGAGCGCGCCGATCACCTCCTGCATCGCGAACGCCACGCCGGCGGTCGCGAAGCCGATGATCACCGAGAGCCTGCCGCCGAGCGGGGCCCACAGCGCGATGAGCGCGATCGCCGCGATCGTGACGACGACGTAGGTGACGACCTTCGCCGACCAGTAGCGCCGGTACTGGTCGCCGGCGAAGCGCCGCCGCACGAGCGGCGTCGCGATCAGCCGCACGCCGACGGCGACGAGCACGATCGCCAGCGTCGTGACCGCCAGGCCGGCGACCGAGTCGGTGTCGACGAGCAGATCGGTCACGCGTTCCAGCGACATCGGGCGTTCGTACCCGCCGACCACGCCCGCCGGGACGGCGGGTCACGTGGCTGACGAAGCCTCGCACGTACGCGGCGTCCCGCCGGTATCGCGGCTGACAGGGCCGCAGTCGCAAGATGCGTGCTCGGGTAGGTCGCCAGGATGAAAGGTCGGTGGCCGGCGATCACGCTCTACGTCGTCGTGTGGCTGGCAACGGGTTTCGCCGCCGCCGCCATCCTGCTGCTGGTGCTGCGCGACGGTGACGACGGCAAGGCATCGCTTCCGCCCGTCCAGCAGACCGCGCTGCGGGTCGCCGCGCAGAGGGCCGGCTGCGAGCTGCGCGCGGGCGGCGGCCAGCGACGCGACGAGCCGCCGGTCGCCGGCGGTCCGGCGGCGCCCGCGGCGCCCGGGTTCTACGGGTCGGCGCCGCCCCGGTCGGCGATCGTCGGCGCGCTGCGGCGCGGCATCGTCGTCATCAGCTACCGGCCCGACATCACGCGGGAGCAGCGGGCGCTGCTGCGGGCGCTGCAGGACGCGGTCCCGCGCGGCACGATCGTCGCGCCCAACGAGGCGATGCCGTTCGCGATCGCGGTCACGGCGTGGCGCCGCCTGCTCGGCTGCCGGCGCGCCGGCCCCGAGACGATCGACGCGCTGCGCCTGTTTCGCGGGCGGTTCGTCGGCGAGGGCCCCGACTCGCCGAGCTGACGGCTGCGTCGCCGGCGGCTACGGCTCCACGAGACCGCGACGGATCGCGTAGCGCGTGAGCGCGACGCGATCGTTGAGCCCGAGCTTCTCGAAGACGTTGGAGCGGTGGCGCTCGACGGTCTTCTCGCTGATGTGCAGAAGCTCGCCGATCGCCCTCCCGGTGAGCCCTTCGGCGATCAGCTTGACGACCTCCGTCTCGCGCGGCGAGAGCGGATCGGGCTGCAGCTCGTCGGGCCCGCGCTCGAGGAACTCGCGGACGAGCGCCGCGACGCCGTCGGGATACATGAACGCCTCGCCGAGCAGCGCCGCCCTGCAGGCGTCGATCAGATCCTCGTGCGCAGCGGTCTTGAGCACGTAGCCGGAGGCCCCGGCTCGGAGCGCCTCGAAGAAGAACTGCTCGTTGTCGTGCATCGACAGGATCAGCGTGCGCAGCTGCGGGCGGTGCTCGGCGAGCTGTCGTGCTGCCTGGATGCCGGTCAGCAGCGGCATCGAGACGTCGAGGATCGCCAGATCGACGTCGCCGCTGAGCGCGGCCTGCACCGCCTCCGCGCCGTCGGAGGCCTCGGCCACGACCTCGAAGCCCGGCTCGGCGTCGAGCAGCGCCTTGACGCCCGCGCGCACGACGGCGTGGTCGTCGGCCAGCAGGACGCGCGTCGTCGACTCGGTCACCCGCCGGCCGCCTTGACCGCGAGCCGGACGCAGGTTCCCCGAGCGTCGCCGGCGCCGATCGTCAGCTTCCCCCCTACCGTCAGCGCCCGCTCGCGCATCGTGCGCAGGCCGCTCCCGTCGCCGCCGGCGGCGGCGTCGATGCCGCATCCGTCGTCGCGGACCTCGAGCGCGACGGCGCCGTCGGCGCCCTGCAGCGAGACGGCGATCCTCGCCGCCCCCGCATGCCTGATCGCGTTGGTCATCGCCTCCTGGGCGACGCGGTAGACGACCAGCTCGGCATCCGCGCCCAGCGGCGGCAGGTCGCGGTCGAGGTTGCGCTCGAAGCGGATCCCGGTCTGCTGCGCCAGGCGGTCGACGAGCGTCGTCAGCGCCGGCACGAGCCCGAGCGCGTCGAGCGCCTCGGGGCGCAGCTGCCGCGCGAGCGCGCGCACGTCGTCGATCGTCGCGAGGATCGCGTCGCGGACCGCGACCGTGTCGCCGCGCAGCTCCGGCGGCGCGCGGTCGAGCAGCCGGCCGACGTGGAGCGCGATCGCGGTCAGCGTCTGGCCGATCTGGTCGTGCAGCTCGTCGGCGAGGCGGCGGCGTTCGACCTCGCGCTCGTTGAGCGCGCGCAGGCCGCTGTCACGGCGCTCGGCCTCCAGCCGGTCGAGCATGTCGTTGAAGGCCTCGACGAGGACGGTCACCTCCGAGCTCGGTCCGAGCAGCGGGATGCGCTCGCCGGGATGCAGCGGATCGACGCGGCGCATCAGCGCGGTGAGCCTGGTCAGCGGCGTCACCGCGCGGCGCATCAGCAGCAGGTTGACGCCGAGCATCATCGTCAATCCGCCGACGAGCGCGGGGACGCGCCCGTTCGCCGGCTCGACGATCAGCACCACGCACGCCACTGCGAGGACCGTCGCGTTGGGGACGAACAGCCGCCAGAACAGCGGGATCTGATGCTGCGCCACGGGAGAAACGGTACGGCTAACGGTCGTCGTCGCCGCCGATGACCCAGTTGGCCAGCCGGGCGAGCGGGCCCCGTCCGGCCTCGGAGCCGAGCTTCACGACCACGGTCAGCGCGATCGTCGCGCAGACACCGACGAGGACCTGCACCCACCAGGACGCCTCGATCGCGGCGCCGAGCGTCACGCCGATGCTGAGCAGGACGCCGAGCAGCGTGATGCCGCCCGTCGTCAGGCTGAGGCTGCGCGTCGTGCGCCCGGGGTCGCCCACGATCCCTCGACTACCCAGGTTCGACCGGCGCTGCGCGACCTTTCGCAGCGCGGCGGCGTCAGCCGGGCTCCGACCCGAACGGGATCTGCGTCGGCTCCCTGGCAGGCGGCTCGTCGGGCGCGTCGCGCGCAACGCGCCCCGATCCCTGGCAGCGCTCGCAGGTGATCTGCACCAGGGGCCCGCGGGGCGGGTCGGCGTACTTGCCGCGGCCGCTGCAGCGCGGGCATGGCTTGGTTTCCTCGCCACCGCTCATGTCGCTGGTTGCGATACCCGCTCGCCGGCGACAGGACACGCGTGGCGCCGGGGATCCGCAGAGGGCGAGGCCGTCGCGCGCCCGTGGCGCGGCCTGCCCGGAAGTGCGCCCGACCGCAGCTCGACGCAGCCGGCGCCTGCAGCGACGCTTGCGTTGCCCCCGGCGGCGACGTGGGATGATCGCGCGGGCCGGGGCAGACGATGGCCAACACCTTCCAGGACATTCCCGACATCGCGGTTGCACAGCGCATCACCTTCCCGGACCTCGTGCGGATCCACTTCCGCTGGCGCCAGGCGCTGCGCGACGACTCGGGCGTGAGCGAGGCCGAGCAGGCGCGTCTCAGCGAGCAGTACCACGCGGCACTCGCCTGCTTCGAGGACGAGCACGGCGAGCTGCTCAACGCCTACTGGTGCGCCGACGTCGAGAGCGCCGTGGCGCTGACCGCCGGGAAGCCGAACACGGGCTGGCTGCGGAGGCTGCTGTCGGTCTCGCCGAGGTTCCATCGCGTCAGCGACTGGGCGACGAAGGACGAGCCGGAGATCGCTCGCGCGCTGCACCAGTGCGACGAGCTCTCGGTGCGCGCGTGCGAGGTCCTGCGCGGACGCAGTCGCCGGATCACGATCCAGCTCGTGATGACCTCGGCGTGCCATCTGCTGAGCCTCGTCGACGCGCGCGGCGAGCACCCGCCGCAGGCGCACAAGGCCGCCGTCGCGGTCGAGGTCCGCCAGCTCGCGGCGCTGCGCCGTACGTACCGCGAAGCGGCAAACGGCGACGCGCAGCTCGTGTACTTCGCCGGGATGGCGATCGGCATCGGCCTGCTCGCCTGGCTGTACGTCCTCGCCGACAGCCTGCTCGAGGGCGAGGGGATCGAGGAGCGCACGATCATCGGCTGCCTCGTCGCGGGCGCCCTCGGCGCGGTCGTCAGCGTGATCGCGCGGATCAACAGCGGGACGTTCGCGCTGGACTTCGACGTCGCGCGCGGCTACACGCTGTTCCTCGGCGCGCTGCGGCCGGTGATCGGCTCGATCTTCGGCCTGCTGGCCTACTTCATGCTGACCAGCGGCTTCGTCGACGTCTTCAAGCTCCCCGCCGAGGGCTCGATCGAGCGCTTCTACTTCCTCTGCGTCATCGGCTTCGCCGCGGGCTTCAGCGAGCGCTGGGCGCAGGACACGCTGACCGGCGGGCTCAGCGGCCGTGGCAGGGGCAAGGAGGACGCCGCCGCCGCCAAGCCGGCGGCGAAGGGGTCTGCGAAGGGACGCACCGCCGTCGCTGGAATCGACGCCGACTTCGCCGCCGACTGACGCCCGCCCTGCTGCGCCGCGACGCCGGCCGCAACGACGAAGGCCCCGCCGCAGCGGGGCCTTCGAAAGCGTCCGGCAAGAGCGCCGGATCAGGCGGGATGCGCGCTGCGGCGCGGCGCCGGCTCGACGTCGCGCGACATCAGGCCGGCGGCGATGCCGGCCACCGCGATCGCCAGGTGCAGGAGGTTGTCGGCGGCGTTGACCGGAAGCAGGCCGAGGACGCTGTTTCCGTCGACGAAGCCCCACAGGGTCACGACGGCGTAGACGGCGCCGAAGCCGAGCGCGAACGTCCGCGCCCCGCCCGGGCTGCGAAACAGCGCCAGGCCGACGAGGCCGGATGCGATGTGCACGAGGTTGTGCCAACCGTTGACCTCGAAGGCGATCAGGTTGCTGCCCTCGACGTCTGTGCCGGTGCCGAACGACGAGTCCGCGGCGAAGCCGAAGATGCCGACGAGCAGCAACGTGGCGCCGAAGACAAGTGAGTAGATCTGAGCCGGTGTGTAGCGATCTGTCATGGGTGCTCCTTCTGACGGGGTGGCTGACTGCCGCGCGCCTTCACGAGCGCCCAGCCGACCGCGACGAACGCGGGGGCGAACAGGAGCGGCTCGAGCAGTGGTGTGATGTGTGCGAAGAACATGCGGTGTGGCCGGATACCCGTAAGTACGCGGCCACAACATGCTGCGATGCAACGACTACGCGCCAACTCAAGTCGGCGTGAGCAGGGGCGGCGGACGGGTATTCGCGCCGCATGGCCGATCAGCAACAGCATCCGACGCATGCCGAGCCGACCCCGCCGTTTCCCGAGCAGCAGCAGGAGCCGCCCGGGCGCGAGAGCGAAATGCAGCCGCTCGCCGACCACGGCGAGGACAGCTACGTCGGCCACGGGCGGCTCACCGACAGGGTCGCGCTCGTCACCGGCGCCGACTCGGGCATCGGGCGCGCGGTCGCGCTCGCCTTCGCCCGCGAGGGCGCCGACGTCCTGTGCTCGTACTGGAAGGAGGACGACGACGCCGCGCAGACACGCACGCTCGTCGAGGACGCCGGCCGGCGCTGCATCACCGTGCCGGGTGACATCGGCGAGCGCGAGCACTGCAACGCGCTCGTGCGGCGCGCGCACGAAGAGCTCGGCCGGCTCGACGTGCTGGTCAACAACGCCGCCTACCAGATGGCCTACGACTCCTTCCTCGAGATACCGCCCGACGAGCTCGAGTTCGTCTTCCGCACCAACATCCTCGCGATCTTCCACCTCTGCCGGGCAGCCGTGCCGAAGATGAGGCCCGGCTCGACGATCGTCAACACGACGTCGATCCAGGCGGCGCAGCCAAGCCCACAGCTGCTGCACTACGCAGCCACGAAGGGCGCGATCAGCACGTTCACCAAGGGCCTGGCGCAGGAGGTTGCCGAGCGCGGGATCCGCGTCAACGCCGTCGCCCCCGGCCCGATCTGGACGCCGCTGGTGGCGATGAGCTTTCCCGCCGAGAAGAACGCGCAGTTCGGCGGCGACACCCCGCTCGGCCGCGCCGGCCAGCCCGGCGAGCTCGCCCCGCTCTACGTGTTCCTGGCCGGCGAGGAGTCGCGCTACATCAGCGGCGAGGTGATCGGCGCGACCGGCGGCAAGCCGCTTCACTGAAACGCAGCCGACCACCGCGCGATGCAGATCAGGGAGCAGTTCCGCCTCTCCGACGTCGACCGCGCGCGCGCGATCGTCCGCGCGCACCCGTTCGCGACGATCGTGACCGCCGATCTGCGCGCGACGCACATGCCATGCCTCGTCGACGAGGACGCCGAGGGCCTGGTGATCGACAGCCACGTCGCGCGAGCCGATCCCGCATCGCAGGCCCTCGCCGGGCCGCTGCTGATGATCTTCCAGGGGCCGCACGGCTACGTGTCGGCGAGCTGGTACGACAGCGACACGATTCCCACCTGGAACCACGTCACGCTGCACGCCTGGGGCAGACCGCAGCTGCTCGACGATTCGCTGCCCGTGCTGGAGCGGACCGTCGCGCACTTCGAGGCAGCGGTCGAGCAGCCGTGGTCGCTGGCGCGCATGGGATCCACCGCGCGCGAGATGGCCGACGAGGTGATCGCCTTCCGGCTGGCCGCGACGTCGTGGCACGCCGAGGCCAAGCTCTCGCAGGACAAGCCGGCGGACGAGCGCGCGCGGGTGATCGCCGGCCTCGAGGCGCCGGGGCCGTATCGCAACGGCCCGCTGGCGGCGCTGATGCGGCGGTTCTCCGGGCCGCGGCACGGCAGCTCCGACGGCTGACGCGGCTGACGGGCAGCGGGCGGCTGCACGGAAGATCGCCCGATCGGACCGCGCGCGGGGCCCTGCGACGGGCTAGCGTCGCCACAGCGTCCGATGCCCGCGCCGATCGTCACCTCCGCCGCCAAGATCATGTGCGCCCATGGCGGGCAGGTGACGCTGATCCCCAAGCAGGTGAAGGTCCTGGCGGGCGGCCAGCCGGTGCTCTGCGTGGGCGACCTCGTCGGCGCGCCGATCGTCGGCTGCGCGCAGCCGACGACGTCGGTCACGGTCCAGTGCCTGACCGTCGTCAGCGAGATCCCGATCCCGATGGTGGGAATGAGCCCGAAGGTCATGGTCAACGGCAAGCCGGTGCTGCTGGCCGGTATCAACGGGGTCACCAGCGGGGTGCCGCCGTCGCCGTTGATCGTCGCCTTCCCCGGCCAGGCCAAGGCGCTGGCGTAGATGTCGCAGCTCGCGGACTACGACCTGATCCGGGAGCTCGGCCGCGGTGGCATGGCCGTCGTGCACCTCGCCCGCCAGCGTGACCTGTCGCGCCTCGTCGCGCTCAAGGAGCTCGCGGGCTTCAGCGCGGAGGACCCCTCGGCGGCCGAGCGCTTCCTGCGCGAGTCGCGCGTCGCGGGGTCTCTGAACCACGCCAACATCGTCACGGTCTACGAGTACTTCGATGACGGCGGCACGCCGTACATCGCGATGGAGCTCGTCGAGGGCGGCTCGCTGCGCCCGCTGATCGGCGAGCTGTCGCTGCCGAAGGTCGCGCGCGTGCTGGAGGACGTGCTGGCCGCCGTCGGGCACGCCGGCAAGGCCGGGATCGTTCACCGCGACCTCAAGCCCGAGAACGTGCTGATCACCAAGGAGGGCCGCGTGAAGGTGGCCGACTTCGGCATCGCCAAGGCGGCGCTCAGCGGCCAGAAGGGCCTGACCTCCGAGGGCATGACGGTCGGCACCCCGGAGTACATGTCCCCCGAGCAGGCGCTCGGCCGCGACGTCGGGCCGGCGTCGGATCTGTACTCGATCGGCTGCATGACCTACGAGCTGCTGACCGGGCGCCTGCCGTTCGGCGACGGGTCGCAGGCGGCGCTGCTCATGCACCACGTCAACGATCCCGTCCCCGACGTGCGCGACGTCGACCCGCACATCCCGGAGTCCGTCGCCCTGTGGGTCGCCCGGATGACCGCGAAGGACCCCGACGACCGGTTCCCCGACGCCGCGGCCGCCTGGGAGAGCTTCGAGGAGGCGGTGCTCGAGTTCGTCGGCCCGCTGTGGCGCCGCGACGCGACGCTCGAGCCGGCCTCCGAGATCGACCTGTCCGACATCCCCGAGCAGACCGCCACGCCGCTGCGCGGGCGCAGGACGCCGGGTGAGCAGCCGGTCGCCGGCGGCGCCACGGGATACCAGACCTACCACGCGCCGGCCGCGCTGCACGAGGTGCTCGGAGCAGAGCGCGGCGAGACCGCCGCTGCGGTCGCCACGCCGGCGCCCGCGCCCGCCGCACGCCCTGCCCCGCGGCGCGTCACGCCGCCTGCGCAGCAGACGCCGGCCGGGCCGGCCGGGCCGCCGGCGCCGGCGCCGGCCCCCGCGGAGCCGACGCCCGCGCCGGAGCGCCGCCTGCCGGCCGGGGCGATCGCCGCCGCCGCCGCGGTCGCGACGATCGTCGCGCTCGTCATCGGGATGTCGGGCGGCGGAGAAGCGGCCACGTCGGCGCGCGGCGAGGGCTTCGTCCTCAACGCGCCGGCGGGCTGGCGGACGGCCGACGCGGGCCTCGTGCCGGGGCTCGGCGACGGCGCCGTCGCGCTCGCGCCGCCGGATGCCGCGGCCGGCGAGGGCGTGGCGGCCGGCCTGGTCACGAGCGCCGAGGCGGCCGCGCTGACGCGGCGCCGCGGAGCGCCCTCGCCGGTCAAGCTCGGCGCGGGCGAGGCCGTCACCTACGCCGCCGCTCGCGGCGGCGCCGTGCTCTACGTCCTGCCGACCAGCGCCGGCACGCTCGTCGTCGGCTGCAGCTCCGGCGCCGCCGTCCGCGACGCCTGCCCCGCCGTCGCCGGCTCGGTCGAGCTGACGCGCGGAGAGGCGGTCGCGCCCGGGCCGACGGATGCAGGCGCGCGAGCGCTCGCGGGCGCCCTCTCGCGCCTGCGCGACGACGTGCACAACCCGAGCGAGGATCTCGCCGCCGCGCGGTCGGCGAACGGCCAGGCGCTTGCCGCCGGGGATCTCGCCCGCGCCTACCGCGCCGCTTCCCGCGACGTCCGCGCCGCGTCGCTGGGCGCGCTGGCGACCGGCGCGCGCAACCAGCTCGCAAGCGCCCTGAAAGCCGTCGGCGACGCCTGGTCCTCATATGCCGCGGCCGCGCGATCGTCATCGAGCGGCGGCGTCGCCTCCGCGCGCTCGGCTGTCTCTCGCGCGCGAGCGCGAGTGATCTCCGCCCGCGCCGCGCTGGCCGCCGCCGGCTACCGGAGCTCTGCAGGCTAGTGGCCCTTCGCCAAGCATCTGCGGCGCGACCGTGCGAGAAGGACCGCTGATGCGGACCGCCGTCGTCGCCTTCGCCGCTGTTCTCGTCGCCGCCGCGATCGGCTTCGCCGCCGGTGGCGCGCTCGGCGGTGGAGGCGAGCAGCTGTCGGGCAGCGCCGACGCGGTCGAGGCCACGTCGCGGGCGGTTCCCGCCGCGCCGGCCGGACCGTCGGCGCCCGGCCTGAAGACGGCGCCGGCCAGCGGCTCGGGCTCGGGCTCGACCGACCAGCCCGGCAGCGACACGGCGGCCCCCGCTGGCGACGGCGACACGAGCAGCCCGCCGAGTGGCGGGAGCTCCGACTCGCCACCGCCCGCCCCGCCGCCCCCGTCGCGCGACCCGTCGCCGCCCGCGGCGCCTCCGCCGCCTTCCGGCTCCGAGGAGGAGGAGATCACCGAGGAGTAGGACGCGGGCGGTCAGCGGCCCGCGACCGTCCGTGCCGCACGCTCGGCCTCGCGCTCGAGCGAATCGGCGGGATCGGAGACGCGCAGCTCGCCGCTCGTCGGCGCGCCGCGCTGCTGGACGACGTGCGCCAGCTCGTGTGCGAGCAGCGCCCGGCCCTCGCCCGAGCCGGGCGCATATGCGTCGTCTGCGAAGAAGATGTCGGCGCCCGTCGTGAACGCGCGCGCCTGCACCGAACGGGCGAGCGCGCCAGCGAGCGGGTCGGTGTGCACGCGCACGTCGGTGAACGTGTCGCCGAGCGGTCCCGACATCTCCTCGCGCACGTCGGCGGGCAGCGGCGCGCCGCGCCCGCGCACAGCCGCGATCTGCGCCCCGACCTCCGGGTGCACGCGGCCGCCGTCGAGCAGCCCGCTGCCGTCTGCTGCGGTGTAGGGGTGAAAGGCCACGGCTGTCGACCTCCTGCTCGATTCGCCGGGCCGTCAGCCCGGCCGGTAGACGGGGTTACGGCCCTTCGCGAGCACGGTCGCGATCTTCGTCGGCGCCGACACGGGGAACCGCACGACCTTGCCGACGGGCTCGGCGCAGGCGGCGTCGGACTGCACGACCGCGAGCTCGAGGCCGTCGGGCCGCCAGGCCAGATCGCATGCCGCCGTCTCCGTCGGCTGCGCCTGCGCGAGCGCGACGTCGTCGGCGTCGGTCAGCACGACCCGGTACCCGTCGGCGTCGAGGTTGGACACGGCGGCAAGACGCTTGCCGCTGGGCGAGAAGGCCGCGGCGATCACGCCCTTGCCGGCCCGCCCGGCGGCGGTCGTCCTGCCACGCCACAGCAGCGGATCTACCGCGAACGCCCTGCCGGCGGAGTAGACGCGCAGTGCGACGACGCCCGGGTCGTCGCCGCGGCGGGCAGGGACGACGACCGCCTTGCCGTCCTTGCGCCAGGACGGCCGGCCATGGAGGTCCCAGCCGTCGTCGGGCAGGCAGAGATGCCCCAGCTCCAGACCATCGGCGCGACCGAAGCAGAGGTCGCCGTCGTCCTCCTCGCGGCGCAGCACCGCAAGCGTCACGCCGTCGGATGCGGCAACCGGATAGCGCAACTCGTCCGGTCCGGCGTAGAGCGTCCGCGCGGAGGCGTTCCTGGCGGTCCCCGCCACGAGGATCCGCAGCCCCGACCGGTAGACGACCTCGTCGCCGTCGGGAAGATAGGACGGCTCGAGCGCGGTTCCACCGCCGGGCGGGAGGCGCCCGATCTGCTTGGCTGCGAGCGGGTCGAGCACGACCACGCGAGTCCCCGTCTGCACGGCCAGCGGCGGCAGCCCGGCGGATGCGCGGACCGACACCGCATCGCCCTTCTCGGCCTTCTCGCCCGGCTTCGGGACGACGGCGATGACCGTGCCGGACTTCGAGCCGGCGAACGTCCTGGACACCTTGGCCGTGAGCCCGAGCTTCTCCAGCGCGGCGGTGTACTCCTTGACCGGCATGTCGTCGATCTCCGGGATCTTCACCGTCGCCGCCGCCTGCTTGGCGTCGGCGGCGGCCGCCGCGGCCTTCTTCTTGGCGGCGGCCTTCTCCTTCTTCGTCGCGGGCGGCTTGCTGAGGAACACGCGGACGGACGTCCCGCGGGCGACCGACAGCTGGGCGGCGGGGATCTGGCTGCGCACGACGAACGAGTCGGGTGCATCGCCGGGCTGGGTCTCGCCGAGCTCCAGGCCCTCCTCGCGCAGCCGCTCGTCGGCCTTCACGCGCGTCAGGCCCTTCAGCCGGGGCACGTCGACGCGCGACGTGCCGGCGGCGACGACGATGCTCACGGATGCCCCCTCGTCGACGCTCGTGCCCGCCGCCGGCGACTGCTCGACGACGCTGCCGGGCTCGGCATCGGCCTGCACCCGTCGCTGGACGGGCTGGCTGAGCACGAGTCCCTGCTCGCGCAGCTTCTTCTCCGCGACGAACGAGTCGCCGAGCCCGACGAGCGGCGGGACGCTCGCCTTCTGCGGCCAGAGCAGGTAGAGCAGGACGGCGGCGAGCGCGAGCACGACCAGCAGCCCGATGAGCCACAGCGGGACCAGCGGCTTCTGGCGGAAGACGACCTGCCGCGCGGTCAGCGGCGCGTTCGCGTCGGCGCCGCCGCGCAGGCGCGACAGGGTGCTCGCATCGAGCTTGAGCTTGGCGAGCGGGTTCTTGAGCTTCGGCAGGCGCGGCTTGGGCAGCGTGACGCCCTTGGGCCCGACCTTCACGCCGGCGGCGGTCTTCTTGCCTTCCTCCCTGGCCTTCGCCGCGAGGCGCTCCTTCGCGCTCATCGCGCTCTCGTCGACCTCCGGCTGCGTCGCGACGGCGTCGACGCCGACGCGGTGCTCGAGCGCCCGGCCGACCGGTCGCGGGAGGCGCGGGCGCAGGGTCAGCGTGTCGATCCCCACGTCGCCCGGCTGCAGCGCGACCCGGCCGAGGGCAAAGCTCGAGCGCAGCCGGCCGCTGTCCTCGAGCGCCGTCAGCCAGAGGACCTGCTCGGCGTTGCCGTCGTTGCGGACGGCCGTGCGGTAGCGCGCCTTCAGGCGGCCGCTGTTGACGACCGGCACGACCTCGACCGACCACGCCTGGAACGGACGCAGCTCGAACTGCGTGATCGCGCGCGCGGCGACCGTTGCGTGGGTCCGCGACAGCGCGACGAGCTCGAAGGTCCAGACGCCGGCCGTCGAGCGGTGGTCGCGCGGCGGGCTTATGTCGACGCGCAGCCGCAGCTCGGTCTCGCCGCGGCCCGAGCCGAGCGGCACCAGGAAGGCGGCCCCCGGCGAGACCGTCGTCCAGCCGTCCGGCAGTCCGAGCACGGCGAGGTCGTAGTTGTCGACGATCTGGCTCTCGTTGCGGATCGTGGCGTCGAACGACAGCGTCGCGCCGGCCTCGACCGCGGGGACGCCGGCCGCCCCGACGGCGAGATCGGCGGCGGCGAGCACGAGCGACGCCTCGCCGCTGACCGGCTCGGCGGCGTGGATCCCGACGGGAGCGTCGGGCGGCGCGGCCGGTGGTGGTGGTGACGGCGGTGGCGGCGGCGGCGGTTCGGCGGGCGCCCCGCCGGGCGCGGACTGCTCGGCGGCGCGCGACGGCAGCCGCTCGGTGATGCTCGTGCGCTCGGGCTCGGCGGCGTCGGCGGGCGGAACCTCCTCGGTGGCGACGCCGCCGCCCGGCACCGCCGCGACGTAGGCGGTCGGCGTCCACGACAGATACTCGCCGCAGCGCTCGCAGAAGTCGCGGCCCGGATCGTTCTGCGTTGCGCAGCTGCGACAGCGCGCGCCCGCGGTCATGGCGCGTCCTCGCCGGCCGGATCGGGGCCTGCGTCCGCCGGCGGGCGCAGCTCGGGCGGCGTCGGGCGATCGGGTGAGACGGCGGGCACGTCGGGCAGCGTGCGCACCTTGTCGCCGCGGCGCACCCGCAGCTTGTAGCGCGCGTGGACCGGCTTCCAGCGCTCGATGCAGCGCGCCACCGCCATCTGCGCCTCGGGCGGCAGCGACTGCTCGCAGACGACGTCGAACGAGGCGCCGGTCAGCGGCGGCTGCTCGTCGAGGCTCTCGCTGACGACGACGCCGCCGTGATCGTTGATCCGCACGGTGATGTCCGGAAAGAAGAGGCTCAGCGCGAGCTGCAGCCCGGCGCGCGTGCCACGCAGGCGGCCGAGCTCGCCCGCGCGCCGCACCGCCTCGCGACGCTGCGTCGCCGGCAGGCTCTCGACCTCGTCGACGCCCAGCCACGTCGCCAGCGCCGCGAGCGCGTGCTCCGGGGCGAGGTCGACGTCGAGGTGCGCGGGCAGCGAGTCGAGCGTCGCGACGACGGGATCGAGCACCTCCTCCAGCGCCTGCAGGAAGCGCATCGCGAACGGCGGCGGCTGGTCGCGCCGCGCCGTCGAGTCGCGCCGGTAGATGTCGGGCATCGCGTCGCGCAGGTGACGCCGCGCGGACACCGTCGCGGGCGCATCGGAGCGCGGCTGCCGCTCGGGCTGCGATCCGTTCGAGGAGAGCTCGTAGGCGACGACCACTACGTCCCGCGCATGGTCGCCTTGACGATGTGCACACCCGAGGCGATCGTCTCGTCGGGCTCCAGCACGATGTGCGAGCCGGCCGGCTCGGGCGACTGGCGCCCGGTGACGAGGTCGGCGCGGTAGATGCGCAGCAGGCGCACGTACTCGACGCCCGCGATGCCGTGGACGACGCCGTACAGCTCGCCCTGGTTGAGCGTGCGGCCGAACTCCCAGCCGGTGCCCGTCGCCCCCGGCCTTCCGCCGACCAGCGGGTTGAGGAAGCGGTACAGCTCGCGCAGCGTCTCCTCGCGGATGCGGACGAGGTCGGCCAGCGGCTCGGTCTGCAGCTCAACGACCACGCTCACGCCGCGCAGGCGAACGGGCGCGACGTGCACGGTCGCGCCGAGCAGCCGGCGCTCGTCGAGGTGTCCGGCGACCTCCTCGAGCAGCGCGCGCGACGGCTGCAGCTCCGCGAACTCCAGCCGGCGGTCGGCGGGATGGACGCGCGGCAGCACGCGCACCGCGACCGCGTTGCCCTCGTCGGGTGGGACGCACACCGCCCGCGCGACGCGTGGCGACGCCTCCCGCGCGAGGTGCTCGAAGTCCTCGGCCGTCACCGCACGGTGACGGGCGCGCAGCTCCATCGCGCCGCGCAGGCGCACGCTGTCGAGCTGCTCCGGGTCGACGCCTCCGCGCGCGGCGGTGGGATTGGAGACGGAGGTGATCCCGGCCGGCCCGCTCTTGAGGACCGCCAGCGCGCCCGGCGCGACGTTGCCGCGCAGGCCGCCGCCGAAGCGGTAGCGCGACAGCCGCAGCTGCGCGCCCTTCGGCGGGATCGCGCCGTAGTGGCGCCAGTCGCCGTCGGCCTGGCGGACCGCCGGCCCGAGCTCGATCGTGCCGGTCGCCGGATCGCAGACGTAGACGCGGTCCTCGGGACCGGCGTCCGCGAAGGACTCCGCCGGCGCCCACCGCTCCCAGGTGGCGTCCTCGTGGCCGCGGACCTCGAGCCACTCGTCGTCGGCCGGGGCCAGCATCGGCGAGCGCAGGACGGTGAAGACCTGGCCGGGCGTCCCGTCGCTCTCGCCGATGACCTCGTTGTCGACGTGCTCGGCATGCTGGCACAGCAGCGTCGCCCCGATCGGCGTGGCGGTGATCGACGCGACCTCCGGCGGGCGCTCGTATGCCGCGTCGCCGGCCTCCAGCGGCGACGCCACCCGGCAGCGCAGCCAGTGCAGCCGATGGCCGTCCAGCGGCAGGCGCTCGCTGTCGTGCATGAGCTCGAGAACGACCTCGCCGCTGCCGAAGTTGAAGCCGCCCGTCGTGTCCTCGAGCACCGTCACGGGCTCCCAGACCAGATCGCCCGTCGGGCGCTCGCCCGTCGCCATCTCCCAGCGCAGCGGCGGGCGCCGCGGGTCGACGCCGGCGCCGCGCGCCGGGTCGGCGTCGACGGCGACGCGCATGAGCAGCCGCGACAGCGACTGCTCGAAGCCCAGGTGGATCGCGTCGCCCTCGACCGGGACGGCCGAGAACGCGGCTCGGTCGGCGCCGACGGGGCGCGCCTCCCCGAGGTCGACCGGCACGTCGCGGACGATGCCGTCGCGGTGGGTGACGTAGGCGGCTGGGCGCAGCGGCTCGATCGTGCGGCTCTCGACGACCTCGAAGACGACGGACTCCTCGTAGGCCGTCCGCACGGTGCCGACCTCGGTCTCGCCGGCGGCGATCGTCAGCGGCTCGACCGGCGGCGCGCTGAGCGTGAAGCGCACGTTGGCCAGCGCGGGCGTCGGCGGGCGCAGCGGCACGCCGAGCAGCTCGAGCAACCGCACGTAGATCTTGTCGGGGACGCGGTTGAGGCGGTACGTCGTCATCTCGGTCATCCAGGCGAACAGCTCGATGAGCGTGATGCCGGGGTCCGAGACGTTGTGCTCGGTCCATTCCGGGCAGCGCTGCGTGATCCGCGTGCGCGCCTCGGAGACGAGCTCCTGGAAGCCGCGGTTGTCGAGCTGGATCTCGGGCAGCCTCACCATGTGAGGACCTCCCCGGCGGCGACGATCTCCGTGCCGCTGTCGTCCTCCTCGGGGATCACGTAGAACGGGTGGACGAGGTTGCGCACGCCCGGCACCTCCGGGATCTCGTAGGTGAGCACGATGTCCAGGCGGCCCTCCGCCTGGCGGTCGAGGTCGAAGTCGACGGCGACGACGGTCGCCCGCGGCTCCCAGCGCTCGATCGCGGTGCGCACGGCGTTCTCGATGCTGCCGAACGCCGAGGCGTCGAGCACGTCGAAGACGTGCTCGTGCACGGCGCAGCCGAACTCGGGGCGCATCGGTCGCTCGCCGGGAGCGGTCGCGAGGATGATCGAGATCGCCTGCGCGATGTCGGTCTCGCCCGTGACGAGCGCGATCGCGCCGCGCTGGTCGACGGTGAGCGGAAACGAAAGCCCGGAGCCGAGCTCGGCGCTCATCGCGCGGACCGGCCTTCGCGATCCACCGGCACGACGGTCGAGCGACGGTGCGCGGTCATCCGAGCATCACCGTCGCCCCGGAGAGCTGCAGCACGCCCGATGCCTGCACCTGCACGACGGAGCCCTTGAGCTGCAGCGCGGCCGTCGACTCGATCGTCACGGGCGCCTTCGACGTGATCTTGAGCGGTCCCGTCGCCTCGATCTCGACGCCCTGCTTGCCGTTCATCTTGATCTGCCCGGTCGTCTCGATCGTCAGCGCGCTGGGACTCCCGCCGACGCTGGCGGCGAGCTTGAGCGCGGCGCCCGCCGCGACCTCGAAGGGCCCCTTCGCGGACGTCACCGTGACGCCCTCGTCGGCGGCGAGCAGCGCCTTCTTCCTCGTCGCCACGTCGAGGTCGCGGGGGAACCGCGCGGCGAACGAGCTGGCCGGCTTGACGAGGTCGGCGCCCGGCTTGTCGACGCCGTTGAAGAGCGCGCCGAGGACGAACGGCCGGCGCACGTCGCCGTGCTCGAAGCCGACCACGACCTCGTCGTTGACCTCCGGCAGTGCGACGGCGCCACGCTCCTTGCCGGCCGCGCCGCGCACGACGCGCGCCCAGCCGCTCTCGACCTCGCCGCCGAGCGTCGGGTACTTCACCTTCACGCGCGCGAGCTTGTCGGGATCGTTGTTGTCGGTGACGATGCCGATCGCGAGGTGGTCGGCGAACCCGTGCGCCCGCCGCGCGCCGTTCATCGTCTCGGCGAGCGGCCGTCCACCGGCGCCGAGCGTCAGGCGAGTCGTGTAGCCACGCGCCCCGTAGAGATGGACCGCGGAGACGATGCGGTGCGTGCCGCCGAAGCGCGTGCCGACGCCGCTGACGTCGACGTACTCGCCGGCCAGCAGCCTCGGGTCGCCGGCGGCGACGGCCGACGCCTGCACGCGCTCGTGGCCGATGTGCGTCGCCGCCGCCTGCGCGTGCGCCCTGACCTCGTCGTCGGTGGATACGGCGGCGGTCGGGATGTGCACGGTAGCGCCGCTGACGTCGGCATCGACGCTCGAGTTCTGGACCGACGTGGAGGCCTTCAGGGTGGCGGTCTGGACGAGCTCCTTCTTGCTCTTCGGATCCCAGCCGTGGACGGTCACCTTGCCGACCTGCCCGACGCTGCTGAGCCGCGGGCGGAAGCGCTGGAGGTTCTCGCCGAAGGCGAGCTCCGCGGCGGCGCTCGTCGACTTCGCCGGATCGACGATGTGCAGCGCTCCGCCGGCGATGTCGAGCTCGCCGCCGTGGTTGGAGACCAGCCGGGAGAGGAACGCCCAGTCGCTCTCGCCGACCTGATGGCGGACCTCGGGCGCGCCGCCGCCGACGTTCGCGAGCGCCCCGAGCTTCAAGCCGTGCTCGCCGGCCATCTTGCGGGCGATGTCGGTCACGGTCATCTGGCGGAACGTCCGCGTCGTGGTGCGGCGGTGCATCCGGTGCGAGCGGTCATGGCCGGTGACGGTCAGCTCGAGCACCGGGTCGCCGCCGGCCGAGGCGCCGAGCTCGGCCTCGACGGTCGTGATCTCACCGTCGAACACGGCGGCGAGCTGGCCGCCGATCGCCTTGGCGAGCTTGACGCTCAGCGGCGCGCCGAGCTTGAAGCGGGCGTCGTCGATGACCGTGAGCTCGCCGCTGCCGTCGGGGCTCGTCTCGGTGAAGCGGATCGTGCAGACGTCGGGCAGCGCGGCCGTCGTCTCGACGCGCAGCTCGACGACGCGGGCGGCGAGCGTCGGGTCAAGCTCGGCGCCGCCGAGCGTGATCCTGCAGCCCGCGGAGAGGTCGGTCGATGCGGCGACGGTGCTCACGCGGGAACCTCCGGGATCGTGAGGCGGCGGCCGGGCCGCAGCCGCAACGGGTCGTGGATGTCGTTCGCGCGGGCGATCAGGCGCCACTGCGTCGGATCGCCGTAGGCGTCGTAGGCCAGCGACTGCAGCGAGTCGCCGTCACAGACGACGCAGGTCGACCCTGCCTCGGCGGCGCGCGTCGTCGGGTTCTGTGCGGCGGGGGTCGCGCTGCCCGAGCGCGGGTCGGCGGCGACCTGCAGCAGGTCCATGCGCGTCCAGGCGCGGACGGGCTCGCCGTCGGCGCGGAAGAGGACGAACTGCACGTCCAGCCGCGTCGCAACCGCCTTGAAGGACTCGAAGGCGCCCCAGCGGAAGGTCACGGTCGGCGGCGCCTTGCCCGCCGAGCCAGCGCCGCCGGCGGGAACCTCCATCATCTTGAACAGGGCGTCGGTGATCGGCCGGACGCTGGGCTTCGCGGGCTGGCTGAGCGTGACGTCGAACAGCAGCTCGACGGTCATCTCGCGCGGCGCGCCACCGACGAACTGCGGGGCGCCGAAGCTCATCCCGGGCACGCTCTGCACCTGGTAGTTGTTGACCTTCGTCATCGCGTACTGCGCGGGGTTGAAGAGGCAGTCGATCGCCGGCTGTCCCTCGATCTCGAGCTTCGCTCGCTGGACGCTGACGGCGGCGCCGCTGCTGGTGCTCGCGCCCTGAGCGGCGCCGGGAGGCGGCGCGGCCGCGGGCGGCGCGGGTTGCGGGGCTGCGGGGGCGACCCCGGCGCCGGTGGGAGGCGCGGCGGCATCGGCGGCGGCAGGCGGCGTATCGGCCGCCGGAGCGGCGGCGCCGGCTGCGCCGCCGGCCGCAGGATCACCACCGCCCGCCGCAGGATCACCACCGCCCGCCGCAGGATCACCACCGCCCGCCGCAGGATCACCACCGCCCGCCGCAGGATCCCCACCGCCGGCCGCAGGATCACCACCGCC
>JBKHXR010000061.1:0-23082 GCA_046565905.1 Thermoleophilia bacterium | reverse complement strand
CAGCCGGCCGTCGGGGTCGGTGAGCAACGCAGTGGTGAGGTTGCCTTGCTCGAGTTTGGCCAGCAGCATGTCCAACGGGCTATCTGGTCGGGTCGTTGACGGCCCGGGTTGCATGACGTCTTGTGCGGACGCGTCGGGGTGGTCTTGCAGCGCCGCCTTGTGCAGGCGACCTAGCAGCACAGCGTCGGGGCCGAGCACCAGCGCGAATCCGTATGGCGAGCGCGCGACGTGATCGCGCACGTCGCCGACGGTCGCGTGCAGCTCACAGGTCACGACGTCGCGGCGGGCGACATCGATCGCGCGCGGCTCCGCGGCCTTGTCGCCTTCGACCGGAAGACCGCGGGCGAGCCAGTCGACCTTGCCGGGCATGTAGTCGTAGACGTGCTGGAAGCCGAGCATTGCGAGCCGACACGCGGCGCGTGGGCTCATGTCTCAGAGCCCATCCCAGCAGTACACGACGACGGCCTTCGTGCGCTCCAGATCGGCGGTGGCGTGCGCATCGAGCGTCTTGAGCGGGATGCTGATCGCGTGCGGCAGGTGCACCTCGTCGTACTCCCGCCGTGGCAGAACCTCCACGAGCTGCGCACCCTGCGCAAGCAGCTCGCGCACCTTCCGGTAGGGAATCTGAGTAGAGGTCATGTCGTCCAGTCGCCACTCTGCGAGCTACCACGGCACATTGTCGACCCGAGGGATGCTGCTCCGGTGGAGTGTCGGCGCCTCTTGTGCCCAGGGCCGATGCTCACGCTATCTCACCATGTCGGTCAGAGTGCACGTGCACGGCCTCGCTTGGCGATTGGCGCCATGACGACGGCGGCTACAGCGCAAGGTCCGGAAGCCCTGGAGAGGCGTACGAACGCGAGGTCCTCGACGGCGAATCGGGCCCGACGACTTCCTCCCGATGCCTGACTCTGACCCAGCAGCAGATCTGAAATCGGCAGGGCCACGTTGAGCATGACGGCACTTGGAGCTGCCGGTCAATCCGTCAAACGCGTCGAACGCGGCGATCTGCGTCGCGCGGTGTGTGACGCCCGCCGACGCGACGCGCGGTGTGGGCAGTGCGCCGCCCGGCACGCAGCGCATTGGTCACTGCCGTTGGTGTCGGCTGCGATACGCGCATGGTGACGACGCCTCCTCGCCGCGTTCCCGCCATCGCACGAGGGCGGTTGATCTTGTGAGGTGAGCGCTCAAGGAGTGTCGTGAAGGCGCCGACTAGATGTGGGTGCTTGCGCGGCGGCTTTGGCGACACGTGCCTCGACTCGGGGGACCCGGCGTCGTGGTGCTTGTGGGCGTTACGGTCGTCTTCGCGGCGGTGGTCGTTGCCGTTGGGCTGGCGAGTGCGGCATCGCAGCGCGGCGATGCGCGTGTGGCTTCGATTGATGAGGCCAAGGCAGAGCTGGCGGTGCTGGCATCGTTCGCCCCGGGGCTGACGCGGGAGGGCACGCTTGACCGCGCCGAGCGGCGTGGCCTGGACGCGTCGTGGTTGCGCCTGACGACGGATGGTTCCGCCCGGTCGTTGCGTGTGTGGCGGGCGGACGGCTGGCTGTTGTATCGGGCGCCGGGTGATGGTCTCGGTCGTGTCGCGCCGTTCAGGCCCGGTGCGGTCCCGCGCGAGGCGTGGTCGGCGCAGCGCCGCAGTCCGCGGCTGCTTGAGGTCTATCGGCCGGTCGTGATCGGCGGCCGCGTGCGCGCGGTGCTCGAGCTCTCACAGCCGCTCGGGCCGCTGGTGGCAGATGCGGCGGCGCAGGGCCACAAGCAGTTCTGGCGCACGCTCACTGGCGGCGGCGTGTTGTGGCTAGCGTTGCTGCCCGTCTTCGTCCAGCTGGCAAGCCTCGCCGGGCGCGCCTGGGACCCGCGCCGCCGGCGGCTGCTGCGTCGTGTTCGGCGCGGCATGACTGCCGGTGAGCTGGAGGTCCACTACCAGCCCAAGGTCGACATCGCCTCAGGCGAGCTCGCCGGTGTTGAGGCGCTCGTGCGCTGGCGCCGTGACGGACAACTCGTCGCACCCGGCTCATTTCTGCCCGCAGTCGAGCAAGGTGGCCTGATCCGCGATCTCACCCTCTTCGTGCTCGACACCGCGATCGCCGACGCGCGGCGATGGGAACGCGGTGGTCTGCGGCTGAGCGTCGCGGTGAACGTCGCACCGGTCAGCCTCAACGACCCGCGCCTGATCGATGACGTCGCAGGAGCACTGCGCAAACACGAGATCGACCCCGGCCGCCTCACCCTCGAGGTGACCGAGACCGCCGTCATCGATGACGACGACGTTGCGGGGTGCATGCTGCAGCGACTCGCCGATCTGGGTGTCTGTCTTTCTGTCGATGACTTCGGGACGGGGCACTCATCGCTTGCGCGTCTGACGCGCCACCCGTTCAGCGAGCTGAAGATCGACAGATCGTTCATCACGCAGCTCACAAGGCAGCAGCGCCCGATCGTCGCGACGCTGATCCGCCTCGCCAAGGCGCTCGAGCTGCGCGTCGTCGCCGAGGGCGTCGAAGACGACGCGACGCTCGACGCGCTGCGCGCCCTGCGCTGCGAGGTCGCGCAGGGCTATCTACTCGGACGTCCGATGCCGGCCGACGACCTGGTAGCGCGCGCACAGCGTCCGGCAGCTCACGCGCGCGACAACGAGTGTGCGATCGCTGCTTGACGACGTGCGCAAGTCGCTGCAGCTTGACGCGGCGTTCATCGCCGAGTTTGTCGACGAGCATCAGGTCTTTCGCGTCACCAGCGGCGACGAGCATCAGGTCTTTCGCGTCACCAGCGGCGACGGCGACAGGTTCGAGGCGCACGAGGGCGGCCACCAGGCCCCGTGCAACAGCAACTGCACGCCGGTCGTCGACGGCGTGTTTCCCAACCTCGTCGCCGACGTCCAGCAGCACGGCGGTGCGCGCAGCTGCCCGCCTACACGACGCCAGGCGGCCGGTCACATGGACCGACCGCCTGGGGAGCTCAGCATCGGCTGAGCCGCGAAACGTGCCCGCGCCTACCGCTTGATGCCGAGGAGCCCGGTCAGCCCGCCGGACGCCTGGGCCGACGTCTCGCCGGCGGCGGCCGACCCCGACACAGAGCCCGACGCCGTCAGCCGGACGCCGAGCTCGGCGAGTGCGCCGAGCGTGATCAGGCCGTGACCGTTGAGCGTCACGTCGTGGGACTCGATCTGCGTGTCCTGGACAGTCGCGGCGATTTGGCCCGCCAGGGTCGACAGGCGCTGGCGGACGTCCTGCGCGGCGTCCTTGACGGTGCCCTCGACGCGGGCCTCGATCGCCTGGACGGCGCTGACGCTCTTGCCGACCGCGTCCGTGCCGACGGCGACCGCGATATCAGCCGACGCCTGGCTGTGGGCGCCCAGCTCGGCCGACGTCGCGGCGCGCGCGGCGATCTCGACCTCGGCGGACAGCGCGTCGACGGCGTCACGGCTGGCCTGCAGCACCACCTGCGCGCGCTCGTCGGCGTGCTTGGCGGCCAGGCGCAGCATGCTCGTGATGACCGCCTGCTGCATGCGCACGTCGGCGATCAGCGACTTGGCGGCCTGGCTCTCGAGGCGGCCGCCTGCCTCGACGGCGATCTCCGACTGCAGCGAGGCGTCGCGGATCAGCGTCGCGCTGACCTGCGTCGCGACCCGGCCCGCGGCCCTCACCTCGACCGGACTCTCGGCCTTGGCAGCGAGCTTTCGTGCCGATGCGACGGCCGTCTTCAAATCTGCGCGACTGCGCGAGATCAGCGTCGCGGCGCGGGCCTTCGCGGTGGCGCTCGTGTGGTCGGCCAGGCGGCTGGCGCGCTTGAGGTCAAGCTCGGCGCGTGCACTCGCCTTGGCGGCGGCCGAGACGTGGGCCGTCGTGTCGGCCTGCGCGACCCCGGGGAGCGCAAGCGCGCCGGTCAAGATCAGACCGAGGGCGAGTCTGCCGGTGGTGGAACTCGTCGTGTTGAACATTGCTGCCTCCAGTTGTCGGTCCCGCCCCATTGGCGGGGTCTGGCAGCAAGACCCGGTCGGCGCCCGAGATGTGGACGGTGCGGACGAATGACGGGGAACGCCACGTCGAGCTCAAGTCCGTGGCGCAGCCGGCCGTGCACGCGCGCCGGCGCAGCGCGGTTGTGACAGAGGCTTTCAGCAAGGACGACGGCGGACGGGTCTGAGGGCGCGCGTCGCGCCGGGAGCAAAGCTGCAGCTTGCGGGGCCCGAATCCCCACTTCCTGGCATGACCAGTCAAGCCCGGCGACCGTCGGGGCCGATGCGGTCCCGGATTACCGCTGACACGAAAGGCTTTCCACCATGCATGCGCGGGCCCTCCCTCATCTCGCACCGATAGATTCCGACCCGCTCGCGGCGATCACCGACGATGATGCGCGCGAAACCCGGATCCTGGTGGTCGATGACGACCATGAGACGCTGGCGCTTCTCGCTGGGATCGTTGCCGACACCGGTCACGATGTCCGCGCCGTCGGCAGCGCGCGTGAGGCCCGTGCCCTGCTCGCCCGCGAGCCCTTCGCGCTGCTGCTCAGCGAGGCGAGCATGTCCGGCGAGACCGGCCTCGACCTGCTGCACTTCACGATGTGCAAGCACCCGCGCACCGCGACGCTGCTGATCAGCGCGCGCGAGGACGCGGCGATCGCGCACGCGGCGATGCAGTTCGGCGCCTGCGGCTACCTCAGCAAGCCGGTCAACCGTGCCGCCGTCATGCTCAGCGTGATGAGCGCACTGCGCGGGCGTGCGCAGGCCGCCGGCGAGCAGGCGGCGCGCGTCACCCTCGAACGTGCACTGGAGCTGCGCACGCACGAGCTGTCGCTCGCGCTCGGTCGCCTCGAGCACATGACCGAGGACAGCCGCGTGCGGCACGCCGACACGATCGAGCGATGGGCGGTGGCCGCCGAGTTCGGCGAGCCGGACGTCAACGGGCATCTCGTCCGGATGAGCCAGTACTGCGGGCTGCTCGCACGCAAGCTCGGCATCCATGCCGAGTCGATCCAGCTTGCCAGCATGCTGCACGACGTCGGCAAGGCCGCGATGCCCGACAGCATCCGCTTCAAGCGCACGCCGCTGACGCGCGACGAGTGGCTGGCGATGGAGACGCACACCACCACGGGCCACGAGATGCTTCGCGACTGCTCGAGCAGCGTGCTGCAGCTCGCCGCCTCGATCGCGCTCTCGCATCATGAGCGCGTCGACGGCTGCGGCTATCCGCGCGGACTGTCGGGAAACGCGATTCCCTTCGAGGGCCGGATCGCCGCCGTCGCCGACGTCTTCGACGCGCTGACGAGCGACGCCATCTTGCGCAAAGCGTGGACGCCGCCGTCAGCCGTCGCCTGGATCACGCGCCAGCGCGGCAAGCACTTCGACCCCGACGTCGTCGATGCGCTGACATCCTCGATTGACGAGGTGCTCGCGATCCGCGCGGCCTGCACCGGTCGCGCCGTGCGGCGCTGTGCCGCACCGGAACGCGACCGACCGTCCGCTCAGTCGCGCGCGGCCTTGCTGGCGAGCCACTCCTGGACGTGATCGAACTCCACCTCGATCCGCTTCACCGCGTCAGGCCCGAACGCGCGCGGAACCGCCTGCAACACCTGCTCGAGCTCCGAGCAGGCCTCAACAAGCCTGACGGCGCCGAGGCTGGCGGCGCTTCCCTTCAACGCGTGCGCGTGCCTAGCGACCATCTCCACGTCGGCGCTTTGGGCGGCGTCGCGCAGCGACGAGATCCGCTTCGCCGCGTCCTCGACGAAGACTTCCGCCATCGAGACAAAGGCATCGGGCCTGCCGCTGATCGTCAGATCGCGCAGCATCGCCACGCGCACGGGATCGAATGCCCCCGCGGCGGGCTGCTGCGGTGAGACGCTCGCTCGGTGCTCGGTGACGGCCGCAGCGCTCGGTTGCGCGCGGACGCCCGCCGCCAGCCAGCGTACGAGCACGGCCTCGAGCGTGTCGATGTCGACCGGCTTGGAGATGTAGTCGTCCATGCCCGCCCGCAAGCATCGCTCGCGCTCACCTACCATCGCCGCCGCCGTCATCGCGATGATCGGCACCCGCGGCCCGTCTGACCGCATCCCGCGGATCGCCGCAGTCGCCGCGTAGCCATCCATGACCGGCATCTGGCAGTCCATCAGGATCGCCGCGTGCGTGCGCGACGAGACGGCCTGCACCGCCTCGGCGCCGTCGGCGACGACGTCGACGTCGTAGCCGAGCCTGGCGAGCATCGCCGCCGCGACGTTGCGGTTGCCCGCGTTGTCGTCGGCGACGAGCAGGCGCGCATGCGAGCGTGTCCGCGGCCGCGCGGGCGCCCCGCTTGCGGTGGCCGGGTGCTCGACGACGGTCTGCGTGTCGACGAGCGTCGCGATCACGTCATGCAGGCGCGCAGGGCGCACCGGCTTGGTCAGGGTCGCGAGCATGCCGATCCGGCGCGCCCGCACGGTCGCGCCGCTGCCACCCGGCGACGTCAACAAGACCAGCGGCAGCCCCGCGAGCGCCGGCGCGTTGCGGATCATCTGGGCGAGCTGCAGGCCGTCGATGCCGGGCATCTGGAGGTCGAGCAGCGCAATGTCGTAGGACGCGGCGCTGTCGCACAGCAGCCGCATCGCGCTGCTGGCGTCCGGCACGGAAGTGCTGCGCATACCCCACGAGCCGACCTGCTGGGTGAGGATCGTGCGGCTGGTGTGGTTGTCGTCGACGATCAGCACGCGCAGCCCGGTCAGATCCGCCCGCCTCGCCGATCGCCGCTCGGCCGATTCGTCCCGCCTGCCGAGGCGGACCGTGAAGCGAAAGGTGCTGCCCTCGCCGGGCGTGCTGTCGACGCCGATCGTGCCGCCCATCATCTGCACGAGCCGCCGCGAGATCGTGAGCCCCAGCCCGGTGCCGCCGTAGGCGCGCGTCGTCGACGCGTCGGCCTGCGAGAACGGCTCGAACAGCCGCGCCTGCGTGTCAGGCGCGATGCCGACGCCCGTGTCGGCAACCGCGATGCGCACGACGGCGTCATGGGCGCTCTGCTCGACGAGCTCGGCGCGCACGATGACATCACCCGTCGGCGTGAACTTGACCGCGTTGCCGACGAGGTTGGTCAGCACCTGGCGCAGGCGCCCTGGATCGCCGCACACCGCCGTCGGCACGTCGGGGTCGACAAGCGCCGCCAGCTCCAAACCCTTGGCGTGCGCGCGCTGGGCGAGCAGGTCGCCGACGTCCTCGATGACCGTCGCGAGGTCGAAGTCCGACGTATCGAGTTCGAGGTGACCGGACTCAATCTTCGAGTAGTCGAGGATGTCGTCGATGATTGTCAGCAGCGCCTGCCCAGAGCTGCACACCGTCTCGGCGTAGTTGCGCTGCTCCGGCTCCAGGTCCGTCTCCAGCAGCAGCCCGCTCATGCCGATCACGCCGTTCATCGGCGTACGGATCTCATGGCTCATGTTCGCCAGGAATTCCGACTTCATCTGGGACGCGCGCAACGCCTCGTCGCGCGCGCGCCGACCCTGGCACAGGGCCACGTCGAGCAGCCAGATGCCGACGAACAGGACGATCGCCAGTGCGGCGGTGATCGGCACGACGGCGGAGCGCAGCACCTGCACGCCGGCAAACGCCTCCGTGATCGGAGTCTCGCCGGTCACAGTCCAGCCGAGCCCGGGCACGGGGGCGTACGCCGAGATCATCGTCCGGACGCCGCGCCTGAGCCCGCCCTTGCGGCCCCGCGCCGCCGCCGCCGACACGGCCTGGTCGCTGCGCCGCGAGGCGAGCAGGCCACCGCGCTGCCCCGCCACGGCAAGCATCGCACCGCGCTGATCGGTGACTGTGACCCTGACGCCCGGATCCGTCGCAGGGCGGCTCGCGAAGGCCTGGATCTGATCGACGCGGTAGGCGGCCACGAGGATCGCCGTCGGCGATCCGATTGGCCCCGGCCGGTCGCCGGCGCGCACGGGAGTTCCGACGGCGATGACATGCGGCCGCCCGCGCGCCTGTGTCCTGTACGGCTCCGAGACGTACGTACGCCCAGTCGTGATCACGCCGCGGTACCAGTCGCGAAAGCTGAAGTCGTCGCCGACGATCGCCGGCGTGGGGGGGACGATGTCCCTCAGCCGGCCGTCAGCGCGGGCGATGAACGCTGTCGCGATGCCGCTGCGGACGCCCTGCAGCTCGCTGAGCTGCACCCGGATCGTCGCCGCGTCTCCCGCCCGCGGCGGGCCTGCCAGGCTCCTGACGAGCGTCGGGCGGCGGGCGTAGGATTCGACGATCTCGCGCAGGCCGGCGATCTCACTTTCGATGTTGGCGGCGCGGAGGGCGACCTCGACCCGCAGGCGGGCCTTCTCGCGGTCGCGCAGGACATCGGCCGAGATATCCAGCGAGAGGTAGGCCAGCAGAGCCAGTGGCCCGAGCGTCAGCGCGACCGCCAAGATTCGCAGGCGCAGGCGCGAAACGTTGTTCAACCAGGTCGTCACAGCTGCACGCGATGACAGCATCAACCGGCGGCCGCGCCTTCCGTCTGCACCGGGTCTGCACAAGGTGCGACACAAATGCGGCCGAAAGGCCCCGACCGCGCGGACGATCGCGTGCATCGAGCCCCGGCGGAGCGACGACATGCGCATCCGCGCGATGTCGTCAAAGTTGCGCAGTTTCTCGCGCGGTCTCAAGTGGTGCCGCCCGCGACCGAAACGGGGAGCATGAAGGCATCGCTTCTCGAACAGGATCAGATCCCAAAGCTGGCTTCGACCGCTGCCTCGACGGTGTCGTCGCGTGCGTGGCGACAAACGGAGGTGCGCGGTCCGAGCGGCCTGCGCAGCCACACCGACGAGGAGCTCTCGCTGCTCGGCGGTGCCGGCGTCGATGAGCTGTTTCGGCGCCACAACCAGGCGCTCTCGCGCTTCTGCTTGGGGATAACCGGCCGCGCGGACGAGGCGGCGGACGCTACGCAGACGGTGTGGGAGCGCGCGCTCGTCACGTTCTCCACCCGCCGCGGCGCGGTCGCCAACGTGCGACCGTGGCTGTACACCGTCGCGCGCAACGAGTGCCTCGACCAGCAGCGCGCAGGCGGCGCGGGCGCCATGGTGGACATCGGCGACATCGAGCTGCCGGCGGGTCTCACCCCGCAGGAGACGCTCGAGCAGCGCGGTGAGGTGGAGATGCTGCTGCACGACCTCGCCGGCCTGTCGGAGCGCCAGCGCGCAGCTCTCGTGCTGCGAGAGTTCGCCGGCTTCGCGGCCGACGAGCTAGCCGGCGTGCTTGGCACGTCGCCGGCGCGCGCACTCGGGCTCGTCACCGAGGCGCGCCGCGGTCTCGTCGCGCGTCGCAGTGGCCGTGGCCTGCCCTGCTCGACCGCGCAGCGCGAGCTGACGCGGATGCGCCGGCGCTCGGCCGGCCTGCAGGCGCACCTGGACAGCTGCGCGGACTGCCGCGCCTTCGAGCGCCGGCGCCGCGGGCGGGCGCTGAGCTCGCTGTCTATCACGCCCCTGATCTTCCTACGCGGTCTCGCCGAGCGCCTGCCGGCCTCCGCACCGCCGGAGCTCACCAAGGCGGCGGTCGCGACGGCCGTCGTCGCCGGTTCGCTCGGACTCAGCGGGGTGCCCGTCGGCGATCATGCGGTGCGACCCGCCCAGGGCACGCCGCGGGTCGCCGCCATCGCGCCGGCGGCGGTCAGCCCGACACTGCCCTTGCGGGCCCCGCGCGCGGCCGCCACGGCGGCCACGCAGCGCAGCTCCGGCGCGGCTGCGCCTCGCCGGGAGTTGCCGGCGGCTGTCGCACAGACGACGGCCGCACTGCCGACCGCGACCGCGCCGGCGCCCACCCCGCCGCCGCCCCCTCCGCCCTCGCGGCAGTCCTCGCCGCCGCTGCTGCCCGCCGACGTGGACCCCTCGCTGCCCCATCTCGATGAGTCGGTCCGCTCGACCGTCGGCGTGACGGGCGCGACGGCCCAGGACGTCATCAAGACGGCCGATGTGACGCTCGACATGACCGCTGCCAAGCTCTCGGCGCTGCGCGCGCGCACGCGCTGATGTGGCGGAGCGTCGCCAAGCAGGCAGCGCTGAGCGTGCCGTTGTCGGCTTCAGGGTCGCTGGGGTCGCGGCGCGGGTGGCGCCAGAGCGGCGAGCGCACTCGAGGCTGAAATTTGCGAGCGCTGACTACCTCGCAATGGACTGTCGCTTCCGATCGCCAGGCTGACGCGGCATCGGGCCGGGCAAGCAGATCGTCGCCCCGGTCCCCGCCGCCCTGCCTGCGCGCGCCAGCCCGAACGCCGGCCTCGTAGACAGCGTTCATCGGGCCCGGCAGCGACCGCAGCCAGCCGATCGCCCCAGTCGGCGCACCGGCTAGCGGAGCGTTGGAAATCCATCCATAGCCCAACCGCACCGCCCGCTGGCGCCGTCGTACGAGCATGCACATCAAGGCCCGCGAAGCAGATACCGTCCGTCAAGTCGATGCTCCTCACCCGTCGATGCCGTAACCAGCCCGCGCCATACGATGCGCGGGAGCGTCGACGCTCTCACTGCAGCCGGCGGCGAGACGGGTCGCATGCCGTCTAATCCGGTCGCCGGGCGCGCACTCAGCCGGTCTCGCGCCGGCGCAGCGCGGCCCGCACGCGCGCGCAGAGGTCGCGCGGGACGAACGGCTTGACGATGTAGTCGTCGGCGCCGGCCGCGAACGCCTCGGCCTTGGTCATGTTCTGCGCGGCGGATGTCAGCACCACGATCGTGCAGTCCGAAGTTGCGGGGTGCTGGCGCAGCGCCGCGCAGACATCCAGGCCGCTGCTGTCGGGCAGCTCCACGTCGAGCAGCACGCACGCCGGCGGGCTGCGACGGCTCGCCGCGAGCGCACTCGAACCAGTGCCGGCCTCCTCGATCGAGAAGCCGCCGGCCGTGAGGCACATGCGGGCGAGCTGGCGGATGACCGGTTCGTCGTCGACGACCAGCACCGTCTGCAGCGCCGGCTCGCCGTCGTCGTCCGTGCCGGGCCGCAGCCGGACCCCGCGCGCGCTCTCCCCGATGAGCAGCGCGAGCTCTTCGGGCGGCATCGGTGGCGCGAGGAGAAAGCCCTGAGCGAGGTCGCAGCCCAGCGAGCGCAGGTGCTCGAGCTGGCCGGTCGTCTCGACGCCCTCGGCAACGACCGTGCGATTGAGGGCATGGGCGAGGCTGAGGACCGATGCGACGATCGCGGTATCGCTGACGTTCGCGCCCAACCCGCGGACGAAGGCCTGGTCGATCTTGACCTCGTCGAGGTCGAGCTGGCGCAGATATGCCAGCGACGAGTAGCCGGTTCCGAAGTCGTCGAGCGCCAGCGACACGCCCAGGTCGCGTAGCTGCACGATCACCGAGCGCCCGAGCTCGATGTCCTCGATGAGCGTCGTCTCGGTCACCTCGAGCCGTAGCGAGGCCGCGTCGAGCCCGGCGTGGTCGAGCGCTCCACCGACGACCTCGACGAGACCGTCGTCGAACTGGCGCGGCGACACGTTCACCGAGACGTGCCATGGGAGCAGCCTCGGAAAGGTCCGCTTCCACTGGGCGGCCTGCTCGCACGCCTGGCGCAGGACCCACTCGCCGATCGCGACAATGTCGCCGGTCTCCTCCGCCAGCGGGACGAACACCTTCGGCGAGACGACGCCGTCCGGGCGGTCCCAGCGCAGCAGCGCCTCGGCGGCGACGATGCGGTCGCTGACCAGCGAGACCTGCGGCTGGTAGGCGAGCATGAACTCGCCGTCGCGCAGCGCCGTCTGCAGCGCGTCGCGCAGGCCGTTGTGCTGCGGCGGCGGCAGCGGCGCGGCAGCGGCGTCCGCAAGGTCCGGGCGGCGCTCGCCCATGCGGCCGACGAGCGCAGCGACCGCGTCGACCATCGCGCGCATCCGCTCGCCAGACGCGAGCTGCTCGCCGCCGAGCAGCTCGGCGGCATCGTCGGCGCCGAATTCGCCGGAAACGCGGTCCTTCACGTGGTCCGGTGCTCTAGGGCATGCATGGGCGACAAGCTCGGTAGCGACCGCGTCGAGCTTCCAAGGTCCGCCAGGATGCCCCGGGGCCGAGGTCGTACGCGGCTCGGGTCCATCATCCCTGCGCCGCGCGACGGCGAGTGTGGGCGGCAAATAGTGCGCTGCTTCGAGCGCTAATGCGTCTCGCGGACTGCGCGGCAGTGGCCTGCGCGGCGCGCCGGGCACTTGAGCGGTGGCCGCCAAAAGACGTCGTTTCGTCCACTCGGCCGCGAGAACTCGCGGCCGGCGGGTCTTGCCTGCGAACGCCCAACGGATGGGCGTCCAGAGCCCAAACCCCGTGAGGAGCTCTCGACCATGCTGCCCCCACGTACCTCCACAGTCGCCGCCGCGACCTGCGCAGCCGCCGCGCTCGCACGACCGGCGGGCGGCGGCCGCCAGCCGGCATCGCTGCAGGCGGCATCCCAGCTCGCCGAGCACGCCGCGCGCGACGCGCACGAGGCGCTCGGCGCGCAGCGCCGCCGCCGCCGCCACAAGCTGTTGGCGCGAGCCTCGCGGCGGCTGGCCTACTCGTACGCGCTGACCGCGCGCCTGCTGACCGACCACGTGCCGGCCGCCGTGACGGCCGGCGCGATCTTCGTGCGCTCGGCATCGGCGGTCGCGCATGACAGCGCTGAGCTGGCGGGGTGCACCGACGGCCGCCTGCAGGCGTTCGCCTGCACGGTGCTGCGGCGCACCTCGCGCCTGCAGGCCGACGTGGCGCTCGAGCTCAGCAGCACACGCTCGACGGGCTCGCTCGAGCAGCTGGTCGACGCGCTCGCCGGTGCGCTGGCGGCACAGGGCGAGCTACTGGGCGCGCTCCACAGCGCAGCGGGCGGCCGCGTCTCACGCCGCCGCACCGCAGCGCTGCAGGATGCCGCCGCGCGCGCGAACGCGACGCACGACGCGCTGCGGGCGGCGCTGGCCGGCGCGCGCAGCGCGATCGACCGGCCCGCCGCCGGCGAGCGCGCGGCCGGCGCGATCGCGCCGCCGGACCCACGACTTCAGAAGGGCCCGGCGACGGACGCCGGCCACGACGACCGCCGCAACTGAACCCGACCCGCAAAACGTGACTGGAGAACCCCATGACCGCGATTCGAACGATCCTGCTGTGCCTCGGCCTGTCCTTCCTGCTGGTCGCCAGCGCTCATGCGCGCCCGGCGCCCGAGACTGTCGTGCAAGACGACGCGCTGTTCCTGCACGGCACCGAAGACGAAATCCGGACGGGCCTACAGCAGGCAGGCGACATCGGCATCCGGCGCGTGCGACTGACCGCCGGATGGTCGGTGATCGCGCCGTCGCCGGCGCTCGAGACGGTGCCCGAGGGCGACCTCACCGATCCCGCGGCATACCCGCGGGACCACTGGATGAACCTCGACCGCGCCGTGCGCCTGATCGTCGAGGCGGGCATGAAGCCGATGATCGACATCGCCTTCTGGGCACCGCGCTGGGCGATCAGCGGGGAGGCCGGCGAGTCAACGCGGCTGCGCACGAACATCAACGCTGCCCAGTACGCGCGCTTCGCCGAGGCCGTCGCGCGGCGCTACGCCGGCGGCTACGTGCCGACGTCTCTGCTGGCGTCGGCGGCTAGCGAGCCGTCACCCGACGCGAACTTCCTCGAGAGCCTCTTCGGTCGCCGCAGGCCGGCGCTGAGCCCGCCGCCGGTCGCGCAGGACAAGCCACTGCCCGGGGTCGATCTGTTCACGATCTGGAACGAGCCGAACCATCCCGGCTTCCTGCAGCCGCAGTGGCGGCGTCAGGGCGGCCGCTACGTCCCGCAGTCCCCGCATCTGTATCGCGCGATGGTCCACGCCGCGTATCCGGCGATCAAGCGCGGCGCGCCCGGCAGCCGTGTGCTGATCGGCGGCACGGCGTCGATGGGCTCGAGCACCCCCGGCCGCAGCGGCGTGCCGCCGCTGCTGTTCCTGCGCGCGTTGGCCTGCGTCGATCAGCGTCTGCGCCCGGTGCGCAGCGGTCCCTGCGCGAACTTCGCGCCAATTCCCGGCGACGGCTGGTCCCATCACCCCTATTCGCTTCGAACGCTGCCCGACGCGCTGCCGCGGGACACCGACAAGCTTCCGGTCGCCGCGACGCCGCGGCTCATGAAGACGCTGCGCGCTCTCGTCGCGGGCGGGCGGCTGGCGGCGGGCAACACGACGGTTTACATGACCGAGTACGGCTACGAGACCAACCCGCCCGATCCCGAGGCCGTCTTCTCGCCGCAGCAGCAGGGCCACCTGCTGGCGTGGGCGGAGTACCTCGCGACCCGCGATCCTGGGGTCGTGATGTGGCCGCAGTTTCAGCTGCGCGACCGGCCCGGCGATCCCGCCGGACCGCGGATGCGGGTCTACGGCGACTGGCAGACGGGCCTGCTGAACGCCGACGGGACGCCCAAGCCGGCCTATCACCAGTACCGCACACCCGCCTTCGCGGCCTGCCGGCGCAAGGGCAAGCGCCGCTGGATCGAGGTGTGGGGACGCGTGCGCGGGGCCGACCAGGCCGACGCCGCGGAGCTCGAGGTGCGGACGATCGGCGGCGTCACCGCCGCCGCCACACGCGGCTGGCGGACCGTCGCCGGCAGTGCCCGCCCGCGCTTGCTCGGCGCCCGCGTCGCGCAGGCCGCGCCGGCCTCGCCCGGCAGCGAGATCACGCGCTTCATCCCGTGGCAGCGCGGCCTGCAGGTGCGACTGCGCTGGGAGAGCGACGGGCACCTGACCTCGGCCAGCTCCGCCCTGACCGTGACGAGCTGCCCGGCAGGCGTGCGCGGCCGCGGCACGGGCGTGTCGCGCGTCGCCCGCAAGGGACGCCGATGACCGATTCGCCGTCCTGGGGAATCGGTCATCGGCGGCGTCGCGGTCGCCGGCGAGGAGGCCGCCTCCGGGAAGGCTCGACGGAGGACGCGCGGCTCGTCGGCTCGCTGCTCGCCGATCTCGTCGACCGCGGCCTGGATCGCGAGCAGGCGAACTTGTTGTCAGCGACCACGGCAAGGCACTGCGGCTCGCGATCCGCGATGTCTTCGGCGAGCGCGCCTGGTCTGCCCGTCAACCGCGAGGAACGCCGTCGAAGCTCCACGACGATCCGGACAACCTCGTCCTTCAGCCGTCCGCGACCGTTTTGAGGCCTTCGCGGTCTTCCTCGCTCACGTCGAGACCGGGCCGCAACGGACGGGCTGGCGGGCAGCCTCTCCGAGAGTTGTCGCCCGCTGAGGACACGAGCGTCGCTCGAGCGCCAGCTACCCCGTACGCAGCGCTGCGATCCGGTCCATCAACGCCTCGTCGTTGATGTGTGCGACCCAGTCGTCGATTCGCGGATCGAGACGCGCGTAGTCGCCCGTGCGCACGGTGTTGCCTCGGAGCGGATCGAGATAGTCGAGAGTGCCCGCGGCAGCGTCGGCGCCGACGATGAGCACGAAGTGCCCGACCCCGAGCTGCTTGCCGGCGACGGTGCCCCAGTCGGCGCCGCCCAGCATGCCCGAGACGATGACCGGTCCGACGGCCTGCAGCAGGGTCTCCCACGCATCGAGGTCGTTGGGCTTGCGGATCGAAACCGCAAGGTCGGCCCCCTCGTCATGGGGGCTGAAGGCGAGCAGGCTCGGGTTCGGCAGCAGGCGTGCCGGGTCGGCCGGGAAGTGACGCGCCATGCCGAGCGCGGCGGCACGCTGGCGCAGCGCGGCGACCTGGGCGTACCAGCCGCAGTTGGGGTCGAAGAACAGCCCGAGCCCGAAGCGCCACTGGTGCGTCATCTGCGGTATCGGGTTGACGCGGTAGCGCTGCAGCACCGCGCGTGCGAGCACTGCGCCGAGTGCGTCGGTGCGGCCGCTGCGTGCCGGACGTTCGACCGCTTCGCCGGTGCGGTCCTTTGCATGCGTGTCAATCCGCGATGCCGCACGCGTCTTCGCGCCGTGATCGGTCTTCACATGCTTCCCCCGCCGGTGTGCGAGCTCGCGCATCTCTGCAGCATCCCCGACCGCGGCTCTCGCGCTCAAGGCGTGGGCGCAGCATCGCCCGAAAGGCTGCCTCGCGATGCATGCCCCACGGCTATGCGACGACTGCCAAGCGCGGCCGACGGCCGCCGCCGATGACTGAAGCAGCGACGTCGCGTGCCCGGGCGGCGCCCACCGGCTCGAGGAAGCCGACCGGCCGGTGCCTGGCCGCATCAGCCTCGCGCGATCGGTGGCCGCGGCGCGACGTCGACGCGCCGACCGACACGCGGCGCGGGCCGATGCAGCCACCGGCTTCGGCCGGCATGATGCGCTCGCCGTCCGCGGGCGCCCGGTCGTCGGCGCGTCGGCGCGACGGCCGTCTGGACGGCCGGTCCCGGGCCAGTCCGTCGAGCGCAGCTCAGTGGCGGATCACGACGGTCAGCGCATCCGACCCTGCGGCGGCCGGATCGCCCACCGGGACGGCGGGGGCGTTCCCGGCGGTGATCGCCCATGCCTCGTGCCAGGACTGGTTCTTGCTCGCCGGTCCGTACATCTGGAAGTAGTAATGCGGCGCGGTGTTCATCGCACCGATCTCGTGCGAGCGCGCGTAGTTCTCCATCGTCACCCGGTCCACGCCGCTCTTGGCGACCACTGCGCCGATGTGCTGCCCCCAGAAGTCCCGCACCAGCTGCCCGCCCGCCTGACGCGTCTGCGGCACCTGCGTGGTCGAGACTCGATAGGTCTCGTACGCCTCGCCGACGTTCGGCTCGGCGTACGCGTTGAGGCCCAGCGCCTCCGCGACCTGCGCGGCGAGCACCGGGTTGCCGGCCATCAGCACGGCGTAGGACGTCGCGATCGTGTTGATGGTGGCGACCGGGTCGGTGGCGAACGCGGTACGCGCGGCCTGGTTGGCCGCCTTGACGAACTTCTTCATGCTGCCGTTGTTGGGCGTGTTGGCCCAGGCGTCGATCGCGGCGGCTGCGCGGAACTCGTTGAAGGACGTGTTGCCCGGCGTCTTGACGGCGAGGCGTGCGTCGCGAGTCCCGTTGGCGTGCTTCATCACTGCCTGGGCCATGATGATGCAGTCCGGGTGGGCATCGAGCGTCATGCCCTGCTGGCTCGCGGTGCGCCCGCCCGCCGGGACGGCGCGCGTACGCGGCAGGATGCGGTCGAGCTTTCGCTTCGTGCCGTTGGCGTTTCGCACCTCGATCGCGTTTGCGCGATCGACGTACAGCTCGTAGTCCGAGCCGACCTTCTTCAGCGCGCTGTTGCTGGACGAGCGAACGCCGCTCGTCGCGTAGAAGACCTTCGGCTGCCTGCCCGAGAGGTCGCTGTCCTCGACTGCCATCTTGGCGTCGTCGGACAGGCGCAGGCTCGGAGCGGCGCCGGGCGCGGTCGGGGCGTGAATCGTCTGATGGGCCGCATCCACGGTCTGCGCCTGAAACTCGGTTCCTGCGCCGAGCACGCGGTAGCGCCCGGCCGCGGTCGCGTTGGCTCCGGCGGCCGCCGGCACCACGATCTCGTAGCGCTGCAGCAGCGCGCTGCCGGCACGCCGGTGGACCGCCTTGCGCAGCAGGCGCGCGAGGCCGTCGTTGCCGGCCGCTCGGAGCGGCCGCGACGGGTCCGGGGCGCGGTCGGTCGCCGACGCGCGCGCGCGAGCTGCTGTCTGCTCGACAGTGTGCGGCTGCGCCGGCTTGGGTGGCTCGGTCGAGGTCAGCATCTCGGTGTCGCCGTTCGGCTGCTCCACGGTACGTGCCGCAGCGCGGGCAAGGCCGGCCGTTCGGGCAGCCTTCCGTGCAGCCCGCCAAGGCCCGGCGATGCCGGCCGGGCTCGCCTCAGGGCGGCGGCTGCCGCTCCTGGCGTGCCGAGCAAGCGCGAGGCCTGCGTTGCGACACGCGGACGCGACGCGGGCAGCGGGCCGGCAGGACGCGCGGCAGGTCGACGCGCCGCGCCGCGCGCGTCCGTCGACGCGCGGTGGGTCAGCCGAGGTAGGTCAGCGTCGAGCGCCCCTCCGACACCTCGGTGAGGATGTCCGACAGCGGGCGCGGCACGCCGCCGATCCCTTCGACCTGCTCTGGCGACACCGCACGGGTGTCGAGGCAGCCCGGTCAGAGGGAGACGAGGTAGGGCGCGTCGATCCCGCCGATCACCTTCGCGCGAAGCTCGAAGCCCAGCTCGGTCTCGGCCACCGTGTTCTCCTGGGCGACGCGCACGGCGTCGCCGGCGAGGCGCACCTCGGCGTCCAGCCCGGCCCGGGCGGCGACCTCGGCGAAGTGGTAGGCCGACCAGATCGGCTTGGGGTCCGCGCCGGGATCGGACGACGCGAAGAAGATCAGCCGCATGGAGCCTCCTCTGGAAGTCGCCCCTCGCTCGCGGCGAGGAGCATCCTGGTGTATTCGCTGGTGAGCTGGCCGAGCACCCGCTCGATCTTGCCACTTTCGACGATCCGCCCGCTGCGCATGACGACGATCTCGTCGGCCACGTGGCGCGCGGCGTCGAGGTCGTGGGTGATGACCACGAACGTGATTCCCGGCCGCTCGCGCATCGCGGCGATGAGGTCGCGGATGCCCGTCGCAGCGACGCGTCGAGCATCGACGGCGGCTGGTCGGCGATCACCAGCCGCGGCGCCCCGGCCGGCGCGCGGGCAAACGCGACGCGCTGGCGCTGGCCGCCGGGCAGCTCGTGCGGGAAGCGGCTCGCGAAGTCCGCAGCGGGCGCCGGCCCGACCTCCTCGAGCGCTGCTGTTGCCGAGCCGTACTATCGGACCGTGCCGCTTCGCACGTTCGGGACGCTCGCTGTCGGCCCATCGGACGCCGATCTGGGCGCGCTGGTGTGCAGCCGGGCGGCGGAACACGGCGTCGGTCAACGCGATCTGCGCCTGCAGGCGCTGCTTCACCTCCCGCGGCTCGCCGACGAGGACGGCTGCGTCACGAGCAACGCTGCCGCTGAGGAGCTGGCTCGCCGGGCCGAACAGATGCTTGCCGCGACCGCCGGTTTCGCCCACTGGGCCGCGCGGCCGACTCCCGCTCCGATGAAGCCATCGGAGCTGCGCGTCATCAGAGCGGACGAGGCGCTCGCTCGCCCCCTGCTGGAGCGTTTCCACTACCTGCGTTCGTTTCGCGAGTCGAGCACGCACGTCGTGGGCGCACTGGACGGCGACCGGCCCGTCGCGGTCCTGAGCTTCTCGCCGTTCGATCTGGCACCGCTGGAGGCCGCTCTGCCCGATGGTGTCGCCGCCGGTGAGGTGCTCATGCTGTCGCGTGTCTTCGCATTTGACTGGGCGCCACACAACACCATCACCTATCTCCTGCGGCGCGCGCTCAACGTCGCACGCGACCAGTATCCGTCGGCGCGTCTGGTCCTGACATACGTCAATCCGAACCTCGGTTTCTCCGCCGCCTCGTACCGAGCCGGGAACTGGACCTCGTTCGCCCGGGAGCACGGCACCCGCTATGCGTATGTCGATGGCGAGTACGTCACGGATCGCTATCTCGCGGCGGCGTTTGGCACGAGCGACCCGACGCGGCTGGCTGACCGGCTCGGCGACCGCTTTGCGGTCTCACGCATGTCGCTGGCGCCACTCGACCTCTACGCCCTGGCGCTCGACCGCCGGCTGCGCAGCGCGCTGGAGGCACGGCCGCCACTCGATGTCGCAAGACCCACGCCGTGAGCGACGAGCTACCGATCGTCCTCGCCACATCGGCCCCCGAGGCGCGGCCCCAGTATCAGCGCGACTTCCTGACCTGCGTCGCCGCGCCCGAGGGCTATCGGATGTCCTTCGCCTACAAGTCACGCTGGATCGCACCGCCGTTGCGCGTCGCGGACCTGTCGGGCCGGCCGGGTCTGATCGTGTTCTGCGACGCGCCGAAGACGCATCCTGACGAGTTGGACTTCGTTGCCTTCCGGCATGTCGTGCTCGACGACCTGCGTCCCGCCGAGCTGCTCGACCCGCCGAGATACACAGCCGAAACGTACCTCGGGGTGTTCTTCACGCTCGGACCCTACGTACACGCCAGCCCGCACCGCCTCGAGCAGTTGCTCGAGGGGTGGAACCGCGCGCTGCGCAAGCTTCCGCACCGCCCCCGCCCGCATAGCTGTGACACCGACGAGACGCGGTTCATGTTCGAGCACGCCAGCCTTCCGGAGGACGATGCCGCGGTCGGGCAGGCGGTCTCGTGGCGCACGCTCTCCGAAGACCTTGCACGGCGGGGGAGTCTCGACGGCAGCTTCTTCTTTCGCGCAATCGACATCCAGGCAGCGGGTGACGGCAGATCGGTTCCGGCGAAGGACAACGTCGACGTGCTCAACACTCGCGGCGAGTACATCCTGTCGCTTGACGCGCACACGCGGACGGGCACGCCCTTTGCGGACGCGATCGAGACCGTGGTGTCATCCGATCGCCTGTTCGCCGAGAATCCGCGCACAGCGCCGCTGGCGATGAGCGAGGGGGTGCAGCTGTGGCTCACCGCCGGCGCCACGACGCGGAGCGTCAACACAACGCTCATCGTCCGGGGCCGGGAGCACTTCGCTGACAAGGCGCCACGGCTGGAGCTGGCGATCCGCGTCAAGCCTCGCTACGCGGTGAACATCCTGCTCATCCTGCTGATCGCGATCGGCGCCGTATTGGCCGGTATCTCGACCAAGGATCTTGGACTCGGAGACACCGCCTGGGTCGTCAAAGCGGTTGGCGGCGGCATGGTGGGAGCTGCCGTCTTCTACGCTCAGGGCCGGGCACCGGGAGTCGGCAAGTGAGCCTGCCGCTACGAGCGCGGCGGGAGCGGCGGAGCGACGGTCACGCAGGCCCGAACCCCGTCGGGCCGGCCTCATCGATCGCGCCGACCGAGCCTGGCGGCGTCTGCAGCCAGCCGCTCGCGTCCGCGCCCAGCCTGCGATCTGTGCCTTGCACGCACCCGGACCGGACCCGCACAGCGGCCGCAGCCGTCTTGCCGGCATGCACGTCCAGGCCGACGAAGCAGATACCGCCGGCGTGTCGACGCCCCGATCGCCTGACCGAGCGCTCCGAACCGATCCAGGAACCCGCGCAGCGTGTCGGCCCCGGTTACGCAGCAGGGCTGGACGCCGCTGAGATCAGCGAGCCGCAGCGCTTGAAGCCGTAGGCGCGAGCGGCCGAGCCGGCCTCTGCATCCAGTGGCTGGGCCTTCTGCAGCACGCCCAGCGCCTCGACGGCCGCACCGCGCTCGAGTGCGTCGCGCGCCTCGCTGAGCATGCCGACCACGCGGCCGGTCGGGGCGAGGAAGCGTTCGATCGCCGTCGTGTCGTCAGCGGGCTGCTCGAGCGCGCGCAACCGCGTCAGGTAGGACGTCCCGATCGTCTGCAGCTCGGCGACGATCCGCGCGGCCTTTCGCAGGCGCGTCCGTGACGGGGAGCCGCTGACCGTCGCGGTCAGGCTTTGGATCGGCGCGGCCGCCTGCGCCTGGGCGGATCGGCAGATCGCGTCGGCCTCTGCGATGTACTCGGACTTGCTGAGACCGTCGCCACCGTCGCCGCCGCAGCCGCCGGCGAGCAGGACACCGGCGAGCGCGAGTGCGGTGGCGGCGCGTCTCATGAAGGGCGTATCGGTGTGTGGGCAGGTGGTGTCGGACAGCACGACGAGATCGATGTCGCTCGGTGATCGAGGACCAGGGGCGCAACCCTACGCCGCCCGACTCCGCCGGTCATGCGTAGGGATTACCGACCGCACCGCGCAGACGCCACGGATCTCGCAGGCCGGGCGATCGCGTCGCCGTGGCTCGCTCTGCGTTGCCCAGGCGCCGACGGCCGGCGATCCCTCAGCCAGCGATGCCAACGAGCGCCGGCAGCTCGGCGATCGAGTCGACGAGCGCGGTCGGCTCGATAGCCGATCGCGCAACGACGTCGGAGCGATACTTGCCGGTGCGCACCAGGACCGCGCGCAGGCCCGCCGCCAGCGCCCCGCCGACGTCGCTCTCGATGTCGTCGCCGACCATCGCTGCGGCGCCGGCGTCGACGCCGAGCTCGGCGAGCGGCAGCGCGAAGAACGCCGGGGCCGGCTTGCCGACGACGAACGCCTCGCACCCGGTTGCGTACTCGAGCGCGGCGACGAACGGCCCGACGTCGAGCGACAGCCCGTCCGCCGTCTGCCAGAAGCGGTTCTTCTGCAGCGCGACGAGCTCGGCGCCGTCCATGACCAGCCGGAACGCACGGTTGAGCACGTCGTAGGCGAAGGCTTCGCCGAGATCGCCGACGATCACGACGTCCACGTCGCGCTCGGCCTGCTCGAGCCCGCCGAAGTCGTGCTTGACCTCGTCGTTCATCACGAGCGCCGCCGTGTGGTGGCCGCGCTCACGGCAGTGAGCCAGCGCGAGCGCGGCCGGTGTGACGAGCTCGCCGTCGGCGACCGCGAAACCCAGGCGCCGGAGCTTCTCGAGCGTGCGCGCACGCGAGCGCGCCGTCGTGTTCGTCACGAAGCGGACGCCGAGCCCGCTCGCCCGCAGGCGCGCGAGCGCGTCGCGCGCACCGGCGACCACCTCGTCCTCGACGTAGAGCACGCCGTCGATGTCGATCAGCAGCGCCCGGACGCCCGCCAGAGCCGGCGAGCGTTCAGCGAACACGTCGCGCTCACCTCCCAGGATGACCTCGATCGCCTCGGTCGCAGCCGTTGCCGCACGCCTCGCAACCGATCATCACGCTCTCCTCTCGGCAAGCTCGCTTCCGAGAACCGTAGGCGCGTCACCGGGGCCGGGCATCGGTACCAAGTACGGAAGCCATGGCACGATTGCGCAGCCATGATCGCTACCCGTGACCGCAACCGACGATGATCGTCTTCTGCCTCCCGCAGCACCGTGCGCTGCTGCCCGAGGGGCTGGACGCGCGATCGGATCCGGCGCTGCGCGACTACCGGTCCGGGCGCTTCCCCGATGGCGAGCTGTGGGTCGAGCTCGACGGCTCGGTCACGGGCGAGGAGTGCACGGTGCTCGGTTCGCTGGCACCGCCCGGCGAGCAGATGCTCGCGACGCTGCTGCTGGCCGACACGCTCAGGCGCGAGCGCGCTCGGCGGGTCGTCGCGCTGCTGCCCTACCTCGGCTACGCGCGCCAGGACCGAGCGCGGCCCGGGCGCAGCTTCGGGGCCGCATGGGCGGGTGCGCTGCTGGCGGCCGTGGGCGTCGACCAGGTCGTCACGATCGACATCCACTCAAGCGCCGCCCAGGCCTGTTTCCCGGTCCCGGTCGTATCGCTGTCGCCGGCGCCCCTCTTGGCCGCGCAGCT